>CAIRDP010000034.1 GCA_903877385.1 uncultured Bacteroidales bacterium
ACCTTATGACTCATGACATAGATGTGATTGCGGCTCGATTAAACAATCGACCCAGAAAAACCCTCGGGTTTGAAACGCCAAAGGAGGCGTTGAATAAATATCTTTGTAAAAGAAATTTTGCATTTATCAATTGAATTCAGCTAATTAAAAAACTTCAGGTTAACTAAATGAAGCGACTTTTAAGTATTGCAATCTTTTTCATTATAGCTGAAGTTACAATTGGCCAAGCTGTTTATGAGCCCGTCATAAATAATCCCATTTACGAATTGCTCGACGAATTAGCCGCTTTAAAAGTCATCACAATCAATTCAGCAGTAAAACCATACTCCCGGGCATTTATCGCCAATAAACTCACCCAGGCCCTCGAAAATGCACAAAAACTCAATAAAAGACAACTGGATGAGGTAAGGTTTTATCTGAAAGATTATTCCTTTGAGGCCGGTCTTAGTAATAACCTGATAAATGGGATGCAGGATGCGGGATACAGGATGCAGGATACAGGATACAGGATGCAGGATACAGGATACAGGATGCAGGATACAGTATCGGCAGCGCGAAACGCTGCATCTTGCATCTTGCATCTTGCATCTTTTAACATTAATCCTCTATCCTTCAGACTAAACACCGCCCCTTTCAAGCTTAGTGTCAGTCCCTGGCTCGGAACCCGATTCATGCTCAACGAAAACGGATCTTTCACAGAAGTCTCAGCCGGGGGAGAAGCCTATGGTTACCTGGCAAAACACATTGGGTATTATTTCAATGGAAAATATGTTCATCAAAGCGAATCCCTGGTGAACCCGGTGATGCTTACAATGGAGGAAGGAAAATCGTGGAATTACAATTCAGATGGATCGGTTTATAATACCGAATGGAGGGGAGGATTATCGGTGGGATGGAACTGGGGGGACTTTGGGATTTACAAGGACAGGCCAATCTGGGGCAATGCAAATCACGGAAGCAATATCATGAGCGGGCATGCACCTTCATTCCCGTATATACAGTTACACCTGAAACCTGCAAAGTGGATAGAGTTTTACAGTATGACCGGATTTTTACAATCCAATGTGGTCGACAGCAGCCGGTCAAGTTTTACTCCCGGTCAAGAGCAAATAAAATTTCGTAAAAAGTATTTCTCGGCTAATTTTTTCACTGTCACCCCCTGGAAAGGCTTGGATATTTCCCTTGGAAATTCAATATTCTGGAGTGATGTGTTCAGGGTTGGATATTTAATACCGTTTAATTTGTATAAATCATTGGATGAAACCCTGAGAGGATCAAATGGTTTTATAAGCAATATCAATACCAATGATGATGGCCATTTATTTGTGGATATCAGTTCCCGAAACATTAAGCATCTGAATTTATACCTGGGCTTATGGATTGATGAATTGCAGGTGGCGAGGTTTTTTAAAACGAACCAGCATAACCTTTTAAGCTGGAAAATAGGTTTCAGCCTGTATGATCTTCCGGTAAAGAATCTATCACTGACGGTTGAAGGCATTACAACAAGGCCGGGAACCTATGAAGAATACGTTCCTGCACATTTGTATGCAAATGATGATTACAGTTTTGGGAATTACTTAAGGGGAGATGCTTGGGAGATCTATGTTAGTCTCGATTACCGGCCGATTAGGGGAATGAAAATATCAGCTTCGTATAACCTGGCACAAAGAGGAGGATTTGTTTATATGAAGGATGATTTCGTAACGTATCCGCTATCACAGAATCTTATCTTCAATCAAACTACAATCGGAGTGAATGCAACCTATATTATAACCACCAATGTTCAAGTGAATGTCGCGTATACCTATAACCAGCATGCGGGGGATGTGAGGTTTGTTCCGGGGATCATGGGGGGTAACACGAATAGCCTGAGTGTGGGAGTCTGCTTAGGGTTTTAGCCCTCATATTAATATTCTGGGCCAATCTGAGGTTTACCAGCTTACAGGGTTTCCTGGGGATTTATGAGATCAATTATTTCTGGAGTGTGACGATTACCCTGATCACCATCGTGGGACTGATCAATTGTTTTAACCTGGTCGACGGGATTGACGGACTGGCTGCGGGAGTGAGCAGCGTGAGCCTTGTTGCGATGGGAGTATGGTTCGGGATCGTCGGACAAAACGAACTGATGATGATCTCGTTCATCCTGGCAAGCGCCCTAATCGTATCCGCCCTACCAACCCCATATTTCCCTTTAGGTACTGCTGATTTACCTTTGCTGAAAAAATCAGGGTATCATGAAAACACCGAAGTCAGCGGCAATGTTTGCCAAAGTGGATGAATGGGAAAAAAGCGGGCAATCTCT
>CAIRDP010000035.1 GCA_903877385.1 uncultured Bacteroidales bacterium
GGATTAATATGCAGGATCGGATCCTTCATCGGCAGTTATTGTAAAAACAAAATTATAGTGTGCCTTTAGCAGGATCGAGGCCAAGAAAAAATAGTAATCAGAAAGTTATTAACTGGCTACCTTGCTTTTTTGAGAGGATACAAATAACTATATATGAGAAATTTCCTTACATTTTCAAAATTGCTGCTGATGGTGCCGGTTTTACTTGTTTGTTACTCCTGCCACAAGAACATGGGCAACGGAACCACAGGGAACGCAATGGATAATTTACATGTCCCATCAGATTTCAACTGGGAAACTTCAAGGGAAGTATCTCTTTCGGTTGCCGTTGATATACCTTCAGCAATCGGGACGCTCTCTAGAATTCGGGTTTGCGACGGAGACCCGCTGGCAACAGGAAAAATCCTGATCACCGGATCGGCAGGTTATAACTTCCCCTTTATTACTATACTCCGCATCCCAACAGCCCTCAGGCAAATTTATCTTGAACTGACATCATCCGGAGGCTCGACCCAAACTGCCCCGGTCAGCATCTCCAATAACATCACCTATACATTTACAGGAACAAAATCCTTACTTAAGAATTATAATGCCATTGCAGATCCTGATTGCAGCACCGGCTGTAATGTTACCATCTCTGGTTCAGCACCGGTATCGATTACCGGGGGAAAAACATATTGTGTAACCGGAACCTATAACGGCAACATCACCAGCTGGTCTTCAGGAACGCTCAAAGTTTGCGGCACTGCCAACCTGGGGTTTATTAAAATAAACTCGGCAGGTTGCAATATCATCGTTAGCGGTGGAGGAACCCTCACCATTGATTCATTGTATATGAGCAGCACCACAACCCTCACCGTTTACCAGGGTTGCCATGTAACTATAAGAGGCTTTGCAATGGCAATAAATTCGAAGATATTCAATTACTCCGGTGATTTTAATATTCTGAGCCCATTTTCCTTCTACGGGGAAATCCAGAATTACGGGAATTTTATCATAAAAAGCGATGCCACCCTCACCGGCAGCGGGGGTAAGCTTACCAACAACGGATACTTTAACACCTGGGGTTTCTTCAAGGTGCTTGCGTTAATGATCAATAACGGAATGCTGGAAGTAAACAACTACCTTCATTTTGACTCCCCCTCGGTAGTCACCAACAATTGTTATATTTATTCACATGCAAACACTCATGTCTTTTCTTCGACAATTACCGGGAATAATGGCTTTTTTAAAACCGACCAGGAATTTCATGCTACAAACTATTCAAACATATGCCTTCAGAACCAATCCATGATATCCTGCGTGGATTACTACCAGGATAAACCGGTCCTTGGTCAGGGAAGCAAAAACTCCATTAAGATTACGGGCAACGGGTATATCTCCGGTACAAATACAGTTAACGGCCCAATAGAAGTCGCAACCAGCAGCGGGACCCTGGCCCTGGGCAGCCTGTCAAATTTTATAAACGGGGGCACCTTAGTTAAGATCAGCAAGGCAACCAATTATATTCCCGTTTCAAACTGTAATCCTGAAGGAATCGGCTCACCGGCCCCTCCAGATACCGACGGAGACGGAGTAGCCGATAACCTCGACGAATTCCCGAATGACGCGACCCGGGCCTACACAAACTATTACCCTGCCAGGGGGCAGTTCGGATCCCTTGCTTTTGAGGATCTGTGGCCTTCAAAAGGCGATTATGACATGAACGACCTTGTTGTCGATTATAATTTTAAAATTATAAGTAATGCGCAGAATAAAATTGTCGATATCCTTCCCTCGTTTTATGTTAGGGCCGCGGGAGCCATGCTTCAAAATGGCTTTGGTTTCCAGTTCGACAAGCTAATCCCCGCCACAGTGGGATCGGTAAGCGGATATTCACTCAAAGAAGCTTATATCGGCCTTGCCTCCAACGGTACCGAGAACGCCCAGTCCAATGCGGTTATCATAGTATTTGACAATTCAGGGAATGTAACTCACACTACTCCCGGGAACTTTGTCAACACCCAGAAAAACATCCCTTATATCCTTACCGACAGCATTAAAATGACGATTCATTTTGCCAATCCCCAAGATGAATCCGCAGTGGGCACAGCCCCTTATAATCCTTTTATCATCGTAAACCAGAACCGGGGAGTGGAAGTCCATTTGGCCGACAATATCCCAACCTCGCTTGCAAACCAGTCTCTATTCGGTACAGGCGACGACAGGTCAAATCCTTCGGCAGGGAGATATTATAAATCATCCAACAACCTGCCCTGGGCAATCAACATTGCAAAGAAGTTTGATTATACCTGGGAAAATGTACAGGTAATAAACGGGTATCTTAAATTCGGCAACTGGGCTGAATCGGGAGGCAGTTCGTTCCCTGACTGGTACCTTGACTCAAGCGGGTACCGGGATGCAAGCCAGATCTATACAAAACCCTCCCAATAGGAATTAAAGATTCTTCAGAATGAATTCCGTCATCCTTTCATAAAGATGGAAGGATGTGTTTTTCCCTGAATAGATCCCGTGGTTGCTGTTCGGGTACAATTGCATTTCAAACTGCTTGTTCGCCCCAACCAGGGCTGTGATCATATCGTATGAGTTCTGCGGATGAACATTGTCGTCGGCCATGCCGTGGATCATCAGCAAGCGGCCCTTGAACTTTTCGGCAAAATTCACAGGTGAATTGTCCTCGTAGCCCGAATTGTTTTCTTTGGGAGTTCGCATATACCTTTCGGTGTATATGTTATCATAATACTTCCAGTTGGTCACAGGCGCAACAGCCACCCCAGTTTTAAAATAATCGGCCCCCTTGGTCACGCAAGAAAGCACCATATAACCGCCGAAACTCCATCCCCATATCCCTATCCTTTCCTTATCAATATAAGGCAGGGAACCCAGGTATTTGGCCGCTTCAATCTGGTCAATGGTCTCAAATTTCCCAAGCTGCAGGTAAGTGCATTTTTTAAACTCCTCCCCTCTTGCACCGGTACCCCGGTTGTCAACCGACACCACGATAATGTCTTTTTGAGCAAAAAGCTGGTTCCAAGAAGAAGCCGAGCCCCAGCTGTTCAGGACTGTTTGTGAACCCGGCCCCCCGTACAAAGTAAAAAGTACAGGGTATTTCCTGAGGGGGTCAAAGCCCGAAGGCTTCATCATCCAGGCATTCAGGATGATGCCGTTTTCGGTCTTGAAAGTAAAGAACTCCGCTTTTGTAAAATCATAATCCTTAATCACATCTTTCAGCTTCGCATTATCCTGGAGCAGCCTCACTTCCTTCCCTTCCGCAGAATTGATTGTGACCGTGGGAGGTGTGTTGATATCCGACCAACGATTGACATAATAAGCGAAAGTAGTGCTGAAATCAGGCACATTGGTCCCTTCCCGGCCGGAAAGCTGCACGGGTCTTCCCCCCTCAAGGGAAACCGAAAACACCTCCCTGTTCATGGGGCTTGAACATCCCGCAGTAAAGTAAACAAGACGCTTGTTTTCATCAACTCCCTGAACATTGGCAACATCCCAGCTTCCATCGGTAATCTGCCTGATCAGCTTGCCGTCAATCCCGTATAAATAAATGTGGTTGAAGCCATTACGCTCACTACTGATCAGGAATTCCTTCCCATTTTTCAGAAAATGCCAGTGATCGGTAATGTCTATATAATATTTATTTCCCTCGGTAAGGATGATCCTGGTTTTTCCGTCGGAGGCATTGGCAAGCATGAGTTCCAGAAAGTTCTGGCGGCGGTTCAGCCTGTAAAGGGCCAGGGTCCCGGCAGCGCTTGTCCACTTGATCCTGGGAATATAAATATCGGTTTCCTTGCCAATATCCACAGTCGTCGTCTTCCCGGTATTTATATTATAAATAAAGATTCCGACAACCGAATTATCTTCCCCGGCTTTTGGATACTTGTATTTGCTTTGTTCAGGATAAAGCTCACCGTAATATGTAAGCTGATATTCCTTTACCTTGCTCTCATCGAAGCGGTAGTAAGCAAGTCCTGATCCGTCGGGCGACCAGAAAAGCGCTTTTGAAAATCCGAATTCCTCTTCATAAACCCAGTCGGTCGCGCCGTTGATTATGGAATTGATTTGCCCGTCGGCCGTGATCTGCCTTACCGATTTATCTTCATCCCTGCCGGCAGCTGCCGGTTTGCTGTAATCCAGGTCCCTGATGAAAATATTATTATCCATTACAAAAGCCACCTTTGAGGCATCCGGTGAGAAAGTTGCAAGCCTTTGTTTGCCTTTAGCGTAAAGGGGGATTATTTTCATGGTAGCCAGATCGCAGATGAAATAATTGGCTTTTGAGGAATGGCGGAAAAGAGCTTCATCATCCTTTGAGAACATCAGTTTGTTTTCATCATCGCTGAATTCATATGAACTGATAGGCAGGGGCAGACTGTCGCCTTGGGGGACCAGTTGTTTGGAGGTCAGGACGGTTTTTGTGTATTTGCCCGTTTCATATTCATATACATTCAGGCTGTCGTTTTTCACCTGGCTGAAATGTATCCCGTCCCTCATGGAACGTATCCCTGAAACTCCCCTGGATGAAAATTTCCTGTTCTTGAAGATATCTTCAAGGCTTATGGATTTTTTTTGGGCCTGTACACCGGCCGGCAACATCAGCAGCCCGGCAGCTGCAATCAGCAATGATAGTAAAAGTCTTGATTTCATAAATGCTGTAAGGATTAAATGAATCTTGTAATTTTGATGTCCAAAATTATGAAATAATGTTCAAGTCTGTCGGCCCCTTCGACGTATACCATGAAACAATCGGTAAACTGGCCGGAAACGGCATCATCCTTCTTGCCGGAGACCCTCCCAATCCGATGACCATCGGCTGGGGGACCATTGGTGAGATCTGGCATCTGCCTATCTTCAGCGTACTGGTGCGCCCTACCCGTTACACTTTCGGGCTGATGGAGAAAGCGAAGGATTTCACGGTTTGTGTGCTGTCAGACCGGTATAAAAAACACCTTGCTATCTGCGGCACCAAATCGGGCAGGGACATGGATAAGATCAAAGTATGCGGTTTTTCACTTGAACAGAGCAGTCACGTTGGCACTCCTTTCATAACGCAGTCGGCCATATATTATGAATGCCGCATTGTTCATAAGCACCGGCTTGACCCCCTGGCCCTTGATCCGGCCATAGACCATAAATATTACCAGACAAAGGACTGGCATATGGTGTATTATGGGGAGATACTTGGGACCTATATAAAATAGCGAGTAGCGAAAGGCGAAATAAGTATTTCACTTTTCGCTACTCGCTTTTCGCTTTGTTTATTTAGTGATAATGCCTATTTTTGCACCCTCAACCCCGGGATGTTAGCTCAGTTGGTTTAGAGCATCGCCTTGACAGGGCGGGGGTCGTGGGTTCGAATCCCTCACATCCCACAGTAAAAATCAAAAAAATCACTGAAAATCAATGAAGACCGCCACTCCAGGCGGTTTTTCTTTTACAGTACGTTACATCAAAATACAGCCTGTTAATAACTTTTACAGGCAAACTTGCCTAAATTGTTGCCTATAGATACCTTTGTACAGGCAACTTTTTTAAAAATACAGGCAACTTTTAAAGTATTATGGCGACAGTATTGTTTTATGCA
>CAIRDP010000036.1 GCA_903877385.1 uncultured Bacteroidales bacterium
GAACGGTAGCACAAAACCGCTCATCAGGATGATTCTTGTAAATTTCTTCATAAACCTTAGTTTTTTGTTTTCGGCAAAATTAGGTTTTGCCGTAAGCGGGCATGTTACGGCAATATTACCTTAAGGTTAAATAATTGTTAAGCCTGTGACAGAGGGTACAGCTGAAAGTCCAGCCAGTTCATTGAAAATGAGGGGTCTCAGGCCTCTATCGGAAAGATAATCGTAAATGAAGTTCCGTTCTCCTGTGTAATAAGCAGCCGGGCTTCAATCTGTTTGATGAGGATGTCAACAATCTGCAGTCCCATGGTTTTAGTTCCTTCCATTGAAAACCCATCGGGCAGCCCGCAGCCTGAATCGGCAATGGTAAGGGCATAGTAGTTCGGGGCTTCATGCTTGTTAAATTTAACTGAAATTGCGCCTTGGGAATTATCAGTAAAGGCATGCCTGTAGGCATTGCTTAAGAGTTCATTAAGCATAAGCCCCAGGGGAATTGCCGTTTCAATGTTTATTATAACCGGTTCCATCTGGAAATCCAGGTGAACATTCATCCTTCCGTAGGTTGATGACACAACCGAGGCAACGGACCTTACGTAATCGGGGAAGGAAATCTTTTCAAAATCTTCCGAACGGTACAACATCTCATGCACCAGGGCCATAGTCCTGATCCTCAGCTGAAGATTCGTAAGGGATTGTTTAACATCTTCACTCTGGCTTTGCGACTTTTGCATATTGATCAGGCTGACCAGTATGGCAAAGTTGTTTTTAACCCTGTGATGGATCTCCCTCAGGAGGTTTTCTTTTTGCTTGGTTCCTTCAACAATTCCCATTTCTCTTTTTTTAAGTTCCTGAACATTTCTCGTAACTGAAACAAATTCCCGGAAGTCCCCGGTCTTAGGATCGAACACAGGATTATAGGTACTTTCAACCCAGATGGTTTCATTGCCCTTTGTCCTGGTCAGAAAAGCAACTGAATGCGGCCTCCGTGTAGAAACGGCTTCGGCCAGCTGTTCTTTAAGAAAGCTCGTATACCCTGAAACGACCAGGTCAAGCAGATTTAAAGATAAAAGCTCCTCGGGAGAGTATCCGAAAATATCTGCCGCTGCCGGTGAGGCATAGGCAAAACTAAAGTCCTTGTTTATCCTGGTGATCAAATCAAGGGAATTTTCGGCAATAAACCTGTACTGATCCTCCTTTTCAACCGTTTTTTTCTGGACCAGCTTTCTCTCGGCTGCCTCATGCTGCAGTTTGACATTCAGATTCTCAATATCCCTTTTCGACCTGCGGTGGCGTAAGTTGATCCTTACAATGATACTTACGGCAATCAGAACTGCAAGTACGATTGCAGTAAGAAGAAAGTTAAAAATCTTTTCATTCCTGATTAAAAGTTCCTGGAAAACATTCTGGCGTTCCAGTACTTTATTCCCTTCTGTTAACACCAGGATGTTTTGCCCTGTCCTAATCAGGCTTATGTCGGTATTGAGCCTTTCGGCCAGGATACTGTCATTAACTGATACCATGAGTTTGAAATTCCCAAGCGCTTTCTCCATGTCCCCATGCGACAGATAATAATCATACAGTGTACGATAACCGTTTCTTTGGAAATACAAGCGATGGTTTCTTTTCGCTTCCTCCAGGCCTATTTCCATATAATACCAGCCTGAGTCAGGACGGTTCATCTTGAAAAAATCACCGGCAAGATTTATTATCGAACTGTTTGCGGCTTCGGTATATCTGGCCCTTTTCCTTTCTTCCAGGGCTTTCCGGTTATAGGCTAATGCCTTAGAAAAATCCCGCTTCAAATCATATACATGAGCTATCCTGGTATAAATAGTACCGGCCATCGCGGGATCAACAGAATCGGCATATACAGTAAGTGAATCATACAACTTTACCACATCTGCATACCTTTTCTGATCCAGGTATATCCCTCCTATCGACATATAAACCCCGAGTATCTTTTTCCGGTTCCCGGTCCCGGAATAATATTTCAGGGATTCCAAATAATAATCCAATGATTTTGAAGTATCCTCCTGCTCACGAAAAACATCTGCCATTTTCTCCAGAAAGAAACCGGTAGAAACCATATTCTTTTGCTGTCGTGCAAGTTCAAGGCCATGCCTGCAAACTGAAAGTGCATTGTTGTAATCCTTAAGGTAGTTCTCAACCGCATATATCGAATTGTCGACCCTCATCAGGGCCGCTGTGTCTTTCAATAAATTGAACAGTTGGGAAGCCGACAGCAGGAAGTGGATTGCCGAGGCATATTTTTTCTTGTCGATAAAATATTTCCCGATCTGAAGGTAAGATTCGGCTTTCCCTTCGGTATATGAGATTTCTATAGACTTCTTCAAGGTTTTATATGCAAGAGGGAAAGCCTCTTCAGGTAAAAGCGAGTCAGTCTTAAATATAAATAATGTTTTATCAATACTGCGGATGTCGTTTCCCTTTTCCCCTTTGCCCTGGTTTTGTGCCTCCTGAGCGATAAGCCCTAATGGCAGAAAAGAAACAATAAGCAGAAAGAAAATGACTGAAATCGGGTTTCGCAGTTCCATCCCTGAATAATCAAGCTTAACAAATCAAAATTAAGAAAAACCCTTACACGCTTAAATAATTTTCCTGGTTTTCAGTAGAAGGCTGTTACTCACAACCGAGACAGAGGAAAAGGCCATTGCAGCCCCGGCAATCATTGGATTCAGCAAAAAGCCGGTGAACGGGAAGAGTACTCCGGCGGCTATGGGGATACTAAGAAGGTTATAGAAAAATGCCCAGAACAGGTTCTGCCGGATAGTCCGGACAGTTTGCCTGCTTATTTTTAAAGCCATGACCAGTTTTGCAAGATCGCCCTTAAGCAAAATGATCCGGGCCGATTCAATGGCAATATCCGTTCCCGTTCCCATGGCGATGCCAACATCGGAGAGGGCAAGGGCCGGGGAATCGTTAATCCCGTCGCCCACCATGCCTACCTTTTGCCCCGATTCCTGTTTCGCCCTGATATATTCAGATTTTTCAAGGGGGGAAGCTTCGGCTTTGAAAAAGTCAATCCCTGTTTTGGCAGCAATCTGGGAACTGATGGCTACGCTGTCGCCCGAAAGCATATGGACCTCGATTCCCATGTTCTTAAGGTCTTTAACAGCCCCGGCTGATTCGGGTTTGATACTGTCGCTGATGGCGGCAACTGCCACAACTCTAGAATTCCGCGCGATATATACTACCGAAAAGGCCTGCTTTTTTAACAGTTGAGTGTATTCGGCAAGGGTTTCGGAAATGCTGCATTCCTTTCCGTCAATATAGGTCGGGCTCCCGATATGATACAGGTTCTTTGCATAAACCCCCGAAACTCCTTTACCTGTTAAACTTTCGAAACCCGCAACCGTATTATCAGTATTTTCAGGCACCTTGAAAAATTCTATCAGAGCCCTGGCATAAGGGTGCTCGGAACGCCATTCAATTGCCGAGACGGCGGCTGAGATCCCGGCGATGGCCTCAGGCCCCCCGGTTTCATCCTCATCCCAGTTTATCTCGCTTACACCGGGTTTTCCGGTGGTGATCGTCCCTGTTTTGTCGAGGACTATAAGATTTATTTTGCAGAATTCTTCAAGGCTTCGTGCATCCCTGATAAGAATGCCATGTTCGGCTGCTTTGCCCAGTCCTACAATGATGGCAGTAGGCGTGGCCAGTCCCAGTGCACAGGGGCATGCAATGATGAGAACGCTCACTGCTGTCGTGATGGCATGGGTGAACCCCAGGGAGGGGAAAAAAATAAGCCAGGTGAAGAAGGTCAGAACTGCAATGGCCATGACCACCGGTACAAAAACCGAGGCAATACGGTCGACTGTTTTCTGAACCGGTGCGCGGCTGCCCTGTGCTTCCTGCACCAGCCTTATGATCTGTGCCAGCACCGTTTGTTCGCCAATCTTTTCGGCAAGCAACAGCAGGCTCCCGGTCTGGTTCATGGTAGCTCCGATCAACCGGTCGCCGGTTTTCTTAACTGCAGGCAGGCTTTCGCCTGTGATCATACTTTCATCCACCAGGCTCTCACCTTCAGTAACAATCCCGTCAACCGGTATTTTCTCACCGGGCCTGATCACAACAATATCGCCTATCCTTACTTTTGAAATAAGGATTTCCTTTTCTTCCCCGTTCCTTATCACCCGGGCTGTCTTCACTCCGAGGTTCACCAGTTTCCTGATGGCAGTGGAGGTTCTTGTCCTTGCCCTTTCTTCAAGGAAACGCCCCAGCAAAATGAAAGAGATGATCACCACCGCTGCTTCATAATACATATGGGACCCCATTCCCATCCCCTGGGTCTTCATCGGGAAAAACGTATTGTAAAGGCTGAACAAAAAAGCGGTTCCGCTGCCCAGGGCCACCAGCGTATCCATATTGGTCGAAAAGTACCAGGCCCGCTTCCAGGCAATGACGAAAAATTCTTTCCCGAACCAGAACATCACCGGGCAGGATAATACCAGCATAACCCAGTTCCTGTATGGCAGCCGGGGCAGGAACATTGAGATTATAAAAACCGGAATTGCGAAAGCAAAGGAAGCAATGAGATTGATCCTTGCCTTATGCAAACGCTTTGCCTCCCGGGCTTCCTCATCCGCCATCAACTCCTTATCGGTAATAAGACGGTAGCCTATTTGTGAAACGGCTTCTTCCAGCTGCTTTACAGATGCCGTTTCAGGATCATATTCGACCAGCACCGTCTGGTTCGCAAAATTCACGTTGGCCGACTGAACGCCTTTGACCGACGACAGCATGCTGTTAACGCTGGAAGCGCAGGCAGTGCAGGACATGCCTTCAAGCTTGTATATTTCCTTTATGGATTTCATTCCGATTCAGGGACTGGAAAAATAACCGAAAGAGTCTCCTCTATCTTAGGGAATACCGATAGAAGAAGTTCCTGATTGCTTTTCATGATCTTATTCCTGAGCGACTGGAGGTTCAGCTGATGTTCCCGGCTGATCGTTTTTCTTCTCCTGATGAACTGGTCGATGTAATCCATCAGCACCTGGTTGTCGTGCCAACTGCCGATCAGCATCTCCGTTTGATTGAGCTTGCCTAAAATGGCGTCCTGCTTTTCGTCCCTGTAAACCATCGAAACCAGTGTAAGAATGGTGACCATGGCCTTGAGCTGTTTGCGGATCCCGTGAATATTTTCAGGGTTTGAAGGGTAATTGCGGAGCAGGCTTATTTTTCTGGCTTTTTTTAAAATAAATTTTTCCAACCTGGTTTTAATGGTTTTGATCTTTATTTCATTGCATAGCTTTTTTAATGAGCGTTCCGATTTTTTCAATTTTTTCTCATCAAAATTCTGTACTACCGTGATGAATTGTTTCGCAAGCTTGTGTTCCCTTGCCCTGAGATACCTGGCAAAAACAAGGGTGCCTGGAGTTTCAGGTCCATACTTTAATAATACCAGCTGGTTGACCTGCAGTTCCCTTATTTTTCCCGAAAAATTGAATAATGCCTTGAAAACCCCGAAGGAATCCTGGTTGAATTTCTCGGGATTAAGCATTTCGAACATCTCAAGCAGGGCATAGATCTTTTTCATGTCAAGCCGGGTCTTGTGGATGTCCTTTTCGCTGCCTGTAATACTGGCACTGTAAAGATTGGCCAGGAAAGAAGCGGTTCTTTTCTTATAAAATCTCCAGTAAAATTCCCGGACTCTCGAGGATGTCATAATTGAACCTGGGTTTAAGTTTGGGGAGGTTTGGTCGTTACAGTCTCTTTGTTAGCAACTGTTTTTGGGGTAAGCTCAGGGACCGGGGATTCGGGCTGGGGGGCGACTATGCTTAGAGGTGAATTAACGGCAAGTTTATAATGCTTATACACCTTGTCCACTTCCTTGAGCAGGGCTATTCCCTGTTTGGCCTGCCTTTCTTTGCGCTCCCACGAAACATGCATTTCAAGCATATCCTTCATCATGATATTCCTGTTGTTCTTCCAGGTACGCAGGGAATTGATTAGGTTTGACGAAAAATTATCTTTCAGTAAAGAATATTTTTCCCTGGATTGAAGCAGTTTAATCCTTTTTAAATGCTGTTCCAGCCCTGATGCCGCTCCGGGGTTCTTCCCCTCGGTGATAATGATCAGCTTTTTAAGCCTGATTTCCATAATGGCCGAAAGAATCCAGATGGCTTCAGTATAAAATCCGTTTTTCATTGCAGCGCCGGCTGTAATAGTCAACTCCTTAACTGTATTTCCTGGTTTTTTAAACTTCCCGGCCTTGATCTTCATAACATTGAGGTTTCCTGTATGATCCCCCGCACAGCAAGGGTACGGAAGATTTATTCAACAGATGTAATCAAACTTATTGTAAAGATAGGCAATAATACAAATATCGCTGTAATTTACTTTTTCAGACAGGGGATAACAGGATACCGGGGGATATGCCAATTTCGGGATTTTGAAATAAATGCCTACCTTTACCGTTGATTTCATTGAATATAAATACACTCATCGTGTCACGATCTTTTAGTTTTATTGGTTTTATCTTTTTACTTGGAGCTCTAAGCTGTACCAAAACAACCGATGCTCCGGTTTTATTTTTTAATTCCCTTACTGCCGGTGGTGTGGGCATTGGGATCGTCAGCCCGGTGAATGTTCCGGCGAATGCCACCATTGTAGCATCCATGTCGGCCCCGATTGATCCTTCCAGTGCTACAAGCAGCAGCATCCTGCTCATGCGTAATTTTGATTCCACATATGTTGACCTCACGGTAAGCGTATCGGGCAGCACGATTACGATAGTTCCTAAACTGGAGCTGGGTAACGGCACATATTACATTCTGACCTTTACAAACATACGGGCCACTGACGGTACAACCCTGACTTATATATGGAGGGCATTTACAACCATAGGAAGCTTTGGCCCCGCGGGGCTGGTGGCATACTGGAATTTTGAAGGCAACACCTATGATCAGCAGGGAACATACAATGTGAGCTCGGTGACTGACCTGAACTACGCAAAATCCTTTAAAGGCATAATGGGGCAATGTGCCGCGTTTAACGGCACTTCAACACTGATCCAGGTTCTGAACGGGGACCAGCTGGTCAGCACCAATGATTTTTCCCTTACCTTCTGGGCTAAGGCAAATTCGCAGTACCAGATTGATTCGCTGGGGAAGCCGAAAGCACAAATGGTGCTAGGTGTTGGTGATTACAAAGGATTTGAATTCGAGATCGCCCCGGATTACAGTTCATGCGACCTTGTTGCATCCTATGCCCTGCCCGACGGGACAACAGTTTCTGAGGACCTGTCTTTTGCCGGTGACGGGAAAACAGAGTATAACGGTGGCCAGCCCGGCTGGACATATTGCGCCGACCTTACGCCAACAGGTGGAGTCGCAGCCCTGCTAAAGGATAAATGGGCTTTTATAAGCTGCTCATACAACAGTGCCACAAAGCTAGGGACCTTGTATATTAATGGGTTCATGATGAAGCAACAGGATTTCAACCAATGGCCCTCAGGGGATCCGGCAAGAAATATTACAGGCTTGAAATATGGAGGCAGCGCCCCCCAGCAGGAAAATATTTTTGCCATGGGCTTCTTCCATTCTGCAGGCTCAACAGCATATTCAGCCACAAGCTGGGGCAATTACTATTCCCCTTACGCAAATCATTTCAGGGGCTGGCTGGATGAGGTAAAAATCTTTCACAGTACTATTTCAAGTGTGGAAGTCGAGCAAATGTATATCATTACGCGGCCTTAATCTTTTTCTTCCACAAGTACCTTGATCCCTCTCATGACTTTCAGAGGGGTGTCAACGATCACCATATTGTACAGCCAGGAGGGCACATTTCCACCGGGATCAACAAAACCTTCAAGCACGGCCTGAATATTATTATTGCCTATGGGTTTCAGGGTCCACTTTTGCCAGTAATTCCTTATTCTTACAATCCCGTCCCTTTCAGGCACCACATCCGGCAACGGCTTGGCAGCAACGACTTTCTCCCCGCTTACAGGGTCAATGGTGATCTTTGCTTCAACACAAAGATCGCGGTCGTTCAGGGGCCAGGGCACTCCATAAACGAGATAGTACCTGATAAGTTTATCAGGGTCGGTAGATAAAATTTTTATCTCCCTTACATTTTTATCCCACCAGTCCACATTCTGAATATTCCCAATATACTTGCTTAGTTTTTCCATGGTGGTATGGAAAACCGTTTCCCCCCTGAAGCATTTAAAGGAGGAATGTTCATCGGTCATGGTGTATATCCGTATCCCGTCCTTCTCTTTGATAAATTTCCATGTTTGGGCATATAGCCCGGAAGAGAGAAAGACAATGGCGAAAATAATCGAGGGTCTTAACAGGTACAAGGGTTTGAATTTCTCCGGTTGCAGCTTCAAGGATGTTATCTTAATGTTATTTTCCTGCAAAGTAACGGTAATCTATTTAATTTTGAAAACCAAGCTTTCAACAACAATTAACAAAATGGGAAATCTTATTGCAGATGAGACTATCCTGAAGTTCGAGCAGCTTATACAATGATCAGGGTTTTAGCATTTTAATGAAAACCCCTCCTACCACCGACCTTGCCTGGAACCCGACCTGCTTCCCTGTTTTGGTATCATACCAGTCGGTCATGGGAACCCTGTCGGGGGTTTCGTTCAGGAATTTATGCACAGCCGCCACCAGGGAATCAAAATCGGAAGCATCATCGGCAAGGGTTGCTGTCCATAAGATCCAGTCAAGCTTGGTATAATCCTTACGGTTATCCAATGGAAGCCCGTAGGTGTTTTGTTTGGTTTTATAAAAGCGTATCTCCTGTTTCGCAATGGACTGATCAAAGAGGTTCAAACCAAGCAGCCTGTCCCACACAAGGTTGTATTTCTGGCTCCAGCTGGAGCTTTTGTCAAACGCCAGTTTGTAATGATCCCCTTCATTGGCCATGCTTTTCCATAGTGACGCAAAATCCGAAGCTGTTTTCCAGTAAGCCTTAGCCTCTTCCGGCTTCCCGCTCATTCCACACAGGCGGGAATAGCAACCCAGGGCAATGATCGCCTTAACCGACAGGTTGGTATTATGTGCAAGGTGTCCGGCGAAATCATCCGTACAGAGCTGGTTCTCGGGATCAAGGCCTTTTTCCTTAAGGTATTCAGCCCATTTTGAAATTACAGGCCAGTATTTTACGGCAAAACCTGCATTACCTTCTTTTGCGGCAAGTGCATACAGCATGATGAGCATGTTTCCCGATTCCTCAACCGGCATCTGGTCTTCCTCGCTTATTTCCCCACCCCCGTAAACCTGTCCGTTGGCAAGAGGGTAAGTGCCGAGATCATGTGGTGAAAAGGGGAACTTCCAGCGTTTCGAGGATGCATAGATCATCATGGGCTCCAGCTCGGCTTTCAACAGGCCGGCATTGCAATACAATAGTACAGGACAAGCCGGGTAAATCACATCCACAGTCGAAATGCATCCATTGCTGAAATTCTCCTTGGGGAAATACATGGGAGTGCCGTCAATATCACCGGCAAGCGAGCATGCTGCAAGCGATTGCCTGTATGCCGGCACAGCAATATCACAGTAATTCTGTCCCCCTGACTTAACCAGGGCCTTCATCAGTTTGTCATCATATTTTTCGCAGCGCTCAATGGTATAAGCATAGGTTTTAACAGCGTCCTTTAAAAGCTGCGATGTGCTTATGCCCTGCGATTTCCAGTACGGAGGAAGCTTCCTGTTCAGGAATTCCACCCTGAACCCATCGTCATAGGCAAGCAAAACAAAACGTTCGGCCGGGTGCGCAAGGGAGTCAAATGAAAATACCGAAGCCATCACGGGCCAGTCATCACTGGCAGGCCTGGGCATCCTCAGGTTGTCATCAGGCAAAACGGTTTCATTTTTCAGAAACGAAGCCCTGGCAAGATCTGCTCCGCAGATCACGTTCGATACCGGCTGTGCTGAAGAAGAAACCACATAGAGGTAACCCCAGTCTATCCTCAGGTCATCCCCCGATTTTTTCAATACGTCCTGTGCGGCAGTACCCATCTGCATAATGTCCAATCCCGCAATTTTTGGCCTTGACCAGCTTACCTGCTCATCATTCGTATTTACCACAAGCTCCGCCGAAACATCGAAGTATATTTTCAGTTCATGAACTTTCCCGTCCGAAGGTTCCGCCCGCCAGCTTACATAGGTTAGCGGCTCGGATAACAACACGAGGTCATCAGCCAGAAGAGGGCTTGTAAAGGTGAGCAATATCCTTACTCCTGCTTCCTCGAAGGTATACATGCTGCGGGTTGGCAAAACGGCTGTATTTTTCAGGGTCATGGCGGGGACCGCCATATGCGTGTGCCCCAGCAGCCTGAAAAACTTCCCGTCAATCCTTGCAAAACAAGCCATGGCCTGAACGCTTCCCGTCCAGTGCCTGGGCCAGTCTTCGGCCGGGTTATTGCTGAAACTCCAGATGCTGAAATAGGGATTGTTTGTCAACAGGGGAACAGCCGGGAGGCGGAACCCTGTTTCCTGGGCCGAAACACGGCCGGCGAAAAGCTGCAGCAACATCCCGGCAAATACGAGGAAAGTCTTAGTTTTCATAAGGGTTTATTATGCAACTAAGATAACTGAAAAGTGAATATGGGGCTCACTTCTGTAACAGCCTGACATCAATTTTTTCGCTGTAAAATTTCAGTATCCCCGATTCCCCGCTTGAAAGGTTCACGTATTCAATACTTCCCGAAACCAGGCCTTCCAAACCCTGCTTTGAAGAAAATTTGTTACCGCACTTATTTCCTTGTCTTACTTGTAAATTATCTTCTAATTTTGGTAACCATGTGATCCGGGATACGTCAAATAATTAATTGTTGATTATCAAAACCTGCATTATGAGCAATGCTGAAAATGGGAATATGCCACATTGGGCAAAACGCATCGATGAAATAGGGCCCAGGCGCTGGCACAGGGAGAAGGAATTCCGCAACCGTCGTAGTGAATTTGTTTCTTCCATAGTTATGAACCTGATTGCCCTGGTCATCCTTTACAAGATCCCCGACTGGCATCTTGGGTTCATCACTTCGAAGTATGGGGCTGTAATGTATATTTTGATTCTTTGCACCATTGTTCAGATCGGAGGCAATCTGCTGATGATGTTGCTTGATTTTCGTGTGCTCAGGCACCTTTTGGGAATATTCATGGAAGCGGCTTCCTTCCTTGTCCAGATTACGTTATACTATGTTTATCCCCTGGACTTCTCCAATTATCCGGGATTTGGCTGGATAAATGTCGTTTTCCCCTGGATCCTGATAATAGGGATGATTATTTCGGCAGTAAAAGTCCTTTCGTATACCTGGAAACTTATATTCTGGCATTAATCCTGTTTATTTTACATCAAGGATCTCGTCAAGGCCGGCAATTTTAAATGTCTTTTTAATAAAGGGATCGGAATTCAGTATACAAAAAGTTCCGTCTTTAACCTTTTTTTTACCTGCAACACAAAGCCTGATAAACGATGAAGAGATAAAATTCACTTCTTTCAGGTCAAAGACCAGGCCGAAATCCAATAATGCTGTACTATCTTCCTTTTCGTTAAGTGATGAATACTTGGATTCCAGTTCTGCGGATATCTGGGTACTGATTATTGTATCCAGCCGACCTTTAAAAATGCATGTTAAAACTCTTTCTTCGGGGTTAAAATCAAAATCCATCATAATTCTTCTGTTTTATTAATGATTTTTATGGTACTCCATCCGCAAATCCGTTTCATTACAGTTTTCGTCAAGATATTTGCTGCGGTCGACGCTGAAAAATTTATCGTTCATCTTTCTCCGGCAAACTCTCTGAATGTTTATCAGGTGTTTTACTGTGATGTTCTCGGTTGTGATGTTTTTTCCACCTGTGCCGCAACCCAGGGTAAGCGAAGGAGCAAGCATGTTAAAAGTACCTCCCACCGCTCCCTGTGAAGTAGGTGTGTTAACCACAATACGTCCTGCGTTGATCAGCTGGCTGAATTCCATGATCCTTTTGTTGTCATTGGCATAGATGCCGGCGCTATGGCCGATTCCACCCAGGTAATTCAGGTCAATGCATAATTTAATCGCTGAATAATAATCCTTTGCCGTATAAAAAGCCAGGATAGGTGCAAGTATCTCAACCGACAGAGGGTTTTCCTTTCCAACACTTTTCAGCTCAGCCAGCAGGATTTTCGTACCAACAGGGACAGTGATTCCTGACTTCTCGGCAATCGTTTCAACAGACTGGCCCACGATAAAGGGGCTCATGCTCATCGAATCTTTTACAATTGCAATGTTTTCGACCTTATGAATTTCTTCAGGGGAAAGAAAATAACAGTGCTGGCGCACAAACTCTTCCCTCACTGCCTTTGCGATCTTATCCTCAACGATCACCGACTGTTCGCTTGCACAAACCGTTCCATTGTCAAATGTTTTAGAGCTTATAATGGAAGATATGGCAAAAGGGATGTCGGCACTTTCGTCGATAAACACAGGCACATTACCGGGCCCGACTCCTATTGCAGGGTTTCCTGAGCTGTAGGCGGCCTTTACAAGCCCGGTTCCTCCGGTAGCCAGGATCAGCGCAACCCGGGGATGGGCCATTACAGTCTGGGTGAATTCCCGGGAACCTGCCGGAATCATCTGTACACAATCCTCGGGAGCCCCTGCTGCAAGTGCAGCCTCATAGCAAATCCTCGCAGCCTCTCCTGTACTCTTAGCAGCAGTCCTGTGTGCGCTGATGATAATGGGATTGCGGGTCTTCAGGCAGATCAATATCTTGTAGATTGCAGTTGATGTGGGGTTTGTAACGGGGGTAACAGCAAAAATAGGCCCCAGCGGCTGGGCTATCTCCGAAATTCCGGTAACAGTATCATTGCTGATCACCCCTACAGTTTTCTCATCCTTGATATTTTCATAAACAAGCTGGGTGCCAATGACGTTTTTCCAGACCTTATCCTCCCAAAGTCCGATCCCTGTTTCTTCCACAGCCATTTTGGCCAGTTTTATCCTGGCGTTCAGGGCGGCCTTGTAAACAGCCACAACAACTTTATCCGTTTGTTCCTGGTTGAATTGCTGAAATTCTGCTGCAGCAAGGATAGCCCGTTCAAGAATATCGTTTGCCCTCTCCATTAGGTTCTCTGCCATGATTCTTCATTTAAATTTTTATTGCCTTTAGTTCCGTTCGAAAAACAGGGTAAATTACAAAAGATTATTTATTTTAATCCCCGGGACCAAAAATTAATTTTCGGACGGGCATGGAAAAATCAAGCTTGTGCAGCACCGAATCACTTAGGCACGTAAATCCCGTATCGCCCGAATTGCTCAACAAGCTTATAGTTGGAATCTATAAACCTCTGGAGAACTTTACAGGAATATGAAAACTGGAGTTCCTCCTTGTCATCAAAACCCCACTGGGTATTATGAATTATAAGTTTGGTTTTTTTCCTGCTAAGACCATTGCAGATTGAGTTCTGTTTATCCTCTGATGGTCTCGCCACAACATCAATTAAAGAATCATAATAGGTAGGATCTTTCCTGTTGGTTAAAGCATAGAAGGGAGGCGCAAACCAGGGTGTAACGAAAATATAATCGCCGGGCCCCGTATTCTGGATTATATACCAGATCACCTTATTGGCATTACAGGCGTCTTCGGAATTATTGAAAAAAAGTTGTCCTGTTCCTGACTTTACTTCAAACTTGTTATTTTTTACAAGATCATATGTGTTTTTAACATAAGAGGTAAAAGACAACAATGAAAAACAACATAAAATGACCAGGGTTATAGAAACAAGTTTATCCCCCCTCAATTTTATTGAATTTTTTAAATGCATGCTCTTCTGCAGCAGCATAATGATGACAAAAAATAAGGGAGTTGTAGAAGAAGCCAGGTGCATTAAATCTGACCGGCCCAATGCTTTTGGCAAGGATAAGATCCCCCAGGTTAAAAACAACAATACAATTGTCATTTCATGACCGTCGAATTTCTTTCTAATAAGATACCAAGCTGAACAAATTACAACTATAAATGGTGTAAGGCTGGCTGTAACATCCTTTAAAAGTGCGATGCATGAATAGATCAAACCTCCGGCCAGGGCGATAATGGATGTTTTACGGCCCGACAGTAAAATTTCCTTCACCCTGTTAAAAGCTTCAAAGCTCTCATGGTAAAAAGGGATTTTCATTGAAGTCCCATGTGATATGCTATCAACAATTACTCCAAAAAACATGGGCCTCCAAATGTCAAAAAGGAAGAATGTGATAATAATCAATGGCAAAACTATTCCGGATAAATAAAACAATATCTCTTTGGTTATGAAAGAAACTGTTTTCCTGTTATATCTTGAATTAAAATACAATGAAACAAGGAATGCAATTGCTGCCGGGCCAACTTCATAAAGGCGGAAGAAAAATGCCATCCCAACGCTTATCCCAACCAGGAAAAGAAACAGCCCCTGTTTCTTGCTCAGGTACTCCAAATAAAAAAGAGTCGCAACAAGCAGGAAGAAGAAATCAAGGTGGTCGTATGCCGGGCCGTAGTAATACCGAATAAGTCCGTCATAATAAACCATGAATGCCAGGAGGGTAGCAAAAATGTTGCTGCCGGTTAATTTCCTTCCGATTATAAATGTAAGAAGACCGCAAAGTGAGGAAAACACTATGGAAATCAGAAGTACAAGGTTTATATTTAAACCAAATAGCTTATAGACCAATGCAGGGAACAAAACTTCGCCAGGAGGGAAAAGAAGCCAGAATTCCCTGTATGGGAGCTCTCCATGAATAATACGCAATGGGTTATTCAGGTATTCTGCCATATCGCCTTCCATAGTCCCTGCTTTTATTGCCAGGAAAGGAAGAATAAAAAACAGGAAGAAAATTGCCGCGGCAAAAATATTCGGGTTAAGGGTTTCAGTATATTTTACAATAACCCCAGTTATTTTCCGAATGTGTTTCATTGAGTTTTATTGATAAGGTGAAGATATTAAAATTCTCTCGATTTTTATCAGGGCCCTCGGGAAAACCCTGAACCCATGCCCTGTCCCCGTTTCTTTAGCAAGCTGGGTTATGTCATCAGCGAGACATTAATAAAATAACATGTTAAAAGTAATATTTTTCTTAAAACACAATATTTCCTGTAGCCAAAAATACTTTTTGTTGTATGCTGATTGCATCCACATGGATTTATATTTACCGCGATTGAATGGCATAATAACGATCTCCGACCGGTTTTATGGATGACATTTCCGGGTTACTTCAGGCTTTTTAAATCCATTTATATGGTGAGGGCCCTTTGTTCCCATAAAATAAATCTTCCAAAGTATAAAAATTAACCGTATCTTGTAGAAATACCGAATACTTTACAATTTCTAAAGGAAACAATGAAAGATGAAGAAAAACACTCTTGAATATAGAATGATGCAGGAACGCAACCGGACAAAAATCCCCGATTCAAAACTTCAAACGGGATCACTCACCGGTTTATATCCCATAACTCTCGATGGTGGCAGAACAACGATATTTATTTCGGACAAGAGCAAAGAAGCGGAAACAAGACTCAATTACCAGTTGCGCAAGGATAACAAGCTTAATGTTTTTGTTAAGAAACCTAAAGTCTAAGCTTCCCGGCGGGCCCGGGATCCTCATCATAAAACAGAACCGGACTGATGTCTGCCAGGTGATTATCATCTAATCCATACAAAATACTTATTACCATTCCCTGTTCATAAAATGAACACCACTAGCTTTGAATTAACCTAAAATGCCTCTTAATTTTATCTGTGTGATTTATACCCTGGTATGATGAAGAATATTCGACATATTACAAAAGGCGATGCCGTGGATAACAGGATGGCAGTTTCCACACATCATAAGGATTCTATCCCAAAATCAAAACTATCATCCGGATCACTTTGGGCAAAAAGTGCCGGAGGTTTAGGTCAAGATTGTGCATTATCTATAGCTGTTGATCTTTTTCAGAATATTTATATAACTGGTGATTTTGGTAGCAATACAATGAATTTTGGGTCTATTACTTTAACAAATGCAGGTGAAGATAATATTTTTACAGTGAAATATGATGCTAATGGAACTGTAATATGGGCAAAAAGTGCTGGAGGGTCGAATATTGATCTTGGGGTTTCGATTTTGGCTGATAATTCCGGAAATGTCTATATGACAGGATTGTTTAGCAGTACTTCGATAACCTTGGGCAATATTACGTTAACAAATACTGGTGGGATGGATGTATTTATACTGAAATATGATGCCAGTGGTAATGTTCTTTGGGCAAAAAGTGCCGGAGGTACAGGTGATGACCGGACACAGTCTGTAACTTTGGATGCTTGGGGTAATCCGTTCCTGACAGGTTCATTCAATAGTTCTAAAATAACCTTTGACACTGATACACTAACGAGTGCAGGAGGGTCGGATATTTTTTTAGTGAAATATGATGCCAACGGAAATGCTCTTTGGGCAAAAAGTGCCGGAGGGCCAAGTGATGACGGAGGATTTTCTGTTGCAGTTGATGCTTCAGGGAATGATTATTTGACAGGGTATTTTGACAGTCCCACAATAACTTTTGGTTCTGATACTTTGTTAAATGCCGGATCAGAAAATATGTTTTTAGTTAAATCAGGTATTGGTAATGTTGGCGTTAGCAAGATTGATAACTCAGAAAATATTTCAGTATTTCCCAATCCTGCCAATGATAAAATAACTATTTTAATCCCGGTAGAAACCTCAGAAAACAGTATTGTAATCACGGATATTGAAGGGAAAGAATTGTTTCAGAAGAAAATAAAAGGATCAACTGTCACCATCGATGTTAGTAAATTACCGTTGGGTGTATATTTTCTGAAATTTACCAGTGAACGAATAGCAGGAGTGAAAAAGTTCATTAAAATTTAGATCCCAAGCCAAGCTTCTTATCTGATGGTTACCTTGCCACGACCTTTGTCTTAACCGCCCCAGTGAACTCCTTTGCCGGTTTAAACGCTGGGATAACATGGGCAGGAATCGTCACACTTGTCCCCTTGGAGATGTTCCTGCCGGTCTTGGCAGCCCGTGTCTTCAACTGGAACGTGCCAAAGCCCCTCAGGTAGATGTTCTCGCCTTTGGTCATGTCATCCTTGATGGTACTCATAAGAGCCTCTACAATTGCTGATACAGCAGGTTTTTCAATGCCGGTCATGGCAACTATTTGCTCGATGATTTCGGATTTGGTCATTATTGAGGGTGTTTATTGTTTATTGATTTGTTTCACTCTGCAAATTACTATTTTTTTCAACATCCGTCAGTAATAGCTTGACGTACATTTTATTGAATAGGAAGCGTCGTTCAAAATATCCAAAAAGCAAGTTTTATCATTTCTTAGAATTGTATTTTAATGTTAAGTCCGCAGATCGCTGTTATTCAACTGAATATGGTTCTATTGTCAAGTAATCAAAACCGTTAAATGTTTTAAAAATCCAATATGCAGACTTTAAAATTCCGATAATCGGACTGTTGTTTTCCGAATATAAGAATCTGATTATCATATTTTTACACCGTAAATATTTTTGCTTTGTCCAAATAATTATTGTATTGTTGCGTTTTGTTTTTGATTTATCTGCAGGAATACTTTTAATTAAAAATACGATTGAAAGAACAGTGTTATTTTAGTTATTAATCTTAAATCAATAAGTTATGAAAACGTAGTGTAACTTTGTTTCTGTAAAATTAAAAAAGCCACGGCTGAAAAAATGACGTATAAGGTCATTAAACATAAAAACATCAGCCATGGCAAAAACACAAACGAAAGTTACAAAAGATTTTTTGGATGAGTTCCAAAAC
>CAIRDP010000037.1 GCA_903877385.1 uncultured Bacteroidales bacterium
GTTTTGGAACTCATCCAAAAAATCTTTTGTAACTTTCGTTTGTGTTTTTGCCATGGCTGATGTTTTTATGTTTAATGACCTTATACGTCATTTTTTCAGCCGTGGCTTTTTTAATTTTACAGAAACAAAGTTACACTACGTAAAATACCGATCGATCCATCAGGATACTATACTATTATCAATCCTAAAATAGATGTGTATGGATTTCTTGAACGGATTAACAATGTTCAAAAAGTGTGGAATAAACATGATACGATATATGTCAAACGCCTGATGAAAGGAAATTCTACATCAAAATTCATTGCAGCAGGCAACAATGAATTCAGATCCGTAATAACCAACCGAATAGGGTTTGTTTTGATAAATGATCCACTGGAAGGCTATACAATAGGCGCTAATCTGAAAAAGATTTCGCCGTTATGGGCCTACTTCCTGATTTCTGTATTTTTCGTATTTCCGATCGTGCTGGTAAGTACAGTTTTTGTTGGATTGCTTTGGCTACTGCTGTGTTTGTTTGGGAAAAATAAAAGCAAAACTGCATTATGGGTCGGCTTATGGCCTTTTCTTACCAATTCCTTTATTTTCGTTGTAATTATTTCCTTTATAATAAAAGTACAAACAAAATACGATTTGTTTCAATTGTTGGGAACTGCTAACCCGATTTCATTTTTATTTCTTATTTGCAGCATCTGTTATGCATTCGCATCTGTTTGGTCGGTATTTTACATTTTCAAAAATCGCCGGGTGAAAATGTCTAAATTCATTTATTTCTATTCAGCATTGGCAGCAATGCTGAATATGATTTTCATGCTTTATTTTTTAGGCAATGGATTAATTGGTATTCCAACCTGGATTTGATTTAATTGAAGGAAGACGCACAGCGTGTGAAAACCGCCGGTTTTACCCAGCCTTCTCCGAACTGGAAAAAGCGCTTGCTTTGACCGGTCATCGCAGGTGACACCTTGCCCCCTTTACCCCATTGATATTAAATACATTAAAGTGGTCAATCAAAATCGGCAGAAGGTGGTCATTCAGGCCGGCCTTTCCACTTTCAGTTCGTTGTACATCAGGAAATCAACTTCCAGATTGGATTTATAAAAGAATAATTCAAATCTTTCGATATGGGAGCGGCGGTAAAGTTCCAGAAAAACGGCGTTCCTCCTTTTGTTCAGTCAGCATTTGCCTGAAATCAGCTCCCATGAAATAATATTTAATGAGATAAAAACACAAAATAAACTCAATGTACTGAGAATAATTACAAAAATAATCTCAATAGCTTGAGAATAAACCCGATATGACCAGGCTTTGGCGGTGCAACCTGACCCCATAGACCTTTATATCTTTAGGAGACAGGTTCCCGGCTGTGATAAGCGCCGGTTTTATCCAGCCTTCGCCGAACGGCCTGACCATCGCAACAGGGAATCAACCTGAGCATTATACCTACTTTACCGATCTCTCCTTTGTTTAATCCATTTGCAAAAAAAAGGGTCATCGATTTCGTGTTTGTTGTCTGATTTAATAATGTATCCCGACTGCATCAGGCGCTTCAGACTACTGAATGCTGTGCTTGGAGCTCCGATATCATAAGTGCGGTAAAACGCCTCCGACAGAGGCGTTAAATCAGACATAGAGAGACCAATCAGCAGTTTTTTATCTGTTTTATTGAAACCATTCCAGATCCTTTCATAATCAATATCATGTACCCTGATCAGTTCGCCGATTGCCTGCCCGATAACATCGCTGTTTTTTCCATCGCGGTGTATGCTCTCCCATACTGTAAAAGCAAGCTGTTGTGTATAATAGGGATGACAACGGGTGAACCCCAGGATGGCCGCTGCAATTTCCACTTCATTGTCAACAGAACCATGAAACCCCTGCAAAAGATAGTTCCGGAAATCGTTTTCGGGTATTTTGCCCAGGGGGAGAAGCATTCCGAAGTGATAAAAGGATGACTTCTTTTTCTCGAATATATTGCGGATCAGCGATTCCTGGCTCCCCAGGAACACATAATTGATATGTTTATGATGTTGCATCACCGACCGCAACAGCCGGGGAAGATTTTCATCGAGATGCTGAACCTCCTGGAACTCATCAAACACAACAATGGATCTCTTTTTTTCACTGCTGAGTTTCTCTATCAGGTTCAAAACATCCTCCAGCATAGGCATCGGTGCCGGCGACGGACGAAAGGAGATGTCGACCTCATTGCTCACCGGGTTTAGTGCAATGGTTGGAATAATGCGGAAATGGCTCACCAATTGCCTTATTTTTTCGAACGGATATACCCGATAAACCCGTTTTAACAACTGCCCTGCAAAATCTTCAATGCTGGTGAGAAGCTGCAGATCGAGGGCAATAACAGGCCGGTTGATTTGAGCTATCACCTTGAAAATGAGGCTTGATTTGCCAAAACGACGCGGGCTGATCAAAATCAGGTGGTTACTGCTGTTCAGGACAGAAGTTACCTGCACCACCTCTTTTGTACGGTTGGTGAAATAGGGATCATCAACAATACTTCCGAATTTAAATGGATTCTTTTGCATCGGTTGCGAAATTATTCGTTGCGAATATTTACGCAAATATAGGGAATATAGTAATGGATATACGTTTTTCTTTCCCAGACTGTGAAAACCGCCGGTTTTAACCAGCCTTCGCCGAACTGTTTGACCACCTGGTGTTTTTAAGCCGGAGTAATTGTACTTTTACAGGCCTAATACGCTTCACTCTGTGTGTAGCGAATAAACCATCAGCTTATGCCCGCCGACTATGAAAAAATAGCAGAACACTGCCTGCGCCACAGAAAGATCAGCGACAAGATACTGGACCAATTTCTGATGCCTTTCATCGCCCGTAGAGAAGGGATGGACAGGAAGATGAACGCCTATACGCTGAAATACCAGCACGTCATCCGGAAGATGCCTAAAGAATTCTTTCCGATGGCAATGGGCGAATACATCATGGGAAAGACCTTGACCCCGGACGGACTGATCCATAAGTACCTGAACAACATTCAACTCAGGTCGCTGGAAAAAACCGAACGCGAATTCCTGGAATTTCAGGCCGACAATCCCTGGAGATATTGCTTTGCCCGGATTGCCGACCGTAAGGCCAAGGATTTTTTCATCCTTCGCGATGCCTTTTTTGAAGATGAGTTTCTACTGTTTTCGCCGGGGGTGGAGGCCTTTTGGACCCAGGGCCGCAGGCAGGATCTTTATTTTCTGCTTACCGGGTTTAACGGACTTTGCTTTCATACCTACGGAAACATCCTGCCCTTTCGATCCTTCGATGCCGATGATATTTATTTCTACGGGACCGAAGTCTTTCCTGAGGTAGATTCGGATGCTTCGCTGATGGCCTCAGTGTATAAAGATCCCATACCTTATATGATGCTTGCCAGCGGAATGGAATTTCCTGTCACGATGAGTGGCATACATAAGCTGTGTCAATTGGTTGCCGTTAACGAGATCGCCGGCATTGATTCCGGTAAGCTGAAAGAAACTTTCTCCGTTCAATGGAATGCAAACATTTACCGGATCAGCCATGAAGATTGGAGCGGGATGCCTCATTTTGCCTCGGCCTATTTTAACGAAACAAGCGGAGAATTATCCCGTTATTCCCTGACCGAAGAGGGTTTCAGGGAAATGACCCGTATGCTTATCGCCTCCGGCCTTCACATTGACTGGAAGGAAGACTATTCGGTGGGAATGAGTATGCTGGTGACCATGCAGGAGATCCTGAAGAAGAAAATCAACCTTAATGAATATGAATCCCTGTTTCCTGAAAAGGAGATGAACCCCTTGTCGCAGAAAGAGCTCAATGGCATAAACGCCTTTATGAAACTTCTGCTTCCTTATATCAACGCTGGAACCCAGCCCGACCTCGAAATCCTTGCACGGCAAGCAGGGATAGAACCCGAAACAGCCCATAGCCTGTATCACCAGCTCAAAAACAAATTTGGAAAAATCGGGTAGTAACCTGGGAAAATATAGTGGTAAACTAAAAACGGCGAAGGGGCGTCAGCTTCACCGTTTTCGCCAATAAACGTATTTGCTTTGTCAAATGCTTACAGGATACATGTCAAATAAAATTCAGATAAATATTTTGATAGTAAGCTGATAAATAATACCTTAAAAGATTACATTTCAAATTAATTTATTATATTTGTCAAATGTTTGCAAGTCCTTCGTCAAATGGTTGAACCGAAATTTGTGCATTACGATCTGAAACTGACTGAGCCTTCATTTCGTTCACCGTTAACAGATCTGATCATTGAGCTGGATTATCTGAGGAAAAAACGATTCGGTGGTTCAACGCATCCAATGGTCTTCCTTCAGTTAAAACACATCTTTCACACACTTGAGAGTATTGGTTCTGCCCGTATTGAGGGAAACAATACCACCCTTGCAGAGTTTATTGAAACAAAACTGGAGGATCATCAACCGGTTTCGTTTGGATTCATCCTTTCGGCAATGGGAATGGAAGAACAGTTCGGCTATTTACCTATGCAATGCTTATCAGGCTTGGATTTAACGTCAGTAAAGGCAGGATCCTGAATCCCACGGCAGTATTCTGCAGTAATCGAAATGTCTATTACAAAAAATTGTCCGAAGCAGATACGGGCTTAGATAAGGGAACCTTGATCTGGTGCGATTATGTGTTGAAAGGCTTGAAAGATGAGATTGAGAAAATAGACAGGCTTTTAGATTATGATTATCTCAAAAAAGAAATTCTCCTTCCTGCAATCGGGTTTTCACTTGAGCGAAAGGTTATTACTGATATTGAATCAACTATTTTAAAAAGGGCAGTAGCTAAGCCTTTGATACAGGCTTCAGATATAAAAGACCTGTTTGCCGGTCAGGATAATGCCATCATATCCCGGCAGATCAGAAAACTGATTGATAAAAAAATGTTAGCTCCCGAAAAAGAAGGAGCACGCAAGTATCTTATCCGCTTCAATAATAATTATCTTCTGCGAGGAATCATTACCTTACTCGGTGAAAAGGGATTTTTGCCAGGCTAAATTCATAGTTATTGACTGCGGATGGCGAAAATGGATATTTCGGGTTGCGAGGTTCAATGCGCAAGATCCTGAAGGATTTATTACCGGAAGTGAATTCCCGGTTCATGATATCTTCGGGCAGCCCATGAAACTGAGCGAAAAACTTCGCTGAATCCATCACCTCCACCGATCCCGCCGACGGGAAGACCTGTATGAAAATCCCCATCGAAAGCAAACACGTTCATTGTCACGGTGAAGCGCCACATTCGGCATCATAAAAATTCCTTGGGGTTTTGTAAAAACTCCACAATGGGAGCAACAAGTATATTCTTATGTTTCATCCTGACATTTCCCCTGTAAAGCAGAATCAGTGAGGCTTCGGGATAATCGTCGCCAAATGAAGCAAGACCGTTATAGTCGGTTGGTCTGATTACTTTCGTGTTCTTAACTTCTATGGCAGCGAAAGTACTTCCGCCGTACAGGATGAAATCGACCTCATTTCCCGCAAGCGAGCGCCAGTAAAACAATTTAGTATCCTGAAGAGCAAAATCGGAATATGCCCTCAGGTGCTGGCCCACAAGGCCTTCAAGCGCAGGACCGCTTATTTCAGATTCAATATCGAGCGGACCTCTTTGCCTCAGACGGCGGTATAAGCCATTGTCGAAAAGATAAAACTTTGGGTGAGATGCTGTTTTTCGTTTTGCTCTGCGAGCGAAAACATCGAGAGAATAAGACAATAACAGATCTTCAAGGACGTCGAGATATCCGCCTACAATCCCCCTGCTTATCTGGCATTCTCTCGCGAGGTTGCTGACATTCAGAACGGCCCCATGAGAATAGCTGATGATTTCGAGGAACCTGGCGAAGGATCCGAGGTTTCTGACCAATCCTTCGGCCATGATTTCTTCCCGAAGGTAAATATCAACATAAGCCGATAGCGTTTTTGACGGGTCATCACTTCGGTCAACCACAGGTATCAGGCCGGTTTTCAATGCCTTATCCAACGAAAAAGATGCACCCAGTTCACTTGCAGTAAAGGGATGCATTTTACAATATACCGCTCTTCCGCCTAAAAGGTCAGCGCCGGTTTTTTTAAGTTTACGGGCGCCTGAACCTGTAAGGATGAAACGAATCTTCCGCTCTTCCATGATTTTATGAACTACATCAAGCACTTGCGGCACTTTCTGAACTTCGTCAATAATCACTTGGTCAGGATTTACAGCGTTGACTGTTTTAATCAGGGTTTCGGGGAATGCCGAATAGGTTCTGAAGGAATCAGGGTCAAGAAAATCGACATATAAGGTATCATTATTTATCAGGCTTTTAACGTAAGTCGATTTACCCGTCCCTCTTGGACCGAACAGAAAAAATGAAGTTTTGGGGGTGGTTATTTGTCGTTTTATTTCCGTCATACACGCAAAATTAGACTAAATATGTATAACCGGCAACAAAATATCGATTTTAACAGGAATTTTTTTTCCTAAGGCTGTTTTGATCATTTCGAACAGGAGCATGGACCCCCGCTGTGAAACAGCCTTACCAGGATTCCCGGCGAAGAGCAAACACTGGAATAACCGCTTGCTTTGACCGGTAATCGCCGGTAACACCTTACCCCCTTTACCCCATTGATATTAAAGACATTAATGTGGTCAATTAAAATCGGCAGAAGGTGGTCATTCAGGCCGGCCTTTCCACCAAAGACCATAATTTTCTGTACGCCTGATTTGATGATTCCTTTAAAATGTAGGCGGATGTGTGGGGTAAACAATGCCTTGTATTCTTCGGGTGTGCGAATAACTGACAGTGGATCTGAAGCGTAAATGTTGGTTGCATCGAACCTTGAGTGGCAATGCAATAAAAAGCAACCTAAAACATCCTCTAAAACTGTATATGTAGAGGCTAAAGGAAGTAAAAAATTCCGGACCTATTCTTTATTTTCTAAAGGAACGTGAAATAATAGGTAAAAATCAGGATCCTGAAAATTAAAAAAGCAAAAAATAAAATTATAAAGCTCTTTATCAGCATCTTGTATTTTTTATTCATTGATTAATTATGAGTTCCAGGCTTGGAAAAAGTATCCTTTTCGCATCAGTTGATTTGACAACAGTATACTGTTTAGGCTAAAAAGTATCCCAAACAGTGTACATTTTGTATATTTGTGGTATGGGTGGACCCAGTAAGATAGACGAATGGTTTTTACAGTCGGATTATGATTTTGAGACGGCTGAGGCAATGTATGCCTCAGCCAGGTACATCTATGCGATATTTATGTGCCATCTTTCTTTGGAAAAAGCGCTGAAGGGATTATATTTAAAACGTAAGAATGAACATCCTGTAAAGTCGCATGATCTGGTTTATTTTGTTCAAAAAATTGAGCTCGAAATGAAACCTGAGGATTATCAATTTCTGGTAAGCATAAATAGATTGTCGGTTCCAACCAGGTATCCAGATGATTTGAAAAAGTTAATAAAATCGTTCACCAAAGATCAAACAAAAAAGTATCTCAACTCAGCAAAATCAATACAGCAATGGATCAAACAACAGTAAATCTGGTGATTAAAGAGTTTAAAGATGCCCTGATTAACAGTGGAATTCTTGTAGAGAATTTAGTGTTGTTTGGATCGCAGGTGAGTGGAAATGTACATGAAGGAAGCGATATCGACCTCATCATCATTTCCAGCGATTTTACAGGCAAGGATATTTTCGAACGTTGCAAAATGACACTTTCTGCTGAAATGGAAACCAGGAAAAAATTCATAGTCCCCATGGATATTCTGACAATGACACCTGAAGAATACAAGGAAAGTCACTCGGGAAAATTCTACAATACCCGAATTGTAGCATAATCGAATCAACCGGGATCTTAAGTCTTTTTCATTGCTCCAGTTACCACTCAAGCAAATGATACTGTAAATGATCCATCAGTATTTCTTACTTTTTTTGAAAAAGGGAAGCATTTATTTTCAGAAAAATCCTTTGATAAAGCAAAAGAATCCATCATGGATTTGATAAAACAATCCAATGTTAAAAGTGGAATAACAATAAATTGGTTTGACCAGCCTAACCGGTATACCGGTTTCAGAAAGGTTCAATGCGTTAAACTTGAGAATCTTATTAGAGTTCTGGTATCTCGTTGCAAACCATAGAAACTATCATTAAAAGTCTAAGCGAGGCATCGTCTTGGGATCTGGTAGAACTTAGCCACAAGGAGAACGCATGGAAAGAACTGGAAGCAAGCCATGAACTAATAAGTTATCAGGATTATGCTTTTGATTTACAAGGGGTAGCAAGCTGACCAGGACAACTCGCGAATCGAGTCAGACGCGCCGCCATCCCCACGACGAACGAAGTGAGTCAGACTACGAGCGATAGCGAGTAAGACGACGAGGACAGCGAGTCAGACGGTGAGCATCGCGCAGCGATGCGAAGCAGACAATGACCTTTGCTTCACAAAGCGAGAAGGACCGAAACCGACGTACAACAGACGACGAACGAAGTGAGTCAGACTACGAGCGACAGCGAGTAAGACGGTGAGCATCGCGCAGCGATGCGAAGCAGACAAGAAGAGGAGCGACAGCGAGTAAGACGGTGAGCATCGCGCAGCGATGCGAAGCAGACTATTTTCCATACCTTAGCCCCAAATTTCTCACCATGTCCAAAATTGCACTCATCTCCGGCGTTACGGGCCAAGACGGAAGTTACTTAGCTGAGCTGCTGCTCGAAAAAGGATATACGGTTCACGGGATCATGAGAAGGAGCAGTTCTTTTAATACCGGGCGGATTGACCACATTTACCTTAACAATCCCGGGTTCCGCGACAAGCGGATGTTCCTGCATTACGGGGATCTCACCGATTCCAGCAACCTCAACCGACTGGTCGAAAAAATCGAGCCCGACGAAATCTACAACTTAGGCGCCCAGAGCCACGTACAGGTGTCGTTCGAAGTGCCGGAATACACAGCCGAAGTCGACGCCATTGGGACCCTCCGTTTCCTCGACGCCATACGCGAAACAGGCATCAAAACAAAGTTCTACCAGGCCAGCACTTCCGAGCTCTACGGGAATCCGCTTAACACAGATCCCACTCCCGCATCGGGCTTGCCGATTCCCGATTACCGGCTAACGGAACTGAGCCCCTTCCGCCCGACATCACCTTACGCAGTGGCAAAGCTATACGCCTACTGGATCACGGTAAACTACCGCGAAGCGTATAAGTTGTTCGCATGTAACGGGATTCTGTTTAACCACGAATCCCCCAGGAGAGGTGAGACGTTCGTAACCCGAAAGATCACGATTGGGGTTTCGCGTATTATGGCGGGGAAACAGGACAGGCTGTTGCTTGGCAACATCTATTCGGCCCGCGACTGGGGATTTACCCCCGAATATGCCGACGGGATGTGGAGAGTACTCCAGGCAGGCAAACCCGATGATTATGTGCTGGCCACCGGCGAAACACATACCGTAAGGGAATTTATCGAAGAAGCCTTCGCGCAGTACGGCGAAACGCTTACCTGGGAAGGCAAAGGAATTAAAGAAACCGGGAAGCTATCCGGCAGCAAAAAAACAGTGATAGCCATGGATCCCAAATATTACCGCCCCACCGACGTGAAGTATTTGTGCGGCGATGCGACCAAAGCATTAAAAGAACTCAACTGGGCGCCAACCGTCAGGTTCAAAGAACTAGTAAAAATCATGATGGAGCACGACCGGGATTTATAAGCGATGAATCACGATATTCGGGACCGGAATTTGTATTTTCAAGGTATTCAAGTTATTGGGGAATAAAAAAAATAGTTTAACTTTGCACTTCTGATTTGAGAAAAAGTTACAACTGTCTAACAGTGAGGTTGTTCTAAATTTAATGGTTAATATCTGGTTAATAATTATTTTAAAACTTACACCAAAATTGTATTTTTCCCGTTAATTTTAAGAACAGAATTTTCTAATCAATTGGGTATGAGCAACACAGATGAAAATAAATCCAGCCTTTCTTTGCTTCTTCAAAGCAAGGGATTGAAAGCTGTTCATGTTGATCCACAAGACCCTTTTTTACTTGATTTAATTAGGGAAACACAACAAGATCAAGCCTCTACATATGACCTTAAGAGGATTGACGAAGAGGTATTAGGATTGGTTGTTCAGTTCTAATATTCACTTGGTTGGAAGTTCTCCCTTATACAGCCCCTGAGCTTAAACAATTACTTTCTGGAAAATATACTCCGCTACGAGTTATTTCCAAAAAGAGACACGTAGCACATCTACTCAAATTATTTAGCCCTGAATATTTGGATGCCAAGACTATGGTAGTGGAGGAGTCCTACATCAACAGGGATTATTTGATTGATTATCAGCAGTATTATTCCCGTTGTTTTGAAGATTACCCAAAGGCTTGTAAGCGGATTCATTTTTTTAATACTGAATTTGCACGAGAAAGACTCGTAGATTTACTTCTTAGGCCGGAAAAAACTATCAAAGATGAGTTGCAGAAGTACTACCTTGGGTTTATCGTCATAAAACCTATTCCAACACGAATTATTGGGTACACTCTGCTCGAAAACCCGTTAACAAATGCGGAAAATAGTATCAATTTCTGGGGTACGAAGAATTATCGTATTCATTTTTTTGGTGTAGAATTGAAAATCCATTCCCTTGCTTTTCAGGAACAAGATAAGGTAGTCGCTGCATGTGCAACTACTGCGATTTGGATCTCACTTAATAAAGCTGCTGATAAAGGGAGGGTTATAGTTAAATCTCCCAGTGAAATAACAATTGATGCCGCTCAATCCTCACCCGATGGAAGCCGCCTGTTTCCGAATAAAGGATTAAGTATTCAGCAAATATGCAATGGATTCTTAAAGTCGGGAATGGTTTCGGAGGTTAAAAAGGCAGATTTACCTTTTAAAATTGGAGATAAGCAAATAAATGTAGTCACACACCAGTATTTTAAAAAGATACTATTTGCATATGCGCCAATTGGAATTCCAATACTTATTGTGATAGAGAATCCAGACAGTAATGGAATTTTACATGCCGTAGCTGCATTTGGTTACCAGGAGGATACATCAATAGTATTACAAGATATTCCGTTTAAAGTGGCTTCTGACCGAATAATCCGGGTCATATGCCATGACGATCAGTGGGGACCTTATACTGATATTGATTTTAGTGTCAATAATAAATTTGGATTAACCAATGAATGGACCAGACTAACCCCCGGAAGAGATAGTTATATCCGTAGTTTAGTGGTTCCACTTTATTCCAAGATAAGAATTTCTTATGAAGATGTTGAAGTGCTTATCAAAGGCGTTAATGCGATTTTAAGGTACTTTTTCAGACTCAATAGCATACCCGACATTCCGGAATGGAGCATTCAGGTAGTGTTAAGTGAGAAATATAAGCAAGATATCAGAAGTTCCAAATTATCGGATGAGGAAAAGATTAAAATACTGACCAGTTATTTGCCTAAATATCTTTGGATTGCAAAATGTTATCTGACAGGGTATCAAATTCTTGAATTTTCTTTTGACGCAACCAATGTGGCTAATGGAAACTTTTGTCTGAATATTAGTTGTTTTGAAACAGGATTAATGCACTTGCTCAAAGAGACACTCCAAAACAATGTTGAAACTTTTACTGAGTTTTTTCATGTGCAAACGGGACAAGCCTTTTATGAGTATTTGCTACACAGTCTTGAAGTAGAAGTGGAGTGAGTGGCTTCCAATCCATTTAATATTCATGAATTAAGTTTGATACATAACCGAGGTTGACAAACTCCTTTTTTCTTGCATTTTGTCAACCAGGCCCGTAATTGTATCATAATCCTTCATAACTATTAACGATCCGCAGGAATATTATTCCACAGGGCGCCAAACGTGAGGGTAGGTCATTAGGGTAAAACGTGAGGAAGGTCGTGAGGGTAGATCGTCACGATCGTCACGTTCGTCACGAATTTATATCTATTCTGAATTAATTTTGGGGCATATTAGTATTTCGCTGATATTTTGATTGTAAGGGGGAATTGTGATAGGCTGAAATGCTAACATGCTAGTGGGTTAGTGGAAAATAGTTAGGGTAATACCAGGTTAAAACTTGACTTGGATGGAAAAAGGTTTTATATTTGCGCCACTGAGCAAAATCTACTTATGTTCTCGATGATCAATCATGCAGGGTATGATGTAGTCATACTTTCGGTCTCTGTTGCGTTTCTAATCACTTTCTTTTTTATTCCGATCACGGTTCGTATCGCGAAGGAAAAGGGTATTGTCGCTCATGAAAACGGGCGTACTTCCCATAAGGGTTCCATACCAACCATGGGGGGACTGGCTGTATTTTCGAGTTTTTATATTTCGGTGCTGTTATTCGTGGATGACGGTAACCTTCGTGAACTGAATTACCTGATAGCGGGCTCTCTGCTGATTTTGTTGACGGGGATGAAGGATGATATGGTGGGTATATCGGCTCGTAAAAAATTGTTCGTTCAGATCATTGCTGCATGTATTATCATTTTCTGGGCCAATCTGAGATTTACCAGCCTGCAGGGTTTCCTGGGGATCTATGAGATTAATTACTTCTTGAGTGTTACAATCTCACTGATTACCATCGTAGGACTGACAAACTGTTTTAACCTCATCGACGGCATAGACGGTCTGGCAGCAGGGGTAAGCAGTGTGAGTTTATTAGCCCTGGGTTTCTGGTTTGGGTACGTAGGGCAAAAGGAACTGATGTTGATCAGTTTCATCCTGGCGGGCAGCATGATTGGTTTTATTCCCTATAATATCTTCGGCCATTCCAATAAAATTTTCATGGGGGATACCGGTGCCCTTACAACCGGGTTCATTATTGCTTACTTTATTCTCAAGTTTAACCAGGTTAATTTAAGCCTTACGCCTGAATTCGCCTTCAACAGCGCACCTGCCATCAGCATTGCCATTGTTTTTGTTCCCCTGTTCGATACGATCAAGGTCTTTGTGCTCAGGTTAATGAAGGGAAAGCATCCCTTTTCGCCCGATAAACAACATGCGCATCATACCTTGCTTTGCCTTGGCTTAAATCATGCCCAGACCACTTTATACCTTGTGGGACTGAATGCCGCATTCATACTGGGCGCCTTCAGCGGATCCTACCTTGGAACAACGACCTTGTTTTTTCTTTTACTTGTACTGGGAATGGTTGTGTTTTTCATACCAAGGGCTATCAAAAGGAAGCATGAGAACAGATCAATTTTCCAGTTCCCATCCTGATCTGACAACAGAAATACACTGATTCAGTTAATGTTTATTCTCAACCTTCCAGGGAATATTTTGAGGATTACGACGATTTATGTGGATGACTGTGTACGTAAATAACAGGGCAGAACCCACTAAAAGGAAAGTACTTACATACATGTTCATGCCCTGGAGGCAGAACGAAATGACCGCATAAAAGATACTCACACAAAAGAGCAAAGCAGTAACCTGTCGGTGGTAAGCCTGAGACAAAGAAGGTGATGATGAATATGGGTGCGGTCGGGGCTGAAGGGAGATTTACGCTGAATCATTCTTGACAGCATGACCCTGAAGGTATCCAAAATGGGTATCAGCAGGACACCGAATGAAACAACCGGTGTGGCTTTAACCGGCCAGATAAGCGATGCAGATATATTCATCTCATTAAAATGAATGACAACAACGGCCATCATAAAGCCTAAAAACTGGGCCCCGGTATCACCCAGGAAGATCTTATTCTTAACCGACCAGAGGTTAAACCTCAGAAATGCGATGATTGAACCCATGGCCGAAGCACAGAGCAACGCAAAGGTATAGTCCTTATTCATTAAAAACCAGGTTCCGAATGTGGCAAAGGCCGTAAGCGCCAAAGAACCCGAAAGGCCATCCACCCCATCAATCAAATTAAAGGCATTTGTAATACCAATGATGAAGAAGAGAGTGATACAAAAACTGGCAGTAACACCAATTTCATAAACGCCAAAATACCCGTGCAGGCTGGTAAACCGGTAACCCGCTAAAAGTATCAGGATGGAGGCAGCACCGAGTTGCGCAATGAACTTCTTTTTGAAGGAGATACCCATCATATCGTCCTTAAGACCAATAAAGAAAATGATGATGCTTCCTGCAACAGCATACTGGAATTGCGGAAACGATTCAAGACGGGAGAGCAAAGAAACAGAAAGAATCACGCTTAAGAACATCGCGATCCCAGCCAGGCGGGGAGTGGGGAGCAGATGGGTGGTACGACCATTCGGATGATCGTACATATTATGGCTGTTGGCTATATTCACAAGAACCGGGATGCCATATAAAGACAGGATCAATGAAAACAGGAACGCAAGAATGATACGGAATTCGTTATTCAGAAGCAAAGAGGAAAGGAAATCCATATAAAACCAGGTAAGGGTTACTGCAAAAAATATAGAACCATCAGTTTAGTTGTACATCTATTGCAAAGATACGTTTTTGTAAAGACAAACATAATGTTTATCGATCGATAGAGTGGATGCAGGAAACGGGATGCAGGATGCAAGATATCCTGTATCTTGTATCCTGGATCGGCAGCACGCAGTGCTGCCCCTTCTTACATCCCCCTACACCCTATGCCCCCGATTAACTGCCTGAATGAAAGCATTCATCCTCCTGTCTGGCAACTCCAGCCTGCCGTGAAGGTCTTCATACTTTTCTTTCGATTTAAGTGCACCCGTCTCATACAGGGTCTCAAGGTGATCAATAGTTTCATCTGCGGAAGAGTGAGCGAAGACCAGGAAATGGATAAAATCAAGTTTGTACCTCCAGTCGTTTCCGTATAAATAGTTGCACATGAAGCCGGCGAAATGGATTGAATTTTACAGCATGAAGGGATTTCTGCAATCAAATGTGATCGACTGCAGCCGTTCCATAAAGAAAACGTGAAGAAAAGCTTAAAGAAAAGCGTTAGTAAAAACATGAACTACAACGCGTTCAATTTTATTCGCGAGCTCTATGACGATCTTAATTTTAATTGATTGCAAATGACATCTCTCCTCGACTAAATAGGTTGAGATAATGTTCAAGGTCACTTTTTGCATTTCGGATATAAAGATTTAGTAACTTGCCTCTTGAACAAGCCTGTAAAGAATTCACATATGAGGATAGAGAGTATAACAATCGAAAATTTTAAAGTCTTTAAAAAAACGACATTAAAGGATTTGCCTAAAATGGCGGTTTTAGTTGGTGCAAATGGTTCGGGGAAAACTACCTTTTTTGATGTCTTTGGTTTCTTAAGTGATTCATTGCAAAATAACATAACTATTGCATTAAACAAGCGTGGAGGTTTTCAGGAAGTTATTACGAGGGGCTGTGACATCAATAAGGATTTTATAAAGTTTGAAATTAAATTCAGAAACCATGTTTCAGAAGGCGGGAAAACTCCCAAAGTGACATACTATCTTGAGATCGGATTTAAACAGGGGAAAGCATATATTAACCGGGAAGTATTGAAATATAGGAGAGGACAAAGGACTGGGGCCCCGTGGCACTTTCTGGATTTTAAAAGGGGAGAAGGGAGTGCAATTATAAATGAAGATAAATATGGCAGTGAGGGAGTTCAAGCAGAGAGAGTAAATCAAAAAGTTACCAGTCCGGATATCCTGGCGATTAAAGGATTAGGTCAATTTGAACAGTTCAAAGCAATCAGCGCTTTTAGAAGTTTGCTTGAAAAATGGTATGTTTCAAATTTTAAAATTGAATATGGCCGAAACATATCAGATACAGGGATTTCAAACCATCTGTCTGTAACAGGAGACAATTTGGCTCAAGTGACAAAATACATGTATGATTATCATAGGGATTTGTTTGAGAGTATCTTAAGAAAATTGCCGCAAAGAATCCCAGGTATCAATCAGGTTGAGGCCAAAGAAACAGAAGATGGACGTATCATTTTAAAGTTTCAGGACAAAAATTTTGAAGATCCTTTTGTTGCAAGATATGTTTCGGACGGTACCATTAAAATGTTTGCCTATATGATTCTATTGCATGATCCAGAGCCGCATCCTTTGCTTTGCATTGAAGAACCTGAAAATTTTTTGCATCCTGATCTACTCCTACAACTTTGTGAGGAAATAAGAGAGTATTCAGAGAGGGGTGGTCAGGTTTTTGTTTCTAGCCATTCACCTGATTTTGTTAACGGTTTGAATATTGAAGAGTTGTTATTCTTAGTTAAAGAAAATGGATATACCACAATCAAAGCGGCAAAAGACGATGAAATTGTAAAGGAATTGTCTCATAGCAACCAATTAGGGTGGCTATGGAGAAATCATTATATACAAGGAGCGAATTTATGACAACACTTCATATTTTTACAGAAGAAACATCTGCGAAAAATGTTTTTGAAGTGTTATTACCAAAGATACTTCCAGAGAGCATTTTTTTCAGAATTTATCCTCATCAGGGGAAACAAGATCTAGAGCATGCACTAAAAACAAGTTTACCATCAATTAGTAGAATCCCAGGAGCTAAGATTTTGATTACAAGGGATCAAGACAGCTCAGATTGTAAGGAAGTCAAAGCAGAAATTTTGGAATTAGTTGGCGAAAATTGTCGATGTGATTTCCTTATTAGGATAGTTTGCAAGGAATTAGAATCTTGGTTTCTTGGAGATTTGGAAGCAGTTAAGTATGCTTACCCAAGATTTAAGCCAGAGCAATATGTCAATGATGCTTTGTTTAGGAATGTGGATAAAATAGCGAATCCGGATCAAACTTTGCTGAGAATTATTCCGGAACTGAAAAATCATGAGACTCTTCCAAAACTAGCTGTATCTGAAGCAATTGCACCATACTTGAATATCACCAGCAATGTTTCTCGCAGTTTTAATCAAACATTATTAGCAATTAACACGCTAGTGTCCTAAATATGGAATTTGAAGTATTTCCCTCATTTGATTAATCTAAGTTCAACCAATAAATGCAAAAGAGTGTAAACGGAAAAGGGAAAGCGAGCTAGAAGAAAAAGCCCTACCTTCCCTTTGCATAAATTCCACTCTATGCATGGTAAATTTAATCAAATTACAAACGTTGAGCGACATCA
>CAIRDP010000038.1 GCA_903877385.1 uncultured Bacteroidales bacterium
ATTTTTCAAGCTGCCAAGAATAAAGCAAGAGGTTATCAACGTTCTGATACGATTAAAGCGGTGATCTATTTGCTCACAGGAAAACTCGACTTCTCCAAAATAAATCCTTACTATGTTACCCACTCGAAATTATAAAGAGCCCCTTTTTCCGACTTAATTACTATATTCTCCTTGGCGACTTTTATTAATTTTTGCCTGAACACCAGCTCAATCTCTTCAAGCAGGAGGTTGAGCGAAACCTTGTTCTTCATCACGTTGGCATTCCCCGATTCTATGCGTGAAATCTCGAGAATGTCGTTAATTATATGCATCAGATCATCGGAGCGCGACTGTATTATCCCTGCGAACCTTTCCTTTTCCTCAGCAGTGATTCCCGGTTCGCTAAGAAGACTGGAAAATCCAACGATGGCATTCATAGGCGTCCTGATCTCGTGCGACATGTTGGCCAGGAAAGTGGATTTCAGTTTGTCGGAATTTTCAGCTTTGATCCGGGCATTGATAATCTCTGTCTCCGATTTTTTACGCTGGATTGAGAGACTGATCTGGGATGAGATAAATTCCAGCATTTTAACATCCTTTTTACTGAACGCGTCAGGATCGGTATAACTTTGAATTACTACAGCCCCGATCACCCTGCCGTCGATACTCAGAGGAGTTCCCAACCAGCTTTCTGCCGGATAACCCACCATGTCAATTCTCCCCATATGCAGCATTGAGAGTATCTCGGTCCTGCAAAGCTTTATAGTGCGGTTCTCCTTTATTATACTACCGGTCAGCGATTTTTCGGCCGGCCAAATGTTTACGTGCTCTTTCTCATCGTTGAAATAAGCAGTGCTGAGCATCCCGGTGTTTTCGTTGTACAATGCAATGTAAAAATTGGTTGCATCAACCAGTTTCCCTAAGTTTTCGTGAATGACAGCAATCAGTTCCTCAAGGCTGCCGGTGGTCAGCGCGGCATTTGATATGGTATAAAGAATGTTTTGCAACTGCATTGACTGCACACGTTCTAATTCTCCCGCTGCCCTGTATGCAACAAGGTTTAAAATTGCCTCGGCCAGGCGTGTGTTTTTTATCTGCCTGCGCCCTATCAATGCAATTAGCCCTGAAGGGTTCCCTTCGGAATCCCATAAGGTTGTACCCACATAACTTTCGGCTTCCATTTCCTGAAGAACCTGATCTTTGGGAAACAGCTTACGTACTCCTTCAGGGAAACAGCAGACCCTCCGGCCCACAGCAACTCCGCAGGGAGTATCGCTGAGAGTGTATCGTACGTTGTCTTCAAACCTGCCATTGTAATAAACCGCAATCGTTTGTGCCAGTAAACCCTTCTCAACCAGTTTGTCGATGCATACATAATCCATTTTGAGGGTTTGAGAAAGATATCGTGCCAGTGACTGAAAAAAATCTTCTCCTTTTGATGTCCAGCCTGCTTTGACCAAGAACATCTGGGTGTCGTCAATGAGTTTCTGCTCAGTGATATCGACCATCACCGCACTGCAGAAAGGTCCTGACTTGTCAACGACTGCTTCCAGCCTGATAATTTTTCCTGGTTTTACTTTGTGAAAGATCTCGACTTCGCAAGAGGTTTTCACCTCGTTTGTAAAAGTTTTTTCAAGGAATGCCCTGAAGCCCGCCCTGGAATATTCCGGAATAAAATCATAAAAGCTTTCCGATAAAAGAACGGATCGTTCTTTTTCCATTATGGAGGCTCCCGCAAGGTTGACTTCATGAATTATACCCCCGGGGTCCAATGACAAATATCCAACTGGAGCAGAATCGTATAACTTCGAATATTTTGCAAATAACTCTTCCGCCTCGTCCCTGGATCTTTTAAGTTCCTCATTTGACTTTTCAAGTTCCACCTGGTAAACCTCAAGCTCATGCAGAAGTTTCAGCTCTTCAATGTCATCAGTGACCACCGATTTCTTACCACTGACTGCATTTGCACTTACCTGAATATTCTTTTTCATGGATTCAATGAGGTTCGGGATTAGGGTTGAGGTTGAAGAATAGCGGGATTTATTTCCTTTATTACATACGCAGTCAATTGTTCAAATTTGAGTGTGCCTGTAACAGAGCCACGCTGAATTGCTCCCTGGTAGTCCCGCATTTTTGCTATTTCCTTGAGTTCGGTTACTTTGATCCCGCCAGGTAGTCTTTTAACTATATTATGATATGCTCCGATAAAAAGGATGCCGGTTTCATCCTCTGCGAGGCTCCCGGCAATCCGGTCTGCAATAAATTTATCCCTGCGGTATAGAAAATACGGCTTTGAAAGTTTGTAAATGAGCAGGAATAAAAGTTTTGAGCTTTGATTTTTTGCTTTGAGAACAGACTGTAGTCCATCGTATTCAGTTTTAACCATATTAAGATCTTCGGTCCTTACAAGCAGTGCACCCCGCTGAATCAGGTTTGAAACTATCTGGGAATTTTTACTTCCCGATTTTACACCCTCATCAATGATCTTTAACGCCATTTCTCCTTCGGCAAACAAACCATCCTGGAATATTTTAATTCCCCGGGCGGGGAAATCAGGATGCTCAAAAAAGCCTTCAATTGAATCCCAGTAAGCATTTACCGTGTCCATATGTCGTTGCCACACATTCTCCCCCAGCGCAGATATGCTTTTATTTTTAAGTTCCTCCTTCAGGGAACCCATATCGGCAATTGAATGAATGATTGGAACATATATCAGCGTTTTCAACTTTTAGGTTTTTATTTGTTTCCTACATCAAATCACCCAGAGGGCCTAGATTGATATTCAGATCCCTGTCGGTAAGTTTAAAGTGCTTCTTAAGCTCCTCCATTTTCATTTCAAGTTTCATCAGGGTTTCCCCCAGGCGTTCAATTTCTTCATCGGTAAGGGAACCTCCGTCAACCCTTCTCATCGCCTGCTTCTCGACCAGCTTCCTGATGAGTTCTATCAGCGTCAGAACCAGTTTTGTGAGCCCCGAATCGGCGTTGTCGGGACTAAGTTTTAGTTTTGAGCCTTCGGTATCGCTCATTTTTCCTATATCTTCGGCAAGCCCTTCCAGATTGCCCGTACTGAACAGTATCTTGTTTTCACTCATTTGCCTTAGCTTATGGTAATATCGACAAAATTGTATGGGGGCCAGGGACCGGTAAGTATGAAATTGAGATCAGGATACCTGGTTTGCAGGTCTTTAACCAGCCGGATCAATTGATCAGTCATCTCCTTATCAATCAAAAACAAGGCATCAATAATATTGGTCGGACTCGGCATCTTTTTATACTTGCTGATTGCTTCAAGGCCGGCGCAACATTCTGTAATTTCCTGAATCACCGAATTAACATAGGATAACAGGGATTCCTCAATCCTGTATTCTATAAGTTTTTTATTCACGTAGTCTTTGAAAACCGAATTATTCTGCCCTTTGACTGTATTGTCAACTGTCTTGATTTCAGCCTCGCCCTTGGCATTGAACCGGGCCTGCAATTTTTCCGGGTCACAAAAGACCTTCAGCCCGAATTCAACCCTCCCTTCAACTTTAAGCAGGTTTTTTTCGATTTCCTTATAGTTTTTTTGGAGCATTTTCCTGATCTCATCATTGGATTCCATAACAGAACCAAACCTTACAGGAAGCAGTGTGAATTCCTTTGACAAATTATCAACCAGCCCGGCATACTCCAAAGTGCCTGAGCGGTCGGTGACAACAGCGTTTTTTTGAACACTGCATACAACTGCTGCTATGCGTTCACATGAGACCACTTCCAGTTTTGCCCCTGAAATACCCCTCAAGCCATTCAGCACCGAGATTAATTGTGCGGGATTTTCAGTCCCCTTTATTATGGAATAAATCAGTTTTTCCATAGTTCAAGGATTAATGTTTTCCCGACTTTAATTTTTCCATAGTTTCCACTGAGCTCAGCATTAATTTAACGCCCAGGTATATCAGGTCAACATCAGCCACCGAGATTACGATATCACCCGTAAGGATAACACCTTTATTCAGGACTCTGTCGAGTACTTCGAGAATTGTAATATCTCTTGAACGGTCGATTACATTTTCGTTCATTGCAGTTTTTCGTTAATGGAGATAAAGCTGAATGGAGGCCAGGGACCGGTTAATTCAATAATAAAGGAAGAATTCGCTTCCCTGCTCCCAAGTATTGAGATCATATCTTTAAGATCAGCCACTTTTTCTTTTCTGACCAGGAAAGCAGCATTCAGGATCATGGTATCTTCCCGGCCTGTAACCTCCTTCGGCAGGAGGTTATTGAGGCCGTTTGCTTCACTGAGTGCTGTAAGTTCATTAAAATAAGTCTGTCCGCATTCCTTGCATATCCTGTCCAGCTCATTTTCAATGAGATCGGCTTTCTTTCGTTGCAAAAGAAACGCCTTACCCGGAGAACTGGCCATGATCTGCTTTTCGAGTTCTGCTGCAGCCTCGCTTAACTCATCAATATGTTTACTCAGGGTTTTGCGGTCGCAATAAATTTTAACAGCCCATTCTTCTTTGCCGGTAATAAAATTGAAATTCTCCTGCAGGGATCCCGAATAAGCAGTTATGAATTTATCCAGGCTTTCGAGGGAATTAAAAATTGTGCCGAACTTGAAAGGGATCACCGAGGTATATTCCATGATCATACCTATAATACTGATGTGTTCCCGAACATTAGATTCAAGCCAGTGAAGATCCGCTATGTTCTGTTTGAGATTTTCTTCTGAAAATTCATTCTCCGGTGCATTCTTTATGAAGACATTAAATCCTTCGACAACAATAGATCTAAGGCCTCTGGATTTCAACTCATTGATGAGTCCGGGCGGATTTACTGCTATGCAATAAACATATATCAGGTCATTTATCATGGCATCTGGGGGTACTGGGTTAATTTCTACTGGCTTCCGCTGTCGGCTCCTTCAAAGGAGTTCAAACGTTCGAAAGATGTAACTTCAAGTTTGTTATCCATTTTGACCGAATAAAAGAGGCGGATCTTTTTCGGTGGCAGGTTCATTGATTTTAAAAAAGAATCATCTTCATACACCTCCGCCACGGAACTCCAGATTTCCTGTACTTTTTCTATTTTAACGACGGTTACTTCATAACAGTTTATGTTCTCTTTCAGGAACTTAACTACTGATTTCTTAACATCGATAATTTTGCTCATTTCTTTCTCCTTCTACTTAGAATTTTATTTATCCCCTTAATTTACCTCAATTTGTGGGACGAACCCCGGGTCGTGTGCAATGCCCTTGGGTTAATACCAAGGTATTGTTTGGTAACAGGGAAATTATTTTTACTCCCTCACCGGTTTATTTGCATTTGTTTTTTTCATATTGTGACCACATCCCGGACAAAACTTGTATTCGAACATAAACCTCCAGGATTCTCCGCATTCAGGGCAGGTGACGTTAAGTGACTGTCCGCATTCGATACAGAACTTTTCGTTCCCGCCTGTTAATTTCCCGCATTTCGGGCATTTAAATGCATTCATGTTTCCCTCCTTTTTTTCTGTTTTGTCTCCTATTCCGCTTCCGGGATGTAAGATGCAGGATGCAGTATCCCGGTTTTTCTACTTTCCTTGTTTCTCAGCCCTGATATCTTCGAGCATCTTAAGCAATTCGTCTTCCCTGCGGTCATATTCTTCCTCGTCAATTTCATCCATCTCGAATTTTAGCTGTAATCCCATCAGCCGTTCTTTAATGGCTCCTTCATCAGACATTTCATTCTCAATCACTTCATTGATTTTCTTGCCTATGAAAATCACTCCTTTTAAAGGGGCCAGAAGGATATCATCGATTAAAAACATTTTAAATGCCTTTAGTGTTAATTACAAGATTTACAAAATTATAAGGGGGTAATGTTCCCACGTATTTAAACGTCATCAAATTTCCATATTTTAAATCCAGTTCATTAACCGCCTTGTCGAATTCAGGTTCATTGCTGTTTTTAATAAGAAAAGCGGCATTGATTACCATGAATTCTCCATAGCTGTCATTTATTTTGACATCTTCGGCAAGCGGGCTTAAAACATCGACAATTGCATTTTTATAATTACCAATTTCATTTTTCAGGGCTTCGGCTACCATTTCCCCGATTTTCATTCTTTGGTAATGCGTTTTATCAACCGGCAGGTTCATCAGTTTGTCCCTTAATGATTTGATTTCCTGATGTTTTTCCACAATACTTTCATACACGGGAGCTTCATGTGCCAGTACCTTCAATCCCAGCTCTTTTTTACCTTCCATTTTTGCAAGCAGATCGCTGAATTTATCATAGTCCTTCTCAAGTATCCTTTGAATTCCTGCGTCATCATTATGTTCCGAGATGGTCGAAAATCTGACGGGCAGGACCGTGTATTCCTTCATGATTTCTTCAAGCACTTTTTCATGTGTGGTCATGTTGATCCTACGGGCCTCATACTGGATAATCGGCGAGTTGCTTACTATGGCGCTTATATCCCTGTAATTGATCCCATACACCTGATCGGAACGTTTGCCAATTCCAATCGGACCAAAGGTTATTGTCCCGCTATGCCTGATGATCCCGTAGATGTACTTTCCTTCTTTTGGAATTTCTGAATCGATGTTCATATTTTCTTTTCGAGAATTTGGTTTATAATTCCCATTTTTCAGGAAATATTTTCAAGTCTATAAAGTTAAAGATCGGAAGTGGGGCGGTATAAACAAAATCAGAGCGATCTTTGTACTTGTTACCGAGTTCAGCCATGATGTTGTCAAATTCTACTTCCCTGCCACTGTTCACGAGAAATGCAGTATTCATGAACATGGCATCTCCGCTTGTTTTATTCAGTTTATATTCGAAAACCGATTTGCGGAAGGCATCTATTATATTTCCTGCTTCCTGAGATTTTTTTTCAATGAGAGCATGCTCGACCAGGGTTCCTGCTTCCGCAATTTTCAGATTTCTTTTTTCAGCATCCTTCAGCTTTTCAATTTCAGCCCTGAGTTTCTGAAGTTCAGCATGCTCCTTATCGATTTCCTTGAATATCGTCCCCAGGTTTTTCCAGGTTCCCCTCACGTTGAGTTCAACCTTGTTTTCAAACTGTCGCAGCAATTCCATGAATTCACTGTACCTGCGGTTGAGCAAGTTCCTTATTTCGTCGGGAGTTGCAGCTATGGTGCCAAACCTGATCGGCAGTACGCTACGGAATTCCTGCATAACCACTTCGATCACCTTCTGGTGGGCAAGGATGTTTTCGGGATTGACCACGAACCTACTCAGGGGGTGGTCGCTTACAACCATGCATAAGCCGTCGAAGCCTATGGTTGATACCAGGTCACCTCGTCCGCCAACCCCGATAGGCCCCAGGTTGATGTCGTATTCCGATGCGATGATGCAATAAATATATTTTCCGTCGCGCTGCATATTACTCCTTTACTTTTACCAGGATAAGATTTTCATTTACATTGTCGAGGGCAAGTGAAAAGTTGTCTTTTTTCGATGATTGTCTCACGGCTGCTGAATAGTCAAGCAAGGTATGATAAGCAGTATTGATCCTGTTAAAGTTTTCATCGTCACCATTTTTAAGGTGGGCATCGGGGTGAAATAGTTTTGCTTTTTCAAGATACGCTTTTTTGATTGCAGATTCCGATGTTTCGGCTCCCAGTTCCAGATCTTTTTTCGCCTGGACCACCTTGTCAGGATTCAACTCATGGATTTCAAGGGTGTAAAAACTATAACAGGGCAGGGGCCCAACCATTTTAAAGTTCAGGGCGCCCTTGAATGTTTCATCAAGTTCATTGATGGCCTGTTCAAATTTGTCCTGTTTATTCCTGTTGATGAGGAAAGCCGAATTGGTAATCATCTGGTCATTCATTACTTCATGCATCCTGATATCAATGCCAAAGGGCGAAAGTGCATCCAGTATCTTCAATTCAACGGATTTGTTCTTTTCGCTTAATATTTCCTGAATAAACATGCCCATTTTATACTGATCGACTTTCTTAATGATATCGCTGTTTTGCAGCATCTCCTGTTTCAGTTCACGAACATCCGGAAGTTCCGCTATGTCGTTAAGGACCTTGGTGAAATCTGCCCAGGTAGCCACAAGATCAATTTCGGTGAGGTATTCTATTTTTTTCAGGGTTTCAATGATCACAGCATGGCCGTTTGCAAGCACATTCAATATTTCCTCTTTTGAGTTGAATATGGTCCCAAGCTGCATTGGGATAATCATATTAAAACCTTTGCTTTGGAGTTCTTCAATCGTTCGCTGGTGATGGACCAGCAATTGTGCCAGTGATTCCCGGTCGAGATTTTCAAGGCCTTCGCTTTCACTGTCAGAAATAATGGCCGATATGTTTTGATATGTAATGGCCGAAACCCCTGAATTCTCTAAAGACTGAAACTGGGTTGTCCCATAAAAATTCGGCACGATTCCGTAAAGATATATTCCTTTCGCTGTCATATCAGGATTGGTTTGGGGATATATGGATCATTTTTTTGCTGAATTTTGTTTTAATACTAATTGTATCGCTTCTTCGAAATGGGCCTCCAGTATTGAAATATTGCCCCCGGCCTCATCCGTCTTTCCGCGTTTTTTCTCTATCAGTTCACGGATTCCAAGCATGGCTGCCTTCCTGCAGATAAATTCGATATCGGAACCTGTCAGATTTTCTGTTTTCAAAGCCAGCTTATTCAGGTTGACTTTTTTGCCCAATGGTTTATTCCGGGTATGGATGTTAAATATTTTTTCCCTGGTTTGAAGATCGGGTAGGGGCAATTCAAAGATCAGGTCAAAACGCCCGCTTCGTAACAAGGCAGGGTCAATCAGATCTATCCTGTTGGTTGCAGCCAGTACGATCACACCTTTAAGATCTTCTATCCCATCCATTTCGGTAAGGAACTGCCCGATCACCCTTTCGATCACACCCGAACCCGAACTGTCGCTGCTTCGCCTGGGAGTAAGGCTGTCTATTTCATCTAGGAACAGTATGCAGGGAGAGGCTTGTTTGGCCATCCTGAATAATTCCCTGACCCCTTTTTCCGATTCCCCGATATAACGGCTCAGGATCTGGGGACCTTTTACCGAGATGAAGTTAACTCCGCTTTCGCTGGCAAGAGCTTTTGCCAGGTATGTTTTCCCGGTCCCGGGCTTACCGTGAAGAATGATCCCTTTAGGAGGATTGGCATTGGCTTTTTTAAACAGCTCGGCATATTTTAATGGCCATTCAACAGTTTCCTTTAAGGCTTCCTTGATCTCATCAAGACCACCTACATCATCCCATTTCACATCGGGGACTTCCACAAACACTTCCCTGATAGCCGAAGGTTCTACTTCCTTCATTGCATCCAGGAAATTGTCCATGGTTACTTCGAGTGACATTAAAAGTTCATAAGGAATTTCGGCCATCTCGAAATCAATCTGCGGAAGGATTTTCCGCAAAGCCGTCATGGCAGCTTCCCGGGCCAATGCCTCAAGATCGGCTCCAACAAATCCATGGGTGATCTCGGCAAGTTTCTCAAGATCTACATCCATCGAAAGAGGAATGCCCCGGGTGTGGATATGCAGAATTTCGAGCCTTCCTTTTTTATCGGGAATGGAAATTGAAATTTCACGGTCGAAGCGCCCCGGTCTTCTTAAGGCAGGGTCGATAGAGTTGGGGATGTTCGTTGCACCTATAACAATGACTTTGCCCCTCGATTCAAGGCCATCCATTAACGACAACAATTGTGCGACCACCCTTTTCTCAACCTGCTTTTCACCACCCATATCCTCTCTTTTCGGGGCAATGGCATCAATTTCATCGATAAAAATGATGGAAGGTGCATGTGCCTGGGCTTCTTCAAAGAGTTTACGTATGCGACCTTCGCTTTCACCGTAAAATTTCCCCATGATCTCGGGGCCGGATATGTTGATGAAGTAGGCGGAAGTCTCATGCGCCACGGCCCTTACGATCAAGGTCTTGCCTGTTCCCGGGGGGCCATAAAGGAAAACACCCTTTGGCGGCTGAACTCCCAGGCGTTCGAAAATTTCGGGATACTTCAGCGGTAATTCTATCATCTCCCTGATGCGCTGGACCTGGTTCCCAAGCCCGCCGATATCTTCGTAGGAAACTTTGCTCTTACCTTCCCCATCCTGCTTGGCCAGTTCCAGCTGAAACGTGGTGTTTGGCTGAATGAGCACCACTCCCTCGGGATTGCTTCCGGTAACCGTATAATCAACTGAACGTGATCCGAACAGGTTGGCTCTTACTTTATCCCCTTTTATTACAGGCAAGCCATTGATGAGAGACCCGATATATTTGGCGTCATCGGCCCTGAAGAGGGAGCCTGATTTAACATCAGGCTTTAGTTTGATCTTAACCGCCTGGCGGCAGGCCGATTTGTTGATCTTTACTTTTTCATCGATCCCTACTTGGGCATTTTCCCTTGTAATTCCGTCAATCTGTATGATACTTTTATCCCTGTCATCCGGATAACAAGGCATTATTTTTACGGGTGTGCTGCGTTTGCCTTCAATCACGATCACATCACCACTCTCAAGACCCAGAACTTTCATGTCTTTCGGATCAATTCTGGCGATGGCCCTTCCAACGTCTTTCACGAGAGCTTCTTTTACCCTTAACGATATCTCTGTTTTAATGCTTGCCATGCCTTTGTTTTAATTATGAAGTAATCGTTATTTGCCGAACATAACATACTTTAATTTATTCAGGGCCTCCAGCCCTTTGACTTCTTCGGGGAACATCGGCACTTCAACTGCATTTAAAGTGTTAAAACTGCTGAGGATCTCTTGTAAATAAGGCTGCTGGGCGGCTTTTCTCCTCCTGCAGAAATCACAGTCCACCGATGCCATAAGGTTGTTAATAATGACCTGGTGCGAAACTATTCCTGATGACCCGAGATCGGCAAGTAAACGCCTTGTTTCCATTATTGCCATTGCCTCGGGTATGCATACGGGGATAAATTCACATCTGGTGCTGTCCCTCAATATTGATTCGATGCGTTTAACTGTTTTTTTCAGGCTGAGTAAAAATACATCCACATCATCCTGCTGATAATTCCCTGAAAAACTTGTGATCAGATAACGGTATTTCCATCTCATCCTGGCTGCTACTTTAATCCATTCATCCAGTAAATTAGGCGATGAGATTAACCGTAAGGCATGTCCAGTGGGAGCTGTATCAACAACGTACTTCTCAAATTCGCCCTTTTCAATGAAGTCGATGATGGTCTTGAAACTCATCACCTCATCAATACCGGGGATCGAAAGGGTGAGCAACTCATCAATGTCCTGATTGTCGAGATTTGTTGATGTTTCAAGCAGTTTTTTCAGTTCACTTTCATGCTCTTTCTTAAACCCGGAAAGCGCTTCGTCGGCAACAATCTCTATCGCAGCCAGCTTATCATGGCCGGCGATTTGCCTGACCCTGAAACCGATATGCTGTTCAAGGCAATCCGAAACTGAATGTGCAGGATCGGTGGATATGAGCAGGGTCCTGAAATTTTTAGCCAGGGCAAGGGCCGTGGCAATGGCACAACTGGTTTTACCGACACCGCCTTTCCCGCCGAAAATGATTAGTTTCAGGTCGTTGTTTTCTAAACCCTGTAGTGTCATCACCTTATTTTTTTATCCTGAGCTCAAGGATGCCATTTGTAAATTTATTCCTGATATTCTTTTTCTGGGCTTTAAAAGGAAGCAGGATCTCCTTTTTATAACTCCTGCCTTTACCTGCTGCCGAAACTTCCAGGATGTCTTCCTTCAGATCGATTTTAATATCGTTTTCCTCTATACCCGGCATTTCTGCGATGATCACAAGTTCACTTTTTTCATTGAAGATATCTGTGATCGGCTCTCTTTCTTCATCAACCTTGGGACCCTCCGGTGTTTTTTTAATGTTCCCGAAAGTTTCCACTTTAGGAGAACCACCCCCGGCCGTGTTTATGGTGAATCCATATACACCTTTCATGCCTTTTTTAAGATGATCAAAATTAAGCTCACCTTCCTTTTTTATTCCACCGTTTTCCTCAAGTTTTGCGGCGAGGTCCACCAGTTTTTCAATGCCTTTAAAAAGTCCGCCGAGCCCGAAAAGTTCAAAGGAGGCATCTTCATTCTTGTCTTTTTTCTTATCGTTTTCCATTGTTATCAGTTTTTAATGATCTATTAATTAAACAGGCTTACCGGCGGCTTCCAGCTTCTGAAGCCTAGCTTCCAAAGCATCCTGTTGCTGCATCAGTTCTTTTTCCCGGGCCTTGGTCGAAAGATATGTGTCTTCCTGCCACCAGTTGATCCCCATTTCCATAGCCTTATCCACCGAAGCTACCAGCAACCTGATCTTAATTGTTAAAAGATCGATATCAGCTATCTGAATTTTAATATCACCTGCAATAACGATCCCTTTATCCAGAACCCTTTCGAGTATATCGGCAAGGTTGGTCGCTTGTAACGAATGAGTCATTTCAGCCATTGTACAGTTTATTTAGTAATCGATTGACATCGTCTTCCATTCTTTTTTATCGCTCTTCCCGGGCTTTTTAGCCTTCTCGGCAGGAACATGGTGCATTTCACCTGCTTTTTCATCATAGTATACCTGGATCTCCTTCAACCTGTTCTGTATTATCTCAAGCCTTTGTATGATCCTTATCTCTTCGCTCTTCAATCGTGATCTCTCTTTCTCGAGCATATACAATTTTATAAAATCGGAATCCTCCTTGTTCGGGATCCCCGATTTGACTACACTCTGCATGCTTTTGATGCTCTGAAGTCCTTTTATTCCGCTTGAAATTGGCATATTGCTGGTTCCTTTTAATTATTATTGGCTGATGGCCGATTGCCGGATACTTATCTCAAATACTGCTCGATAAGTTCATCAACAATGGTTTTTACTTTCTCCTGGTTTGTCTTTGATCCTATTCGGCTTGTTTCTGAAGTGAGGATATCCTGGCATATTTTGCGGAAGATATCTTTGGATTTCGCCGGTGTGGTTTTTAATGTTGCCAGTGTTTTTGCAATCATAATAGAGCCGCGGATGGTTGGGTCAAATTCAGTCTTACCGGATTCACGCAGTCCCCGTACAATTTTTACGATTATCTCAGTGTCTTTGAGGGAAAGGTCCGATTTTGCCCTGGTAATTTTCAACTCAGTTTCATAATCGAAATGGTCCAGGTCCATAGTTACCATGCGGTCGCGAAGGGCATCCTGGGTACGATTAACACCGGCATATTCTTCGGGATTTGAAGTGAATATGGCACGGAACTCGGGATGTACCTTCATATAATAATCTTCCTCCTTGGCAGCCGATGTGCTCAGCATTCTCTCCTGCAAAATGGGCAACAGGATGTTGTTGGCTTCAGGGCGTGAGCGGGTAAATTCATCATAGATCAGGGTAAACCCGTTTTTAACGGCAATGGTCAAACGGTTGTTCACCCATTGTTTGCTCATGTCTTCCTCGTATTTATGAACGGAATGGATGAACTTATCGTCGAGCTTTTTATATTTATAACCCTGCTCACTCCCGATCAGATCCGACGTTTTGTATTCGGCATCCCCGTGTATGATCACAACAGGCCTGCCGATCTTACTTGCAAGATGCATGGCAACGGTGGTCTTCCCGGTTCCGGAAGGTCCCCTGAAATGCACGGGAAATCCCGCTTTTACATAAGTGAGACCACGACTGGTAATGTCCCTGATGTAATCGGTTTCTACAAAATTCGACATCGGCTTAAGTTCAAGCACGGTGTTCATTTCATTGTTCTCGCTCATGGAAATTTAATTTGATGGATTAATTCCTGGTGATAATGCTTAAGTTGCAGGATTACCGGTTTAATTCCTGGGCCGGGAGTTGTTCCAGGGTCTGTTCCCAGATGGTTCTTGCTTCTTCGATTTCCTTTCTTATTGTTTCCCTGTTCAGTAAGAAAGCTTCCTTTCGGGCTTTAAACCTCTTCAATGCATCCTGCCTTTTCATCAGGCTGTTCCTGATCTTGTCCCCAGCACCCTTCATGTTTCATGCATTTAGATTAACAGCCAGGGATGTTCAGGCCCCCTGTCCCCCCTTGCCTCCGCATCGGGTACAAGGCAAACCATCAGTCGATTTTCCTGTCCCCTTGCATTGAGCGCATGGTTTAGCGCTGTCGATGTGGTTCATCCCCTTTCCCCCGCAAACAATACAGGGAACCCTCGCGCCAAGAGGGTTCCTTCCTGTTCCTGAACAGAAGACGCATTTTTTCATGGGCTCTTCCACTTCAACCTGCCCCGTGTTGCTACAAACAAGGCAATGGGCGATAGGGGAGAGCAAATCGAAGGGATCCATCCCCGTTCCTTTGCAAAATGCGCAGCTGATTATTGTTGCCATGATAGCTCTTCGTTAGTTTTCTTTGCCTTATTTAGCGCGTGCCGGTATCGGGTAGTAAATATTGTCAAGTTTTTGAACTTTACCCTGATCCAGTAAGGCTTTGGCAATAAATCCTATCCTCATCCTTGACTGGCCCAGAGGAACTTCCATCTCGGAAATCTTAACTCCTTTGGGATGCTTGTTGATGTAATGCAGAACTTTCTCCTCAAGTGTTATTGGTTCCGCAGGAGCTGGAGCGATGACAGGTTCAGCTTTAGCCGGGGTTTCCCTGATGATTTCAGGCTGGATTTTCTTTTCTGCCTTGACTTCGGCTTCCTTTTTTACTGCTTTTTTCTCGGTTTTCTTAATCACTTCCTTTGGTGTGGGTTCAACACCTGTTTTCCTGATCTGAGCCATGACGTTCTGCATCTTGCTCCATTCAGCGGCAGCCTGGACCCGGTTCTGCAACAAATCATCAAGCATTGCTGAAGTCGAATGTTTGATGATCTTCACTTCACCGCGAATGCCTTTTATTGCAGCATGAATTCCTTTCATTATTCCATTATAGTCACTAAGCCGTTCGGTTTCCCCACTGTCGAGGTCTTTCCTGAGCTGTTGGGCCATTTTTTGATTTTCTTTGCTGATTTCCGATAATCTTTTCTGAAAACCGTTCAGTAATGTGCGGGTGTATTCCACGCGCTCGGCAAGATTTTTGCCAAGTTCTGCCCTGAGTTCATCACTCATGTCGGAATGTTCCTTTTCAAACCTTTCCAGCATGTCGTTGGTGTTTTTGAAGATCGTTGCAACTTCAGCATTGATATTCTTAATATCATCGTTGATGTCACCCATAAGGGCATCGAACTCTTTCAGCCTGGTTTTCTCATTTTGTTTCCGCTCAGCTCTTCCCTTGCTGAAAAATTTGTTTAATTCCCTGGCCATCTGTGCCCTGTCGGCTGTAAATTCATTAACCATACTTACTGTGGAAGTTTGAATTCCAACTACTTCTTTTTGTATGGAAGAAATCGTGTGATGAATTCCGCTCATTAAATCCTTATAGGTATTTAACCGGTCCCTTTCGCCCCTGGCAAGGCCTTTCCTTAAAGCGGCAGCATTAGCATTTAACACGGCAGCCATTTCCATATGGTCTTTGCGGAAATGGTCGAGGGTGTTCTGAACTTCATTTACAAGCTCTTCATTTTCTTTAATACGTTGTTTGAACGAAGCAAGTAACTCTTCACTCAAATTTTTCATTTCTGATCCTAGTCCCATTTTGTTATCTCCTATGTTTATGATTTCTTTATATGTGTACTAATTGATTTCTTTGATAATCTGAGCTTTGACTTTTTTTATATCTTGTATCACCAGGTGATCGCCTTTCTCGAGCAATTGCTCCAGGCATTCTTTCATCCTGTTATGCATTTGTTGGAAATCTGTGAAGGTCCTGATTACCGTTTCTTTCCTTGTTTCCTGAAGTTTTGAGATCTCAGCCAGTTGTTCCTTGATGATGGATATCTTTTCACCTGCATCTTCCGACCTGATATCCTTTATTCCAAGCAAGCTGTTTTTGAGAGACTGGGCCGTCTCTTTCTGATCTTCAATAAATGTTAAAAACTGGTGTTCTGCTTCCTTTTCTTTTTCATCAAGGGCAGAAAGGATGCCCGACATCATGGTGTTGTAATCTTTTTTGCGCAGTGAGCCGTTTTTTGCAAGGGCTTCACAAAGCTTTGCATTCAGAACTTCCCTTTCTTTTTTCAGATCGTTTAAAGAATGGTGAACATTATCGAACAATGAATGGGACGATTCTGTAATATTCTCAGATGACTGGAAGGCGGTTTGAATTTTTTGAATCCGGGAGTCATAGGATGTTATGATGTTTTCGAAAAACACATCCAGGTTCAGGTCAGGCCGGTTATTCATATTGATTGATTGATTGATTGACTGATTGACTGATTGACTGATTGATTGTTATGGCGAAAAAAAATCTTGGTAAACCATGCTTTCGGGATTGTAACCTTTAAGGATGTTTTAGCAAGAATAATACTTAACGGCAAGCTTATGCAGCTTTTGCAGTTAATCCGATTGCTTCTGCATACTTCAGGTATGTTTCAACAGAGGCAACGACTACCCTTGCTTCAATTGCAAGCAGTTCGATACCAACTAATGATACTCTTACCCAGGCATCGACAACGACACCCTTGTCGAGGATACGGTCGATCACCTCAACGAGGCTGGATGAACCGATGGTTTTTTCTACTGCCATTTGTTTAATCTCCTATTATTGGTTAATTGTGACCGTGCTTTACGTGAGGGACGGTTTACCTCTTATGCAGGAAGACTACACAAAGGGCGGGCCAGAAATTTTCACACACTTGAAAAATAAAAAAAAGCCTCAGTTAATGATCTGAAGCTTAAGGCAAAAAAAAATAATTATTTTTTGGGGTTGCTGTTTTTCTGATTGGAGAGATTGGGAAGGGGGAGCTTTTTTTTCAGTAAAATCGCGCAAGTACGTGAAAACGCTTAACTTTCTTTCTTATCTATCCTGATATCGTATTTTTTCATTTTTCTGCTGAGCGCATCACGATGTATGCCTAGTGTATCAGCGGCTTTCTGTTGATTATAGCCTGAACTTTTGAGGGCCTTCCTGATCAGGTCAATCTCATTTCCTTTTATATTGATTGAAGCTGATTGCTCTTTTACCGGCACATTCTCATTGGGCTTTACAGGGAAATCCTTTGTGCCCAACAGGCTTCCCTTGCAAAGTATGATCGCTCTTTCGGTCATATTCCTTAATTCTCTTACATTACCGGGAAAATCGTATTGCTGGAGCAGATCATAAACTTCTTTGGAAACATGGATATTCGGTTTGTTAAACCTTGTTGAGTAAAGCTCGACAAAATGAGCCAGCAGTGGTTTGATGTCTTCGGGTCTTTCCCTCAGTGCAGGAATATGTATATGCAATGTATTGAGCCGGTGAAGAAGGTCGAGCCTGAATTTTCTCTTTTCCACTCGTTTTTTTATATCATGGTTTGTAGCTGATATAACCCTGAAGTCGGTGCGGATCGTGTGAGTGTCGCCCACCCTCGTAATTACTTTTTCTTCGGTGGCTCGCAGAATCTTTGCCTGGAGGGCTAATGGCATATCGGCGATTTCGTCCAGAAACAATGTCCCTTTATTACATACTTCAAAGAAACCCATTTTATCGGCGATGGCGCCGGTAAACGATCCCTTTTTATGTCCGAAAAATTCACTTTCCAGAAGAGTTTCCGTGATTGCACTACTGTTAACGGCGCAAAAAATAGAGTCTTTCCTTAAACTTGAATAGTGAATGATCCTGGCAATATTTTCTTTGCCTGTACCGCTCTCACCGGTAATCAGTACATTGGCGTCGGGATAATTTGCAGCAGTCATTGCCTGCTCGAACACTTCCAGTATCTGGGGGCTAAGGCCTATAAACTGACGGTCGATCTTTTCTTCCAGGGTCTTTGATATCAGCGAATTCCTTTCTTCAATCAGTTTCAGTTTCCTGTGCAGTTGAAGGTACTTCTGGGTGCGTTCAATGGCAATCTGAATATCAATATACCTGAAGGGCTTTCGTAAATAATCAAAGGCCCCGAAACGCATGGCTTTGATCACTGTATCCATGTCGCCATGGGCCGAAATGATGATCACTTCCATTGCCGGATATTGAATTTTCACCTCTTTAAGGATATCCAGTCCATTTACCCCTGGTAAGCGGACATCCAGGATCAGGAGGTCAATCTCATGATCCTGTAATATTTTTCTTCCTTCTTCAGCCGTGTTGGCTTCAAATGATTCATAATCGGAGCCCTGAAAAAATCCGCTCAATTCTTCCGTGAATTGTTTTTCATCATCAAGGATCAGGATTTTAATTTTTTCCTGTATAGCCATTTCTAGTTTTGTGTTTGAATGTCAATCAGAAGCCTGATTTTTGTTCCCTTTAATTTATCACTTGTTATTTCAATGAGTCCGTTCATTTCCTTCATTATCTGATAACAAATCGATAGCCCAAGCCCGGTCCCTTTTCCTTCCTCCTTGGTAGTATAAAACGGGAGCATGATATTATGAATGTCTTCATTGCTTATACCTATTCCATTATCTGTGATTTCAACAATAATGCTTTGATTTTCGTGGTAGGATCTGATACCCACCAGCATCTGGTACTTTTCATCCTGTTTGCCGTTTTTTTCCATAACTGCATCTTTGGCATTGACCAGCAAATTGAGGATAACCTGTTCAAATTTATAAGTATTGCCAATGATCGGGGGAATTTCCTTGGCAAGCTGAAGGTCCATCCTTATACCATGGTGCTTGAACTGTTCAACAACCATGGAAGAGGCATTTATAATGCTAAGGTTAACATTAAAGGAGGTTTGAAGGTAATCGTCATGGGTTCTTGAAAAGGCCCTGACATGATCAATAATATCGCGGATACGGGTCAGGTTTTCGAAGATTTTATCTGACTTCTTTTTCAGGAATTCCAAATCAATAGTTTCGTTTCTTTCCGATTCAAATATCATTTTATCCATTACCATTGAAATGATATTCAAAGGCTGGTTTATCTCATGCGCCATGCCTGCAGCCATTTCTCCAAGAGTTGACATACGGTCGGCATGCATCTGCTTAGCCTCTGTTTTCTTGCGCTGTGAGATATCGCGAAGTATAATCATATAGGCAAGTGGCAACCCATGCGGGTCCTGGATTAAGGTGACACTGGTTTCGGCAGCGAAAAGGGTATGATTCTTTTTTCTGATTTTCAGGCCAATATTCTGAATAAGCCCTTCGTTCATGGTTTTTTCAATGATTTCGGCGATGGTGTCTTTTTCATCCGACGGAATGAACCTGAAAAAATCCTTACCTAACAGCTCGTCTCTGGTTGCGGCGCCCATAATTTCAAGACCGATTTCAGAGACCTCGGTAATAATCCCATTCATGTCGATCAACAGAATGCCATCGGGGGAAGCATTCAGCATAGTCTTGTATTTTTCCTCACTTACTTTAACTGCCAGCTCTGCTATCTTACGTTCAGTAATATCAACCATGACGGTAAGAAATAAATTTTTTCCCTGGCTTTCGATAAGTTCACCTGAGAACAGCCCGTTTAAGATCCTGCCCGATTTGGTTTTTACCTGTAGCTCGACATCCTGGAGAACCGTATTTTTCTGTAATTCAGCGGCAGCAGTCCTCTGTTGTTCAAGCTTTATGAAAAGCCCCAGTTCTTCGGATGTTTTTCCGATTACTTCCTCCCTGGTATATCCTGTTTTGATCAGGAATTCGTTGTTAACATCGGTAAATACCTGTCCGGGGACCGAACTGATGGCTATCAGGGTTGGGTTGTTATAGAAGATCTTGTTGAATTTCTGCAAGGCTTCCTGTTCAGCGCTAAGGTCTTTTGAAATACCGAAGATGCAGTCTTTGCCATTCCATTTGCCAAGCCACGCCCTGGTTTCTACCGGTACAAAAGACCCGTCTTTCCTGGCAAGGGGCAATGGGCAGGAGTCGCGTGTGCCAGCAAACATTTCAGCAAAGATCTGGGTTGCCTCATCCCGCTTCTCGGCAGGATGCATCTCGGGCACATGCATGCACAGCAGTTCGTCCCTGGTATATCCCAGCTTTTCAAGCACCGCATTATTGATGTATATAATTTCCCCCTTTAGATTGCCTACAATGATCATGTCGCTCATGGTTTCGAAAAACGTGCGAAAATTGGCCTCGCTCGATTTCAATTTTTCCTCAAGCTCCTTTTGCTCCGTGATATCCCAGTTGGTGCCGATCAGGCGCAGAGGGTTCCCCGATTCATCCCGTATTACGTCGGCAAGCGCCCTAACATTACGGATTGCCCCATCGGGCCAGCAAACGCGGAATTCGGTATCAAACTCCTTTTCACCTCGCATCGCCATCCTGATCTCATTGTCCCCTTTTTCCTTGTCGTCGGGATGAACACCTTCAAGCCATGATTTGTATGCATGGCTGAAATTCTTTTTATCAAGTCCATAAAGGGCGAACATATGATCGTCCCAGGTCAGGTTGTTATTTACGATATCATAGTCCCATACGCCTACACCACCTGCGCGCGTTGCCAGTTCCAGGCGTGCAGATGTACGTTTCAGCTCTTCCTCCATGTGTTTGCGTTCGGTGATGTCGACTATGTTTAACAGTACCTGTTTACCGTTCTCCGAAAGCACACCTTCGATATGCATAAACTTTGGCTGGTTGCCCGTTAATTCCAGCATCACTTCGCATTTTTCTTTCGATTTGCCTGTTGATACATTAACGAAAAAAGAGTTGAAGACCGTTATGGAAGTCTTTGCAATGAAAAAGCCGAATTGCCTCCCTACCAGTTCTGAACATTCCTCGCCAAGCATGAGAGCCCCGCTAAGGTTAAGGTCCTGGATGGTTTTATCAGGTGAGAGAGTGAAATACCCTGTTGGGGCAAAATCATACAGTTCGGAATATTTGACGGAAGCAAGTTCTGCCGCAGCTTTTGCAATATTGAGTTCCTCGGCGTTTTTTTTCAGTTGAGCGGCGTCACTGAGGATCTTCTGTTTCTGATTGAAAAGATCAAGAAACACCCTGATCTTGCTCCCGAATATTTCATGGTCAACAGGCTTAAAGATATAATCCACTGCGCCTGAAGAATAACCTTCATAGATATTGGATTCGATATAATAATCGCCTGTAAGAAAAATTATAGGGATCTTTTCACCCGGCCTTAACTTCATTATTGCTTTGGCAAGTTCAAACCCGTCCATAACAGGCATCCTTACATCGATTATGGCGAGGGCCAATTCCACTCCATTAATTTTTTCCAAAGCTTCATGGCCCGATGATGCCTGGAACAATACCAGGTTCATTCCCTTAAGAATGATTTTGATGTAATGCAGTTGCTCGGGATCATCATCGACAATCAGGAGGTTTGGAAGGTGCTTCATAAGTTCTGTAATAAAAATGGATGATCCGGGCATTCTTATCAGATGCTAAGGGCGACCCATTATTAACAAATGTACAATAAAAAACAGAAAAGGTCAACCTGGCTTCTTCTTAGGCTTGAAATACAAGGCATCAAGGTAATACAGTAAACGGATGGAAAGGCTGTTTGAGGCCGGAGAGATTATGGTGTTATGAAAATTATCGAAGAAATTTCTAACGATAGTATTGTTGCTGTTCGTAATGGCATTCTTCCACATGAATGAAAGCTGGCTCCCGGGGGCGAAATTCCAGGTGTAAGTAAAATCAATGTTAAAGAGATTGTAATTCAGGTCAACATCGCCTTTGTAATTGTTTGGCTGAAGGCTGCCGTCGGGCTGCAGGCGGTAAATGGAATAGTATGGAGCAAGCACCCAGTAATGCCTCACTTTTATATCAAGGCTCATAGCCGAATTGAACATAAAATTTCCCTGCAGCGTATTGGTCACGATCTGCCTGTCCCTTCGTCCGAACAATATCACCTGTTCCCCCGAAGAACTAACGGAATCCATAACAAATCCCACGTCATTGAATATCTTTGCGAAATCTATCGAATAATAGAAAAACAAGCGGTTACTGACCCTGAACCTTGGCCCTATCCCTGCGTCGAAACCACTGGTGGCCCTTGATGAAACAACATAGAGCGTGGCCCAGGCATCAAGAGCGAATTTTTTCCGGTAGTCGCTAGAGATCCATATGTTGGGAGTAAGAGTTGCCGGCGACAGGTACATCCATCCGCCGACCCTGGGCTCGTAATAGTCATTCCCGGTGATGGGCTGAGCCGCAACATTCAAGCCGTATGTCATGTATTTCCTGTCGGTAGCCTGCCCAACATAGTTAATCGTAAATGAGGCATAGGCGAGATTGGCATAAAGGCAATTATAGGAAAACCTGAGGCTGTCATACCAGTTCAGCAGCTTCCAGAAAGGCTTGTAAAAATTGTACTGAAGAGTGACCGAATTGTCGAATTTATTATTTACAGGGTCATACCCCATATCGTTCTGGTCGTAGGTCGGAGTTTCAAGGGACTGGGCAAATGAATAAAGGAAGCTGCCTCTGATCTTTCCGAAAGCCAGGTCGTATTTGTACCCGAAATCAGGCGTGGCATGTGAAAAATATTTCTGGCTCACGTAAGCATCGCCAGTAAGATCATAGGTGTATTTTTTATTGGCAAGTTTGAACTGTATTCCTGTAACATTTGCCGTATAGCCTTCGGTAGGCATGAAGTAATTCGTATTCAGAACATCAAACCAGGAATTGTTCTTAAGGTTCTGGTCAAAGACGATCATGTTGTAATTTGTAAAACCCTGGGTAAGGATTTTGCGCGAATCTCCTGTTTCCACATTATCCGCAGTGGCCCATGTATTTGCAGTCATTGCATTGAAGACTCCTATCCCCAGTCCTTTTGCAGTGCGGCCGCTTATTTTCGTCGCATTGATAAGCTTTGTTTGCATCGGGTTACTGCTCACAGTTTCATTCGAATCAAGCCCTGCATAAGGCTTATTGTAGCCTTTGGGCAATGCACCTATCCTCCTGGAATAGAAAATCCCGGATTTGTTGAACAATTCGGTACCTTCGGTGAAGAACTGCCGTTTTTCGTCATACCTGATCTCGTAGGGAGTGAAGTTGTATATCTTATCATCCGAAGGAACCTGCCCGAAATCGGGGATAAGGGTCATATCCATGGTGAATGACTGGTTTATCCCGTATTTAAGATCAGCCCCCACATTATAGGTATATTGCCAGGCAGCAGCGCCCGGGTTTTTCTCCATATAACCTGAAATGTAAGGAGTCAATGAAAGACGAAGGGGAGGCTTTACATCGGTGATTCCCTGCAGCAATCCTCCCTGGTTTACATAACCCTGGACTTTTGAATCTACAAAATTCCAGGTGTCATTCTCTCTTGTCCTGCGGATGTCGCGCTGGCAGTTGACACCCCATTCCTGTATATCTTTCTTTGGGAACCTGAGGGCCGAATAGGGGATACGCATTTCAACAACCCATCCCTGCTTATTGACCCTGGCCTTGCTTTCCCATACCGCATCCCAGCTCATGTCGGGATAGTCGCTGTAAGTGCTGTGAAGCTGGAAGTCCCCCTGTACGTCGGAAACGTATACCTGGAAACAGAATGCATTAAGCCCGTCGTTGAAAGGGCAAAGCATTAGCATGAAATAATCGGCGTTCAGCATCTGTGAGTCCCTCAGTCCAAGTTGCCTGGGAATGCTGTCGGGATGCGTATCGTACATCATCGCCCCAACATAAAGCGCCGTATTGTCGTAAAGGAACCTTACCTCTGTCGCAAAAGAAACTGCAGAACCGTTGTACGGAATCCTCTGGATGAAATTCCCGGCAGGCACAGCCTTTTGCCATGCTTCCTCATCAAGAAACCCGTCAATTTTAATGGAAGCATTAGTCCTCACTGCTTCCGCGACTTTCTTTACAGCCTGCCCTGAGGCATAAAGCGAAATAGTGAAAGGAAGTAATAAGGCCAGCAGAAACCTCATGAATTCAGCAAATCCCTGTAGATGTCAAAATTTTCCTGATCAAAACAAACAAAAGTAACTGTGACTGGAACGCTGTGGGAGGATAGGAAGTTCCTGGTTTCGCGAATTGCAATTTCCGCAGCGAGCTGTTTTGGGAAGTGGTATATCCCTGTGCTTATATTCGGGATGGCCACAGTATTGCATTCGTGCAGTTCGGCCTGTAAGAGAATGGACCTGTAACAGTTTGCAAGTTTTTCAGCTTCTTCGTTTTTTCCGCCCTTCCATACCGGGCCAACCGTATGAATGATGTATTTTGCATGCAGATGAAGACCCGGGGTAACCTTAGCTTCCCCGACTTCGCATCCGCCCAGCAGCCTGCAGATCTCTGCAAGACCAGGGCCTGCGGCACGGTGAATTGCCCCGTCAACACCGCCTCCTCCGAGGAGTGAGGAATTGGCTGCATTTACAACGGCATCAACCGGCATGATAGTGATGTCACCCTGGATCAGTTTTATACGTTCTTCCATAGTCTGAACAAGTTTTGAAATTCGTTATGAATTAAAGTATTACTAGCTATAATTTCTTTTCCAAAGATATAATTTTCCCCGCCCGAAAAATCAGAAATCCGCCCCCCTGCATTTTTCACAAGAAGCAAACCGGCTGCGACATCCCATGCGCTTAATCCGTATTCATAAAAGCCGTCATATCTTCCGGCTGCAACATAAGCCAGGTCGGCAGCTGCAGACCCCAGCCTCCGGATGCCCCGGCTATGCTGCATCATATGCCTGAAAATGTCGAGATAATCTTCCATTCTCCCGTAATCGTGATACGGAAAGCCGGTTGCAAACAGGGAATCGGCAACTTTAGGGTTGCGTGACACCCTGATGACTTCTCCGTTTTTATATGAAAGTGCATCTTCCCAGGTATAGAAACATTCATCCAGGTTGACTTCGTAAACAACCCCGGCGATGACCTTGTTGTTTTTCATGAGACCTATACTGACGCAGTACATTGGAACGCCATGAATGTAATTGGTTGTTCCGTCGAGAGGGTCAATAACCCAGGTGAATTCAGCCGTGCCCAGGCCAGGGCTTTCTTCTGCTATAAAACCTGAACCCGGAATGACCTTACCCAGTTTATCCATAATGCGGGCCTCGGATTCACGGTCAACATAGGTCACAAAATTGTTGAAACTTTTCAACTCAATATCAGATGATTTTAGTTTCTTTATCTCGTTCCTCAGAAATCCACCTGCGTCAGTAGCAATGCTGCAGGTTTTACGGGTGATATCTTCAAGGTTTAGGGGCATTGCAAAATTCTGAGACCGTGGTATGCTGAGTGGCTAAATTACGGATTATTCCGATATGTAAACCCCCTGATCATCCATATCTTTCAGGACGACTTTCCTGATTTGATTTGACAGCAGGGGATCATATTTCGTTTTGACTTTTATATAGTTCCCTGTAAAACCATGCATCCAGCCCTGCGAATTATCCGATTCAAAAAGGACCATTGCATCCCTGCCCAGGTTTTGGCTGTAAAAAGCCTGCTTTTTCAGTTCCGAGAGTTGATGGAGCCTCCTGCTCCTCTCTTTTTTAATCTTATCGGGAACTGTTTCACTGCTGAGTGAAGCCAGGGTGTTTTCCCTTTTCGAATAGGTGAAAACATGCATGTACGAAACCCTGAGTTGTTCCAGGTAATTGTATGTCTCATTAAAATCTTCATCCGATTCCCCGGGGAAGCCGACAATAACATCCGCTGCAATGCAGGACCATGGAAGTTTCTGCCTGATCCTTTCGACCCTGCCTTCATACAGCCCGGTATTGTATCTGCGTTTCATAGCCTTCAGTATCTTGTCGGATCCCGATTGTAAAGGAATATGAAAGTGCGGCATGATTTTTTTTGAAGCAGCCACAAATTCAATGATCCCATCATCCAGCAGATCAGGTTCAATAGAAGAGATCCTTATTCTTGAAAGCCCATCCACATCCTCCAGCGCCCTGATGAGCCCAATGAAATCCTCGCCGTTTTGCCTCCCGAAATCACCAATGTTGACCCCGGTAAGTACAACTTCCTGTATCCCGTTCCTAACAATTTCACGGGCTGATTCAAGCACGTGTAAAATAGTATCGCTGCGGCTGTGGCCCCTGGCAAGCGGTATGGTACAGTAGGAACAATAATAATCGCAACCGTCCTGGATCTTCAGGAATGAGCGGGTTCGGTCACCGTATGAAAAGGATGGTACAAAGCTGCTGTTCTCCATGATACCGGGCATAAGCCCTCCATGATAGTCATGGTCCCTGAGTTTTTCAAGTTCCTCGGCAAGCCTGTACTTTGCAGTGTTGCCCAGGACCAGGTCAACACCTTCGATTAGCTTAAGTTCACCGGGTTTAAGTTCTGAGAAGCATCCGATCACTGCAATTTTCGCGTTGGGATTCAGCTTGTGGGCCTGGTGGATGGCCGCCCTGCATTTTTTTTCGGCCACGGCAGTCACAACACAGCTGCTGATCACATAGATGTCGGCAACTTCATGGTGTTCCCTGAGCAGGAACCCTTTTTCCCTGAGTTCACGGGATATGGAAGAGGCTTCGGCGAAGTTTACCTTGCAACCGAAATGGTGAAAGGCTACAGTGGTCTGAGTCATGGGGCAAAGGTAGCGAATACCGATATCCCTTCAGTCATTCACTCACGACTTAAGATATTGCTGCAATAGGATCCCTGTAACGATCAGCGCCAGTCCGGCAAGGGTGGAAAGCAAAATTACTTCCCCTACTGCAAAATGAATAATGATGAGTGAAATGAAAGGCGAGAGGTAGATCAGGTTGCTCACTTTGGCGGTGGTTTCTGAAAATTTCAGGGCATTGAGCCAAAGCACGAATGTGATCCCCATTTCAAAAAGACCTATATATACGGCCCCCGCAAGACCCGTCCATGGCGGGATCCAGAAGTGCTTCGTAAGCGTAATCGTGATAAATACATACAGTAACCCAAAACAGAAATTCAAAAAGAGCTTGCTTACAGCCTCCCTTTTATCTTTCATGTTGATGATCCAGTAAACCGCCCAGAAAACAGCGCTGCCCAGCGCAAGAAGAACTCCCGCCGGGCTTGTAAAGTGAAGTGACAGCAGGCGGCCATGCGTTGAAATCACCATGATGCCGAGGAAGCTGATGAAAATCGCCAGGATACTCCACAGGCTGATCTTTTGCCCGAGCAGTGGTATTGACAGCAGTACAAGCACCAGCGGCCAGATATAATTCAGGGTCCCTGCTTCCTGCGCCTGCAGCATATTATATGCCCTGAGCAAAACAATATAATAAAGAAAGGGATTGAGCATTCCCATCACTGCCGACATGAGAATATCTGCGGATGTGATCGCCCTCAGTAAGGGCAGTTTCCCCTGTACAAGCAGGATGACAAACAGGGTGATGCAGGCCACAATAGCCGAGAACAGCAGCAGCCCGAGGGGATCAAGGTAGCGCAGGCTCAGCTTAAAGGCCGATCCTATGGTCGACCAGCAGGCGACAGCCGAAAATGCGAACAGGTATGCTTTGCGTTGTGCTTTCATCCGGCTGCGAAGGTAAGAAAGATTGAAAAATGTCCTATTTTTGCAATATAAACCTCTAATTATGAAAAAGCTTGCCGTAGTTGCTTTAGGTGGCAATGCCCTGCTCAGGTCCGACCAGAAAGGGACTATCGGAGAACAGGAAGCGAATGCGTACGCTACATCCGAAAGCCTTGTTAAGCTCATGAAACGCGATTACAACCTGGTGCTGACCCATGGGAACGGCCCCCAGGTCGGGAATATCATGCTTGCCAACTCGGCCGGGCATAAGATGTTTGGGCTTCCCGAGATGCCTTTGGATATTTGTGTTGCATATTCACAAGGTTTTATAGGGTATATTATCGAGCAGCAACTTAAGAATGTGCTTGAGAAGTATGAAATGGAGAGGGATATCATCACGATAACCACACAGGTTCTGGTGAACAAAGACGATCCCGCTTTTCAGAATCCGACAAAACCCGTAGGCCCGTATTATACAAAGGAGGAAGCAGATAAAATCTCTGTCGATTCAAATTCAGTATTCAGGGAAGATCCCCGCGGCAGGGGATGGAGAAAAGTTGTGGCATCACCTAAACCCCTGGTAATCCTGAATAAGAAAACCATAGAGAAAATTGCCAGGCAGGATAATCTTGTAATTGCCGTTGGTGGAGGAGGCATCCCGGTTTATTATGTTGAACCCGGCATACTGGAAGGAATTGATGCGGTTATCGATAAAGACCTTGCTTCGGCACTCCTGGCTTCACAGATCAATGCTGATAAATTCTTTATCCTGACCGACGTCCCAAAGGTTTGTATCAATTTTAACACTCCCCAGGAGAGATCTCTTGATCGCCTGACCATAGCTGAGGGAAAAAGGTACCTGGAAGAAGGGCAGTTTCCCGACGGAAGCATGGGGCCCAAGATCAGGGCGGCAATTCACTTTGTCGAAAATTCAGGTAAGGATACCATCATCACCAAGACCACCATGCTCGGGATCGACAACGGGGGCACCAGGATCACCCTTGTTTAAAAACCATCTTCTTTACTTCTATCCCCTCGATCAGAAGGAGTTCATTTTCCAGCTTAAGGAACTCAGTGGCATCCCCGTATAATTCAAGCAGAATAAGCCCGCAGCCTGCACAGGCAGAGGGATCTGTACTATGCAGGCCAAGCCTTGTACGTATGGAACAGCCGAACTTGGCCAGAACATTCTGTACCAGGGCAACCGAACCTTTCCTGTCGCTGATGTTAATTCCTAATACCCAGGTTTCTTTCATATCTTTTATAATTTGGCTTAAAAACATGGAACCTCAATCGATGCCGAGACCCCTCCGTTCGTTGTAAAACTGATACTGCCGTCAAGCTGCTCAACAAGAAGCCTGATGATAAACATTCCAAGCGAATCCTGTTTGTCGAAGTCAAAACCATCGGGAAGGCCAACTCCGTTATCGGAGATATTCAGAGTGAAGCTGTCGGGATTGTCTTTTCTCAGTATTATTTTAAGGATACCGTCATATTTACCAGGGAAAGCATATTTGTATGCATTTGTTAGCAGTTCATTCGTAATCAAACCAAGAGGAAGAGCCGTTTCAATATTTACCAGGATATCCTCGAGACGCATATCCAGTTTAATTTTATGCCCGCTGAAAGTACCCGAAATGATCGATACCAGGGAGTTTATATAGTTTGAAAGAGGTATTTTATCCAGGTTCTCGCTGCGGTACAGGTGTTCGTGTATAAGGGTCATCGACCTGATCCTAAGTTCAATATCCCGGATAACCCTCTGGAATTCAGGGTCGGGATTTTTTCTTCCCTGCAAACTCAGGAGGCTGATCACAATAGCCAGGTTGTTTTTTACCCTGTGATGGATCTCCTTCAGCATCACCGCTTTGGTCTCTGAATTCCGGAGTTTGAGATCTTCAATCTCTTTCTCTTTTGACCTGTCGCGTGTAACCACCATGACCTGCTCCACCTTGTTGTTACGGAACATGGGGATTTTTCGTATTTCCACGAAAACCTGTTTGGACCCGAATTTAAAGCTCAGCTCACCAAAGGATATCCTGCCTGTTTCAAATACAGTTCTGACATCGTTAATTTCTTCATCCTTTATGTATGGGAATGAATCGGCAATGTTCAAACCGGTAAGGTCGCCGTACAGTCCGGCTTCAATTGCAACCTGCTTCAGTGTGGAATTCAGCATGATAATATTCAATTCCCTGTCAACGACAAAAACCCAGTCGGGAAAGGAATCCAGGGCTTCGTGATACTGGCGTTCGGAACGTGCAAGTTCATCCTCGGCTTCCTTGCGTTCCTTAACCTCGAGAACCAGCTTGTGGTAATTTTCGGTGAGAGCTTTCTGGTGAAGGAAGTTCTTCCAGTTAAGGCTCTGGAAAATATATGAAATAAAAAACCCGAGTGAAGTAACTGATACAACAAAGAACAACTGGTTCGTAAAAAGGAATGGAAGAGTATAGCTATGGTTGAACACTGAGGCCAGGAGGTATGAGAGCAGTTGTATGGCATTCAGGATGATGAGGTCCCTGAAGCGGATGCGGTAAAAAGTATGCATGCCAATCATCACAAGCATTACCCAGGCATAGAAGTAATTATAACCGGGGCTGGTAATATCGGAAGTGACCCCCACGAAATAGATCACCATGCAGGAAAAAATATTAGTGCCTAAAAAGATAAATGTGAGGTGATTTCCCAGTGGTTTAATGAAAATAGCCACAAGGGAGATGATCAGGCAGGGAGCCACCAGCCCGAATTTTAAAAAATATTGCTGATCTGGATTATTTCCGAAAAATAATTTGTTTACAGCTGCATAGCTTACAAAAAGCAGGAGAGTGACAGAGAGGCCGACCTTCATACTTGGAATCGAGGAAGACAGGTAAAATTCCTGGAATTCCTTGTCCAATTCTTTACGTGATTTCTGCTCCATCTCTGATTCTTTGCAGTCTCAGGTTTTAAATATCATATGCTGAACTTCCAGACCGCCTATTTCCTTCAGTTTTTCTTCAAAGCGGTCAAATTCGGCAGGTTCTCCCGAAAGCTGCAGTATGATCACAGCCATCCGGCTGCAGACATCCTCACTCACTTCATGAAAGCCCAATCTTGATTTAATTATATGTGCAAACTCTGTAAGCACTCCCTGGGTAAGGCCTGCTTCCTTGATACGATCTGAAATCAGCAGCCCGATGATTCGAATTTCTTTCATAAATCAAACTTAAAAATAAAGGTCCCGTTTTCCTGCTTTCACCTGTTCGATTTTTCCGATCAGGTCGGCCCTGGAAGAATCCTTTTCCATTTCATCAAGTTTTTTCTGTATGAGCAGATAACCTTTCTCCTTTGTTGCAGCCGGGGCGTAATCCTCAAGGTATTCGGCCAGGGTAAGCATGGCGTTTGGCTGGCAGAAGCGTTTAATGAAGCCGGGAACTGAGAATTCCATAAAATGTTCCCCTGTACGCCCCCTGCGGTAACATGAAGTACAGAATGAAGGGATATAATCATGCTCTATTAGTTCATCCATGATCTCGTTCAGGCTTCTGCTGTCGTTGATCTGGAACTGTTCCAGGTCGATGTCCTGGGCTTCGGCCTGATCTTTTTTCGAGTACCCGCCCAATTCAATATTGGTTCCCCCGTCGATCTGTGAAACACCGAACTGCATTATCTCATCCCTGATAGATCCAGGTTCCCTGGCTGTAAGGATCAGCCCGGTATAGGGAACTGCGAGCCTGAGGATGGCTACAAGCCTTGTAAAATGCTCATCACTCACAAGGTGAGATTTGCTGATATTAAGTTCCGAAGCATATTGTATCCTTGGGAAAGAGATCGTATGAGGCCCCACGTTATACACCGCCTCGAAATGATTGGTATGCCTGATCAGCCCCAGGACTTCAAACCTCCAGTCGTACAAACCGAACAGGGCGCCTATGCCTACATCGTCAATCCCTGCTTCCTGTGCGCGGTCCAGGGCGGTCAGCCTCCACTCGAAATTCCTTTTTATCCCGCCCAGGTGTACTTTTGCATAAGTCTCTTCATGGTAGGTTTCCTGAAATACCTGGTAAGTGCCGATCTTTGCATCCTTGATGATGCGGAAACCGTCAATGTCCATCGGGGCCGCGTTGATGTTGACCCTGCGGATCTCCCCCGGGCCGCTCCTCACCGAATAAACGGTACGCACGGTGTCGGCAATAAACTTCGCATCGTAGGTGGGATGCTCACCGTAAACAAGGATAAGACGTTTATGGCCGGCATCCTCCAGTGCCTGCACCTGGGCAACCAGTTCCTCGTTGGTAAGGGTAATCCGCTTAATGGCTTTGTTGGTCGACTTGAATCCGCAGTAGGCACATTTATTGATACAGCGGTTCCCGATATAAAGGGGGGCGAAAAGAACTATCCTTTGTCCGTAAACCTTTTCTTTAAGGGATTTCGCTCCCTGCTTGATCTCTTCGACCAATTCAGGATCGGAAGCCTGGACCAGCATAGCGGTTTCTTCAAGCGTAAGCCTCTGTTTATCGAGCGATTTGGCAATGATGTTTCTGACTCCCTCTTTTGTTGGCCTGGCATTGTTGATGAAACCCCATAGCTCATCAGAGTCTATAAAGGATTTCATCCTTTGATCTTTTATCTTCAGTTTCTCAGGTTTAAACAGCATATGCAATAATTTTTGGGATGAAATCCCGTACTGCAAAGGTAATGAAAATAGTAAAGGGCGGGTAGTGAATTGCGTGTACGGGGTAGCGGTTACCGGGGTTTATTCCTTTCTGAAAGATATACCCCTCCAATGACCACGAGGATCCCGCTGACCTTTTGAACGGTAAAGGGTTCGGCAATGAGGAGCCATGAGAAAAATGCCGTAAATACAGGGATCAGGTTGGAATATATGTTGGCTTTGCTGATGCCTATTTCCTTTATGGTTTTGGCAAAGAAAACAAAGGCAAGTGAAGATGCTAATATACTCAGGAAAAGGAATGAGGAAATGATCCCGGGATCCAGGCGAACTGTGTTTAACCTGGCCCTCTCAAACACCAGGAATAACGGCAGAAACAGGCAGGCGCCAATAACATTCTGCCAGGCTACAAGGGTCACGGGTGAATATCTCTGGGTGAGTTTCTTCAGAAATACTGAAAACACAAGAGATGAAAGAACCGCCCCGAAGAGGAAAAGCACCCCTTTGCCTTCACCTGAGAGTGAAAATTTCCTTGAAACAAGCATTATAGCAACCCCTGAAAAGGAAATAAAAATCCCGAAGATGTTCAGCCTGGATATTTTTTCCCTGAACGTGAGCCAGGCTACAAGAGGGGAAAATACCGGGATGGTCGCTATAATGACGCTGGCTATGGTTGCCGAAGTAAACTTCAATCCGAAGTTTTCACCAAGAAAATAAAGAAAGGGGTTAAATACTGCACTCCCGAGGATCAGCCAGGTATCTTTAAGTCGGATCCTTTCGAACCGCCCCGATACTATCATCAGCAAAAACAGGAATGTGGAGGAAATCAGCAGCCGGATAAAAATAATGGTGACAGGCTGAAAATAGATGAGCAGCCTGCTTGTCCACACAAACGACATGCCCCAGAACAGCATGGCTGCCAAAGCGTAAAAATGCACCGGTACCTTAAACCCTTTCACCATCTGCAAAATTAGAATTTTTAAAATCAGTGTAACATTTAGTACCTTGGTGAGTCTATTGGCTAAAACAGGGAGTTTGGAAACCAGGTATGAAAATATCCACAAGGACCTCATCGATGCCTGCCGTCGGGGGGAGAGGAACGCCCAGTTTAAGATTTACAAATTATATTACAAAGCCATGTTTAACACCAGCCTCAGGATAGTAAACGACACAGCCGAAGCCGAGGATATCATGCAGGAATCCTTCCTGGATGCCTTTCAGAGACTGGACAGCTATGCGGGGCAGGGAAGTTTCGGGAGCTGGCTTAAACGCATTGTCGTCAATAATTCCCTCGACTCCCTGAGGAGGCTTAAGGATACTGTATCTTTTGAAGAAGAAGGACTGGATTTGCCCGACGAACACGAAGATGACCATGAAGCGGATATACAGTTCCAGGTTCAGGAAGTGATGAAAGGCATTCAGCAGCTCCCCGGGGAGTACCGGATCATCATAAGCCTGTTCCTGATCGAAGGATATGATCATGAGGAGATCTCGGGCATATTGAACATCAGCAACCAGCTTTCAAGGACCCGTTATTCAAGGGCAAGACAGAAGCTGCTGGAAATTTTAAAGGATAATAAATACAAAAACGTCTTTATCTATAATTAGGTATGAATAATCTGGAGAAATTATTTCAGGAAAACCGCGATCAATTTGACTCAACAGAGCCGCTCGACGGGCACTTCGAGAGATTCAGGGAGAGACTTGGAATCGATGATCAGCCTGCAGCCTCAAACTTTTCAAGATACGGCATGTTAAAAGTCGCCGCTGTGATCCTTGTATTAATCACCGGCAGTATACTGGTGTTCGACCTGGCTACTTCTTCAATACGTGAAAGGTTTTCTCCTGTCAGAGCCAGTGTTGCAATGACTTCCGAGATGAACGAAGCTGTTCAATATTATGATGCCAGGGCCATGGCCCAGCTTAAGGTGGTACGTAAACTTGCCAACACCCCTGCACAGGCCGACCTGATCAACGGGGATGCCATGAAGGAAATGAAGTCCCTCGATGAAAGCACCCGTGAACTTCAGAAATCCCTTGCCGGGAACCCCAACTGTGAACGCCTCCAGGATGCCATCCTCCAGAACCAGCAAATGAAAGAAGGCATTATGAATACTATTGTCAACCATTTAAATAAACATTAACAATCCCTAATATACATGGTATATGAAAACTGTTTCAAAAATAGCCCTTGCGATACTGCTGGCCACCCTTGCGATCGGACTTAAAGGGTCCAACATCAACGAATATACCAGGGTGATCAAAAAAGAATTCAATGTGAATCCCGATGCACAGCTTACTGTATCCAATAAATTTGGCAGGATACATTGCTCGAACTGGGAAAAGAACATAGTAGGCATAGAGGTCAACGTGGTAGTGGAGGCTCCGAATGACAATACCGCTGCAAAAATGCTGGAGAAGATCAACGTGAATTTCAGCAATACCAGTTCACTGGTCGAAGCCACAACAGTGATCGATGATATGAACAACTCGGGCAGGAGCAAATTCCAGGTGGATTATACCATAAATTTTCCTTCGGGCATGAGCATTGACCTTACCAATAAATTCGGTGATATTTACATCAACGAAGTGCTGGGCAAAGCCAGGATCAATCTCAGCTATGGCAGTCTGGATGTGAACAAGCTTGATAATTCCGACAACCTCATCGACCTTAAGTTCTGCGGATCGTCCAAGGTTAGAAGCATAAAAGGGGCTGTAGTCAACCTGAAATATTCAACCATGGATGTTGACTACGCTGGCAGCCTCAGGCTGGATTCGAAATATTCGAACCTGAATGCCAATAAGATCATTGCTCTGAATGTAAGTTTCGAGGGAGGTTCGGTGGATATCAAGAATTCATCATCTATTGAAAGCCGTTCGAAATTTTCAGACATAGATATCGACAGGATAGAACAAAGCCTGAACCTCGACATCCAATACGGGAGCTGCAAGGTAAGAAGCATGGGACCTGATTTCACGAGTATAAGTATTAAGAATAAGTATGCTGATGTGGATATCCGTTTGCCCGAGACTGCAGTTTACAGCCTTGATGCCACACTGAAATATTGCGAACTCCGCTTTCCCGAAGACAATTCAAATCTGAACTACCGATCTGTCACTCCAACTTCCTCTGAATTCCGCGGACTCGTGGGAAGCAGGGATGCAAAGCCGAAAGCCAGTGTCGTAGTGAGGAGCGATTACGGGAGCGTGTCTTTAAAGTAGCGAAGTAGCGAAATAGCGAAAAGTGTAACCAAATAGAGAATATATCATCAAATAATAACCATATTAAAAAAAACCACCTATGAAAGCAAGAAAAATTTTCACCCTGCTCATGTTCGTGATCATGTTCACCGGCATTTCAGGGATATCATCCGCCTGCAACATGATTAACGGTGTTCAGGGCGACGGCAAGGTTGTCAAAGAAACCCGGGTAGTGAGTTCCTTCGACGGCATAGATGTTTCAGGAGCATTCAATGTTTACCTAAAGCAGGGTGACCACGAAGAAGTGGTAATTGAAGCTGATGAGAACCTTCAGCCAGCGATCCGGGCCGAAGTACACGGCTCAACCCTGGTGATAGACACTAAGAAACCGATCAGCCATCCTGCAAGCCTGAATGTTTTTATTACGTTCAAAGACCTGAAAAAAGCCGAAATCAGCGGGGCCGTCAATATTATTACCGAGAGCAAGGTAAGCTTCAGCGATTTTACTTTGCATACCAGCGGAGCTTCGGATGTAAGAATGGAGTTAAGCGCCCAGAAACTGGACCTGAACAGCAGCGGAGCCAGCAAACTCAGGCTGTCGGGCACGGCTACCGATGTTAGCGCCGACCTGTCGGGAGCCTGCGATATTTTCGGGTTCGACCTGGTTTGCGACAATTTCACCGTAGACCTCAGCGGTGCCGGAAAAGCACAGATCCACGTAAACAAGAAAATCAATGCCGAGATCTCGGGCGCCGGCAATATCCGGTATAAAGGGAACCCTTCGGTAATCAACCAGAGTGTATCAGGGGCGGGGTCAATCAGGCACGAAGACTGAAAATTGGGTACTGGGTTCTGGGTGCTGGGTACTGGGTTCTGGGTGCTGGGTAGTGGGGCTGGCTATGGTTCGATCCAAAGTACGGAATTATTCGTTCCGTACTCATTGTTTTCCCAAAGTTCGTTTGCAGGATCGCTTATCCATTTACCATCAACAATGAATTTATAGGTATGTTTGCCTGGTTTCAGGTAGACCGGGAAAGTCCATACGTCATGTTTGATAACCATCTCATATCCATCAGGATTCCAGCCATTAAAACTTCCGGTAACAATGACTTTTCTGGCGCCTGCCTTGCCTGCAAGGCTGAATACATGGTTCGGTTTGATGGCAATGAATGAATTACCCGATTTCAATGAATACGGATTGTCGGGATCGGTGATCCAGCGGCCGTCAAGAATGAATTTATACTCGTAATTCCCGGCGGCCAGAACGTAGGGAAGCTGCCATCCGCCCTCAATTTTCTGCATTAAGAGTTCCGAAGGATTCCATGCATTGAAATTACCTGCCAGGTGAACCTGCTGAACGGAAGAATGTCCTTTCAGAATAAAAAACATGGTGTCGCCAATGCTCAGGAAGGAATTTTCATGCCCTGAGCCGTCGGGTCTTTTTACCTTGTTGAAGGGATCGGGCATCCATTCGGAATCAACGATGAATTTATAGGCATGTGTCCCTTCCCTAAGGAAAAGGTTAGCGGCCCATCCCCGGCCAACCCAGAACATCCTTATTCCCGTGGGGTTCCAGTTGTTGAAACTTCCGCTTACAAACACATTCTTTGAACCTTTATAAGCGGGGAGGAAAAAACAGTAATTATAGCAGAAGACAACTGAATTTTCTCCGCCCTTTCCGTCGTTTTCAATGAGTTTATTATACGGGTCGGGGCTCCATTGCCCGTCGATAATGTATTTGTATGTGTATTTCCCGGGTTTCAGGCTGATGGTTATGAACCAGCCCAAGTCGCAGCGGATCATGGGTGTTTGCATGGTGCTCCAGTTATTGAAGCTGCCGGCTAAATAAACGCTACCAGCATATTTATGTTCGGGCAGAAAGAACCTTGCTTCGCCATGGTGATAATTAAAAACCGTGTAAAGGCTGAACATATTCACACCACAGGCGGCAGATTCCCTCTCTTCAATACCGGCGGCATTGATCCAGCGGTCGTCGAGCATAAAAACGTCATTTTTGTTTAATTGAGTCCCTCCATTCATCGGTTTTGACAGTTCCACCCTGTTGTTGTCAAGCTTTTTTACCATCCATTTCACCTTGCTTACAACAATCTCGGGCTTCCCGCTGAAAGCTTCGGCCATAAGGACGCTGTCGATGTCGAACTGCTTCATGACTTCGGCTTTCTCTTTGGCCGTCCATTTCCTGTTGAGCCGGAGGACCAGGTGGTTGTTGTCGATACTGCAGATCTCTTTCGGATCATACTGGGACCTGGCAGTTAAGGAAACTGCCAGGAAAGCCAGGATAATAATATGCTTTAAGACTTTATTCAATTCCCCTGGTTTTTATTGAAACTAACCTTCATTTCCATCGTGACCAAATTAATACAAATCTGGCCTTTTTCAAAAAAATCATAACCAAGCATGCCGTCAATCGTGAACCCGAACGAAGCCGACATATTGTCGAGATTGGTTATGATGGCCTGCATTTGCGGGATCTGACGGCCGCACATGGCAAAGTCGTTCAGTGTGCCATAAAGAGCTTCGGCCGAAGAACTTCCAGATCCCACCAGGCCCGACCTTCGCGTAATGCTTACGGTACTCATGACTTTTTTAGAAGATGCCGAACTGATCACGTTTGATTCGGCCCCGGTATCCAGACAGAAACTAAGAACCTTCCCGTTGATCTGCGAACTCACAAACAAAACATCCTGGTACATCTGTACTTTCTGGCTTATATCGGCTTTGAACTCCCGGGATCCCGAACTCAGCCTGTTCCCGCTTTTATTCAGCCGGTATAAGTGGAGCTCGTTGCGGCTGATGTCGATCACGATTTCCATATTCTTTAAAAGGCTGAACCCGAAAAGTCCAAGAATCTTCACGCCCCGGCGGTTCTCGATATGTCCAAGGTCAACCAGGTCGGCCATGGTATTGGTATAGGAAAGCCCCGAAATCTGTATCCTGCTCACTTTGGTCTGTCGTACACCGGCAACCGACCCTGTAATTCCTCCACTTTCGCCCGATTCAATGCTCACGTATTTCCTGAAATAAGTGTTGTTGAGTACCAGTTTCGAAGAGCCCGTATCGAAGACGAAATTCCCCGTTTCATTGTCGATCTTTGCTTCCATCAGGAGCAGCCTTCCAGCACGCTTGAGAGGAATCGTAATTTCGTCAGGATCGGCCGGGTTGCCCGGGCCGCTGTTACCGCTTACTGTAAAGGAGATGGTGCCGTTTATTACGTAACAAACAGGGCCCGGTTTAATCTCAACGGGATACTTCAATGAAAAAGCTGCATGGGAGATCAGCAGCAGGCAGGAGGCAAGGATAGTCGCAGCAGCTGCCTTCATACTTCAATCATCTTATAAAACTCATCCAGCGAAATCATCTTTACGCCCAGGGTTTCGGCCTTGCGGCGTTTTTCGGGCCCCATGCCGGTCCCGGCGAGAAGGAAAGAAGTGCGGGCCGAAACAGAGGATACATTCTTACCCCCGTGTTCTTCTATCGTTTTTTTGATCTCGTCGCGAGAAACTCCTTCAAATACCCCGCTCACGACAAAGCTCATTCCTTCCAGACTGTTGCTTTTCAGTATGTTGTGCAAGCCGGTGAATGCCATCTGCACACCGTGTTTCCTCAGGTTTTCAACGAGTTCGATATTGGGCAACATCTGCATCCACGACAGCAGGCTCTGGGCTATCTTCCCGCCGATTTCCTCGACATCGGTCAGCTCTGCGGGCTCTGCCATCCGCAGTTTATCAAAAGAGCCAAAATGCCGGGCGAGCTTTTTAGCAACAGTCTCACCAACATACCGTATTCCTAGGGCAAAGAGTACCCGGTCGAAGGGAACCGTTTTTGAAGCTTCAATGCCTTTCAGAATATTGATCACGGTTTTGTCGCGAAACTTTACAATCCTGTCTTTTTTATCGCCTTCGCCCTTATAGGCTTTTTCAAGCCCGATCAGCTTTTCGAAATTCAGTTCATAAAGATCGGCAGGGGAATGTACCAGCCCGTTATCGAACAGGATCTCTATCTTGCCTTCGCCCAGGCTGTCGATGTTCATGGCCTTACGGCAGATGAAGTGCTCCAGTTTGCCTTTGATCTGGGGCGGGCAAGCCGTTTCGTTGGGGCAGAACCAGGCAGCTTCGCCTTCATTTCTTACAAGCGGGCTGCCGCATTCGGGGCATACAGTGGGAAATTCCAGCGGTTTCGAGTTTTCAGGCCTCAGCGAAAGGTCCACGGCAGTGATCTTGGGGATGATCTCACCTCCTTTTTCTACGAATATCGTATCCCCGTAACGCACATCCAGTGCGGCAATCACATCGGCATTATGCAGGGTGGCACGTTTCACAACTGTGCCTGCAAGAAGTACCGGCCTTAAGTTTGCAACGGGTGTGACGGTTCCTGTTCTCCCGACCTGGAAATCGACAGAGAGAAGCTGGGTGGAAGCCTCTTCGGCTTTAAATTTGTAAGCGATGGCCCAGCGGGGCGATTTGGCGGTAAAACCAAGCTGCTCCTGCTGCGCAAAAGAATTTACCTTGATCACAACGCCGTCGATGTCGAAAGGCAGCTCCTTACGGGCTGTGTCCCATGTATCGATATAATCGAAGATATCGTCAATGGTTTTACATTTTACGATAAAATCGGAAACTTTGAATCCCCATTTTCGGGCAGCCTGGAGCGACTCATAATGGGTAGGGAAGGGGAGAGAGTCGCCCTGAAGATAATACAGGAAACAATCGAGCTTTCGCTTTGCGACTTCGGCAGAATCCTGCATTTTAAGGCTTCCCGATGCCGCATTTCGGGGGTTGGCGAAGGGTTCTTCCCCTTCTTCCTCTTTCTGCAGGTTCAGGGCCTCAAAACTTGAATGGGGTAGGATGATCTCACCCCTGATCTCGAACTCGGCAGGATAGCCGGCCCCCTGCAGTTTTAAAGGAATGCTCCTGATCGTTTCCACATTAAGGGTCACATCATCACCCTGTATGCCGTCGCCCCTTGTCACTGCCTGCACCAGCCTGCCATCACGGTAGGTGAGGCCGATTGCAACCCCGTCGAATTTGAGCTCGCAAACATATTCAATGTCTTCGCCGATGAGCTTATGGATCCTCTCCTCGAAATCATTCACATCCTGCACCGAATAGGTATTCCCGAGCGACATCATGGGATATTTGTGAACCACCTGCCGGAACTCTTTGGTGATCCCGCCTCCCACGTGAAGGGTAGGGGAACCCGGAAACCTGAATTCGGGATACTCTTTTTCCAGACTGATCAATTCGTCGAGCATGAGGTCAAACTGGTAATCGCTGACCAGGGGCCGCGATAATACATAATACTGGTAATTATGTTTGCTGATCTCCCCTGAGAGCTCTTCAATCCTGAGTAAGGCCTGAGCGCGGTCCATGCTTATTTGATTTTCCAGATCCTGAATTTAATATTCAGCACCGAGGCAAAGTAGCGGAAGAACTCGGTTTTCAGATTGGTTTTCGACAAACCCCCAAGCCTGTCCTCATACACCACCGGGATCTCGATGATAGGATGTTTCAAACCCTGCATCACATAAAGGAAACGGATGAAATAGTCGCCGTAGCCGAAAAAAATCTTTTCAAGTTCAAGCCCGTCCAGCACTTCTCTCCTGAAACAGTAATACCCGCTCAGGTTATCGGTAGTCTGCATTTTCAGGGTGTAATGGATGAATTTATTGAAAACCTTGCTGCCTGCATACCTGAACCGGGATGTTTCCATTCCACCTCCAATCACATACCTGGAACCTGAGGCAATCTCGAAATAATCGGTGATATTTACCAGCAGGGGTATCAGTTTTGGCGGATGGTTGAAGTCGGTATCCATCACAATCACCTTTTTCCCTTCACTCTGCCTGATCCCATGCAGGATCGCCGTGGCCAGGCCTTTTTCATTCTTCCTCAGTAAGGCTTTAATTTTTGGGTTGCCATCCCATTCCTTCAGAATTTCTCTGTAGGTCCCGTCGGGACTGTTATCGTCAACAATGATGATTTCAAATGACAAAGGCTGGGCCTCGAGGATCTCGTAAATCTCCGTTATTAATGAACTAATGGAATCACGTTCATTATACGTAGGAAGAATTACGCTAAGGTTCATACGGAGTATTTTTCGTAAGTTTGAATCAGGCAGGCTGCAATATAGTCAATGTTTTCAGTTTCCAGGCCTACGTATGTGGGCAGGCTTATTCCTTCCCTTGCAACAGCGATGCTGTTCTTATTTGCGCCAGGACTGTAAACAGGGTCTTTGTAGAAAGGCATGAAATGGATAGGATAAAATACGGGCCTGCTGTCGATACCCTTAAGGCTCAGTTCGTTCATCACGGCATCCCTGCTCTCAAAGTCAAGTCCTTTCAGCCTTACTGTAGTAAGCCAGTTCACATGGCGATTGCCGCCTGTTTCCTGGAAAACGATGCTTTCGCAGGATGCGAGTTTTTCTTTATATCGACTGCGGATGGCATCTCTCGAAGCCAGAAGCGAATCCAGCTGCTCAAGCTGGGCAAGACCGATTGCCGCCTGCATATTGGTCATACGGTAATTAAAGCCGATCTGGTCATACCAGTATTTCTTTTTGAGGTTCATTCCATGATCCCTAAGGATCCTCATTTTGCTGGCCAGTTCATCGTCGTTCGTAAGGCACATACCGCCTTCGCCCGTAGTCATGATCTTGTTGCCGAAAAAGCTGAAACAGCTTACATGGCCGAAAGTACCGGTTTTTTTTCCTCCCAGCCGGGCTCCCATGGCCTCGGCACAATCTTCAATCACAAGCAGCTTGTGTTCCCGGGCAATCTTCATGATCTCATCCATCCTGGCAGGATTGCCGTACAGATGAACAGGGATGATGGCTTTGGTTGACGGGCTTATGGCCTCCACTATGGATTGAAGGCTGATGTTCCAGTTGCCGGGGTCAACATCCACAAGCAGTGGACGGGCATTGCAGTATTTTACGACGTTTGAAGTGGCAATAAAAGTAAGGTCGGGCACTATCACTTCATCTCCCTGGCCGATGCCTGCCGAGGCAAGCGCAAGATGAAGGGCAATGGTCCCGTTATGCGTGGCAATGGCGTTCCTTACCCCGTGGTAAGAAGCAAACTCTTTTTCAAACCGGTCAATGTATGGTCCAATGGAGCTGATCCAGCCCGATTCCAACGCATCGAGTACGTATTTTTTCTCATTTCCAAGAAAAGATGGCCTGGCAATAGGAATTCTCTGAACATTCATCTTCACCGCCTTTTACATCGATTTCTTTTCAGGAACAAACTCGGCGTTCCTGTATATTTTCACAGTCTTATTCCTGTTTATAGGGTTGAGCCAGTGCACAAACCTGTCGATAAACCCGGGCCTGACGGTTGTTTCATAAACCAGGAAAGGCACATAATGCCTGGCCTTTATCACCATCGGGCTGATATTCCCCTCGCCGGTGAACAGTATAAATCTTGGGGCTGAAGCGTTTCCATGTTTAACCGCCGAGGCAAGAATACTGTCAAGGCTGCGGTCCCCGTTCTTGTCGTTGAACATGACAGGCCACTGCCCGAGGTAAAATTTCGGGAACATCTCCGGGTTGCCTGCCTCATCAATAACTGTGAGGTATTTTATATCGGGGTATTTCGAAAGATAGGTCATGCTTTCAACCATGGGCCTTTTCGAATAGGTAAAGGTGAAGACAAGCAGTACAATTGAATTCAGCAGCCAGAAAAAGATCCAGCAGTACCGTAAAAGTTTCAGGTGCTTTGCCCAATAGGCTGATTTTTCCCTGAACTCCAGCCAACCGATGCTGCCGATAATAATGAATACCGGGATTATTGGGATAATAAACCTTTCCTGCTTGTTCGGAACCCATGAATGGAAGGCAAAGAACAGCAATACGGGAAGAAAGATCATGAAATATTTCTTCCACTGCCTGATAAAACCCCAGAAAAGGAAAATGCTTACCGGCGGGATCAGCATTCCGCCAATAACAAGGAAATAGTCATACCACGGGAGGGTAATATAATCGTTTCGCTCGGTGAAACAACCAAAGCTGTACTGGTAAATCTCAACAAATGGCTTCCCCCAGATCACCAGGTCGATTCCCCCTTCAAACAGTATGAACGTAAGCAGGGATCCTGCAGTAAAGGCAAACAGGGGTTTGAATTTTCCGCTAAAAAGCAGCCAGATGCCAATGCCTACAGGAAAAAAAACCGATTGAAGGCGGATGTCGGTTGACAGTCCCATGAAAAGCCCGGAAATGAACCACGAATGCCATGGTTTCTCACTGTTCCCGGGCCTGACTGCAAACCAGAATCCGAGTATAATGAAAGGGACGCAGACCATCTCGACCAGGTTTCTTACGCTCATCCAGGGCATGAACCATAACAGGGCAAGCAGGATGCCGGCAAGCCGGGCCGATTTCTTACCGTCGAGGGCTTCGGTGACCCTGTATCCGAAATACACGGTGATGAGAGACCATGCCGCCAGTAAAAGCCTCATGAAAAACATCTTCAGCTGCGGATTATAAATATGAAGAAGTTTCATCAGTGAAAAGAACAGGAAGTTGATGCCGGGGTAAAAAAGGTTATGCCCCGTTGGACCTGTATTTCCCTGGCTGCCGGGCAACCAGCTGTTGTAATCTTGGCCATCGACCCATGACTGGGCCGATTCGATCACAACATAATGATCGTCGAGCATTCCATAGCCTTTTGCGAATATGGCCGCCAGCAGCCGGAAAAGAATCGCTGTGGCCATGATCAGTGTAAGGGGTTGATCATCCCAGTATTTACGGATGTCCATTCTGATTTTCCCTAGGCCAGCTGGATCCATTCGTAATAATAGTACCCCAGGTCAATCGGATTAATGCACATAACCGGAATCTGGGCCTCGTTGAACATCAGTTTTTCGTCCCAGCCCGACATACTGAAACCTGGAACGTCGATGTTGGGCCTGGTCATGACCATAAGCATGTCGGCATGATTCACTGCGGCATATGAAAGCAACTGCTTGGCGAAATCTCCTTTAGGCTCTGCATATGCAATCTCATGGTTAATGCTTTCTTCGTTGAATGCATCGGTGATCTGCCTGGTGATTATTTTAAGGCGGCTGTTCAGACCTTTGTCTGATTCAACGGCCTGGAAAATATGGATCTTCGACTTGAATAGCTTGGCGATCATTTTCACCCACTGAACGGTTTGCCTTGCTTCGAGATCATTGGAGACAGGAACGATGATGTTATCATAACTCTGCTTGAAAGATCTTTTTTGGACAACCAGCACGGGAACGGGCGATTCTGCAACAACACGCAGTGCATAACTTCCGAATACATGCTGCAGGCCTTTCTTCCCGTGGGTTCCGAGGACCATAATATTGGCTTTGATCCTGGATGCAACTTCGTTGATAGTGGAAAAGATACTGCCTTCTTCGGCCATGGTTTCAACCACCACATCGTACTTTTTCTCGTAATACGATTTGTATTCTTTCAGCCTTTTCTCTACATAATCGGTTCCCACGTTTTTCTTTTTCAATGCAGCCTTCGTCTCATTATTGATGACATGAAGGATAACCGCCTTGTATTTAAGGAAGCGGGCAAGGTGGATGCCATGGATTACAGCATTTCCGCATACTTCCGAAAAATCGGTGGGGATCAGGATGATGTTTTCGTACTTTGTTTCTTTGGGTTTTTTTGTTGCCATAAGCTTGTTATTTCTTTAAGGTTTTCTGATTTTTTCTTGTTTCGTAAGGATGCTGCGGATTTTGTATAATATTGATGATCGCTAAGGAATTTTACCTGGATATCCATCCATTCTGAAAGGTTTGTGGCTTTGATCCCGCACCTGTTCCACTCATACTGCAGTTCAAACGAGTGGATGAAAAAATCATCCCTGCCAAGGTAATCCAGGTCGGCATCGCAAAGAACCTGTTCGGCAAGGGATGCAGCATTCTGGGGAAGCCGTGTTGCCAGGATCAGGCTGTTGATCACCTTTATTTCATTTGGGCTGAAGCCGAAGCCGGGCAGGAAACGGGAGGCAAGTTCAGTGGATGCGATTTCATGGTCTTTGTATTTTACCATCATGCCCGAGTCATGGTAAAGAGCTGCAATTTCAACCAGCAAGGCTTCACTTTTGCCTATCCCTTCCATTTTCAGCAGACTCAGGGCCGCGGTATGCACATCAAGGGAATGACCGATGCAGTGGTAAGTATATGCAGGATCGAGCTCACGACTGAGTTTCTCAATGATAAAAGCTTTGGCACCGCTGAAATCCATAAAAGCGTATCAGTACAATTGAATGTAAAAATAGGAAAAAAGGAAAATGAAAAGGCAGAGAGATCAGAAATTCTTTAAACGGCTTATCATTTCTTCGGGGTCGGGCGATGAGAAAATGGTATTTCCCGCAACCAGTATGCCGGCTCCTTCTTTTACCAGGAGGGGGGCATTGGCAAGGTCAACCCCTCCGTCGATCTCGATGGTAGCCTTGGAATTTTTTTTCAGGATGAGCTCTTTGAGGTCCCTGACCTTCTGGTAAGTGTTCTCTATGAATTTTTGTCCGCCGAACCCGGGATTCACGCTCATCAGCAATACCATATCGGCATCGCAGATGATATCGGCAAGCAGGCTTACCGGCGAATGGGGGTTCAGGACAACACCGGCCAGTGCCCCTGTGCTTTTTATCAGGTAAACCGATCGGTGAAGATGGGAACAGGCTTCGGCATGAACGCTGATGATGTCGGCACCTGTCTTGCGGAATCTTTCAATATACCGGTCGGGATCTATGATCATCAGGTGAACGTCGAAAGGCTTCAGGGCAGCTTTTTTTATCCTTTCGATCACGGGGAGGCCAAAGGAAATATTGGGAACGAAAACACCGTCCATCACATCCAGGTGAAACCAGTCGGCCTGGCTGCGGTTCACCATCTCTATATCTTTCCCGAGATTGAGGAAGTTTGCAGAGAGCAGGGATGGTGCAATCAGATGGGGCATTTTAAAATTTATTTGAATTACGAATATTGAACATTGAATTTTGAATGTCGAATTTTAATTGCTTACCTGATTGACGTAAAAAATAAATTCAAAGTTCGTTGATCAATATTCAATATTCGATATTCACCTTTTTATTACCCTAAATACGTTTTAAGTATCTTGCTCCTCGATGTATGTTTGAGTCTGCGGATGGCTTTTTCCTTGATCTGACGCACCCGTTCGCGGGTCAGGTCGAAGCGTTCGCCAATTTCTTCAAGGGTCATCGGATGGCTGCCATTGAGGCCGAAATACAGCCTGATCACATCGGCTTCCCTCTGGGTAAGTGTTGAAACGGCGCGTTCAATCTCCTTCTTCAGTGATTCATAAAGAAGCCCGTTATCGGGGGTCGTGTTCTCCTCACCTTTCAGAACGTCGTACATGGTATTGTCTTCGTCCTGGATCAGCGGGGCGTCCATAGAGACGTGGCGGCCCGAATTACGCAATGATTCCTTCACTTCATTCTCGGAGATCTCGAGAAGATGAGCGATCTCATCCGAATTAGGTTCCCTTTCATACTGCTGCTCAAGCTGGGCGTATGCCTTGTTGATCTTGTTGATGGAACCGATTTTATTCAGTGGAAGGCGCACTATCCTCGACTGCTCGGCAAGAGCCTGGAGAATTGACTGGCGGATCCACCATACTGCATATGAAATGAATTTAAAACCACGGGTTTCGTCAAAACGCTGTGCAGCCTTGATAAGGCCCAGGTTCCCTTCGTTGATGAGGTCGGGAAGGCTGAGCCCCTGGTTCTGGTACTGTTTTGACACGGAAACCACGAAACGCAGGTTGGCCTTTGTGAGTTTTTCAAGGGCAGCCTGGTCTCCCTGCTTGATCCTCTGGGCAAGGGATACCTCTTCATCGGCAGTGATCAGCTCAACTTTGCCGATCTCCTGCAGATACTTGTCTAATGATGCGGTTTCGCGGTTGGTAACCTGTTTCGTGATTTTCAGCTGCCTCATACGCGATATCCTTTATTTATACCTTGTTTGGTCAATTTTACGGGAGGATTATCCTAAGGTTACAAATTTAATCATTTTTTGGATGCCTGTGGTCGGGTCTGTGGTCAGATCTGTGCTCAGGCCTTGGGCCGCTGCGATAGCTTTCTTTCTGTTCGGTCATGCCTTCAGGTTTTGGCAGTAAAACTTTCCGTGAAAGCTTAAGTTTGCCGGTTTTGGCGTCGACCTCGATAAGTTTCACTTCAACTTCATCTCCGACTTTAAGCGCATCCTCGACTTTCTCAAGCCGTTTCCATTCGATCTCCGAAATATGCAGAAGCCCGTCCTGGTTTGGAAGGATCTCAATGAAAGCGCCGAAAGGCTGAATGTTCTTTACTTTGCCTTTGTAAATCTCTCCGACTTCGGGAACAGCCACGATACGCTTGATCTTGTCAAGAACGGCATCCCTGGCTGCAACATTGTCGGCAACGATATCGATAACGCCGAATTCGCCGACTTCCTCGATAACGATGGTTGTGCCTGTTTCACGCTGCATTTCCTGGATGACTTTTCCTCCGGGGCCGATAATCGCTCCGATAAATTCGCGGGGGATCTTGATCTGGGTAATGCGGGGTACAAAAGATTTGTAATCGGCCCTAGGCTCGGTAATGGTCTTTGCCATTTCGCCAAGGATATGCATCCTGCCGCGTTTAGCCTGCTCAAGGGCTTCTTTCAGAATGTCATAGGAAAGGCCGTCGCATTTAATATCCATCTGGCAGGCTGTGATACCGTCGGCAGTGCCGCAAACTTTGAAGTCCATGTCGCCGAGATGATCTTCATCGCCAAGAATATCTGACAGAACAGCGTATTTGCCGGTTTTGGCATCAGTGATCAACCCCATGGCAATACCTGAAACGGGTTTTTTAATCTTCACACCTGAATCCATAAGGGCAAGGGTTCCTGCACAAACGGTGGCCATAGAAGACGAACCGTTGGATTCAAGAATATCCGAAACAATACGGATTGTATAATGGCTGTCGTCGTCGGTAGGCAGCACAGGTTTCAGAGCACGCAATGCTAAATTGCCGTGGCCGATTTCCCTTCTGCTGGTGCTGCGGATAGGCTTCACTTCCTTGGTAGCAAAGGGAGGGAAATTGTAGTGCAGCATGAAGTTTGTTTTACCTTCGATAACGGCACCGTCCACAACCTGTTCGTCGAGTTTGGTGCCCAGGGTGACTGTGGTCAGTGACTGGGTTTCTCCTCTTGTGAAAACTGCCGAACCATGGGCTGCAGGAAGATAATCAACGCTGGACCATATAGGGCGGATCTGGTCGAGTTTGCGGCCGTCGACCCGTATACGGGAATCGAGGGTTGCATTCCTTATGGCTTCCTTCTCAATACAATGGTAGTAACGGCCGGTCATGGGCGCAAACTTGACTTTTTCCTCTTCGGTAAGCGTTGCAAGGAATTCTTCCTTTATGGAATCGAGGATGGTCTTGCGTTCATGCTTGTCAGCAACGCCTTTGCAGGCCATTGCATAGATTTTATCATAGCAGGCGGCATGAATCTTCTGCATGTATTCCGCATCGTTAACTTCGTGGCAGTATACGCGTTTTACTTTTGATGACTCAACCTGGGATGCAAGATCCGACTGGGCCTGGCATTGTACCTTGATGGCATCGTGCGCGATGCGGAGGGCTTCCACCATATCGCTTTCCGAAACTTCTTTCATTTCGCCTTCCACCATCATGATGTTCTCCATGGTAGCGCCAACAAGGATGTCGATATCGGCATTGGCAAGGTCTGAAATGTTCGGGTTTACCACAAACTGTCCGTTTATCCTGGCCACCCTGACTTCTGAAATGGGACCGAGGAAAGGTATATCGCTGACAGCCAGTGCTGCAGAAGCAGCAAGTCCTGCCAGTGCATCCGGTAAGATATTTCTGTCGGCCGAGATGAGGGTGATGATCACCTGGACTTCTGCATGAAAATCATCAGGGAATAAGGGTCTTAATACGCGGTCGACAAGGCGTGCAATAAGCACTTCGTAGTCGGAAGGCCTGGTTTCACGTTTAAAAAAACCACCGGGAAAACGGCCGGCAGCTGCATATTTTTCGCGGTATTCAACCGAAAGCGGCATAAAATCAACATTCTCGCCTGCTTCCTGCCTGGCTACAACAGTGGCCAGTAACATGGTATCGCCCAGCTTGACAACGACGGAACCGTCGGCCTGCTTTGCAAGACGTCCGGTTTCAATACTCACTTCACGGCCGTCGGGAAGCTGGAATGTTTTTAAAATAGGGTTCATTTGAAATTCTTCTTTTTATATAGTCCCGGATTTTCTGGATTATTAAAGGAAGCTGTAAGCCCGGGATGAAATTCTTACAGTCTTTCAGACAATAAAAGAGGCAATTAAATGAATTGCCTCTTTTACAATTCCGCAAAGAAGAAACTTATTTACGGATATTCAGTTTCTTGATGATAGACCTGTAACGGCTGATCTCTTTTTGTTTCAGGTAATCGAGCAAACGGCGGCGTTTTCCAACAAGACCAACGAGTGATCTTTCGGTTGCCATGTCTTTTTTGTTAATTTTGAGGTGCTCGGTGAGATGCTGGATCTTCATGGTAAACAATGCGATCTGGGCCTCGGCTGAACCTGTGTCAAATTCGGATTTTCCGTGATCTTTAAACGCTTTCTTCTTTACTTCAGGTGCTAAATTCATTTTCTGATAACTTAAATTAATGTATTTTTTAGGGTGAAAAATCGGGCTGCAAAATTACATCTTTCTTTGGGATTTAACAAATGTTTTATAGAATTTAACCATTTTTTTCAGGCAATGTAAATAATGTACCTTTGATTGACTGCTTGATTGACTGATTTGCTGAATGACTGAATATAAAAATGAATCAATCGATCAATCAATCAATCAATCAATCAATCAATCTATGAAGGACCTACCTCAGCAACTTCAGAATCAACGGGATTATTTTTTAACGCATAAAACCAAAGACCTGGAATTCAGGGTCGAACAGTTAAAAATCCTGAAAAAAGCCATCCTCAAATATGAAGACCGGCTTTATGAAGCTTTTTGGAAAGACCTGAGGAAGTCGAAATTCGAGACGTATGAAACGGAATTAGGACTTGTACTGGAAGAGATAGACCGGCATATCTGCCGCCTTCATTCCTGGGCCAGGCCAATCAAAGTAAGCACCAACCAGCTTCTCCATTTCTGGTCGAAGAGCAGTATCCGTAAAGAGCCTTACGGGCTTGTCCTTATCATGGCTCCCTGGAATTATCCGTTCCAGCTCCTGATCAATCCCCTGGTGGGAGCTGTTTCGGCAGGGAATTGCGTGGCTCTGAAACCTTCGGAATTAAGCCCGAACATAGCCGGGATTATCGAAGAAATGATAAAGGAATTCTTTGAACCTCAATACATTTCTCTTTTTAACGGCGAAATGGAATTGAGCCAGTCCCTGATCGGGCAGAAATGGGATCTGATATTCTTTACCGGCAGTCCTGCCGTGGGCCGCATCGTTATGGAATCTGCCGCCAGGAACCTCACACCACTGGTTCTTGAGCTTGGGGGTAAAAGCCCCTGCATCGTAGATGCTGATGCAAACCTGAAGGTGGCAGCCAGCAGGATAGTATGGGGGAAATTCCTGAATGCCGGTCAAACCTGCATTGCCCCCGATTACCTGTTTGTTCATTCATCGGTAAAAGCTGAGCTGCTTCGGTTGATGAGTGAAAAAATAACTCAATATTTCGGTATTAAACCAGGGGAATGCATTGACTATCCGGGTATTGTGAACGAGGCCAAAACCCAGAGGCTGGCTGGTTTCCTGGGCAGGGGCAAGGTTGTGGCAGGGGGTGAAGTTGATATAAAGCGACGCTTCATTTCGCCTACAATTCTTGACAATATCAGTCCTGCCGACCCCGTAATGCAGGAAGAGATCTTTGGCCCGATACTCCCTGTTTTTGAATTCAGCATGATGAGCGAGGTGATTGATTTCATCAATTCAAACCCAAAGCCACTGGCACTTTATTATTTTTCAGAAAATGCCTTGAACCAGGAGGATCTGCTCATGAAAACTTCTTCAGGCGGAGCATGCATTAACGATGTAATAACCCATGTTGCCAATTCCAACCTGCCGTTCGGGGGAGTCGGGAATTCGGGTATGGGGATGTATCATGGAAAGTTCAGTTTTGATGCATTCTCGCATCAAAGGGCAGTTATTAAAAAATCGACCCGCCTGGACGTGCCTGTACGGTATCCTCCCTACAGGGGCAAGTTGTGGATGCTTAAAAAGCTGCTGAAATAAATACCAGGCCGTGTAACATATGGGCATACGTTACGTCAAACTGATTTCAAAACAGTATTGGTATGGAAAACATAAAGGAAGAATTCAGGATAAAAGGTGAGGAACTTGTTGAGAAGATCAAACAGCTTCTTCATGAAGGTAATGTGAGAAGGATCATCATCAAGGACGAGACGGGAAAGGTTTATCTTGAGATCCCCGTAACGGTTGGGGTGATCGGTGCCATTGTAGCGCCCATGCTGGCGGCAGTAGGCGCCATTGCTGCCATGGTAGCCCAGCTTCAGATCGAGGTCATTCGAACTGAAGAACAGGAAAAAAAATAGGGGGGGGAGACGAATATCGAATATTGAACAACGAAGTTTGAATGTTGAACGCAAGGGGGGGGGGATCTATTTTGCGTTCATCCATATCCCGAATGAAAGTTCCGCCTGGTTTTCGAACATTTTTATGCCGTTTTGCACCTTGGCCCCCTCTGCCCGGGCCAAGTGCAACAACTTGGTTTCTGGAGGTTTGTATACCAGGTCATATACATAATGTTGAGGGCCAAGCAGGCCGAAGGGCAAGGGAGGGGCTGTTTCAGTATCAGGGAACATCCCGGCCGGGGTACAGTTTACGATGAAGGTGAATTTTTTAAGAAGCCCGGCTGATAGCTCATCATACCTGATAATGTTCTCCGACTTTTTCGTCCTGGAAACATGCAGCACTTCAAGCCCCATCTCCTTCAGTATGAATGCCACAGCTTTAGCCGATCCCCCCGTTCCGAGGATCAGTGCATGGGTGTATGGGAAACCAGGGTCCAGCGAACTTTTAAATCCCCCGGCATCGGTATTGTACCCTATGAGTTCGGCAAGCCCGCCGGTATGCCGGATTAAAACCGTATTTACAGCTCCGATCCCGGCAGCCAGCGGATCCAGGCGGTCAAGAAACGGAATTATGCTTTCCTTGAAAGGAATTGTAACATTGAAACCTTGCAGTCGGGCTGTGCCGGCAATCAATGCCCTCACCTCATCCACATGCATTAAAGGAAAAAGAGAATAGGAAAAGCCTGATAAGCCTTCGCGTTTAAACTTTTCGGCGAAATACCCGGCTGATGCGGAGTGTTCAAGTGGGTAACCGATCAGTCCGAACCGGCATGGATTCATGCTCAAACCTGTTGAAATTTTTTAAGCTTTTCGGGCAGAAACTGGAAGAAGGTATCACCCCTTAAACCGAGCCTCAGGGTTTCAAGCGGAATGACTTCCGAGGGGGGGATATTCCCAAGATTCACATTGGCGCCGAAATGCTTGATAAACCAGACCTGCTGTGATTTCAAAGGAGCCTCCCAGATGATCTTTTGTATGTCGACCTTACTGAGGATCTTGTTGATAAGGGCTACATGGGCCTTGCCGGTGGGCCTGTAGATGCCCACGTTGCCGCTTTCCCTTGCTTCTCCGATAACTTTAAACGAGCCCGCCTGCAACTCCTTTTGCATCATCTCGATCCATTTGTTGGGTGAAATCAGAATCCCCGATTCCTTGGAACCAACCTCCGAAAGAACGGTATATTGCTTGGAAAGGATGTTGATATGTTCGCATTTCACGTCATGGTTGATGCTCATCGAACCGTCGGAGATCTCAACGGTATCAAGCCCAAGCTGGTCAATGAATTTCCTGTAATCGTCAAAACGGTCGCGGATGAAAAAGGCTTCAAAAAGTGTACCTCCCAGGTATACTTTGATATTTGCTTCTTTATAAACCTTGATTTTCTTCTGCAGGTCATGTGTTACCAATGAGGTGCCGAAACCAAGCTTGACGTAGTCAATATATTCGCTGCCAACGGCAACTATGTCTTCAGCTTCACGTACGCTGAGGCTTTTATCCATTACCATTGCGATACCTGACTGCCGCGGTTTCTGAGTACGTTCAGGTAAAAAAGGGAGGTCGATGTTCATCATAGGATCTATTTTTTGTGGGCTTCAATAATCTCAATTACGGCTGGATTGTGCTGGGCCTCGGGGAACATGGTAAACAGGCGTTTATACCCGTTAAAATCCATGTTCAGGGCTTTCGAGAGGGTTTCGTTTGCATGTTTGCTGCGGCCGAGCAGGAAAAGATAATAAGCCATTCCAAAGTAGAAATCGGGATTTTCATCATGTTGCTTCATCCCTCCAAGAAGCACGTCATAGGCTTCCTGGTAAAGGCGGGCATCGGCATAGGCAACGGAAAGATCGAGCCAGACGTCGGGATCCTCAGGATTCATCTCGATTGCTTTTTTATAGGCGGGGATGCCTTCGTCAAAGCGGTTCAGCTTGATATACATGTCGCCGAGCATGGACCAGTATTCGGGTACTGCGGGCGACAATTTTATAGCTTTCCTGATGTATGAGAGTGCAGTCTGGGGTTTCCCCAGTTCATCATAAGCAATCCCTATTCCCATCCAGGCATCGGCAAAATCGCTGTCTAGTGTTATTGCCTTCTTATAATAATCTATGGAATAGTCGAACTGGCATAGTTTCTCATAGCATTCACCGATGTAATAATATGTCAAAGGCTCCGGGTCCTCATAAAACAGGGTTTCCAGGTAGGTCTGTATGGCTTTCTCATACATTCCTGCATTTGCATAACAATTGGCTTTATTAAAGTATGCCGAGGAGAATGACTCGTCAATAGCAATTGCATAATCATATGCTTCAACCGACTTGTCGAATTCCTCCATATTCCCGTACGCCACGCCGAGGTTGAACCAGGAGACTTTGGAGTACGGGTGTTCATCAAGAAAGACCTTGAAAAATTCAATGCATTTTTCTGACTGCCTGGTGATCTCGAAACAAAATGAGATTTCAAACAAGGCAGCTTCATTTTCGGGATTTATTCGGATGGCTTCGGTGAGGTGTTTTATTGCCTGGTTGTATTTTCCAAGGTTCTCATATTCAAACGCAAGGCTAACATGGATATCGTCCTGGTCCTCGCCGCCTTCCAGGGCATTTTTAAATGACTGTATGGCTTTTTCGGAACGTTCAAGCTGGCTGTAAAGATTGCCTTTCTGTACCTGGAATTCCGGATCGGTCAGATCGCTGTGGTCAAGTTCATCAAGCAGGTTCAGGGCTTCGTGATCTTTTTTCGTATGGATGAAATATTGTACCTGCTTAAGAAGAATGAGAGGGTTGTTCTGATGCTGGCGCAGCGCTTTTTTCAGGCAAATCAATGCAGAAGGAAGATCGTTGAGATAAAGGTAGTAGTCGATAATGTCCTCATATTCAAAAACATCGAAGAAATGATGCTCTTTATAGTTGATCATGTCCTCGTAATGTCTCACAAGGGCAATCAGTTCAGGATCGAACTGTGATTCAAAAGGATCTTCCATATAGTATGCCTGAGAAAAGCTAACAAACCAAATTCCTTGCAAAGGTAAGGAATTTCCGCCACCTTTTACTTTCTCTCCCGGTGAGCTCAGCTGTTTTTTTCAACAAAGATCTTGAGAACATAAAAAAAACGTTACATTTGTTTAAAAAATACCGTATGGCGTTAATCACTTCAATAAGCGGGATCCGCGGAACAATAGGCGGAAAGGAAGGCCAGGGGCTGACTCCGGTTGACATCCTGAAATTCACTTCCGCTTATGCTCAATGGGTCAAGGAGGATACCGGGAAAGAGACCCCCTTGCTTATCCTTGGCCGGGATGCCAGGATATCGGGAGAAATGGTTAACCACCTGGTTTGCGGTACTTTGCTTAGTTGCGGGCTTGATGTGATTGATATAGGGCTAACTACAACTCCAACAGCTGAAATGGCGGTGGGTTTTCATAATGCCGACGGGGGGATCATCCTTACGGCAAGCCATAACCCGAAGCAATGGAATGCACTGAAACTTCTTAATTCAAAAGGCGAATTTCTTTCCGCTGCCGACGGGGAGAAGATCCTCGAGCTTTCTCAGAAGAAAGACCGCAAATTCGCCGAAATCCAGAATCTCGGCATTTGTACAACCGATGATTCCTGCATTGAAAAGCATATTGAAAAAATTCTTGAACTGGAACTTGTGGATGTGGAAGCCATTAAAGCGGCCAGGTTCATTGTTGCGGTGGATGCCGTAAACAGTACGGGAGGGATTGCGGTGCCAATGCTGCTGCAGGCCCTGGGAGTAGGCAAGATCATTCCCCTGTACTGCGAACCCAACGGTGATTTCCCGCATAACCCCGAACCTCTTCCCGAGAACATCAACGATATTTGCGAGCTTATTATTAAAACCAAGGCCGATGTGGGTTTTGTTGTTGATCCTGATGTTGACCGCCTGGCTATTGTGAACCAGCTTGGCGAACCCTTTGGGGAGGAATACACCCTGGTTGCGGTAGCCGATTATGTACTTGGATATAAAAAGGGGAATACGGTTTCAAACCTTTCTTCAACACAAGCCCTGCAGGTGGTTACAGAAGAGCATGAAGGGAAATATTTTGCCTCGGCTGTAGGTGAGGTCAATGTGGTGGAATGCATGAAGAAGCAGCATGCTGTGATAGGAGGGGAAGGTAACGGAGGTGTAATTTATCCTGAATTGCATTACGGAAGGGACGCCCTGGTCGGGATAGCCCTGTTTTTATCTTTCATGGCACGTTCCCGGAAGAACTGCTCAAAGCTCAGGGATATGTACCCGAGTTTTTTTATATCCAAGAACAAAATCAGTTTTATAGCCGAAATGGATATAGACGATATCCTCAAAAAACTGGCAAAGAAATATAACAGCTGCCCGGTTTCAATGATTGATGGCATTAAAATTCATTTCGAAGGGGAATGGGTGCATCTGAGGAAATCAAACACCGAGCCCATTGTCAGGATTTATGCCGAAAGCAATTTGCAGGAAAAAGCAGATATCCTGGCAAAGAAAATAATGCGGGATGTTGACGAGATCATCAAGGGAAATGAGTAAAAAAAAGAAAAAGGCAGTTAAGTATAAAGTGGTATCGATCACTGTTTCGGCCCGTCAAAAAAAATCACTGATGAATTTTTGCAAATCGAGAAAGTCAACTCCGAACAAGGTCATCAAAAAGGCCATCCGCCCGCTGCTCGAGAATTACAATGACCTGGAAGTTAACCATGTTCCCTCCAAAGTTAGCCAGCTCCAGCTTTTCAGCATGGAATGAACATTTATTGATTTTTTTTCTGGATTGTATTCTCGTAAGGGGTGCGATTTACTATTGACCTTCCCAAAGTCACTTCATCGGTATGTTCCAGCTCATCACCAACTGAGATGCCACGGGCAATAGCGGTCACCGGGACTGTCAACGAATGAAGCTTTTTATAAATGTAAAAATTCGTTGTATCGCCTTCAATGGTAGTTGAAAGTGCAAGAATTATCTCGGATACACTTCCCGATTCAACTTTTTCGACAAGGGCGGGAATGTTCAGGTCATTTGGGCCGATTCCTTCCATAGGAGATATAATTCCGCCCAGTACATGGTAAACCCCGTTGAATTGTCCGGTGTTTTCTATGGCGATCACATCACGAATGTCTTCAACCACGCAAATGATTGACTTGTTTCGTTTAGGGCTTTCACAGATTGAACAAAGTTCGTTGTCGCTGATATTCCCGCATTCGCGGCAGTAACGGATGTCGTTATGCAAACGGATGATCGCATTCCCGAAAGCCTCAGCATCTTCCCTCCTTGATTTGAGAAGGTATAATGCCATCCTCATGGCTGTTTTCCTGCCAATGCCCGGCAATTTTGCAAGTTCATTTACAGCAGTCTCAAAAACCCTGGATGGTAGTGAATTCACGAAAAATTATTTAATTTGCAAATGTAATCTTTTAGCTGTTTCGTAATGAACCGTCTTCTGCTTGTTTTTATACTTCTGGGAATGAGTTTTATGGCCTCCGGCCAGGACAGCATAAACCGGACCGATGTTTCGGGAAAGAAGCAGGGGGTATGGAAGAAAGTTGACAAAGACGGACATAAACTCTATGACGGGCAGTTCCGGGACGGTGTCCCGAACGGGGTGTTCAGGTATTATTATGCCGATGGGAAGCTTAAGGCGATCTCGGTTCTGAGCGATGACGGAAAAACGGCCAGGACCATTTCGTATGCATTAAACGGACGAAAGATTGCCGAAGGTAATTTCAGGAATGAGAAAAAAGACAGCATATGGAAATATTATAGTGATTTTGACGGTGTGTTGTTGTCGGAAGAAAATTATACCTTAGGGGTGAAAAACGGGGTGTCAAAAACGTATTATCCAAACGGCAACCTTATTGAGCTTATAAATTACAGGGATGGCCGAAAAGAAGGGGAATGGGTTCAGTATTTTGAAGACGGCAAACTGAAGTTCAGGGGGGCATACTCCGGCGACGAGAAGGAAGGACCCTTTATGGCTTACTATCCTGATGGGAAAATCAGCTTTTCGGGCGCGTACAAGGGAGGGCATATGGACGGCAAATGGACTTTTTATGATGAGAACGGGGAAGTCACGAGGGTTGACTGTTACTCAGAGGGTGCAATGATAAAAGAAAAAATGCCCTGAAATATACCAGGGGTTGATCATGGTTTAATCCGGTACATTCTATGCAGGTAAAAACATTCAGAACAAGTTCAGTAAAGGGGTTCCGGCAAAGCTGGGACGAGAACACCGTGGATGGCTTTGAACCCAATGCAGCGATCATTTTTGCTTCGGTTGATCTGGACCTTAGCGGGATCATCGCATTACTTGGCTCTAAGGGTGTCAGGGTTTTGGGGAGCACTTCATGTGGCGAATTTTTATATGATCTTAAGGGGAAGGTTATCAGTGAGGGAGGATTGGTTTGTTCCATGATGAAGCTTAAGCCGGGAACATTTGACTTTGAAATGTTCAATGGGAAAGGGCTAACTTCCTACGACCTGGGCAAAACGGCCGGCGAATGGGCCGTTAAAGCTTTCAGGGAGCCTGCAATTCTTGTTGTTGCCAGCGGACTTTCAATTGACGGGGAACAATTGGTGAGAGGGATTCAGGAATTTGCCGGGAAGGGCATCACAATGTATGGCGGACTGGCTGGAGATGACGCCCGCTTTAAAGAAACATTCGTATTCTCTGAATCTTCTTCCGAAACAAATGCTGCCATCCTGATGGTGCTTGACAAAGACTTTTATGAAGTCAACGGGATTGCCACAAGCGGCTGGGTTAGCATTGGGGCCGATAAAATTATCACCCAAGCCGAAGGCAATGTTGTTTATACTATTGATCATGAACCCGCCCTTGATGTTTACAAACAATACCTGAACGTAAATGATGAGGACCTGCCTGAGATAGGTGTGGAATACCCGCTGCTGATCAGAAAAAGCGGGACTGAATTCATCCTCAGGGCCGTGCTCAATGTTGACAGGAAAAAGAAAACCCTGATATTTGCAGGAACAGTTCCTGAAGGAGCTGTGGTGACTTTCTCCAGTTCACCGGGCTTTGAGATCATTGAATATACCAGAAATAAAGTGGGGGAGTTTTATAAACACAATTCTGAAACTGACCTGCTTATCCTGTTTTCATGCATGGCAAGGCATAATGCCCTGGGCCCTACAATATCTGAGGAGATAGAGGAAGCCTGGATGAAATGGAAAAAGCCACTGATCGGATTTTTTACTTATGGTGAGATTGGAAATAACTACAACAGCTCCTGCGATTTCTACAACCAGACCTTTACCCTGGTTTCATTAAAACAAAAAGAGGATGAATGAGGATTTTCAGCTGCTGATTGATGATCTGCGCAATATGCAATCACCTCAGGAATTTGCTCTTTACAGGGAGAGGGTACTTGAGGAATTATCCATCGTCCAGGCTGAATATGCAAAAATGAAATTCAGGTATGAACGATCAAACAAAGAAAAGAACATTCTTTCTTCCCTGCTTACACGTACGTCTTCAGACCTGAAAAAAGTTTCGGAGAACCTTAAAATAAGGGCCGAAGAACTTTCCACAATTCTTACAACAATCCCGGCATATGTGTATTTTAAGGATAAAAACCTGGATTACATCCTGGTTAACCAGAGCTTTGCAGAACTTGTAGGGATCCCGGCTGAACAGATCAAGGGTAAAAGGCTGAAGGATATTTTAAGTACATACAATCAAACCAGTTATTTCGAAAAAGAGCAGAATGTCATTGACTCGGGGAAAGCCATTTATGATATTGAAGAGGAAATTGAATACAATGGCCGTTTGCGCTGGATCAACACAAACCTCGCTCCGATAAGGAATGCCGAGGGTCAGATCATAGGTCTCATAGGGATTTCGTGGGAGATAACAGAACGTAAGCATTATGAATCAGAGCTGAAGAGAGCAAAGGACCTTGCCGAAGCCGGGACCATGGCGAAGAATGAATTTATAGCCAGTGTTTCTCATGAGTTCCGCACGCCTATGAACGGAATCCTTGGACTGGCTGAGATAATGAAAAATACCTCCCTGGATGAAGGGCAGTCGGATCTGCTGAAAGGCATAGTGTCCTCGGCCGAAAACCTGCTGGTTCTGGTGAATGATCTTTTGGATTTTTCGGCCATTGAAGCCGGGAAAATGGAACTCGACTTTCATCCTTTCATGCTTGACAGGGTGCTGGAGGATGTTTTTCAGATGCTGAACCTGAAAGCAAAGGAGAGGTCGCTTGACTTTTCGGTGCAGATTTCAGAAGATGTTCCCAAGCATCTTAACGGTGATTCACAACGACTGAGGCAGATCATTATCAACCTGGCAGGCAATGCGCTCAAATTCACTGAACATGGCAGTATATCCATCCGTATCAGCCTGCTGAACCGATCAGCCGACCAAGCCTTGCTCAGGTTCGAGGTCAGGGATACGGGGATTGGAATTCCGCCGGAGGCGATGGATTCCTTGTTCAAAATATTCACAAGGGTCAAGCAAAAGCAGCACAAACTGATAACGGGCACCGGGCTGGGGCTTTCAATCTGTAAAAAGCTAACCGACCTTTTGGGCGGCGATATAGGCGTTGAGAGTATACAGGGTAAAGGCTCAACTTTCTGGTTTAACCTTCCGTTTGACCTGAGCGGGCCCAAAATACTTAACCAGGATATATCGGAATCCACGGCCGAAGTGATATACCAAGGGAAAAAAGCGCTTGTTGCCGAGGATAACCTGATCAATCAGAAAATTGTAAGTTTCCAGCTTAAACGCATAGGTTTTGATGTGGTGCTTGCCGATAATGGCCAGACTGCCCTGGAAGCATACTCGGACAATAACTTCGACCTTGCCGTCCTTGATATCCAGATGCCGATCCTGGATGGCTACCAGGTTGCAAAAGCAATACGACAGAAGGAATTAGCTACTTTAAAACATCTCCCCATCATAGCCCTTACTGCCAATGCGATGAAAGGCGACCGTGAACTTTACCTTGCTGCGGGGATGGATGGTTACGTAAGCAAGCCTTTCAGTGCCGAAACCCTGCTGAAGGCAATACAGCATGCCGAACAAGCCGCCTCCCGTTACCTGAAATCCTGAGATGTTGGTTTCACAGAACCCCGGGTCAGGGTTTCTGCTTTTTTTGCCCTTTTTTATCCAGGCTTTCAACGATCATTCTTTGAATCAATGCCATACGCTGCACTCCAAGTTGTGAAGACACATGATCATACCAGGTTTTAATCATATCGACATTGGTGCCGTCCCAGCTTTCACGGTATAAGAGCTGTATGCTGTCCTGCAGGTTGACCATCTCCTTTTCATACAGGTTCTTAAACTCATTCCAGGATGTTTGTGTCCCGTATTTCATACTGTGGAAGCGGCTTACAATCTCCCGCCTTTTAACTTCATACATGTCGAAGATAAGGTTGATAAATGCGGTTGCCCTGTAACTTTGACGCTCGCACATATAGGAGGCATGGGCGTTTACCATAGTAAGGGAACTTATATGGAGACTGTCGTTAATTTCGACAGGATTGATCAGGATTATCCCGAGTATCTGTGAACCTTTACGGGGCTCTGCTTTTCCCCGGCTTGCGGGAATATAAACTGTTTTTGCCCCGGGAGGCGCAGTGCCGAGTTCATAAAATTCCAGGTTCCTGTCGGCGGTCCAGGGAAGAAATACAGACCTTACAAATTTATTAAGCCCGTTGCTGTAATTCAGTAAAACCCCATTGGATTTGAAAAACTCCCTGAACCTGGTTTGTTTTTTACTGTCGGGGGTAATACCGGGATACATCCAGAATACCGAATCATATGGAATGCTCATGATCCTCTGGTAATCATTCTGCTGGTCGCCCAGGTATCCAAGGGTATTCAGGTAGGGTTTGTTGAAATCATAGAAGATCAGCTCCGCATCTGCCGACAAGCGGGTTGTGTTGCCGTTTTGTTCGGTATAGAGAAGTGAATAATCAAGCGATACCCTCGACGTCCTGGGATGCTCCTTGTCGGAATTGTCAAAAGTAACAGACCAGGCAAGGTTTACCGAATCAACCCTGTCGCCATGAACCTGGGCCCTCAGGTAATAAAAATCTATGCCTTTTACCGAATAATCAATCCTGTCGATGATGTTATCATTCTCATTGATGTAAACCGTGCTTTCAAAGAGCTTGCCGCTGTCTGATTTAGGGACAAGCCGGATTATAAAGTTATTATTCCTCCCTTCACTGGAATGCCTGACGAGGTTTACATCATACAGTCGCCTGAAATGATGATAGCTCAGGTTGCCTGCCGATAGAGGCATTGTATAATGGCCCCCGCTGGTGAAAGGGTAAAGATGCCTGATGATATCGGTGGTATTCAGGCTCCAGAAGTTTTTAAGGGTCAGCCCGATCCTGCCGTTTTTCGGCATAAGCTGGCAGATGCCTTCGCCTGCTGATACCGATGCATTGCAGTATGATTCTATGATCTCCAGGGGCTCATAGTTGCACTCGCTCATAAACGAGAAGTATGCCTTTGAAAGAAGGATATCATCAAGCCTGCGGTATTTCAGGCATGCATCATAAAAAAGGTGATAGAGGTAGTCGGGTTGCCCTTTGGCCACAACACTTATTTCCTTCAAATCGTATACCATAGGCCGGAGCCCGATCCGGGCTGAATCTTTCAGTATTTTCACCTGGATTTTCCTGCTTATATAGCCTACACAGGAAATCAGTACTGAATCCGTTTTGAGGAAAACATTGGCGGGAAGATAATACCTGCCGTCCTCGTTGGCGATCATCCCGCCTTCCTTCCCTATCAGCTTGATGCTTGCAAAAGGAACAGGATCAAGGGTTTTGACATCATATAAAACTCCCTTGCAGGCTTGTTGAGAATACGCGCCCAACGAAAACAAAGCAAGAATATATATAATGACATGCCGAAACTTCAGCATTTTGTAAGATTGGTCAGGCTTGTTTACATCCCCCCGCCGAACATTGACTTCAGTTCCTCGGTGGTTGTGAGCTTGTAATCGGCAGGGATCTCGAACATGCTATCCGGAATATCCTTCTTCTCAACTTTTGAAACGGAATATTTCATGGTGAGAGTCCTTTCCTGGAAAGTGAATTCCATCAGCATACCATCAATATCCTGGTAAAGAGGGTTCCCGAAATTCGATTCCTTCCCGCCGAGCTCGCTGGTATACCAGGTTTCGAAAGAATTCTTTGTCCCGTTTTTGCTGATCGTGATGATGGCTTTCCTGCATTTGTATCCTGCAATATCTTTAGTTTCATCGGTTATCTGTATTGCCGGCTTTGGGTCCTTGCCCAGGCTACTGTTAATTTCATCCAGGGTTTTTTTTATGGCAAGTTTCTTGCCCATCATATCGAGAAGAGTGACGGTGAATTTTTTATCATAATTGATGATCTCGATCATGTTTCCCATGGCAGATGCTGACTCGTTGCGAGTACTCGTTCCTTTTACCGAAAGTGTGGAATTTTTAGGGAACATGGCAAGCTGTTCGGCAGGGAGATTGCTGTTCGGGAAAGTAATGTTATACGTAATAATCCCCTCGAATTTTCCACCGCCTGCATGAATAAACTGTGGAAATATCAGGCCGGTTGAAAGGATAATAAAAAAGTATGCAGCTGTTTTTTTCATTTCAGGTTGTTTAAAGGTTTTACCGTGATAAAGATATATATTTTATTTAAGAAAGAACGGATCAGGCCAGTATTGCCAATGATTTTTCCCCAGGGGGCAAACCGAAACGCATATACCGCAAATCCTGGTGTCTTTCTGAAAGAGACCCATCCCGAATTTGCCGCATTGTTCCCGGCATTTCTGTGCATCAAAGAAGATATCACGGTCTGTGTTAATATTCCAGAGCTTACCGTTCGCAGCCAGGGCCGGGCATTTTACCACGCAAACATCACATTTCCCGCAACTGCTGGTATTAACAGGTATCCCGGTTTCCAGGACGTTTATTTTGAGAAGTATACTGGCAAGCCGTAGTCTCGGTCCGAAAGCTTTCGACACGAAAAGGTCGGTCTTGCCGATCCACCCCAGGCCTGCCCTGGTGCCTGTCATCTTATGCGAAAATTTATATCTCAGGTCATGCTGGTAAGGTTTGAACTCCTCGCTGTTCATGACAACGGTAGGGGAGATGTCCATACAGGGTATGCCTTTTTTTCTCAGATCAGTGCAGATGTCACCGGTGATTTGTGCAAGTGAGGCGTTCATCTCCTGGTAATGTTCATAATACTCCAGGGTAGGACCGTTCTCAATGGAATCCAGGATGCTGCCGTTCAGCTTTTTCCCAATGGAAATACCGTAATCAAATTCCCTGAATTCAGGATCGAGCAAACCCCGGAGGTCGGCATATCCGTAAATAAATTCTTCAAACGGCAAAAGGTGTTCCCTGATGGTCTGTTCAACTGCAGTCTGAACCGGGTTTTCCATATTTACAGTATGCAAACTGTTTTACCTCCGGCCAAGCCCTCTACCGCCAAGCAGGCCCCACCCACCGCTCCCGATGAGGAACCCAAAGGCATACCAGGCCCCGTTATTGTTCTGGGCAAACACAGTCACATCATTGTATATCAGCATCCCTATGAGGTCAAATGGGGAGATGAACCCATGCCATAACCCACCCCAGAACCCGTAAGTATGTCCCTGGAGGCAGTGGGTAACGATTTCACGATGGGCACAGCCGGTAAATAACAGGATTGCCAGTACCGAAAGGCCAAGCAGTCCGAAGAAAAATTTTGTTTTCATAATTTATCTGTTTGCAATAATATTAATGTCGGTGCATTCCAGTACCTTTTTTTCATACCCCAGGCATGCAACCTTGATCATGGCGTTCCCAAGCCTTATGGTATCGGTAGCATACTTCGGCATGGCCCTGAAAACCGGGAACAGGGGCCAGAGAATAATATACAGGGCATTGTACAGCCTGGTGCCTGATTTAATGCCTTTCATGGGCTCGATGAAGCCGGGCCTGAACATGTATGCGGCCCTGAAAGGAAGGGCCAGCAAGGCATTTTCAGTCCTGCCTTTTACCCTGGCCCACATACTCCTTCCTTTTTCAGTTGAATCGGTCCCCGCACCCGATACATACGTGAATAAGGAGCCAGGATTCCGGGCTAAGAAAGCCTTTGCAAAAGTCAGGGTAAGGTCGTAGGTCAGATGGGTGTATACATCTTCGGCCATACCCGCAGAAGAAACCCCCAGGCAAAAGAAGCAGCAGTCGTACCCCTGCATCTCCCCGCTTATTGCCGAAAGATCAAAAAAATCCTTATGGATAATCTCCCTGAGTTTGGGATGCTGAAGCCCGAGAGGCTTGCGGTTTACCACCAGCACCGATTCAATATCTTCGTTTTCAAGGCATTCCAGCAGTACGCCTTTCCCGACCATACCGGTCGAACCTGTGATTATTGCTTTGATTTTCATAGCCATGAGAAAAATAAGTTTATACCAATGTCGGAGATGGAAAGCCGGCTAATGAGCGATGAGCAGTTTCTGATAGTATTCCCTGTTCATAAACCCGCATCGGATCTCATAAATGCCCGATGGCAGGAGTCCAGGGTTTATAGTTTGTTCGGTGGTCAGCGGGAATGTTGAACTGAAAACCTTTTGTCCCAAAGTATTGTAGATCTCAATGCTGCCCGGTCCTGATTGTTCCTCCCCGATCAGTTCAACCCTGAATTCCCCATCGGTTGGATTGGGAATTACTTTTAAAGGGTTCGATGCGGAGATTTTTTCAACACCTCCTAAAAGGGCAACACAGCCGGTATCGAATCCGAGGGTGACACTGATGGCCCTGGGATGGTAATCACTTACGGCACCAGCGCTTGCAGAGGTGAGGGAAACGGGGATCATTGTAATGGAATAAGGTGTGGAACTGGGAGTTGCAGAATTTACACATAAGGAAGTACTGCCTGATGGACCGATTTTGATGATCCCGATCTGGGGATTCTCCATGCCTGTATGTTTTACACCATATATCGGCCCGTTGCCCGAGATCATATACCCACCGTCGTCGGCAGGGACCACCTCACTTGAAAGGAGCCAAAGGGCTGCCCCGAAGGCAGCCTGTCCGTTTGAATCGACCTTGGTTAAAATACCCATAGGACCCCATATATTTGATGCACCGTTCACGAAGATGTAACCTCCATCGGATGTGTGGTGAAGTTTCGGACTTGGGTTGTCGCCTGCATTACTTGCCCCGTATCCTAAATAATTGCACCATACGACATTCCCTGAGAGATCCGTTTTCATCAGGTACATATTGTAATCGGTTGTTGCAAAATAGCATAACATCCCGTCGGTCAATGCCACAACATCATTGCCTGACGACTGGGGGTATGTGCCCAGGGATTGCTTTTCGGACCATACTACCGAACCGGAGGAGTTGAGTTTCATCAAAAGCAAGCTGCCTCCATAAGTTGTGCCTATTCCGCAGCTTCCTGTAACAAAATAGCCTCCGTCGCCTGATTCGGTCGCCGAGAAAGCATAGTTAGGCCAGTTTCCAGCGTAAAACAACTTGCTCCAGCCGATATTGCCAGAAGCATCGAGTTTGATCACCGATGCCCTGTAGTAAGGCGCTACGGTATCGCTTGCATACCCTGTAAGGATAAATCCTCCATCGCTTGTCTGCTTTACGAAAAGGGCATGATCGGAATATCCGAGGTCAATGGTTCTCGACCATACGGTGTCCCCTGCAGTAGTGATTTTGATCAGTAAAATATCAGTCTGGGCATTGCTGCTATTTACCAGGTCCCCGGCCAGCAGAAAATGTGAATCATTCGTAGCCGTCAGGCTGAAAATATTTCCATATTTAGTTCCGTAATATTTACTCCAGACAATACTCCCGAATGGATCCATCAGGATTACGAATGGTTTCTGGTTTCTTTCCCCGGCGATCAGGAAATTGCTGTCGGGAGTTTTGATCATCCCGTAAGTGCGAACACTGTCGGAGGTAGTAAAAAACACCCTGTTAAAAGTATTCGTTTGTGCGCTGACCGGGACAAGTCCATCCACCAGTATAAATAAAATCAGAAAGAATGTAATCTTTTTCATAAGTTCAAGGTTTATTATGTTTTGAATCCTCATCAAAGACCGGGATCATATAGCTTGAATGTAATAGTAAACTGAGATTAAAAGCCACAGTTTTCATGCTTTGACGGAATTTTTCATTGCCAAAAGGGAAAGGTAAGCACAAATATAATGTTTCTTGATATAATGTCAACTGAAATAAGAAAATAATTTTACAAATCAGGAACAGAGGGGCCGGTATTGCCCCCCCCCCCCCCCTGGTTGATTTTCACGCGGAATTCCCTGGGAAGGAACTGTTTACCTGTTAAAACGAACCCTTAAGCCTTATGAAAATGGATGTTTGCGATGATGCGACAGTGGCCGGGTCGTACGACTGGAAGGTCTGTGAGATCAGTGAAAGATCGAGATTGTTCATGAGTGAGAACGTGAATGTGGGGATAATGAAATACATTTTGTTGGAAGGGTTGTAAATCCCTGCAAGGGCTATGCTGATGAGGGGTGTGACGGGGTAGGAGATATTTCCGAAAATTGAGAACCCGTTAAGAAAGGGATTTTTCGCATACAGAAGGGCCGGGTTGAACTGGTTGACCAGTACATTGCTTGAATTGCCTGAATTGGAGTTGAAAAATCCCTCGAACTGTATGAAAATTGAATTTCTGAAAGTGTAATCGTATTCTACCGACGACAGGAATACCCCGGTGGTGTCGCCGAAATGCTTCAGGGGCTGGAACCAGCTCATCTCCCCCTTGAATCCTCCTTTGGCGATCTGTCCCGCCCATCCCAGCCCCAGAACAAGGTCGGTCTGGGTATAAATCCCGGCCAGTCCCTGGAAATCATATTTCCAGTGATTGAGACGGTACATCCCGGCTGCAGTGATCTTCTGGTCCTTGTCGGCTTTGATGGCGATCTCGGCTTTGGACGAGGGACTTGTGAAATACTGCAACCTCACCGCATCGCTTCCCGGTTTTTCTTCGTAATCAAAATCAAAATAGGAGTAGGTATTGAAAATGTCGTTGGGATTCCAAACGAAGGTTTGGCTCCAGTTGATTCTTTGCCTCCCAAGGGTTACCTGGAAGTTATTCTTTGTATAATCCAGCCAGAGCCTGTCAATGGCAACATTCAGAATGTAGGACTTTCCCGAAAATATATTCCAGCTCATATTCACAAGTCCGTTGTCATAAGCGATGAAATCGGCGTACTGCGGGCTGATTGCCATAAAATCGCCCCAGTAAAAGCGGTTCCTCTCTTCAAGACAAAAGGTAAAACTCTTCGAAATATTCCATTTGAAATTATTACGGTTGTGGATGAGGTTGTCGGTTATCCAGGCTGCCTCGGTCTTGTGAATGACAAGAGTTTGCATATCCTTCAAATAACCGTTGAATGACCAGCTCCTTTCTTTTTTTTCAACGACTGAATCCTGGGAATAGGCAACAGCAGCTTGCGAAAGCAGTATAACAACCAAAAGGCAAAACATCAAAGGGTTATTGCCGTGAAGCAATCGAAGCAGGCTGTGAAATGAGACTTTCATTGTATGCCGGTTCCCTGGTTTTTAGAGATATCCGAAACGATCTTCCCGTCCTCGAGTGTAACCACCCTTCGGGCCTTTGCCACTACCCTTGAATCGTGGGTTGAGAAAATGAAAGTAATGTTTTCTTCCCTGTTCAGCTTTTCCATGATCTCAAGGAGGTTTTCGGCTGATTTGGAATCCAGGTTGGCCGTAGGTTCGTCGGCAAGGATGAACTTGGGCTTGGATGCCAGGGCCCTGGCTACCGCAACCCTTTGCTGCTGTCCGCCCGACAGTTTGCCAGGCCTGGTGTTGATCTTCTCGCCCAGGCCCACCGATTGAAGCAACTCAAGGGTCCTCTTATCCCTTTGTTCCCTGTTAACGCCCTGCAATTGCATGATGAACTCTATATTCTCCCTGGCTGTAAGTACGGGAATTAGGTTGAACGACTGGAAGACAAAACCGATGTTCCTCAGCCTGAAATCGATAAGCTGGCGTGACTTTAATCCTGTGATGTCGGTTCCATCGATCATGATCCGGCCACCGCTCGGGGTGTCAAGTCCTCCCAGCATGTTCAGCATGGTTGTTTTGCCTGATCCGGATGGCCCGACTATGCATGTGAATTCACCTTGTTTAAATGCCAGGTCAACGCCGTTCAAAGCATAAACGGGGATTGTTTTTTCGTCGTAAACCTTGCTCAGGTTTTTGATCTCAATAATGTTCATGTTTTTCACTTTATCATTTAATCACTCCCGGTAATCTCACCACGCCTCTGCGTCCACCTTGTCGCTCATTGTAAATCATTTGTCATTTGTACATAGTACATAGTACATTGTACATTGTACATTATTCTATCCTTATCGCTTCCACCGGCTTCAGCTGCAGGGCTTTGCGGGCCGGCATGATAGCCGATAAAATCCCGGTTAAAATTATCATGAGTGAAAGGTTGATATACAGTACCCTTTTGATGAAAGGATAAATTTTCGGGTCAAAACCGAAAGCCCCCAGGCCTTTTGAAAATGCCGAGAGGTCGATGCCGTGCCTGTGGAAGACGGCTACCAGGGTGGCGCTCAGGGCCATGCCTATAAGCCCCCCGATGAGGGTCAGAAACACGGTTTCGAGCATGATCATCCTGAAGACCCTTGACTTGCTCATGCCAACAGCCATCAGCATACCGAGCTCCCTCGTCCGCTCAAACACAATCATAAGCATTGTGTTGACAATGCCGAAAGCCAGGGCGAATAATATAATCCCGAGTATGATGTACACTTCGATGGCAATTGCCGAAGTGATCATACTCATGTCGGGCCTGATCTCCATCCAGTTCTGGACCAGCATCCCTTTCAGCCGGGCTTTGAGTGATGCCTGAACCTCGGGTATCTTATTGTCGTCGCCGACGATAAGTGCGATTTCCTGTATGCCGTTGTCGCTGCCTGTGACCTGGTCGAGGTCTATCTTTTTAACAAAAACATTGATTTCATCAAACACATTGTTGGCGCTCTGGAATATACCGTTGACCGAAAATGCAGCTTCGGTGAGGTTCCCGTCGGGGTTCTGAAACCGTAAAATAACCTTGGACTTCAGCCTGATTTTAAGCTTGTCGGCCAGCTTTCTTCCGATAACGATCTGATTTTTGCGGCTGCCTTTGAAATATCCCCCGGCACTGTCGGGTATGGAAGTATACAGGGTGAAAACCTTCATTTCCTGTTGGGGGTCAACCCCTATGATCTGTATGCCTGCAGCCGAATTGGAAGAAGCCGCCATGCCTGTGATTCGCGACCTGCAACAGACTGCTTTTACCGCAGGAGTTTTTAAGATAATTGCAGCAATACTGTCGGGATGCGGAATATTGTACCTCGACTCGTAATTCTGCAGGAATTCGGGATTATGGATCTGGATATGTGAGACTTCGTTGTTTATGCCCGAGTGAATTTTCTGATCGACCATCCCGGTGATGACCGAAACGGTGAATATTCCTCCCGAGAGCCCCAGGGTTATGGCCGTGATCACAATAAGGCTCCTCACCTTATTCCTCCATACATTTTTAAAAGCAATTTTAAAGATCATGACAATGTCTTATTTATGAAGTGCATCAACAACCTTTAGTTTTAATATCCTCCTTACGGGGTATATGCAGGTCACCGACACAATTATCAGCACCGTGACCATATTCGAAATGATGAAGCCGGGCTTAAGGGCCAGGGGCATCAGGGGCTGTATGCCGTAAGAGATAAAGGCCTGGGCCATGCTTCCCCAGAGATGGATTGGGTTGATCTTGAAGTACAGCATGATGGGCATGGCAGCAGCAACCCCCGAAACCAGCCCGGTGAGCCCGATGAGGATCATTTCGAGCACGAGGATCATGGCCAGCTTGCTTTTCTGCATTCCTACCGAAACGATTACCCCGAACTCCCTGCTGCGTTCGTTTGTCATCATGATCACCGTGCCGAACACCCCGAACCCGACGATCATGTATAATATCGCAATGATGATCTTACCGCCGGCCGTCTTTACCTTGAGCTGCTGCGTGATCTCCACCATCATCTCGTCCCAGCTCATGACTTCGAACCTGCCTCCGTCGACCTTCTGCTGCAGGGCCGCCTGGGTGGTATTTATCTCGTCAGGATTTTTAATGGTAAGCGAAAGGGAAGTGACCCTGTTATCGGCGCTGAAAAAATCCTGGGCCGTAGCCAGGTTCATATATACCATCTGGTTATCCAGCACAGGAGAAGGAAAATGAACGATGCCGCAAACCGGGTATTTGCCTGCAGCGCTAATGCCATGATACCCCTGCCCCAGCAGTACCAGGGTGTCGCCTGCAGTGAGACCCAGAAAGGAAGCCAGTCCCTGAGAAACCAGGATCCCATTACCCGTCCCCTGGAGGTAGTGGCCTTTAACCACCTTGGCCGAAAGCCTGGTCAACGCATCTTCCCTGGCAGGATCAGTACCTGCCAGCATCACACCCTTGGTTTGCTTGCCGTAGGATGAGAGCGCAAAGTACTCCAGCCGGGGAACGGTCTTGTCAACGTTAGGCACTGAGCGGACCACGGCAAGCACCGAATCGTTGAACACCATGGAATTATTGATATCCCTGTCGTCCCAGTACCCTTTTTTATGAATCTGTATATGACCTGTGTACGACTGCACCACTATCTCGGTGAGGTTGTCGAACCATCCGATCTGGATAGAGCGTACGATCAGGGCAAGGAAAATTGCCAGGAAAATGGATGCCGCCGTAAGCAGGGTCCTCCGCTTATTGCGCCAGATATTGCGCCATGCCAGCCTGATATCGCTCATATTATTTTATCTTTTTCATGTTTTGCTGGGAGAAGAAACTCTCGCTTATTCCGGTATTGAACTTCATGGCGTCGATATGCATCACGGTTTTCTGCCCTTTTTTATTCACGGGAACCATCTCAAGCCTTGTAGGGATATCACGGTCGCCCATCCGCGTTATCTCGTAATTATTTGAAACATTCACGAGTTTATTATCCTCATCGTAATATTCGGCCATCCATACATCATAACCGCCTACGGTAACCCACATGATCACCCTGCCCCAAACCACGGGTGCATCGGGCAGGGGAGTGAGCTCAATCTTGTAACAGTCCATATCCCTCACCTTTTCACGCCCCAGCATCTTGTGCGTATAATCCACCACGATCGACGACTGTTTCACCAGGTCGTCGTTGGTGAAATCCGATCCCATCCAGCTTTGCAGCATCATCGAAGGGGGTATCTTAATGGTTTTGTCGATGGAAGGCACCCAGTTCCACATCTCGGTCTTTATCTTCAGAAAAACCTGCCCCTTGTCCTTGGCTGGCGCGGTGATCAGCACAAATGAGTACTCCCTGAACTTCGACCAGGTCTTCATGGTAATGGTCCTTGTCCAGTCGGGCCGTATCACCGTCATGGTCATTATGCCCTCGCTCGAAAGCCCGCGGTTCTTGTCATCGGCCCTCTGTATGATTTCCTTTGCGCTCAGTGCCTGGGCATATGAACCCTGAAGTCCTCCAAGCATTAATAATGTGATGATCAGTTTTTTCATTTTTTTTGTCTGCGGATGATATCCTAATATAAACCAAGTATTCGTTTTCTTATCTGTTCGAGCGGGTAATTCCCGGGATCGGCTATATATTCATAGGTGACCCCGCTTACGAGGGTACTCAGGAAAGCAACCTCCAGGGCGGGGTTTTTGCAACCCTGCTTTTTAAAATAACGTTCCAACATGCCCAGGGGCTGAATTGAAGCTTCCTGTATCTCTTTTGACAGGATATGGAGGACTGCAGGCTGGCTAAAAATAGCCATATACATCTTCCACAGCATCAGGTTGGATTTCAGATTGGTGAAAAAACCGTTGAAATACCTCAGCAAAGTTTCCCTGTCGATCTCTCCCGACGGCTCGGGTACTAATAACCCCATCATCTCAGTCATTACTTCATGAAAAATGGTTTTCAGCAATTCATCTTTACTGCTGAAGTAATTATACATCAGGCCTTTTGAAACGCCTGCATGTTTCGCCAGGTCACTGATCGAAACAGCATGGTAACCAGTGGTGGCAAAACATTCTATTGCAGCATCCAGGATCTGCCGGCGTTTTCCTTCACGGATCTCTTCAAATTGCTCACTCGTTCTTGGGCTCATAATTCTATGACTGAACGGTCGGTCAAAGATAGAACAATAAATAATACATCATTTACTTTGCACCTTGAAAAACGGGTGAGCTTCGGTATTCAGAACGACTTTATCCAGGTCAAAGGCCGAACCAGGGGCGAAGAACAGGTAGCAGTATTTCATGGCCTCGGCAAAGAAAAAACTTTCAAGGGCATCCAGCTTTTCCATGCTGCGCACGTCTTTGATTTCGGCATAGCCATCATCAGTCTGGCAATATTTTTCAATGGAAAGGAACATTTGTTTGCCCATATCGTAATACTGCCTGTCACCGGTGAAATGCCAGAGGTAATAGGTACTTTCAATAGCTTCAGGGCGGACTATATAGGAAGGTGAGCTTACTTTCATTGACATGTAGTCAATGCTTTCGGGCTCCAGCCCATACAAGTTCCACATTTTCCATATCGATTTCTCGAGTTTTGCCGCGCGTACCAGGTCCCCGTCGAGGCAAAGGACAGCCCCGAAAAAGCAATCCAGAGCTCCGAATTCAGTAAGTGTCCTTTTCCCTGAATCCATATCAACCCATCCATACCAGAACCCTGTACTGACCTCATCGGCCAGGTACTTATTGATGGAATCCCTGGATGTTTCCCACATCAGCTTAAGGTCCCGGTCGCCGAACAGCAACCAGCCTTTCACCAGGTACTCATAGTAGGAATCTATGCCCCCGCTGATATGAGCCTGCCTGTCGACCCATTCGCCGGTCTCGACATTGATCTGGGAACCCAGCAAGCCTGTTTTACCCCTTCGCTTATAGGTTTCAACAACACCTTTTTTACATTTTTCATAATAAACGGGATTCCCTGTAAGCCTTGATAACATCCCGTATTCCAGCAGCATGGTTCCTATCTCGGCGGGATTGGATATCTTGCCCGAGACCTTGCCGGTTTTCAGGTTGATCATCCTGTAAGGCATGCCGGTAGGGGAGTTGAAAACAGGAAGCATCCTGTTCCCCAGTTCGGTTGCCAGGCCGAGGAAACGCTTGTCACCGTCGAGCTGGTATGAACTCAGCAGCCCGCCCAGCATCCTGATGGTGATCTCGAACTGCTGGACTTCAAAGTCCTTGTTGAAATCAAGTTTTTCAAAGATCAGGTCTTTAGCTTCCTTTTTCTCCTTTTCGAGCCCCATGATGCACATCGTGCTGTAAGCGTCAACAGGAGTCATAAGCAGTGATTCGGCATACCAGTTATGCCCCTTTTTTGAGATCGGATTCACTGCGTCCATACCCCAGGCAGATGTTTTATACGATTGCCAGGCTTTCTTAAATGCCTCTTTGACCCGCTTTGCATATTCAGCCTTATCGGCATCCAATTGCTTGTCGGGGGGATTAGCGGCAATTGAGGGAAACGTCATCAGCATACAACAAAACAGCAACAGTGCTGCAGATAGCTTTTTCATAAGATTTTTAGCGTGGTGGTGTCAGTTAAGTCTTGTAAATTCAAGTTTCCCTTAGTAGTTGTTTTCTCTCATCTGCATGTATGCTCTCGGGTGCAGGCAGGCGGGGCATTTTTCGAGGGCTTTTTCAGACTCGTAAACATACCCGCAATTCAGGCATTTCCACCAGACTTTGCCGTCTTTCATAAAGACTTTGTCTTCCGAAACGTTCTGAAGTAGTTTCAGGTACCTGCGTTCGTGTTCGGCTTCAACTTTTGCAATCATCTGGAAGGCCAACGACACTTCGATAAAGCCTTCCTCCTTTGCAACTTCAGCAAACTGAGGGTATAATTCGGTCCATTCTTCATGTTCCCCTTCAGCAGCAGCTTTCAGGTTCTCCTTCGTTGTACCTATAATCCCGGCAGGATACATTGCCGTTATCCCGGTCATCCCGCCTTCGAGGAATTTAAAGAAACGTTTTGCATGTTCTTTCTCCTGGTTTGAAGTTTCCATAAAGATGGCTGCAATCTGCTCGTAGCCTTCCTTTTTTGCAACGCTGGCAAAGAACTCGTAACGGTTCCTGGCCTGGGATTCACCTGCAAATGATTTCAGCAGGTTTTGCTCCGTCTTGCTTCCTTTTAATGATTTTGTCATATCGTTATATTTATTGGTTATTTTCTCAGGCTGGCAATCAGATCCGGAGTGATCTCATGTAATCCCATCTCCTTTGCTTTAGCCTCTGCTTTTTCTTTAATCTTTGAGCGGACGAAGCCGGGAGCTTCTTCCAGGAAACTCATTGCTTCGGTGGTCCATTTGATCCCCTCTGATTCAACACTCAGGCCTGGTGTTGTTTCGGTGACTGGGTCGCTTGCCGTTATGGTACTTTCCAGTGCCGGCTCGCCTCCAAAAGCGGCCTGTGCGATTACGTCCACCATGGCCTGCCCGAAATTCTTCAGGTAAATATCAAAACCCGAATCATTTGCATGCAACACTCTTTTGTAATGCAGAAGGCTTTCGGTGGATTCGGCTTTTATATCATTATCGGTCAGTGGGATTGCAGGTTTGTAAAAATTATCGCGCCAGAACCTTAAATAGTTTCGTAAGGATTCGATTAATTTCAGGGGATCGCAGGCTTTATACTGGCAAACCAGCATATTCGGCGAAGTGATCTCTGCAAGCCATTCCTGGTTTGAACCCAGGTTCTCATATTTTAAACACTCCTGCTTGAACAATACATTGACAAGCTGGTTGACTTTTGCCTTATTACAAACCGGGATGATGTCAAGAACAAAAATTATTCTGTCGGGAATCTGTCCCCCCAGCTGAAAAGTAAAAATCGGGATCCCGAACCCGGGTTTTGAATAAATATTGACCACGAGGCCATACATTTTGCTTTTGATCGAATACTGCTCCAGGGCAAGCCTGCTGAGTTTCTCCCCTTCAAAAACCCTGTATATGGTTTGAGTCTCTTTATCATCCTTGATTTTCCGTGCCGAATATTCAGTGAACTCATTCTCCTGTATTATCCCAGTAAGCTCCTGAAAAACAAGCTGCATGGCCTGATCGAGATATCCTGATTTCATAATTCCTTTTTTACTTCTCCCGGTCAATTCCCTTATGCAGCATGCCGGAACCAGAGCCCGGGGCCTGACCTGGGGTTGATATCATATTATTGTTTAATACGAAACGGTAAAATTAATTATTCCCGGGGAGAAACGTTTAAATCCGGGGCAATTTCTATTCAGGGATCGGTCTTTGAATGGTCAGTGAGGTGCTGAATACCTGTCCTTAAAGAAGAATGTCTGTATAGGCGGGCCATTCACTCCATTTCTGCCATCCAGACCAGGTAAAGTTTTCCGGTCTTTTTGCTGCTCATCTCCTGCCTTTCTTCCGGGTGACTGTTCCCTGTAGAGAGAGGTTGTTCCCCTGTCGCCAGCCTGGCCTGTTTTGCCCCCGAGGCCGCATTTACCTCCCTGGTTGATAATTTTTATTCTGCCTGTCAGGGAATCCAGGGTTTCGTCCAGGTATACCATCACCTGCCCCCCGTCACCTCCGTTACCTCCATCACCACCTTTGCCTCCCGGAGCCCCCGCATTGCCATGGGCAAGGCTGATGGATTGTTCATTGTTGGCGCCATGCCCACCCTGGCCTCCGTTCCCGGCATTTCCACCCTGGCCTCCGTTTAAAATGAAATATAATCCCGAGTACCTCTTATCAATTCTAAATGTGTCGAGCGGCAAATCATTTTTATCGTGGATGAAAATATTGATTAATTCCTGGTTGTGGTTTCCTTGTATCGAAGATGGCTCAAGATAAATGTAAAACGAACCTCCGGGCTCCCCGTCGGTCCCGTTCTGCCCGTCACCTCCTTTTTCCGGATCAATAACCGCAGTCCCTGACATAATTCCGGGTTTTCCTGTTTCCCCGTCCTTCCCTTCCTTTCCGTTTTTGCCTGAATAATTCAAAATGAGGTTCCCCCGGTAGTTCACCGGGATGGTCAAGGCTTTTTCAAGGGATGGTCCAAGCGAAAGATTGAGTGAAATTATTGCTTTGCCGTGTTGAACCGAATGAGGATTGATGAGAATCAGCCTGCCTGTATTACCTATAACCACATCTTTCGAACTGAAGAACCTTGATAAAAGTTCAGAAGGAATGGCAATCTGTTTGTTTTTTGAAGATACCAGGACCCCTTCACACTGTATATTTAAATTCTCAGGAACAGAATCTGCCCTAAAGCTGATAGCAAAGTCAACGACTTTATTCTTACTGATGAATCTTTCTATTTTCCTGGCATTTTGCCCGTAATCCCTGGCCGTATTAATGAAAAGGAAACTCAGCAGTACATACAGAAAAAAGAGAGGCCGTTTGCCCGACATTATTGATTTTATAGAGTTGTTAATTTTTTCATTGGATGAACGCAATCACTTATTCACGCCGAGATATTTGATTTTTAAATCATCATATACCACTATGAGTTTTGTGGTTGCCCCTTGTTTATCGAACAGGCCACTTCTCTGGTTGAGAGGTTCCCATATGCAGGCCCCCTTGCCCATTTCATCGGGCAGGCCGAAAACAATATCATGCACTTCAGACTTGAAATCGGAGTATTCAACAACATTAACAGGCTTGTGATATCGTTTTATCAGGTCAAGCATGTTGTTCTGAAGGTCATTCAGTGTGCCATGCCAGCGCGGGTAATAGGAGAGCCCGATGATATCGAACTTTACTCCCCTGGCAATCATATTGTTGAGCCAGAATACAGCCTCTTCATTTTGTCCTCCAAGGGCCAGGTGCATCATCACAGGCAGTTTCGGGTCCACCGCCTCCACGCCTTCGATCCCGGATTTAAGCAATCCGGCCAGCTGGTCCAACTGGCTTATATGCCCTTCGGGCCAGAGCATGCCATGGTTGATCTCATTCCCTATCTGAACCATGGAGGGCATGGTCCCCTGGATTTTCAAGGCAAGCAGCACCCTTGATGTATATGCCTTTACCGAATCCTTCAGGGTCGTAAAATCCAGCCTGGCCCATGACTGGGGTTTATTCTGTTGCTGGGGATCGGCCCAGTAGTCACTGTAATGAAAATCGAGCAGTAATTTCATCCCGGCGTCTTTTACACGCTTCGCCATTTCAAGGGTATGCTTAAGCCCGCAATATCCCTTGCCTGGGGCATACCCCTGGTTGTTTTCGGGGTTTACAAAGACCCTTAAGCGGATGTAGTTGAATCCATGGTCGCGCAGGAGTGCCAATGCATCCGTTGCCCTGGCTTGATCCGAAAATTTACCTCCCCTGGATTCGATCTCGGGCAGGAATGAAATATCGGCACCTATCATCCTGTCGATTGGTTTTTTCGTAACAGGCAGCTGATCGGGCTTTGGCTTCCTCATGACCAGGCCGGCAGGCAGTGTATGGATCTCGTGGGTTCCCGGCCATAGCTTCCCCGACCTGGCTTCAACCTTGATCTTTCCCGGCTTGGTCCCGGCAATGAACATCAGGCTGCAACTCCCTTTTTCGAGCCGGCATGCGGCATACTTAAGGCCGGCAGTGTCGTTACGGAAAATGAGTTCACTGCCGTCTATGCCTTTCAGCCTCCCGTCGCCGCTTATATACACTCGCACCGAATCCCTGGCCGATGTAAGCTCGTGCATGCTGCTGTCGGTAACAGCTATCCTTAAAAGAGCATGGTCCCTGCCGTTGGCCAGGAGGGTTGTGCTGTATGCGGTAAGCATGACTGAGACGGGCCTGACCTGGCTGTCGGCTTTCACTCCGGCCTGGGTTTCCCCTGGGTTGAAAAAAAATTGTATCGCTGCCGATGCCAGGGAAATGCAATGAATAAGCTTCATAATGTATGGGGATTAGGTCCTACGAAATTTTAAGCACAGAGCGGAAATGCACTTTTGCCGACATCATTTTTTCATAGGCTAATGCCACCTGTTCCATGGGGAATACTTCAACCATTGGAATTATCCCTGTAAGTACGCTGAAGCGGATGGCATCCTCCATATTCCCAGTAACAAATCCTTTTATTGATTTTTCCCCTCCCAGTAACAGCATCGGAGGTATCTGCATTGGATCACGGGCCCCGGTCACGATGATGGCCTGCCCGTTGCGCCCAAGCCCGGGAATCAATTCGGATATGGCTTTGCCGTTCGGGGCTGTACAAAGGATCACTCTTGCACCACCCAGTTTTATCAGCTGTTTCGCGGCATCCCCTTCATCGGTATTTATATAAACATGGGCGCCGAGTTTGTATGCAAGTTCCTGCTTGGACTTGCCGCGGGACAAAACCACGGTTTTAAATCCCAGTTGAACTGCGTATTGCACGGCCAGGTGCCCCAATCCCCCCAGCCCGTGTATGGCAACCAGGTCGCCGCCCCTGGCTCCGCTTTGCTTCAAAGCACCGAAGGTGGTCCGCCCTGCACACAACAGCGGAGCTGCATCCACCGAACTGAGCTCATCAGGGATGCTTACCATCACTTCCGCACTTGCAATCATATATTCGGCATACCCCCCGTCGATGTGAAGGCCAGTAGTCAGTGATTGCTTACAGGCCCCGAAATCACCTTTACGGCAGGCACTGCACTGATGGCAGTGGCCCCCGTGCCAGCCAACTCCAACCCTTTGACCTACCTTCCAGTTTAAAACTGCCGACCCGCACTTATTTACTATACCCACTGCTTCATGGCCGGGAATAATGGGATATTTGATTCCGGGGAAATGCCCTTCTTTGGCAATGGCATCGCCATGGCAGATCCCACATGCTTCAACTTTTATCAATACTTCGTTATTTCTGGGTTCGGGTATTGCTTTCTGAACTATTTCAAAATTTGCCCCGGGCGAATTAACCTGGACTGCTTTCATAAACTTCATACGGATATTTTGGTTGTTGTTTTAAATCTTTTCTTTAAGCTGGTCAAAATCAATATCATTGGCCAGGATCACAGCTTCCCGGCCGAGAAGGTAACTCGTGGAAAATTAATCCAGTCCTGATGTTGTTGAAAGTTTTCCATTATCCCCCGGCGAAGGTTCAAACAGGTCCAGGTTCAACAGAGCCTTGTATTGTTCCGAAAGGTACTGGTCAATCCAGGTGTAGAATGACTGAATATCCTTTTCGGTTTTAATCCCTTTTTCAAGCCCTGCAGTCAATGCATCCGCTTTTGCAAAGATCTTCTCTTCAACAGGCTGGAGCAATTGCATATACCCGGTATGCTGCTGGTTGATTACGACCGACAGATTGATATAATTCCATCCCCGATCGTAGGTGATGGGAAAGCATTCACTTCTTAATTTTATTGCAGCAGAGCATACGGGAGACTGCAGTTTTGCGTTCATTGAGACTGCTTTCGGCAGATCGCTTCCACCCCTGATCCAGGTGGGGATCGCAACGGAAACCAATGGAAACCCTAAAATGGTCCACATCATAGCATCCCTTGCATGATCCTTGTCCCTGGCTCCTACGATCATGATCGATGCAGCGGTTAATTCTCTTGGAATATAGTCAATAAAGAACCTGAATTCGGGGACATCCTTTTCCCTGGGTATGCTCGTCCACAGATCAGTTTTCGTTAATGAATTTGTAAGATTACGCGAGATATTGTTAAACAGGAAACGTGGCGAAATTTTGTTTTCGGCTGCGGCTGCCGTAAGGACTCCCAAAGCAGTATTGTACCGTACAAAGCCATACCCTTTTGTGAGGTCGGCCCGGGTTGAGTGGTTCGTTCGGACCAGTATCCCGTTTGGCGCAATGGTCGAATCATTCGCATCAAATTTTGTAAAATTGAAGTTCCCCGTTTCATAGTATGCTGCCCCACCTTCAGCATCGATAACGCCAAAATTCGCATCCAATCCCATAGGTTTAGGCAGGTCGAGCAGCAATTTCTCGAAATCCTTGAGCGTCGCACAGGTTTGCAGGGCAAGTTTCATGATAACCCCTTCCTGGTCCTTCAATTTGGAAGTATCACCTATATTGTTATTATAGGCAGCCGAGTTGATTATCGCAAAACCGGTCTCATTGTAACCGCCCCATACCATTGTGTTACATTCATGGGTCCCGTCAACCAGTCCTGTATATTTGTACTTCCCGTCATTAAAGAGAAAAAGGGAATTTTGCCTCTGATCGGTATCCCTGTTTTTAAACAGTATTGGTTTCCCGTTGGCCGTATGTTTGCCCGAAATGACGAAGGTTGTGCAGGCATAAGCTCCGGGTGCAAAGATCATCAGAAAACAGCCGAAACAAAATGCCAATACCTTTTTTTTATTTACAAAGCTTGAGTCAAAGGATGTAATCTGCTCTTTCATGGTTTAAATTCTTACCGTCAATTTCCCTACCCGATTTCCCGTGTACGGGCATATCGGTCAATTACCGGGCTTCTATGGCCCCGGAGGAATGAAGCTTGAAGTTTGCTCAGAATTTGTAATTAACCGACACTCCACCGATGGTTCCGCTTACATCCCCGCCTGTACCATTGGAATTGATGTTGATCGTAAGGTTGATGTTGACGGTTTGATCATAGCCGGGTCCGGTTACCCTTACACCGCCACCGATCTGCATACCGGATGCCGTTCCAAAAGTAGTGCCTCCGGAGAGAAGAGTAAACGTTCCCGAGAGCGAAATATACGGTGCACCGTTCATGGTGTATGTTTGCCCGTTCGATTTGAATGCATATGCATTGATCGTTTCGGTAAGCCCAAGCAACATTGTACCGTTGATGATTGCGCCGGTTTTATCATCAATATTCATTGAACCGGTAACACTGCCGAGAACATTGATGTTTCCCCCTTCGGGACCTTTAACGGTATTATCTACTGAGATGTTGATGGGAACCGATGATTTAAGCGCTTTTGTCTGGGTGTCCCACGACATCCCGGCTATGAAGATCGCATAAACCATGTCCTTGTTGTCGAGACCGGTTGCTGAAGAAGATGATGATGAATCCTTTTTGCATGAGCTCATTGAGATCAATGCAATGACGCTGAGAAATACAAGTATGTTTTTCATTTTCTTTTTGTCAGTGATTATAGTGCTGACTCCGCACTTGTAATTATTACCGGAGACCTGGAGTTAATTATCCGCAGTCTCAAAATTACTCAATAATCATGGAGATATAAGCTTAATGATAAAATTAAATTTCGGCAATTCTTTTTCGGTTAAATAAATAAAGGCAAAAGAACCTGGCCTTTCATAGCCTGCACTTCACAAGTTTCCGGTTTTCATTCACCCCCTGGTTGATGAAAAAGGCCTCGCCATCGTAAATTTCTATCTTTTCGGGAAAGGGAAAGGGCAGGATCGTTCCTGCTTTTAATTTACCTGTTTCAAGGTCAATCCTGTTGAGCCGGACCATCCCGGCTTTAATGAAGGCTGTATAAACATTACGGTTTAATTCATCAACCAGTATACTGCTACCCCAACGCCAGCCCGTTTCAGAAAGCCTTATTGCAAAGCTGCTGTCGGGAGTTGATAAGGCATCTTTATGAAACGAGACCGGGACCGTCTTTATCTGCTTCCCGTCCTTGTCCAATAATTCAATTACATCGCTTCCGAAATTAAAGAAAGCGATAGTATTATGGTTTGTTTTAATCACAGGGTAGGTCATGTTAAAGTATTCGAAGGCATGGGCCCTGGCTTCGAATTTGCCATAAGTTCCCCCTTCTATCTCTGAGGATGAAAAATCAAATGCCCGTTCACTTTCAATATCATCGGTGTCGGAGGCGTTATTCCCGCTTGTCGCATTATTCCAACGGGCATAAAAGGTCTGGTCATCAGAAAACTCTGTGACTTTTTTACTGTTGATGACCTGGCGTATGTATTTCTTCCCTGTTCCCGGTTCAATATACCCGAACCTTGTCCCGAAACCCTTATAAATGTTTTCCTGGAAATATATGTGCTCGTTCATGCTGAAGATAAAAGGCCTGAACAGGGTCCTCAATGAATCGAGAGTGGTTTTAAATAAAAAATCTATCGTTTTTGTCTCCTTGTTAAAATAACACTGGTAAGCATTCCCTTGCTTTGAACAGTAGTGAATGTTTGAAAGAAAATCCTTGTAAAGAAGGCTGGGTGGCAATTCCGGCAGTTCCGTTACCGACAGGGTGTCGCCGAACCTGTTCAGCAGGACCAGTTGCGAGCGCTTAAGCAAGGTGCGAAAAACCAGCAGCAGAACCTGATCATCCATCAGTTCATAATCCAGAACAGAATAATCCCTGTTTTTAAACAGGAAGGAATAATTGTTTGCCGTAATGTTTACTTCTTTCAGGTTGTAAGACCTGGGACTCAGCAGAAATTCGAGCGGGCTGCCCGGAACCCGGTTGACTTCATAAAACCCGTCCTTATAGCCTATGCATGAAAATTCAAGTCCTGAAGGGGTTTTATCAAGTTTGAGTACAAACCGTCCGTCCTTACCTGTTGCAGTCCCTGCTGCAGTGCCAGACACCTTGATGTTGACCCCGGGTATGGGCTTAAGGGTCTGTTCATCCCTGATCATCCCTTTTAAAAGGAAGCTTTGTGATACAACCGCCGGATGAATTAACAATAAAAAGAATGTCAGGCTTAAAATTGCAGGAATCTTCATTGCTTCCTTTAAGGTTTAGTAAATTATTACCGTGAATACGAATTCTTACTGATCCTGGGGAGGTTCCTGGTATGGTACGACCCTGATCAGGGTGACCCTGCCATCAAGTCCTATTTCAAAAAACACATCATCAAAAAGATCGGTGCCCGGTATCCCCCTGGGATTCATGAATTTTGCGTGGATCATTAAGGAATTATTCACAGGATCAATCTTTTCGAAACGTGGATCAACCATTACCGATTTTTCATAAGTGAGAATGTCGTCATATTCTTTTTTTATCAATTTTTTGGTGACAAGAATTTCTTTTTCAAACTGTTGGTGCTGTATCTTGAATTTAAAAAACCTGTCGCGGTACTGTTTCACAAGAGTGTCGTTGATCGTGTCATAAATTGTGAATTCAGCACCGCATTCAGTAAAGCATTTCAGGTTGAACTTACTGTTATTGACGATAATGTCGGTGTCGAACGATTCATCCTTCCGGATGTCACAGTCAACTTTCCGATTCACATATTCCCTGGTCCTGAACCCGGGCCCTGTGCTCCTGAAGTAATTACAGGCTGAACAAATTGATAAAACGATCAGGAAACAACTTAACCTTGCCATATTTTTATTATTTCTTTTCCCGGGCAACCTTTCCTGTTTCCCGTGTTAATTGATTAACAAAAGTAATAAGATGTTTCTATAAAGAGCAGGTAAATGAAAAAGCAATTTAAAGGGATATTCAATATCTTACCGATTTTTCTTTCCATAGTTTTATGCCATGGAGCATTTGTAATCCCCGCACACGCCCAAACGGGTGTATACACACTCAACGGAGGAACTGCAACTCAAACAGGACAGACTTATGCAGCAATTTCTGCAGACCAGTCGGCCGTGTATGTCCTGAATTCGGGTCATCTCAGCCTGAATAACTGTACCATGACCAAAACCGGCGATGCCTCAAACGTCAACAACAGCAGCCAGTACGGGCTCAATGCAGGTGTGCTTGCTAACCTGGCAGGCGTTATCACCATCGCGGGAGGATCGGTGACAACCAATGCCTCAGGCGGGAACGGACTGTTTGCATCAGGATCCGGTTCAGCTATAAGCATGTCAAACGGTACCATTAATGCTTCGGGAGGGAATGCCCATGGAGTTGATGCGACTTATGCGGGTTCGGTAAGCCTCAACAATGTAGATGTAACCACTACAGGAGCAAGTTCTTCGGCGATAGCAACTGATTTCGGAGGTGGAACGGTAACGGTGACTGGCGGTACAATTATTGCTGCATCGACTGCTGCAAACAGCCATTCGGCCGGGATCTATTCGACCGGAATAATATCGGTTACAGGGGCAACGGTCAGTTCGGCAGGGGATTGCGGCGGTGTCATTGACGGAGCCAATTCAATTTTACTTACAAATACTTCCCTCAGCGGGATTACCGAAGGGATCAAGATATGGAAGACTGCACCGGCCAGCGGGGCAGCTACCGTGACCATCAGCGGAGGCTCTCTTAATTCCACTGCAGGTGACGCCCTTTATGTTACGGGTGAAACCGGGAATGCAGCCACTGCAGCCTTAACCGTGAGCGATGGGGCAAGTATCAGCGCAGGTACCGGGAACATCCTTAACGTAATCAGTTCTTCAACGGCAACATTCACTGCCAGCGGGGTAACACTCAATGGAAACCTGGTCACTGCGGGAGGAAGCACGATAACGGCTGCTCTGGAAAATTCGACTTCCCTCACGGGAATTATAAACGCTGCTTCTTTAAGCCTTGATGCAACAAGTTCATGGATACTGGGCGGAAATTCAATCTTGACTACGGTGAGCGATCAATCGGGGATCTCGGGGCTTACCGTTACGAATATTACAGGGAACGGTTTCAGCGCACATTATGATGCAAACCTCTCTGGTAATCTTTACCTTGGAGGTAAGATCTATTCACTCGTAAACGGCGGGTATCTTACGCCTGGCAGCGTGAACGTAGGGGTGGAGCAGATCAGTGGCATGGACGGGCAGGATTTTATACTCGGCCAGAATTACCCAAACCCTTTCAGCAGTTCAACAACTGTGACATTCGGGATCGGCCGTCCTTCCTCTGTTGTACTCACAATTTATAACATTATGGGCCAGGCTGTATGTATACTGGAAAAAGGAAACATGGCGGCAGGAACATATTCAGTGCAGTTCGATGCATCTGGCATCGGCAGCGGGATTTATTATTACCAGCTGGGCGTTGACGGTGTGACGAAGACTAAGAAAATGATAGTAAAATAGGAGGGATGGCAATTTAATTCCCCATTTGATTCAGGCAGGGTCTCCCGGTACTGCTTAGGGTTTCTTGTCCCAGCCGGCCTCATACTTTCCTTTGTGTTGAATGTATGAGGATTTCTTGCTAATTTTACAGCGATTTTAATCCAAGCTAAATGAAAAGTCAATATATCATAGCATTATTGCTGTTTCTGGGTTTTGCAGTATCGGCTCAAGTAGCACCGAATAAATTTTTCGTGGCCTTTACCGATAAAAACGGAACCCCGTATAATATTAACAACCCCCAGGCATTTCTTACCCAGAGGTCCATCGACCGCAGGAATGCCCAGGGAATCCCGGTTGTTGAAAATGATCTGCCGGTAACTCCTTCCTATATCCAACAGGTCGGAAGTCTGGGTGTTTCCATACTGAACCCCACCAAATGGCTGAATGGAGTTACCGTATATGCACAGGATACTTCGGTAATGGCTACCATCAGAGCCCTACCATTTGTATCGAGAGTTTATAAATGCACCGGGGGGAACAGAACCACACCTGATCCCGACGGCAAATTTCTTATCGAGTCGAAGTTTTCTGTCGTGCCGGGCATTCCCGCAGTTAAATCCACATATACATCAACATACAATTATGGCATTTCCTATACCCAGATCCACCAGGTTAAAGGCGATGCACTGCATAACCTGGGATTTCATGGTGAAGGTAAAATGATCGCGATCATTGATGCCGGGTTCCAGAATGCCGACTCGATAGCGGCTTTTGACAGTCTGAGGGCTAACGGGCAGATCCTTGGTACCCGCGATTTTGTTTTGCATGGTAATGATGTTTACCGGGAGTTTTACCATGGAGGGGCGGTGCTTTCGATCATAGGCGGGAACCTCCCGGGCTTGCTTGTAGGAACAGCGCCTAAAGCCAGTTTCTGGTTATTAAGGTCTGAGGATGTCAATTCTGAAAATATCATAGAGGAATATAACTGGGTCTCGGCTGCCGAGTTTGCCGACAGCGTTGGGGCCGATGTTTGCAATACCTCCCTGGGGTATACTACGTTTGATGACCCTAAATACAATCATACCTGTGCCGACATGAACGGGCATAAAACCCCAATCACAATCGGGGCCAATTTTGCTGCAAGCAAGGGAATGACCATGATAAACAGCGCAGGAAATTCGGGAGGCTCAGGCTGGAATTGTATGAGCGCTCCTGCCGACGGTGATTATGTTGAAGCCATAGCTGCCGTGGATTCCAATGGATACAGGGCATGGTTCAGCAGCGTTGGAGTTGACACAGCAGGGAGGGTGAAACCCAATATAGCCGCGATGGGTGAGGAAACTGTAGTGGCCCTGCCCGATGGAACTGTTGCCAGGGGAAGCGGCACATCGTTTTCATCTCCTTTAATTGCCGGCCTGGTAACCTGCCTCTGGCAATCCCATCCAGCGGTTACCAATTTCGATCTTTATTCGGCGATGCAGGGTTCTGCCAGCCAGTACACCCACCCGGATTCACTGCTGGGTTACGGAATACCAGATTTTGAAAATGCTTTCCTTATTCTAAAGGTTGGTAACACCCCAGCTTTATCAGCTTCCGTGTTTCCTAATCCGTTCACGGATTATTTCACTGTGAAGTATATCTGCACCCGGGATGAACAGATCAAACTTCTGCTTTTCGATGAAACAGGAAGACCTGTTGTTGAAAGAATGTCGGCAGGAATCCAGGGACAGAATACAATAAGACTGGGGAATCTTTCGGGCTTGAGCCACGGGATCTATTTTCTGCAAATATCCAGTGACAGCTTTACCGAGACCCGCAAAATGGTGAAATTGTGAGAGTTCATTGTCAATCAATCATTAAATAAAATTTTATTTGTATTTTAGTTGTTCCGGTGGTAACATTATGAAACCTTCGAAAGTATAGACTAAGGTTGTTTTTTTTCATACATATTCAGGCTTCATTATCGTGATATCGCCGGGGATTTATGGAAAAGAAGAGTAAAACCAGCGAAGAACTGCATACAGAATTGCAGGCTTTGCAGCAGAAATATAATTCGCTTTCCGAAACGATCTCTCCCTTAGTTGCAAAGTATCAGGCTCTTTTCGAAAATAGCCTTGACGCCATACTGCTGACAATTCCCGATGGAAGGATTCTGGCAGCAAACCCTTCGGCATGTTCTATGTTCGGACACAGCGAGGAAGAAATTATTAAACTGGGGAGAGCCGGTTTGGTTGACGTGACCGATCCTCAGCTTAAAGTACTCCTGCAGGCAAGAAAAGAGTATGGTAAAGCGAGTGGGAAGCTGACGTTTATCAGGAAAGACGGGAGTAAATTTCCCGCTGAACTGTCCACTTCAATCTTTCGTGATGCCGACGGCCAGGAAATGACAAGCATGGTCATCAGGGATATTTCCCAAAGGGAGCTTGACGAGAAAGCTTTAAAGGACAGTGAAAATAAACTCCTGGCAAGTAAAACAAAACTTGAAACAGCCCTGGAAAGCATGACCGACGCTGTTTTTATTTCCGATTCCAGGGGGCATTTCCTCGATTTTAATGAAGCATTCGCGATTTATCATAAGTTCAGGAGTAAAGAGGAGTGTGCCAGGACACTGGCGGAATATCCGAGGTTTTTTGATGTTTTTACGGCTAACGGTGAACTTGCAAGCCTGGAGCAATGGGCAGTCCCCAGGGCTTTACGCGGAGAGACAGCGATAAACGCAGAATACATCCTCAAACGCAAAGACACCGGAGAGACCTGGGTGGGCAGTTATAATTTCGCCCCTATCCGCGACAGTAATGCCAGGATAGTCGGATCGGTGGTCACAGCCCGTGACATTACCGAACTGAAAAAAGCTGAAAAAGCTCTCATGGAAAGCGAAGCACTTTTTTCCTCAACTTTTCGTGCCAGCCCTATCCCCATAAGTATAACGGATATGGCCACCGAGAAATGGATTGAAGTAAATGAAGCTTTCCTGAGCGTAACAAGGTATACCCGTGAAGAAGTCATTGGCAATACATTCAGGGAATTAAACCTTTGGAAGAATCCTGGTGAGAGGGATAATATGAAAGAAATACTCACCAGAGAAGGAAGCGTCAATAATTTTGAAGTTGAGATCAATAAAAAGGATGGCAAATCAGGGACCATGCTCATTGCAGTAGAAAAAGTTGATCTTTCGGGTAAGCCGATTTTGCTGATAATGGGAAATGAAATTACTGAAAGGAAGCATTTTGAAACGGAATTACAGTTTAGAAACATTCTTTTATCAACCCAGCAGGAAGTTTCCATTGACGGGATACTGATAGTGGACGAGAACTTGCGCATACTTTCATTTAACCGGAAATTTGTCGACATGTGGGGAATCCCAGCTGATATTCTGGGACAAAAGATCGACAATCCGGTTGTTCAATTCGTCAGCATTCAAATGCCAAACTCCAGGTTCTTCCAGCAGAGGGTTCAATATATTTTTGATCATAAACAGGAAACCAGCCGTGATGAACTCACACTAATTGATGGCAGGATCATTGACAGGTATTCTTCTCCCATGTTCAGTGCCAATAAAGAATACCTTGGTCGCGTAATCTATTTTCGCGATATTACTGAAAGGAAAAGAGTTGAGCAGGAATTGATCCGGGCTAAAGAAAAAGCAGAGGAAAGCGACCGCCTTAAATCTGCCTTCCTGGCTAACCTGAGCCATGAAATCCGTACGCCTATGAACGGGATTCTGGGATTTGCAAGGCTTCTAAGTGAGCCCAGACTCACTGGAGAAGAACAACAGGATTTTATACGGATTATAGAAAAAAGCGGCGAACGCATGCTTAACATCATCAATGATCTGGTTGATATCTCGAAAATTGAATCGGGCCAGATTGATGTTTCTGTATCACTAACAAATATAAACGAGCAAACTGAATATTTGTACGCCTTCTTCAAACCTTCGGTCGAAGCCAAGGGCCTGCAGTTTTTCGTAAATAACGGTTTGACTATACAGGATTCATTCATTGAGACTGATGGCAATAAACTATACAGGATACTTACATGCCTTATAAAAAATTCAATAAAATATACCACTACAGGTTCAATAGAATTCGGGTATGACAAGAAAGACGGTTTTTTTGAATTCTATGTAAAAGATACCGGAGCAGGTATTCCAGGAGACAGGCAGGATGCTGTTTTTAACCGGTTTGTCCAGGCTGATATTGCCGATAAAAAGGCATTGCAGGGTGCAGGTTTAGGTTTAACAATTGCCAAAGCCTACGTGGAACTGCTTGGGGGCAGAATCTGGCTGGAAAGTGAAGAAGGACTAGGTTCGGTATTTTCTTTTACGATACCATGCAGCAAGGGGACTGCAAGGGATTTAACTGATGATAAAAGAATTTCGCATAATGATAAAACCCCGGAAATTCAAAATCTGAAGATATTAATTGCTGAAGATGAGCCATCCTCAGATTGGTTAATAACAATATTGCTCAGGAATTTCAGCAAGGAGGTTTTGCATGCCGAAACAGGAGCAGAAGCTGTTGATATTTGCCAAAAGAATCCTGATATAGACCTGGTCATGATGGATATTAAAATGCCGGGGATGGATGGATTTGAGGCCACCAGGCGAATCCGCAGGTTTAATAAGGAAGTCATCATTATTGCTCAAACAGCCTATGTTATGAGAGGTGACAGGGACAAAACTCTGGAGGCTGGCTGTAATGATTATCTTGGTAAACCGATTAATAAGAATGAATTAATATCTTTGCTAAACAAGTACTTTAATATATAAAAGTGGTTAAAACGGAACTGTTTCTGATTTCTTTCCTGGTCCTTCAGTTTGGCGGGCTTTATACAGCCAGGGCGCAGGGGGTGGCTGACAAGCCGTTGATTACTGTTAAAGAAGGCGCTGTTAGTATTGAAGACAAGGGCCCGTATTACCTTGTTACCCTGGATTACACCCAGGGTACATCACCGAAGCTTATGGGGGAGGAGTATGGCCGCTGCATCCTTCGGATAGAGCCTGACTATGAGTCTATCATAGGATATTATATGTTTGAAATTGCCACACTGGAAGGTTTGTGGGGCAACACCATCCCCGAGCGTCTTAAAGTCATACAACCACAACTTGAGCCATTTTTTCGAAACGAGCTTGACGGTCTTGCTTCGGTAATGAAAGGCAGCTGGAGCTGGAACAAAGAGGAGATCGTATATTGCTTTAACATGATCCCCGACCTGTTCAGGACCACCCAATGCAGCGCCTTCGGCTGCTGGGGCGATGCCTCTGAAAACGGGAAAAATGTAGCTTATCGCACCCTTGACTGGTTCGGCGGGTTATTTGCCCATGAGTTGCCCGCAATACAGGCTGTTACACGCATAAGGTACCCTGGGAAAACGATCTACCTGATCGGTGCTCTTGGAAACCTCGCCTGCATTAGCGGGATCAATCTCAGTACCGGGATTATGGCAGGTATACTCGATTCGGATGTAAGCGGCACGGATTATAATCCTGATGCCTGCCGTTCCTATAGTTTTGACCTGCGCAAGGCGTTGGAGGAATCGGCTACCTCCTCAATGCTCGCCACCTCAATGACCAGCCTGGCAAGAAAATATGCTTTTTCTCATCTGCTTGTCCTGGCTGATGAGCAGGAGACAATGATACTGGAGAACAATATTGCCGGGGCAGGTCAAACGCCCCTGAGGGCTTTACGCCATGATACATCTGCATTAAATCCCCAGGTAAGCTGGAGTTATAAGCATATGATTGCCGCGGTAAATTGCTTTATGCTCAAAGGCCAGATCGACAATTATTCCAATGGGAAGTATGCTAAAATAAACACGGGTCGCTGGTCGCTGCTGCTTGAAAAGTTAAAAGATAAACTGAACGGGAACAATCATAAATTAAGTCCCGAAAACGTTCGGGAGATCATGTGTTCCTACAGGGGCAAAGCGCCCGGCTCACTGCTTCTGAACCAGGGTGACCTCTATAACCTTCAAACACAACAGATGATTTTATATATTCCTGCCGACCGTTCCCTTAAAGCCTTTATTAAACCCAAACAGGGGAAGAACCCCGCTGACCCTGCACCTTTCTTTTATACAATACCTTTGATCCCGTAAAGATCAGGCGCTCACTTTCATGTTCATAAACTGCCGGTCGTACCGTATTTTCTCAATTTTTTCAGCAACATCTCTTTCTCAAAAGGTTTTGCAATATAGTCGTCGCATCCTGCATCCAAAGCACGCTTCTCATCCCCGCTTAAAGCATATGCTGTAACTGCAATCACGATCAGGTCAGGACACAAGGACTTTATCCTTTTCGTCGCTTCAAAACCATCCATAAAAGGCATCTTCAGATCCATCAGAACCATTGAAATCATCTGGTTCTGATGACAGGCTTCAACAGCATGTTTCCCATCCGACACAACAAACGAATCAATCCCTTCCTTGTTCAGTATGCTTTGTACAAACTGGCTGCTCGAGGTTTCGTCGTCTGCAATAAGAATAAGCGGTTTGAGTGTTTTTTGCACGGAGTTTCTGTAATCAAGGGATTTATCATCTGCCAATACTCCAACAGGGATGGTAAAAAAGAAAGCAGAACCCTTGCCCTGAACCGATTCAAGCCAGATATGTCCTCCCAACAACTCCAAAATTCCATGAGTTATCGACAGCCCCAGTCCGCTTCCTTCATAGCCGCGCGTATCGGATATATTCTCCTGCATGAATTTTTCGAAAATTTTTTCCTGCACATCCCGGTGAATTCCGACTCCGGTATCTTTTACATAAAATTCAAGATGCCCGCCCTTTACTATAAATCCATAAGTAACGCTGCCCTGTTTTGTGAATTTAATGGCATTGTCAAGCAGGTGGCATAATACTTTGGATAACAGCCCACGGTCGGTGTTAATCAGCAATTCATGCGCCAACCGGGGCTTCTGAATTATCAAATCCAGTTTCTTCGCTTTAGGCGATTTCCTGAACCTGTCATGGATTTCATCCAGTAAATCGCTGACGACAAATTGGTTTTTCCTGACTTCCTGGTTTCCTGAAACGATGAGAGAAATATCCATATAATCGGTCACTGTATTCAGCAGCCTGTCGCTGTTTAATTTCACCACCGAATAGTATTGCTCCTTTTCATCCTGTGTTAATTCCGGATCTGCCATAAGCTGGCTAAATCCAAGGATCCCGTTAAGGGGTGTACGTATTTCGTGAGAAATGTTGTTCATGAAGGCTGTTTTTAGACGGTCACCCGACTCAGCCTGTTCCTTGGCTGTGAGCAGGTCTGCATTCATTTTTTGCAATTCGGCCTGTATTTGGTCCTGAGCTATCATTTTCAGATGCAGTTCTTTTGTCCGCTCGGTAACCAGCAGTTTCAGCCGTTTCCGCTGAATTCTTCCCATGAAATAATAAGTCACAAAGAAGGTCAGTATTAAAATCAAGCATATCATACCCAAATAGAACAGAAAGGAACGGTAAAAAGGAGGTTCCAGGAGAAACTTAAATACGGCAATCCTCCTTTCATCCCATTGACCGCTTTCATTTGAAGCCATCACCATAAAAGCATAGTCTCCGCCGGGAATATTTGTATAATAAGCCCTCCTGAGGCTGCCGCATTCGATCCAGCTTTTGTCAAAACCTTTAAGCATGCAGCGGTATCTGATCCTTCCAGGATTGGTATAATTCAAGGCTGCGTAGCTGAATTCAAGTCTTTTGGAATTCGACGGAACGGATACAGTGGAGTTCATGTTCACAGCCTGGCCGTCAACCAGGAATTCTTCGATGAATAGCGGGGAGAAGGAGGAAGAAACCAAATTCATTATACGGGGATCAATGATGGATATTCCTTTCATGGTAGGGAAAAGGAGTTTCCCATCCCTTGTTGTGCATCCTGCGGGGGTAACACCCCCGTTGCATTCCATGGTCTCCATCCCGTCAGCTTTCCCAAATGAAAGCGGGTTCAAGGATTTTAATTTTGAAGCGGCAAAATCCAGTAAATCCTGTTTCCTTATCCTATATATCCCCTTATTACAGCTTATCCAGAAATATCCGTATCCATCCTCCATGATATTAAGCACAACACCATCTACCAGGCCATCTTTGATGCCAAATTGTGTTATTTTACTGTCTCTTATCAGGTTAAGCCCATCGGCAGTTCCGGTCCATAGATTTCCATCAGAGTCTTCAAACAGTGATAAAACATAATCATTGGATAATCCGGTTTTATGGGTTATCACTTTGATCGTATTATCAATGATTTTATTTAACCCACGATTGGTCCCTACCCATAAATTCCCTTTACTGTCCTCCAGGATGCTGGTCACATTATCGTGTGAAAGACCCGAAGTGGCAGTTATTGCAGAAAACCTGCCATTTTGTAAACGGTTGAGACCACCGCCTGTAGTCCCTGCCCAAAGGGCCCCAGCTTTGTCACTAAACAGGGAAACTACAACATTGTTGGATAAACCGTTTTCGGTGGTGTAGGTTTTAAATTTTCCATCTTTTAATCCACTAAGTCCTCCTCCTGCAGTTCCGACCCAGATGGTGTGATCCACATCTTCGGTGATAGCAAGGACCAGGTGCTCGGGCAGCCCGTCTTTTTGTGTAAAGGTTTTAATCTTGCCATCTGTCAAACGATTCAGCCCTTTTCCTGCAATCCCCATCCATAAAACCCCTTCATGATCTTCGAATACCGGGAGGATGACATTACCCGGAAGTCCATCCCTGGTGGTGAGGGTTTGGATAGTTTTCTTCTTGATCCTGTCGATACCTGCTCCTGAAGTCCCTGCCCAGATATTTCCTTCCTGGTCTTCAAACAGCTTAGCTATAAGATCACTGCTGAGACCGTCTTTTGTTGTAAAAGGGTAGAACCTCCCCTGCATCATTCTTGTAATGCCGCCTCCATTGGTTCCTATCCAGAGCATACCGTTCCTGTCGAAACAAATTGTTGTGACTGCATTGTTGGAAAGCCCGTCTTTCTCGGTATAAACTGAGAATTTATCATTTTTGAACAGATTTAAGCCACCACTCTTGGTCCCAATCCACAGATTCTGGTCTTTATCAAATGCCAGCGCTTCAATGAAATCATCTGAAAGACCGTCTTTTATGAAATAGTTTTTAATCTTTCCATTACAGATCAACGAAAGTCCTTTTTGTGTCCCAACCCAAATCCTGCCCCGGGCACCTATTATAACTGCACGGATATAATTGCTTGCCAATCCATTGGTTGTGTCAAACCTGGATATCTTTCCACTGTTTAAATAATTGAGACCTCCTCCCGATGTCCCAACCCATATACCACCTCCGGGATCCTCACACAGGGTAAATATCCGGTCATCCGATAAACCATTGGATTTGTTGTATTTGGTGAAGGAGCTGTTTTTATACCTGAGTAATCCATCTCCCTCGGTCCCAATCCAAAGGCTTGTGTCATGTCCTCCCAGCAATGTCCCTATGAAATTCACCCTGAGGCCGGGAATAGTCGATTTGTCCATTAATACAAATGAATTCCCATCAAATCTTACCAGGCCCTCCTCGGTTCCGAAAAACATCCATCCATCTGCAGTCTGGGCGGCTGTCATAATTGAATTTAACGGTAAACCCTGATCCATCTGCCAGTTGTCAACCTTCAGTTTATACAGGGATGGACCCGGCAATGTTTGTTCCTGACTGTAAGAAAAACAAACGGGCAGGCTTACCATGAAGAAAAGTAAGAATCTGAGGATTTTCATCAAAACAGGCTTAAACTTATCAAATGTACATTACATTTTCAATTTAAGCCCGACAATTCTATAAAATTAACTAAAGGGGGTTCAATCGTGTAAACATCTTACAGCAAAGGCGTTCGAGCGGTTTGCAGAATAATCCGAAACGCTGTAATTAATAAGGTTGACCCCATGGGAGAGGGCCTTGTATGCCGAGGAAGAGGTCGAACTCCAGAAAATGGTGGCGAAACCCATGAATTTCCAACTGGAGTTGCTGTAGATTAGCCCGCTTTCTGTTGCCCTGAACCCGTTGACAATTGAATCCTGAATAGGTTTCCCGGCAAGTGACTGTCCCTGGAGGGCATTGAAGAGCGTATTCCATTCGGCCTGTTCAGGAATATGCCATGAGGGAGGGCACAATCCCTGGGATCCAGGCGCGGTCTGGTATAGCATCAGTTCATCCCATTGATATAATCCTCCATATGTACTGCAGTTTGACGCATCATCATTATAACAGTATTTTTCGGTAATGCAATTATCAAACTGGAAGGTAGTCCCGGGAATTAAAGCGCCGTAATTGAGGTCCTTACCCATCCAGCATTGTGTTCCTATCAATACGGTAGGGTATGTCAGTCCATCCCTGATGTCGGTAAACGTTTGCCCGCAATTGAATGCAGGAGTGGCCTGCACGGTAACGGTCCGGGTTTTTGAATCCATACAGGAATATTGGTTCTGGTAGGTATAAGTGATGGTTTTAATACCTGTCCCTGCCAGCGATGGGCTGAAAGAGCCATCCAACGAATTTACGCCGGCACCTGAGTATATACCTCCCGGGGGGATGCCGCCTTTCAGTAAAAAGGGCCTGGCATTCAAAATGGTTACCGTGTCAAAGCAGGAAGTAAATGAAACGAAAGGAAGGGACCTCGCAGCCATTGATACCGGGTTGCTTGCTGCAGGATTTCCCGTAGCGCAGGTTTCACTGGATGTTAAAACACAAAGGATGTTGTCATTGTTCACCGGGACATAGGTATAGGTATTGCTGTTTGAACCGGCCGCTGAACCGTTCACGCTCCAGGCGTATACTGGCGAAAGCCCAGGGTTTACGGGGCTTGCAGTAAACGTGACGGAAGTCCCGCTGCAAACTGTACCGGCCGAAGCTGAAATCGAAATACTGGCACTCATTAATGGATTTACGGTAACAAAATACGATACAGTAGTCCCAATGCAACCGGCATTATTCGGGGTAATTGTATAAGTTACGGTTTCAGGATTTAAACTGGTACTGCTCAACGTTTGGTTGATGATGCCGCCGGCCCCGCCCGAATACCCCGAAACCAGTGGGGAAGATGAAGAAGCAGACCAGGAAAATACCGTCCCCAACTGGTTGGAAGCGAGAACAATATACGTTGAGTCGCCTGAACAGATCTGTTTTGAAAGAGGAAAGTTCGTTATGAGAGGCCCTGCTGCAGGAGTTACTACCACGGTATCGCTCCCAGTGCATCCGTTACTGCCGCTTACCGTCAGGTAGTATGTCCCGGGTGAGTTGATAAGCAGGGTAGGAGTAGTGGCTCCTGTGTTCCACAGGTACGATGCAAAGGGTCCGCCTGTTGTTGACAAGGTCTCGGTGAGCCCGTTACAAAGAGAATGGTCGGGCCCCAGGTTAACCTGGGGCTGCGAAAGCATGCTTACCGAAATTGTATCCGAAAGCGTGCATTGCTGATCCGAAACGGTCACATAATATGTTCCGGCGTTGTGAACTATTATCGATTCGGTGGTTGCCCCGGTATTCCAGAGATAGGAGGTCCATCCCGTTCCCGCATGAATGGTTGTGGATGAACCCGGGCAGATACCCAGGTCGGGCCCGAGATTTAAGCGTGTAAAATCGGAGAAATACCCGTAACTGCATCCTCCCCCTGAAGCACTGATCATAAGCCCAAGATGAAACAGGCCGGACGTATTGTTTATAAATACGACACTGCCCACAGGCACCTGTGCCAGCGAGAAAGAAATATTCGCAGCCTGCCAGGCCCCTGCTGTACCAGGTACAGCCGAAAAGCTGGAAGCGGTTATCAGGCTGGGATCCCCGTTGAGAAGGAAATTCCCGATATCCGCAATACGGGTTGCAATAACAATTATCAGCGTTTGATTTGTAGTACGGGTAAAGGCAACCTGCGATGAACCTGTGCAATTGATGGATGGAAGCAAGGCGCCACCCAATTCGCAGCCAAACCCTGAGGTCTGAAAAACATACACAGGATTGGTCGAGGTTATATATGTTGATGCATTCAAAATGTTCTGGTCATAAAGCTGGCCTGTGGACAAGGTGGCAACCGCAACCGGGTTCCCGTCGACATAAACATTCGTATTGTCCTGGGTGGCTACAATGAATGCACGGTTCCCGTTATTGGTGAGATTGCCTTTCACGGCTATATATTCTGTGCCGGTAACCGCTACCGGCACTATCTGGTCGCCTATAAGGTCGGCACACCCTGTTATCCCGTATAAAAGATCATCACTCATCGTAATAGCCACCGGTTTGCTGGATGTTACAACCGACCCCCAAAGATGATTGGCTGCCGCCTGGGAAGTCGCAACGGCGCTGAAGGTTTGCCCCTGGTTTAAAGTGACGTTAAAAAGGGCCCCTTCAGTATGGCCGACAATGTTTTTTGACGGAGTGATCGAGACCAGGGTGTTGTCGGAAGTGGCTACAATATCGAATGAATTGTATGGTGTTGGCGTGTATGATGCTGAATTGGAAAAGTAATTCTGGGTGGGTACGATAAAATTCTGCCCCACCGCATTTTTCCCTTTGAGGGTGTAAATCTCGGGGTTACAGTTGCAATAGGTGCTGGCCACTTCATAGTAAACGCTCACGGGAGCGGTTGCCGTTATATGGATCCCGTAATTGAGAACGGTGTTGGGAGGTTTATTCTCAACCATGTCAAGGTAAGGCGACAGGTCAACGGTTGAAAATCCGTTGGCGGCAATATTTACGACTATGGGAGTGAATGAAGAGTTCGCCGGTTGTGACACCGTTACCGCTGCTGCCTGGCCAAAGGTGGAAATCCTTAGATAAATGGGAATGTCCATATTGTAGCTCCCATATTTTGAAACCTCGGGGGCTACAAACCAGAATTCTGTATCTGTTTGGGAAAAGCAAACCAACGGGCCGAATTGTGAAAAAAGCAGAAGGAAAAAAAACAGGAAACGGTAGCCATGTCTTCCCCAAAAGCGAATCTTCCGATACCACAGGATTTTGATCATAAATACCGGAAATGCCGGTGAGCAATGTAGTATGTTTAGTTATGCTAAATTACGATTTTAAATAAATTCAAATTAATCTATATATTTTTATTTGTTTTACTGAACTTTGCAGCTTGGTTCAAACAAATTGATCTCGGGGTAATATTCAGGCATTTGCTGCGGAATCGGGCACAGTAACTTGCCTGGGTTCATACGATCGATTTGCTGCCTGCACGCCCTAATCAAAGCTATGGCTAATAACCATAACGAAAGTAAATAATGAAAATGCGGATTATGAAATCTTCTGAAAGCATACTTCCCGATCTGAAAGAACTGGGAAGCCTGGTGCTTGGATTTGCACCCTGGCTTCTTTTCCTGTTCCTTTCGGGCAATTCCCTTTCAAGCCTGGAAAGGGCTATATTAATAAGCCTGGTCACCTGCCTGGCTCTTGGTTATGGAGAGCTAAGGAAAGGGTTTATCCTTACCTGGGGAACCCTGGTCTTCTTCAGCTTTTGCGCTATCACGATAAACCTTTTTCACCTGGTGTGGGTTGCCATGTATATGGACCTTCTCTCCAATTCGGCCCTTACCCTGGTGATGTGGCTGACCCTGCTGCTTGGCAAACCATTTGTATTGCAGTATGCGCGAAAAGGCCTGCCCGAAGAGAAATGGCATGAACCCTCCCTGATACATGGCTGCAGGCAAATGACCATTGTTTGGGCCTCGCTGATGTCGCTTTCGGTTGTTTTGAGTGTTGTCAGACGAACATCACTGTTGAACTGGCCGGGCTGGGCATACTTCGGACTAAGCCTTCTGATAATTACCTCGGGCCTCGCTTACACTACGGTATTCAAACGGCAGAAGAGGCTGAAACGCTTACGGGAACAGGTGATAAATTGAGCTATTTTAATGTCTGCGGATGAGGAAACAGCTTAACCCATCCCGGAAGATATAAAATCTTTATCCTTTATTTATTTGCAATGTCCTTTTAAAGTTTACTTTTGCCGGCGGTCAGGATTGATAAGTTTCTGGACCGAATCCCTGAATTTTCCAATCCATTGATTCATTTATTTTTACTTAAAGCAGACTATACTAAATTAAACCTATAGCCGATGAAAAAACCTATTTTACTGTTGAGTACTATTTGTCTCTTTGTACTTTCAGGGTTTGCACAAACAGAAAGTTCAAAACCCATCGTCCAGAAAGCAGCGTATTTTGATGTCTCCCCTCCATTGAGAGATATATTAAAAACCGTTCCGGAGAAAGCCGACAATTCCTGGAAGGTCATCAGGAATTTTTTCGATTTAAATAAAAACAGCAGGAAGAAATTTCCCGAAAGCTGGACCGACCCCAGGCGGCAGAAACATTACAATATGAGGGCGACTTCGGCCGATTCAACTATTCAGAATTTTGACGGAAACAGCAACACCCAGGGATACGACCCTCCCGATACTTATGGCGTAGTTGGCCCGAACCATTATTTTGCAGTGGTTAACTGTCATTTTTCGATTTACGATAAAACTGGTAATAAGCTCTTAGGGCCGGTAAGCACATCCACCCTTTGGAACGGTATGCCCAACAACCAGAATGGGGGAGATGCTGTTGTAATGTATGATAAAGATGCCGACCGCTGGCTCATTGCCCAGCTTTCGTACCCCTCGGGATTCGACCTGGTGATGGTTGCCGTATCCCAGACCAATGATCCTACCGGAAGCTGGTATCGCTGGGAATATACCTTCACAGGCCTTCCCGATTATCCCAAATGGGGAATCTGGCCCGATGGCTATTACATGGCAGTTAACCGTTTTAATTCAGCCGGTACCTCCTTTCTTGGCACAGGACAGGCTGTGTTTGACCGCACTTCAATGATAGCAGGCAACTCGGGGGCTCAGATGGTTTTATTGACCCTGCCCTCGTCAAGCCCGGCCTACTCCATGCTGCCTTCCGATTGCAGCGGACCATTCCCTCCGGCTGGAACACCGAATTATTACGTCTACTTTCATAATAATACTGATTACCTGGGAGTATATGAATTTCATACCGACTGGACCAACACCACCAATTGTACTTTAGGGAATTTCATCCAACTGCCTGTGGATGCCTTCAATCCCACCCTCACCGGAATTTCCCAGAAAGGAACTACCACGAAGGCAGGGACTCTTTCCGACCGCCTGATGTACCGTTTGCAGTACCGGAAATTTAACGACCACTGGTCAATGGTAACCAACCATACTGTCAATGTGGGTGGCAATGTATCCGGGGTACGCTGGTATGAACTGAGAAAAACCACGGGTGACTGGAGTATATACCAGCAATCGACTTATGATCCCGGTGATGGTAACAGCCGTTGGATGGCCAGTTGCGCCATGGACTCTTTGGGGAACATTGCTCTTGGCTTTAATATATCGAGCTCTTCTATGTACCCAGCCATTAAATTCACCGGGAGGTTGAAAAATGATTCATTGAATGCTATGACATTACCCGAAAAAGGAATTTATTATGGTACAGGGTCCAATAATGTCCAGGATGGTGGAAGCACCTGTCGCTGGGGCGATTACAGTACCATGACCGTTGATCCTACCGACGAAACGACTTTCTGGTATTCGACAGAATACCTTTCCAGTATGGGCTCCAGCTGGAAAACAAGGATTGCCTCCTTTACTTTTGCCAATATTCTCAGTGTACTTGCAACAGCAACCCCCGATCCCATTTGTATCGGAGGTTCAACCCAGCTTAATGCAATTCCAACGGGAGGTTCCGGTAATTACACTTATTCATGGACATCGGTTCCTGCAGGATTCACTTCAAGCATTGCCAACCCGATTGCAATACCCTCTGTAAACACTACTTACTTCATTTCGGTGAATGATGGGACCACAACAGTGAACGATTCCCTCCAGGTTGTCGTTAACCAGCATCCTATTGCTGATGCAGGTCCCAATACCACTTACCCGAACACCACTGTTTCATTCCCGGTAAACGGAACTGCAACAAATTACAGCAGTGTGAAATGGCTGACTGCCGGCGACGGATCCTTCACAAACGATTCAGCCGCAGTCACTGCGTATAACACAGGTTCAAACGACAGCCAGACAGGAGGCGTTGTACTTACACTCAAGGCATATCCAATGCTTCCTTGTGCCGATACAGCTTCAGATACCGTATTCATCAGGCTTTCGTTCCCGGTTGGTATCGTTACAGCTACAAATGCTGAGTTTGGTGTGAACATCATGCCCAATCCCACTTCCGGCATCTTTACCCTTCTGGTAAGAGGCAGCGCAGGTAAAGACCTGAAAGTTACAATCAGCAATGTTGACGGGAATACAGTTTACTCTGATCAGATCAAATCAGTTGCAACGGACTATTCCAGGTCAATCAACCTTTCAACTCTTCCAAAGGGAGTTTACTTTGTAAAGGTTCAGACCGAGCTGCAGACGGTCACCAGGAAACTTGTGATACAGTAATTAACCTGTAAAATTCAATCCCCGGACATGGTTTTTAACCTGGCCCGGGGATTTTGGCTTTTTGGAAACTGAAGGCCATCTGCCTTTCCGGTTTCCCTGCAGGTTTCATTGCCTAGGTTTCCTCCTTGTAATACACCTTGTAATATTTTCCTTTTTCATCGCTTCCCTGCTCGATCAGCTCTCGGTTGCCATGGATATATATATGGAAGTTCTTATCGAGTTTGATCACGCTTTTAAAGATCCTGGCCTGCTTTTTAACCGCACTTTCCGAAATACTGAAATTATCGGCAATATCGATATCCTGGTCGCGCTGGAATGTGTCTTTGAAACGTCTGAAGGATTCGATGATCTCAGGGTTTTCTATTACTTCATTTGAAAATTCCTTCATATCGAAGCTCTCATTCTCCTTGAAGAACTTCACCGATTTATTGAGCAGGTCAACCTGGTCGGCTTTGGAAACTTCATATTGACGGGGGAGTTCCTGAGTCACAAAGTTCTTGCAAAGCGAAAGCACATTCTGAGTATTGTAATATTCGTCCTTACGCTGTTTGACATGCAGAAACTCATCCATCCAGTACTGGGCTTCGGTCCCTTTATTGGTGTTATCAACCACAGCCACGATAAAACCGTTTTCTTTTTCGGTATTGAATATCAGGCAGCCCTTATCCAGCTTATTGATGTTAATGCCCTCTTCGCTTAATATTTCAAAACTGTCGCCCAATGCGAAAACTTTCAGGAAAGTATCCTTGTTTTCCGATTTAAAGAGCCCCAGGGCATCAACTCTTTCCCCGTCCAGGGCGCAATCTTTGAAATAAACCGTGTAAAACTCCCCGCCTTTTATTTTTGGATGGGTGCTTTTTTCATAGAGATGTTTTGCAAGATTTACCGATTGTTCGCACAGAGCGGCAGGTTCATCAAAAACCCTGCAGGCATAGGTATAAACCTCGTTAAGGCCAAGATCGCTGTCGTGATAAAAAGTAAAGTACTCCTGCTTTTTGAAAGGAGTGAGAAAATAATCCAGGAACAAACCATCCAGGTCTTCATTAGTTTGAAAAACCGATTTCGATAAATGAAGCCCCTCCGTTAACTTATTCCCAACCTTATGAATTGCCATCCCTTTAATGGCAGCACTATCCTTCAGAATCATTTCCATTTATTGCAGTGTTTTGGAATGAGCAAAGTTAGTAAACGCAGGCTAGTATGATCTCAGGAATTTTCTGCGGATGAGGGAGCGGCGGTTAAAAATATTTTTCAAATCAATGCCTGTTTCGTAGCTTTGGAATGTCCTATTATTAATATCAGCAAACCCTCATGGCCACGAACAAAAATTTCATTGAATTCATCACCGACCAGCTATCAGGTTCCGGCGAGATCACCAGCAAACTGATGTTTGGAGAATATGCAGTTTATCTCGATGGTAAAGTGGTTGCGCTGGCAGCCGATAATAAGTTTTTCGTCAAGCCAACCCAGGGCGGACGTGCATTTATAGGAAGCCCTGTTGAAGCTCCTGCATATCCCGGTGCGAAGCTTAGTTTTCTCATCGAAGACAAACTTGAAGACAGGGAATGGCTGTGCGAACTGATCAGGATCACCGCCATGGAGTTGCCGGACCCAAAGCCTAAAAAGAAAAAAGGGAAGTAATGACAGAAAGGCTGATTGAACAATCAGCCCATTAATAAGAGTTTTCTTCATTTTTGACTTAATGATGCTCCCTTTGATTCGTAATGTATTGATTTCAATAATGATTTTGCTCGCTCCATTTAGGGTGTTCAGCCAGTATTTTTCTAGTGTTGTATTTTCCAAAGAGACAAAATTGCCGGTCGGTTTTGTGAACATTGGCATTATTTCTGCAAACGTCGGAACTGTTTCGGATGAGACCGGCCATTTTTCGCTGAAAATTGATTCTGTTTATAATCAGGATTCCTTGAGATTTTCAATGATAGGTTATGAATCGAAAACCTTCCTGGTAAGGCAATTCTGCACAGATTCGATTCGCGAAATATTCCTGGATTCCCGTATTTATGAATTAAAAGAATCAGAAATAGTTTATGATAAAACCAGGGAAATTGTCCTTGGAAGTCCTGTTATTCCTGATAACCTGTCTGCAGGTTTTGCATATAATGACCTTGGCTGTGAAATGGGTATACAGGTGGAAGTAAGAAAAATGGTTCTCATCAATGACATAAACCTGGATGTTGCAAGCTGCACCTTTGATTCGGTGATATACAGGTTAAACATATATCGGCAATCAGGCCAGGCCGGGTTTATTAATATATTGACAAGGCCTGTTTATGTTTCATTTGCCAGGGAAAAGATCAATAAGACGGTTACATTCGATCTGGGCAGTTACTCGATTTATCTGAAAGGAGCATACCTGGTAACCCTTGAATTATATAAAGACCTGGGAGAAGGCAGCCTTCAGTTCTGGTCAGAAAACACGAAAGGCGCAACCTGGTTTAGAAAAACATGTGAAGGTAAGTGGCATACCTGCCCGGGGAACATAGGAATGTTTTTACATGCTCAGCTGGTAAAATAGATCAGGGCATTATGAGCGAATAGTTCCCGGTATTCTCATTTTTTGAAACCTTATAGCCGTCGTTAAGTTCCAGAGTCCAGCCATCCCCGCTGACGGTTTTATTTTCAGTTTTCAGGGGAACGCTCACCGAAATTTTATCCCAGCCGGGGCTCATGAGGGCTCCGTTATTAATCATCAGGATTCCCCAGACATCGGTGATCCTGGCATTCTTGTAAAATGAACCTTTATCTTCAACCGGGACGATATTCCTTGGGTCAAAAGAGATATTCATTTTCACAAGCCTGATTTCAAAGTGAGGCTGATCCACAAACTTACTTTTTAATTCAGAGATCAGGCGTTTTGCTTTAGCCTCTCTTTCCGTTTCCTGGGCAATGATCAGTTTCCCGTTATACTGGTCTGAAATCTCTTCAACCCTGGCTTTTAAGTTAGAAGGCAGGGTGATATTGAATGCTTTGATAAAATAAACAGCCAGGTTGGTGTGTATGTTGATCTCCCTGTTCCAGCCAGCCTTGTCCGGGTAAAGCAAATATCCGTAAACAGGCGTTGTCTGGTAGGCAAAAGAACGGACGAATGTTGGAAATGTCATGAACTGATCCATACGCTGAACAATGTCTTTGACAGCATCATCCCTGCTCATATTGCTTATTATTAAACCGGTGTACTCAGCAATACCCTCATTTAGTTCCAGGAGATTTTCGCTTGAATCAGCACCCGGGTAAAGGGAATACCGAAACATGCGAAATGTAAACGCATCGGTAAGGCATTGTTTTCTTTCTGTGGATGAAGTGCATTGTATGGCCTTCTTCAGGGCTTCCAGTTCAAGCCTCAGGTATATCCTCCCGTCTTTCTGGTCAAGATGATTGTTCGCAACATTAAATAACCTGAAACCAAGTGAAGGTTGTGAAACATGAAATAATTCATGGGCCATAAGGTTGATCCTGTCCTCTTTGTTTGAAGGGAGTGGCAGCTTGATCATAGCCCAATCCCTCCCGTTCCAGTGGCTGGAAGTATTGGCGATGTTCACATTTTCGGGTAGTACGCATGAATAAACGGACCCATTAAGTTTCAATAATCCTGCGGAATCAGGGACATTTGCAAACAGTTGCCTTGTTTCCGGATTTACCAGCAGGATTGGTCCATAGAGATCTTTATTCCAGAGATCGCGATGTGCCCATGTCGCGTCTTTGAGTTCCCTTAAATAAACTGCCAGGCTGTCGTTTGTCACGACCGGAGTTTGCCCGTTAACCAGAGCGAATTGTAAGAAAAACGCAACTGACGCTATCAGATGTTTCATAGATGAATCCAAATGTTTGTAATGACGTTACTGCCGGATTTACCTTGGTTAGCCGGCTCTTTGGGGGTAAAGATATAAAAAAAATCAGAATGTAAAAATTGGAAATGCCTGGCTCCTGATCTGCTTCAAGGCCGCCAAAATTCTATATATTTGTTTAACAATATTGTCAGAACAGATGAATTCAAAAAATCGAAAAACCAGTTATTGGTACCTCGCCGGACTCTCCTTGTTTGCTTTTGTAATTTTCATGATCAGCAGCAGCATCAAGCAATATGGTTTTTTTATCGACGAACTCTATTTTATGGCTTGTGCCAAAAGACTGGCCTTTGGTTATATTGATCAGCCGCCACTTTCCATTGTCTTATTAAGCGTGGTTCAAAACCTCTTTGGACATAACATATTTGCCATACGATTTCTACCGGCTGTAAGCATTGCTGCAACGGTATTTATGACCGGTTTGATTGCCAGGCGCCTGGGTGGAAGTAACAGGAGCATGTTCCTTGCAGGATTAGCGGTCATGATTATGCCCGTATTCATTTTATTTGGCAGTTTTTATTCCATGAATGCCTATGAACCACTTATATGGACATCAGTTATATATTTTGTGATTATGATGGTTCAGGAGAACAACGAAAGGTATTGGCTGCATATTGGAATTCTCCTGGGGATTGGCCTGGAGATGAAACATACCATGATACTTTATGGAATGGCTCTCATCATCGGGCTTTTATTTTCAGATAAAAGGGGACTGTTGTTTAACCGCTGGATACTGTTGGGAGGATTGGCCTGTTTTATCCTTATTATTCCCAACCTCGTCTGGCAGTATATCCATCATTTTCCGTCATTGGAACTTTACAGGAACTCATTTTCATCAAAAAACATCAGTAAATCATACTTACAGGTCATAGCTGAACAAATTATTTTTGTAAATCCGTTTACCTTTCCCTTATGGCTAACCGGCCTGGTTGTTCTCGTGTTTCCAAAGGGAAAGCCTTACCGGTTTATGCTTTTTGCATATGTTTTCCTTTTGTTGGTGATGTTGGCGGGGCATTCGAGCCGGCCCGACCGCATTGCTTCAATCTATACATTTTTCATGGCCTCCGGAGCGGTGGCTCTTGAGAATTACCTGGATAAATCCTGGTTAAGGTTCAGCCAGCTAATTGCTGCTACCTTATTGATTGCGGGCGGAATAATATTCACTCCTGTTTTTTGTCCGATCTTATCTCCCTTGCTAACAAAAAAATATATCTCCCGTCTGGGATTACATTTTGATCTTGAAGCGGGTAAAGTGGGCGAACCTTTGCCTCAATGGCTGGCCGACCGAATTGGCTGGAGGGAACTGGCGGCTGAAGTTGCAAAGGTTTACCAGGCCTTGCCGGGTAATGAAAAACGAAATACAGTTATTCTTTCCACCAATTATGGCGAAGCCGGGGCGCTGGAGTTATACGGTTCCGGGTTTGGTTTACCCCATGTCTATTGCACCCATAACAGTTTTCATTCCTGGGGGCCGCCTTCCGATTCCATACAAACATTCATTGCCGTTTTCATTGATATAGATGATGTTCGACCCAGGTTCAAAAGTGTCGAAAAAGCCGCGGATTATTATTGTCCTGATTGCACAAAGCAGCAAAGAGATATACCGATCTATATCCTTAGGGGACCCAATTTCTCAGTGGAAAAGGAGTGGGTGAATTTTAAAAGTTACCATTAATCAGTCCCCTGAACTCTTATTTCGCTTGTTCAACGGCAATCAGAAAGTGCTGAGTGCGAAAGAATATGGCATTTCCCGAAATGGCCGGGGTAGCCATGCAAACATCTTTCATGGAATTTTTGGCAATCAGTTTAAACTCAGGACCCACTTTGACCACATAGATATTCCCTTCTTCGGAGCTGAAGTAAAGTTTGCCGTCAGCTGCAATGCCTGAAGCAGAGAAAGCTTCTTTCAGACTCTCTTTATACTTGACTTCGCCGGTGAGGGCATCAAAGCACGTAAACATGCCGTTGACCTGAAGATTATACAGGTAACCCTTGTAAACCAGTGGAGTTTGCATATAGGCCCCTCCGCGTTTGACACTCCATAATATGTACTTGTTTCGGGTGCTATCGGGTGCCAGGGTAATATCACCTATGGCATCAGGATTCACGACAAAAATGGGTGATGATTTTCCATGTGCGCTGTTGAGGTAAATATATCCGTTGGCAAAAACCGGGGTAGGAGCAGGGGCATCCCCACCACCGCTCATTGTCCATATCTCTTTCCCCGTTTCAAAGTCATATCCGCAGATATGCCTAAACCCGTTGGCAATAACCATGGTTTTACCATTATGTGTAAAGACCGCAGGAGTGCACCATGTTGAAACCTCATCACCCCGGGATGTTCTCCATCTCTCATTACCTGTTGTAAGGTCCATTGCGGCAATGAAGGGCCCGGCCGGGATATCACACTGTACTATGATTGTCCCGTTATAGATGACCGGTGAACTGGCATATCCCCATTCAACAGCTGTTTCGGTGTACGGACCGGGATTGAGTATCCCCATGTCTTTGCTCCACACAAGATTTCCCTGGAAATCGTAACAATACAAACCCTCGGAACCAAACAGGGCAACAATGTAATGCCCGTCGGTGGCTGGTGTGCAGTTGGCCTGGGAGGATTTCGTATGCCGTTTGGATTTCGGTATCCCTTTATGTGCAACCCTTTCCCAGATGATCTTCCCTGTATTCTTATCAAGGCAGTAAACCCTGAACTCATGCTCCTGGGAATCATCCGCTTCATCAATATCACCGTATAAACCGACCTTAAGGGATTCTTCAGTTTTAAGATTGACTGCGGATGTCAGTATCAGGTAATCATTCCATATCACGGGGCAAGAGTGGGCCAGCCCGGGGATGGCGGTCTTCCATTTGATGTTGATGTTGCTGTCGATGCACCATTTTTCAGGAGTTACAGAGCCATCGAGGTAACCCCTTCCCCAGGGGCCGCGGAACCCGGGCCATTGATGGTCATAAACTTCCTGTGAAACAAGGAATTGCCCGGCATGGCATAACAGCAAGGTTGTGAGTGAGATATACAGGAATGATCTGAACATAAGTACTACAAATATAATTCATTGCAGAAAGCTTTTTTAAGTAAGAACCAATTGTTGTTTTTTTTTGATATAAATTTTCGTAAAATTAACATTTTACATTCCTTGTTTATTGCAACAAATGTGCACTTAGCACGTTCAATATCTTAATAAAGAATTATATTGCCTGATGATTGTATCTGGCGGTAAAAAATCAAATGATTATGAGTATTAGTGAGTCCGGCGGTCCTGAAAAACCGGCTTCTGTTCATGATGACCATTACCTGATCGAACAAGCCCTAAACCGGGAGCGTTACCTGATGGCTGCGTTGATGGACAATGTTCCGGATCATATTTATTTCAAGGATCTTGAATGCAGGTTCATCAGGAATAACATGGCTCACGCGATTTCCTTCGGCTTAAAGGACCCTTCGGAAATGATAGGCAAAACCGACTTTGATTTCTTCATGGAGGATGTTGCGCGCCAACAGTATAATGATGAGAAGGAAATCATCCGCACAGGGCTGTCGATGAATAAGGAAGAACGAACCATCAGGAGCGACGGCTCGGTGAACTGGTACAGCACAACCAAAATGCCCTTGAGGGAGAAAAATGGGAATATCGTTGGAACGTTTGGCATTTCAAGGGATATAACGAAGAGGAAGGGGACTGAGCATGAACTCATCAAACTTTCAAAGGCAGTTGAACAAAGCCCTGTCAGCATTATCATCACCGACCCTGAAGGCGATATAGAATATGCAAATCCTAAAGCCTGCGAAACCACGGGGTATTCGCAAAGGGAATTGCTTGGCCGAAATCCGAGAGTGTTAAAGTCGGGGGAGACAAGGGCTGAAGAATATGAAACTCTGTGGAATACCATCCTGGCGGGCAATCAGTGGAAGGGATTGTTCCACAATAAAAAGAAGAACGGCAAGCTTTACTGGGAATCGGCTACCATTGCTCCCATCAGGGATAACAGCGGAAATATCACACAATTCCTGGGAGTTAAAGAAGACATTACCGAACGTCTGGAAGTTGAAAACGCCCTCCGTGAAAGCGAAGCCCAGCTAAGATTAAAGAATGAGGAACTGGTAAGGATCAATGCCGAAAAGGACAAGTTCTTCTCCATTATAGCCCATGACCTGAGAAGCCCGTTCAATTCATTTCTGAATCTTACAGAAATTATGGCTGAAGAGGTGCATGAAATGAGCCAGGAAAAGATAATACAGCTCGCTACCTCAATGAGCAGATCGGCCGGGGCATTATTTGTCCTTCTTGAGAACCTGCTGGACTGGTCCAGGATGAAGCGAGGTCTGACAAGTTTTGAACCTGAGCGGGTCCCGCTAAAGGATATTGTAAACAATGTTCTCAACCTCATTGCCGGACTTGCGGTCAATAAGCAAATCGGTGTGAATGTCCTGATCCCCTCTGAACCGGAAGTCTATGCTGATAAACAGATGCTCGGGGCCACCCTGAGGAACCTTGTCACGAACGCGATAAAATTCACCAGCGAAGGCGGACAGGTAGTGATCAGTGCAAAAATCACGACTGAAGGGGACTTTGTTTTGATTTCGGTCCGCGACACCGGAATAGGCATGGACCAGTCACGGCTCTCACGTTTATTCAGACTTGACGAGGATGTAAGCCGTAAGGGCACAGGAGGAGAATCGAGCAGCGGGCTCGGGCTGCTCCTTTGCAAAGAGTTTGTCGAAAAAAACGGGGGAAAGATCTGGGCCGAAAGCGAGGAAAACAGAGGCTCGACATTCAGGTTCACCGTTCCCTTATGGCGCTTATAGCAATAATTGCATCGAGATTAACGCTTGAAACGTTTACTGATAAAGATCAGCCAGAATGAACTTTTTCATTTTCAGGAAGGCTTCCATCACTTTTCCAGCGCGTGAAGGGTCGCTCAGAAGTTCTTCCAGGACCGAAGGAATGATCTGCCACGACAATCCGAACCTGTCTTTAAGCCATCCACATCGCTGTTCCGAACCGCCTTCACAGAGCCGTTCCCAGAAGTAATCGATCTCCTCCTGGCTGTCGCAGAAGACCTGGAAGGAGAAGGCTTCGGTAAAGTCAAAGACATGTTGCATGGATTTGCCCATAATCATGAACCCATTGCCGCTCAGGCTGAAGTGCCCATGTTGCACCGATCCTTCTTGCTCACTTCCGCCACCGGCATACCTTAAAATGCTGCCGATAGCCGATCCCGGGAACACAGAGGTGTAGAATTCAATGGCTTTATCTGACTGCGGATGATGATTGCCCATGAAAAGAAAAGCCGGAGTGATTTTTTGCGAAGTAATGACATCCAGTGCAATTTGCCAGGAAACCCCGAAACGGTCGCTGATCCAGGCATATCGTTCGCTCCACGCATAGCGGTCGAGCGGCATCATTACCATCCCGCCATCCGCCAGCTTATTATAAAGAAAATCGACATCCCCAACTTTTTCGCAGGCAACATACAGTGACACCGAGGGATTGAGCTTGTACATGGGCCCCCCGTTGAGGATCGTGAAAGGTTGGGAATGGAGAGTGAAGTTCACCGTGAGAACCTTGCCCACTTCCTGTTTGTGGGTTTCGAAGCCCTCTTTCCCGAAGTAGCTTATGTTTTTTATCGCTGAGCCGGGAAAGACCGAAGTGTACAATTCTGCAGCTTCTTTCGCATTACCGTCGAGCCAGAGGCAGGGGGTGATATTTTGTTTCATTGCTGAATGATGTTTAGAAGTGTTACAATTTGTAACGGTTTGGGTACATTCTTTATTTTTTCGGAACTTTAAGAAAGCGTTTTACTTCCTGGTCGAAATCGCTTTCATAAAGCTGGTCCTGGGTAATGCGGAATTTTTCAAATTCCTTTTCGGCTAATTGTTTTGCTACCTCATGCGATATTTTACCTGCAGATTTCAGGATATCATATTCATTGAATTGAAGAAACCCATCCAGTTTCTTTACCCAGTCGGCCATTTTCATCGGATAAAACCTTCGTTCGCTGGCCCTGATTTCCCTGATCCGTTCAAGGAGTTCATCAAAGTAATCTTTTCCAAAGCGCTTGCCTTGTTTCAGCCTTTCATCATCCAGAACGAAGCCCTTAATAATGAATTCACGCAGGGTTTTCGTGGCCCAGATCCTGAATTTAGTGGCTTGAAATGAATTGACTCTGTAACCAACAGCAATAATTGAATCCAGATTATAAAGATTTGTTAAATATTTTTTTTTATCATCGGCAGTTATTCGAATTTTTCGAATAACTGAATCTTCTTGTAATTCACCACTTTTAAAGATTTCTTTAAGGTGGTAATTAATTCTACTTTGGTACATTGAAATTATAATAACGTGCAATATCTCGTTGACGTTGAAGATGTCGTTTCTCTAGTTGTTCAAAGCGTTTGTCATCACTTGCATAATCATCTCCGGAACGTATTTCTTTGGCAATCAGCA
>CAIRDP010000039.1 GCA_903877385.1 uncultured Bacteroidales bacterium
GTTTTGGAACTCATCCAAAAAATCTTTTGTAACTTTCGTTTGTGTTTTTGCCATGGCTGATGTTTTTATGTTTAATGACCTTATACGTCATTTTTTCAGCCGTGGCTTTTTTAATTTTACAGAAACAAAGTTACACTACGAAAACAGGGGAGAATTGAATGGATTTTGATAATTTCGCATTTCCCCCGTGGGGGTTTTCATTTACAAAATATTATGGGAAAGATCACTTTGGACGGGATGGAGTTTTTTGCTTACCATGGTTGTTTTAAGGAAGAACAGCTGATCGGGACAAAATTCGTCGTCGACCTCTGCCTAGAAACAGATACTTCGGCGGCTGAACAAAGTGATCATCTGAACGATACGGTAAATTATGTAAGCCTTTACAATGTTGTGAAAACAGAAATGGATCAAAAGTCCCATCTTCTGGAGCATGTGGCCAGTCGTATCATCAATACGATCAATGAGCAGTTCCCGGCCATTGCCGGTATAAACCTCACCATTTCCAAGCTTAACCCGCCGGTAGGAGGGAAGATGAAGCAGATCAGTTTCACTACCGAATGGACCCGGACATGCTGATTTACCGTGTACCATGTACCATGTACAAATGGGAATCTGAGCCTGCGAGGGTTAATCACTGATAATCAATTGTCTGAACCCTGAATGCCGATATTTGTACATTGTACATGGTACATTGTACATTTTTTTTACCTTTGCACTCCCTAAACAACAGGGTATCGTGGCCGAGTGGTCAGGCAGAGGTCTGCAAAACCTCGTACAGCGGTTCGACTCCGCTCGATACCTCAGCAAAAAAGGCCTTTCACAAATTCCGGAAGGCCTTTTTTCATAATTATATATTCTCTATTTTTGTTTTTTGCCGAATGAGGACAAAGGTTCTGATCTTCCTGGTATTTTTCATGCCTTCCTCGGTTTTGTGCCAGCAGGAGGCCATTTTTAAACATGGTTACTATATAAACACCAAAGGTGATACTGTCAGGGGCCTGATTGCCAATATCAACAGTGCCGGCCTTATTTTCAAAGACAGTCTTGGAAAGAGGGATTCTCTTTATCCCTCCAAAGTAAAAGCTTACCACCGTGCAGGGTGCGATTACAAACTCTGGTACCTTCCCGACCAGCAAAGGGATGGATTTCTCGCCCATCTCCAGAAAGGAAGAATTGAACTTTATGCCTGCATAATCCCTGAAACCGGTTCGGTTACCGGAGCTACAATGGCAGGGTTATTTTTTGGCGGGGTCTTAGCCTATTCAATATCGTCATCTGTAAGCCATACATCATCAGGTAAATCAGCTGATTATGATAAATATTATAATGTCTGTGGGTATTATGTAAGGAAAAATCCTTCAGATTCACTGTTGGTCATACCTAAAGGAAACCGGAAGTTTACAGCCGTGATGTACCGGCTGATGTCAGATGAAAGGGATGTAATCCGGAGTATTGCCGATGACGCCTTTATCTATGAAAACCTTCCTGCGATCATCAGGCAGTATAATGCTTATGCTGAACAGCTGAAACTTCCCCTCAATTAAACGTTTTATTTCTCCCTCGGGTAGAACAGGTATTCGCTTATCAATACCAGGACCAGGGTGAATATACTGCTCAGTATAATCCTTATAAAGGTTAAGAAAAACTCGGTAAACCTGAAAGCTTCTAGGTAAAACAGTACAAAATGATGGATCAGTATCAGGCTAATCGAATAATACAGGAACCATTTCAGGCCCTGGTTTTTCAGCGAAGGACTGTCACCCATCAGGGAATCAGGCCCGGTTGATATCAGGCTGATAATATGCGGACGTGCATAAGCCATGGCCAGGCAGGCCGAGGTATTCAGGCCGAGAGTATTGGTGAATATATCAACTCCGGCGCCTACCAAAAATGAAAGAAGCAATAAGAGGCCGCCCGGAGTCTCATAGGGGAGGAGAAGTATGAAATAAACATAGAAATACGGATTGATAAACCCTCCCAGGTAGATATTGTTGAGGATCAGTACCTGGATCAGGATAAGAAAGAAGAATCTCAAAATGTTGTTAAAAACTACTTTTGAAGTTGTCATTATCCTGGATTTATTCGCTTTTAAATGTTGCTTTAAGCTCCTCTTTTTCTTTTCTCATCAGGTCAACAACGATCTCAACATATCCAAGACTGTTGAAATCGGTTGAAAACAATATTGTGCCGTAATTGAAATTCTCGTCGGTGGCCACGGTAAAACTGCTGATGGTCCCTATTAATATGCCTTCAGGAAAAATATCAGAATTTCCACTTGTTACGATTGTATCACCTTCCTTAATATTGACATGTTTGGGGACTTCCTTTACGCTACCGTACCTGTAATTACCCCCGGGCCATTCCACGTTTACAAGCTGGTTATTCTTTTTAAACTTTCCCGATATTTTACTGTCCTTGTTCAGCATCGAAAGAATCCAGCTGAAATGCGGTGATACACTCACTACCTGCCCTACAATACGGTTTCCAATGATTACTCCCATATGATTTTTCACTCCCTGCAAGCTGCCTTTGCTGATCATCAGGAAGTTGTTCCTTTTATTGGTGGTATTGCTTATGACTTTTGCACTGATATACCGGTACTGAAGCTGGTATACCGTGTCTTTCCTGTAAAAAGAATAAGCGTCGGACTTATAATAGGCATCAGGCAGCCTGGAATGCAGTTTAGCCATTTCCTCAACCAGGGCCTGGTTGGTATTGCGAAGCGAAAAATATTCGGAAATGTTCCTGAAAGTCCTGTTCACGGCCCCGGTAAACGTGCTGGAAATATCATATACCGCCGAATTCTGGAATTCATTGAAATTGAACAGCAGCGAAAGTGAAAATGCTTCCAGCAGCAGAAATAACAAAATGAAATAGTGTGTGCGGAGGAATACCAATAAGTTCCGCATATACCGGATTTACTTGATCAGGAAGGTGAATTTATCGAAATTTTTCAGGGCTATGCCGGTTCCCCTTGCCACAGCCCGTAAAGGATCTTCGGCAACATGAACCTTTAACTTAGTTTTCAGATGAATTCGTTTGTCGAGCCCCCTTAACAATGCGCCTCCTCCTGTCAGATAGATGCCGGTTTCAAAGATATCGGAAGCAAGCTCAGGAGGAGTCATTTCAAGAGCATTAAGAACGGCAGCTTCAATCTTTGCAACTGATTTATCAAGGGCATGTGCTATTTCGGCATGATTTACAATAACTTCCTTTGGGATGCCTGTAAGAAGGTCGCGCCCATGCACTGCATAATCGGGTGGAGGATTATCAATGTCGACCAAGGCGGCTCCCACTTCGATTTTAATCCTCTCGGCAGTGCGTTCCCCTATATTGATATTATGCTGTTTACGCATGTATTCTTCAATATCTGAGTTGAATTCATCTCCGGCAATGCGGATCGATTTATTGTTTACAATGCCTCCTAAAGCAATTACCGCGATCTCACTAGTGCCTCCCCCGATATCAATGACCATGTTGCCTATTGGTTCAAGCACATCAATACCAATCCCGATCGCGGCGGCCATGGGTTCATGGATAAGCCTTACTTCCTTGGCTCCGGCTTGTTCAGCGGAATCTTTCACCGCTCTTTCTTCGACTTCGGTAATCCCTGAAGGGATACAGATAACCATTTTCATTGCCGGGGGGAACCATGATTTTCCGATCTCAATCATCTTGATCATTTCCCGTATCATATGCTCTGCGGCCTGGAAGTCGGCAATGACCCCACCACGCAATGGGCGGATGGTCTTGATGTTCTCATGAGTTTTCCCATGCATCATCTGCGCTTTCTTGCCAACAGCTATGATTTTTCCCGAACTTCTTTCTATAGCGACAATAGAGGGTTCGTCAACAACAACCTTATCATTATAAATTATAATAGTATTGGCAGTCCCCAAATCGATAGCAATCTCCTTAGTGAATAATCCCATTGTTTTTTAATGTTTAAAGTGGCGTATACCCGTAAATACCATAGCCATGTCATGCTCATCACAAAATTTCACCGAGTCGTCATCACGTATTGAGCCGCCCGGTTGAACAACAGCCGAGATTCCTGCATTGAATGCAATTTCAACTGAATCTGCAAAAGGGAAATATGCATCAGATGCCATCACGGCACCTTTCGTATCAAATCCAAAAGTGTTTGCTCTCAGTATGGCCTGCCTCATGGCATCAACACGGGACGTCTGCCCCATTCCGCAACCTATAAGCTGCCTGTTTTTTGATATGACTATCGTATTCGATTTCAGGTGTTTAACAATTTTATTTGCAAATAATAATTCCATGGTTTCGGCAACAGAAGGCTTCTTTTTTGTAACAAAACTGAAATCGGCCTCTGTTTCATTGTAAAGGTCCTTGTCCTGCTCAAGAACCCCGTTAAGTACCGATTTAAACTGCCTGGAACTGAATGATAACGCATTCTGCCGCAAAATTATTCTATTTTTCTTTGATTTTAAGACTTCCAGTGCATTCTTTTCATATTCAGGCGCAAGAAGAATTTCAAAAAACAGTTTGTTCAGTTCCTCAGCGGTTGCCATATCCATTCTTCGGTTGATAATTACGATGCCTCCGTAAGCCGACAGCTTATCACAGGCCAGGGCATCCAGGTAGGCTTCTTTGATTGTCTCCCTGCATGCAACTCCGCATGGATTAGTGTGTTTTATAATAGCAACGGCCGGTTCGGTAAATTCGGCAACCAGGTTTACAGCAGCATCGATATCAACGATGTTGTTGTAAGAAAGCTCTTTCCCATGAAGCTGATCAAAATTTCTTCCTAAATTCCCATAAAAAGTCCCTTTCTGGTGAGGGTTTTCTCCATACCTCATCGCTGACGAAATCATATGGCTCTGCTTAAAAGCCTGAATTTTTTCCCTTCGGTTGAAATAATTGAAGATCTGCGTATCATAATGGGAAGAAACATTGATTGCCTGGGCTGCAAAATGTCTCCTCTCCATGGCAGTCGTAAAACCATTCTTTTCTTCAAGCAGTTTCATAAGGGATTTGTAAAACTCAGCCGACGGAATAACAACAACATGCCGGTAATTCTTGGCGGCAGCCCTGATAAGTGAAATACCCCCTATATCAATCTTTTCAATAATCTCTTCTTCATTATCCGTGGCATCCACCGTCTTCTCAAAAGGATACAGGTCCACGATCACAAGGTCAATCGATGGGATGTCAAAGTGTTCAATATCCTTTACATCCGACAGCTGGTCCCTCCTCCATAGAATACCCCCGAAAACTTTGGGATGAAGCGTCTTCACCCTGCCGCCGAGGATCGAAGGATAAGTTGTCACTTCTTCTATGGATGTCGCCTGGATTCCCTTGCTCTTAAGAAAATCATAAGTGCCTCCCGTTGAATAAATATGCACATTATGGGCTTCCAGGGTTTTTGCAATTTCTTCAATCCCGTCTTTCGAATAGACCGAGATAAGCGCCGAAGTAATTTTTATTTGATCGATCATAGTATTGATTGTAACTGAGAACGTATTTTTTCGTCTAAAACAAATAAGCTCATTTTCCTGCAATGATATTAAAAATAGCGGGATTTTGCAATAAATACTGCTTAGTTTTTAAGGATTTACGTAACTTTACTCGCTGTGAAACGATTTCAGGCATATCTTATTTTTCTTAGGCTCTTCAGGGAAAGTTATCTTTTTGCCTTGCAGGCAATTGTGGTCAATAAAGTCAGGACTATCCTGTCGCTGCTGGGCATCACCATAGGTATTTTCTGCGTAATCTCCGTCTTCACGGTTTTTGATTCCATGGAATCGGCCATCAGGAAAAGCATAGCTTCGCTTGGAAGCAATGTTTTATATGTAGAAAAATGGCCGTGGTCCATGGGTTCTGATTATCCGTGGTGGAAATATTACCAAAGACCCGAAGCCACGCTTTCAGACCTGCATGAAATCGAAAGGAGAAGCAGCCTTTCCGAAAATTCTGCTTTTTTTTCCCAGGTTAGCAAAACTGTCAAATTCAGGAGTAATTATATTGAAAACGTTGGCATCATGGGCGTTTCCACCGATTTTGACAAGGTATGGAAATTTGAAATCGCCAGCGGGAGGTATTTTTCGGCCAACGAAGATGCCAGCGGCCGCCCTATCGCCATTATCGGGGCAGATATTGCCACCGGACTGTTTCCCAACCAGGAAGCCATCGGCCAGAAAATCAAAATATTCGGCAGAAATATTGAGGTCATCGGGGTGATGAAGAAAGAGGGGGAGGATTTTTTTGGCAACAGCAACGACAAGGCCGTTTACCTTCCTGTCAATTATTTTAAAACACTGGTGGACCTTAAAGATGTGGGGACTACCATTGCCGTGAAAGCCATGCCTTTGGTATCAAATGCCGAACTTAAAGATGAACTTACCGGAATAATGCGCTCTATCAGGAAAATAAAACCTTCGGCCGAAGATAACTTCGCCATCAACGAAACAGATATTATAGCCAAGGGTTTCGACAGCCTTTTCGCTGTTATTGCAATGGTGGGCTGGATCATCGGTGGGTTCTCACTCCTGGTAGGAGGCTTTGGAATAGCCAATATCATGTTCGTTTCAGTTAAGGAAAGAACCAACCTGATAGGTATACAAAAAGCCCTGGGTGCGAAAAACTACTTTATATTGCTACAGTTCCTGTTTGAAGCCATCTTCCTCTCATTGATCGGAGGCGTTGTGGGCTTGCTTATAATACTTATAATGACAGTGGTTGTTTCCCATACAACAAGCTTCCACCTTATCCTCACCCAGGGAAATATTATACTGGGAATAGGTGTTTCGGCAATAATAGGACTGATTTCCGGGATAATCCCCGCGTTCTCCGCTTCAAGGCTTGACCCTGTGGAAGCCATGCGGTCAAATATGTGAAACCCTTGTCAGAAAGGCCAGAACTGGTTGTCGTTCCAGATCTTTTCCTTCAGCTCATTGTCAATATCATTCAGAACTTTCAGATGGCCTTTTTCCCAATCGGCAAGCCATTGGTATAAAGCTTTCTCGTTGGGATCGCTTGTTAGCCCGGCCTGTTTTGTATAAACATCGATAGCCCTCTTTTCAAAATCAACCGCGGCAGAAATGGCAGCCGCCTCAAACCCTGCCGAAGAGATCTTCTTCTTCATGTCTTCACTCAGGATCAGGTTTACAAATTCTTCATTTTCAAGGTCCGACAACTTTACATGGGCAAACTTATGCTCTTTCTCATAATGCACAAACTGGTCTGAAAGAAACTTTACATGCTTTGTTTCCTCTTCGGCCATAACGTGGAAAATATGACTGATATCTGGGTCACTTGAATTTTCAGCCACTTTCGCATAAAATGCAAAACCTCTTTTTTCCATGAGAATGGCCATTTTCAGGATGTCGATTGCTTTATTGGTTTCCATATGAATAATTTATTTACAGCATAATTCCATTAATACTCCTTTTGTTGACTTCGGATGAAGGAACCCTATTTTCAGACCTTCTGCCCCCTTGCGCGATTGCTTGTCGATTAGTTCGATTCCTGCTTCTTTCGCTTCATTCAGCGCTGTGTCAGTATCTTCAACTGCGAAAGCAAGATGATGTACTCCCTCGCCTCTTTTCTCAAGGAATTTCCCAATCGGGCCCTCAGGATCAGTGCTTTCGAGCAGCTCAATCTTGGTCTGCCCTATCATGAAAAAGGCCGTCCTCACTCTCTGGTCTTTCACTTCTTCTATAGAATAGCACTTTGTTCCCAGGATTTTTTCATAAAACGGGATGCATTCATCCAGGTTCTTTACGGCTATTCCAATGTGCTCAATATGAGTTGGTTTCATAAATCAGTAGTCTTTTTTTGTTAATCAATTAACAAGATATGGCAAAAATACAGGGATTTTTGGAATTCCCAATGCCATTTTGTCTTTGTTGTCAGTTGCATTATTAAACGTACTTTCTTTCAAAGTATTCTTCCCTTCTGCTTCAAAACCTTGTCCAGACTGGGAATTGGACTCAATCCCGCTCCTCATAAAATAAAAATATATTCATGGTTTTGTATAATGGCATAATATTTGTTTTAATTTTGGACCGTTTTAGTCTATTAGTCGAATTTAAAGCTTGAACAATTACAAACATGGTAAATAAAGATGAAATAAGAGGATCGGTCCTGAAGGTTGCACAGGAAATATTCAGCAGGTATGGTTTTCATAAAACCACCATGGATGATATAGCAAAGGGGATGGGAAAGGGTAAAAGTTCCATTTATTATTACTTCAGCAGCAAGGAAGATATTTTCTCGGCTGTAGTCGAAAAAGAATTGTCGGAACTAAGGTCCAAGATCATCACATCGGTTGCCCTGGCCATGGACCCGAAGGAAAAGCTTAAGGCATATGTGAACGAAAGGATGCAGGGCCTCAGGAACCTGGTTAACCTTTACAATGTGCTCAGGACCGAATTCATCTCCCAGCGTGATTTTACTGATAACATCAGGTTGAAAACCGATGAGGAGGAGATCCGGATAATTAAAAACATACTTGACGAGGGTGTTTCGGATGGAATTTTTCACCTGGACGATACCTATCTTACGGCTATTGCCCTTGTTACTGCACTTAAAGGAATGGAAGTTCCTCTCGTTGTTACACAAACAGGGGAAAATCCCCTGGAAATGAGGCTCGATCGCCTTCTCGATGTATTGTTTTACGGAATGCTCAAGAGATAATTACCCCTGTATTAATTCAGATTGATCATGAAAACTAAAGTCAAAATAATTTTATTTGCCCTGCCACTTATTTTATTGCAGGGTAATTCACTTCTGGCTGCCAGGCCTGATGTTGTGAGGAAATTATCCTTTGACCAGGCTTTGGAGCTTACCTATCAGAACAGCCATGTGCTGAAGCAGGTGAATTACCTCCAAAAGCAAAAGGACCAGGAAAGGGTAGCGGCCAGGGGCTTGTATTTCCCTACGATAGGAGTAACTGCCAGCGCGGTTATCATGTCGGACCCCATTACCCTGGATCTGAACCCGGTGAAGGATGCTATCACACCATTGTATAAAACTCTTGGCAGTTACGGAAAGTTCGGTGATGTTCCCGGGCTGCCCGATGATGTGGCGACCCAGGTCATCCGTCAGAAACTGAGTGCAGGCTTAGGCGAGATCCAGAACCAGGACTGGAACCAGGTGATACAGAAACAACAGTTTGCAGTAGTAGCTGCAACCCTGCAGTGGCCGGTTTTTACAGGCGGAAAGATCCTGATCGCCAATAAATCGGCCGAGATCCAGAAACAGGACGTAAAAGATGTTTCACGCCAGAAGGAAGGAGAACTGATGAGCGAACTGGTCGAAAGATATTACGGGCTTTGCCTGGCTTCATCGGTGGTAAAAGTTAGGACCGAGGTTTATGCCGGACTCCGGCAACACCTTGAAGATGCCGGGAAACTGGAGGAACAGGGAATCATTTCCAAAGCCGACCTGCTGCAGGCAAAGGTTTACCATGCCCAGGCAAACAGGGAACTCAGCAGGGCCATTCAGAATTCCGGTATTGTAAACCAGGCACTCACAAATACCATGGCCATCGACGACAGTTCACAGATCGAGCCGGTTTCAGGATTATTTTACCTGGATTCCATAGAGCCTGAATCTTATTTTACCAGCCTTTCTGCGACCAGGAACCCCCTGCTAAGCCAGATAGAGACTAAAAAGCTGCTATCGGTCCAGAAATTCAAAGCCGAGAGGTCCGAATTTTTTCCTTCAATTGCCCTGCAGGGCAGCTATGATATTGTGAACAAAGATCTTTCAACCTATATACCCGATTGGGAAGTAGGTATAGGTTTGAAATGGACCATTTTTGACGGGGTTGCCAGGCTGGGCAAGGTCAAGGCGGCTTCAATGCAAACCAAACAGGTCGAGGAATACGGGGTCAAGGCCCAGTCTGATATAGCGACCATGATCAATAAGCTTTATCACGAACTGGATATGTACCGCGAGCAACTTGCCGAGCTTGAAACCGCAAGGCAATACGCCGAGGAATATCTCAGGGCAAGGGATAAGGAATTCCATGAAGATATGACTAATTCAACACAGGTAATTGATGCAAGGCTGGCACTGGCACAGGTCAGGACCGAACGCCTGCAGGCAATGTATAATTACGATCTTACCCTTGCACGTTTACTGGAATATTCGGGCATCCCCGGAGATTTTCCTGCCTATTCCAAAAGAAACGGGGTCAAATCAGAAACCTATCAATGATATGAATAGTAAAGAAATAAATAAATCCGTCATGAATAAAAAAGGTATAATACTGGCATCTGTGGGCATTGTTGCACTACTGCTCCTGGTGATTTATTCCGTAATCGTAATAAGCCATCCCCGCACATTTGAAGTCCAGGGTGAAGTTGACGCAACCCAGGTCAGGGTAGCTTCCAAGGTAGTTGGTCGTCTCGACAGTTTGCCGGTCCATAAGGGGGATGCGGTAAAAAAGGGACAATTGCTGTTCACACTTAAAAGCCCCGAAATAGGGGCAAGGCTCGATCAGGCCAATGCGGCATTGCTTGGCGCCCAGGCACAGAACGACAAGGCCATCACCGGGGCCGAAGCCGAAGACATAGAGGCTGCAAAAAACATGTACATGAAGGCCATGGCGGCTTACGAGCTTGCACAAAAAACTTACGAAAGGATCAATAACCTGTATAAGGACGGGGTTGTTCCCGCTCAGAAAAAAGACGAGGCTGAAACACAGATGAGGGCGGCGCTTGAGACCGCCAATGCAGCAAAAGAAATCTGGAATAAAGCCAAAAAAGGCACAAGGGTTGAGGATAAGGAAGCCGCTAAGGCTATGGTTTCAAGGGCCCAGGGTGCAATCGAAGAAGTTAAAAGTTACCTCAGCGAAACCAGTATTAGCTCACCAATGGACGGGGAGGTTGCCGACATTATTGCAGAATCAGGGGAGCTTGTCTCGGCCGGGTATCCTGTACTGACCATTGTCAACCTGAGTGACTGCTGGGTCACGTTCAACCTTCGGGAGGATCTGCTGGCTTCAGTCAGGATGGGCAGTACGTTCAGCGCCAAAGTGCCGGCTCTGGGGAATAAGGAAATCCGCCTTAAAATAAGTTATATACATCCCATGGGAAATTTTGCAACATGGAATGCCACAAAAACTTCAGGCGATTTTGATATGAAAACTTTTGAAGTCCATGCCAGGCCTGACCAGTCTGTTGAAGGCCTGAGGCCGGGAATGAGCGTTCTGGTTGACTGGAAAAATGTTAAAGAACCGTCAGGAAAATGAAAACTCCCCGGAATAACCGGTTTACTGAAGTTCTTGGCAGGGAGCTGGGAAGGTTGTTTTCCGACAAGGTTTACCTTTTTATCGGTATCATAGCTCCTCTTATTGGCTTCGGCATGATCACCTGGATCTTTTCCGCTGATGTCCCCAGGAAACTTCCCGTGGCCATAGTCGATCTGGACCATACAGCTCTTTCAAGGCAGATTTGCAGGATGGTTGACGCAACGGCCATTGCTTCCGCCGATAAAAGCTATACGGACCTGCCGGAGGCTTCACGGGCGATGGTTTCGGGCAAGGTCGACGGAGTGATCTGCATTCCTGAACATACCGAAAAAAATATTCTTAACGGCCAGGCTGCCGATGTGGCCGTTTATATAAACAATGCTTATCTCATAAAAGCCGGCTTGTTAAAAAGCGGGATACAAAAGGTCCTTACAAGCCTGTCGACAGGGTTAAGGGTAAGATCCCTGATGATGACAGGTGACAACGGGAACCAGGCATTATCAAAAACTATGGCTGTACGCTTAAGACCGGTATTACTGTTCAATCCTTACACAAGCTACGAGTACTACCTTACATTGCTGCTGTTACCGGTCTTGCTTACGGTCTTTGTGCTTTTCGGAACCATTTATGCTCTCGGCACGGAGCTGCAGTATGGAAGCGGCGGGGAATGGTTTGCCGCATCAGGGAATAACCTGGTCATTGCGATGACGGGAAAGTTAGTCCCATACTGTGTAATTTTTTACATGCAGGCCATGGTAATGAACCTGGTGTTTTTCAGTGTGCTCGGGCTCCCATTAAATGGTCATCTCGGGCTGATAATTATTTCTGAATTATTGCTGATCCTTGCCTACCAGTTCATGGCAGTTTTTTTTGTTACAATCATGAAAAACATGAGGCTGGCCTTATCCATTGCAAGCGCTTACACCATGCTGGCTGTGACTTTTGCGGGGCTTACATTTCCTTCATTCGGTATGCCTGATATTGCCAGGGTTTTCAGCAGGGTTTTCCCGTTTTCATACTGGCTTGAATTATTTTCAGGCCAGACCCTCAGAGGCGAGCCATCGGCAAATGCCATCGTACAGATGCTTTTTATCTCCGTCTTTATCCTGGCAGGGGCCTTGCTTACGCCACGCCTGAGGTACATTTTAACAACCCCCAAATACCAGGGAAAAATCTGAAAGGGCCATGAAAAAAATACTTAAAAACAGCCTTTCAAATATTTCCGGGATTTTCGTCTCAGAGATCAGGGAATCATTCATGGACGCAGGTACGGTCCTTATATTTATTGTAGCGGTGATACTTTATCCCATGTTATATTCCATTGGGTATATCAACCAGACCATAAAAGAAATTCCCGTCGCGGTAATTGACCAGGACCATTCGGCTCTAAGCAGGCAGTATTCGAGGATGCTCGACGCAACCGAACAGCTTAAGGTAAGTTGCAAGCCCGGGAGTTTAAAAGAGGCTGAAGCCTTGTTTTACCAAGGGGCAATTCATGGGGTAGTGCTGATCCCTGAAAATTTTGAAAAAGAAATCCTAAGCCGCAGGCAGGCCGATGTGACGGTTTATTGCGATGCCGGTAAATTCTTCGTTTACAAGCAGGTTTACACAGGTGCTGCTTTTGCCACGGGAACCCTGAATGCAGGGGCCGAAATCAAATCCCTGCTGGCCCGCGGAAGTTCGTGGAATGAGGCCCTAAACCGCGTCGAAGGACTTAATGCCCAATTTTTCGAACTGTACAATCCTTCATCAGGATATTGCACCTTCATCGTACCGGGAATCCTCATCATTGTCATCCAGCAGTCCCTTCTTGTGGGCATCGGCCTGCTTTTCGGGAAAAACAATGAACGCAGGAAGTTCATCGTTGATGGTGAATCAGTTCCTTCAGTCACCCATAACCTGGATACAGTATTGGGAAAAGCCACGGCATATGTCGTACTTTACCTCTTCACCACCCTGGTTACGCTGGTTCTTTTGTACCACTGGCTGTCGTTTCCCGAAAAAGGAAGTTTCTGGCCGGTTTATCTGATGCTTATACCATTCCTGTATGCCGTTTCCTTTCTGGGAATTGCGATCGGTTCATGGTTTAAAAAAAGGGTTCATGCGCTGATGTTCATTGTTTTTATTTCGCCAATGGTATTTTTCCTGACCGGTGTGGCCTGGCCTTTCGAATCATTGCCGCCCCTGATGAAAATGCTGGCTTATGTGTTTCCTTCGACCCCGGTGATACCGGCCTTTATCAAGTTAAGGCTGGTGGGCGGAGGCATACATTCAATAACACATGAATGGATTGTTCTGATCATCCAGGCTTCAACTTATTTTATTCTCGCAGTATTTTCTTACCGCTTTGCCATGAAAACAAATAAGCATGCCGAATTGGCCAAAGCAGCTTAATGACTTTAAGACACAGGATCTATATGGTTTTTGGTTAATACTTACGTTCTTTTATACCCTGATCCTGTGTCTTTTTTCTTTATCTCCTTATCTTTACCAGTGGTTTTACTTTTTTGTCAATTCTCAAACTGACCTTTAATGGAAAGCTTTTTCTCGGGCTGTAAACTGAAAATCGGGCAGATTGTTTTTGTTTTGCCTTCCGAAGTCCCTGATCTGCTTCGTAATGGAGCCTGTATTGTGGATGTAAGGACAGAACTGGAAACTGAGATCAAGGCCTTTGGTGCTGAGAATGTTGTTTACATGCCTTTTGATGAACTGGACGCTAAATGGGTTTCCCTTCCCCTTGAAAAGCCCCTTATTTTTGCTGATGCCGTTGGGCTTCACAGCAAAGAAGCAGCAGAAAAGATGCACAGTAAGGGATATTGTGTGGTTGCCAGCCTTAGTGGCGGAATTGCCGACTGGGAAAAAGACGGGATGCCGATGAAAGCAGGAAAGTACCAGGAATTAAATGGCCCATGCCCCTGCATGATCAGGCCGCACGAGAGAAAATAACCAGGCCACAGCTCTTATTTCTTCTTCTCCGGAATGTCGTGAAAGTAATTCGGCTTGAAATTCGGGGGACTGTAAATATGGATAGAGGCGGCCCGCTTGTCGGAATGATTGAAAATTTCATGTAATATAATATTCCCCTGCTTGTAAGCGATACCCCCGGCAGGAAGAACGCTGCTGCTTAACAATTCCGGCTTTTCTGATAATTCATAAACATTCTCGGTCACTTCACTTTGAAGTATCCGTACCAGGCAACCGTTTACTGGGTGATCGTGAACAGGGCAGCCCTGGTGAACCTCCCAGCAAAGAATAAGCATCTCAAGCAGGTCATTGATCTTTACGAGATTCCGGGCATAGTGATCAGCATTGTACTTTTCAAATTGTTTCCAGTCTTCCCCCTTATAACCTTCTATTATAGGTCCCATGTCTTTCAGTTTTTGCCCGCTTCTGAGTCCATCGTCCAGGGCATTGAATAATTCTTCCAGATTGCTCATTTATACTTATTTTCAGGACAAAAGTACCAAGACGGGCTGATTAAGAAGGTGTTTTATTATTCCCGGGAAGATGAAATTTTACAGGTTTTATTCAGAACCTACCGGCTGAGCCTCATGAAAAAACCTTCACAAACTGTTTAATTTCATAAGTTTGCGAAGGTTTTGGTGGAGTATAGGGGAGTCGAACCCCTGACCTTTAGACTGCCAGTCTAACGCTCTAGCCAACTGAGCTAATACCCCTTGGGGCTGCAAAATTAAAAAATTTTACTTTGCCACGACATTGTAATACAACATACTTGCATGAAACGCATATTTGCCGCCATAAAAATCGATCCTGGCGAGAAATTCATGAAATCCTTCAGGGAGATCAGATCGGGACTGAATTCCGAGAATATTAAATGGGTTGAAGAGCGTAATATTCATATCACGATTAAATTTTTCGGAGAAACCAACGAAAGCCTTTTACCCGGTATTTCGATTGCACTCGGTAAAATTGCCCATAATAGTGGATTGTTAACTTTCCGACTGTCGGGACTCGGCCTCTTCGGAAGCCGGTATCAGCCAAGGGTGGTCTGGTCAGGGATTGACCCTGTTGAACCTATGACAGGTTTTATGAAGACCGTTCAGAAAGAAATGGAAAAGTTTGGTTTTGAATCAGACCGTCAGAATACAGTGCCTCACCTCAGCCTGGGAAGAATAAAATTCCTAAAGGATAAGCAATTGTTTCAGAAGGTTATGGATGCGAACCGGGAGATTCATTCAGATGTCATACAAACGGAAGAATGCATTTTATATGAAAGTATATTGCAGAAGGAAGGCCCCCGCTATATCGTTCTCGGGAAGTTTCCATTCGGGAAATAAAAAATGGCCGGTTATTCAAGGCCGGCCATTAAAACCTGATGAGCAAAAGTTCACTGATTATTTTCGGTTTTATCTTTCCCTTTAATACGGTTTGCAATAATATAGAATATCATTAATGCTATACCGCCGAACAGGCAAATCATGGAAAAAAAGGCAGCTTCTTCTTCCATGCTGGTTGAAGTTGCAATGATTTTTCCTGCGATAATGCCAAGGCCAATGCCTATAAATATCATTCCCCATTTAAGGGATCCGAGAATATTGCCTTTGGTTTCAAGGCTGGTAGCGCTTACTCCGCTTCTGATAAGGTTCATCCGTTCCTTATGCCTTACACCCATGTAAACAATGCCAATTACCATGGCAAAGACTGAGATCGGTACAATAATTTCTGCATTCATATCCGCGTGTGTTAAGGGTTTTGTGTGTATTCTGTCCCTTTTGACGCAAATGTGATTAATAAGTTACAAGGATTATCAGTGGACGATGAACTTGGTGGTAAAGAAACCGTTCTCGTTGAACACTTTAAGGAACATCATCCCGTGAGGGAAAGCCGAAGCGTCAATTTCAAGGGTGGAAGCCGGTCCGGTCCATTCAATGCAGGAATGATAGAGTACCATTCCCAGCTGATCCAGGATATACATTTCATAATGGTCTTCGGATCCATTGCTGTGAACATAAAATTTTCCCGAAACCGGATTTGGGGTAATGGTGATTTCGGACCCGAATTTGTTTTCCTTAATCCCGCTGCAATTCTTTATAAAAATTTGTTTTATTGATGCCTGACCGTTACCGCAGGAATTGATACCAAAAGCTGTAACAGGACCTGAAACGGCATATATTCCGAATTCCACGCTGATACGGTTTGTTTGCTGCCCTGAACTTATAACAGCGCCCTGCGGAAGGGTCCAACCGTAAGAAGTTGCAAAGGGGACCGGGCTGATGAAATAGTTGTAATTCCCTGTTCCTTTGCAAACAGTATCTGTTCCGGTAATAGCCCCTGCACTTGACGGGAGTGAATCCAGGCCTACCTGTATCGATACCGGAGGTCCTGTACCACAGGTATTCTCACCGGAAACACTGATTTCTCCTGCCGAAATTCCCCACTTCACAGTAACCGAATTTGTTCCCGCTCCATCAAGAATCTTTGCATCGCCCGGGATATTCCAGATATAAGCCAGTGCATGTGGGATAGTATCGGTATGATAATTCCCGGTATCGGACTGGCAGAGGTGGGAAGGTCCGTTAATCCCCGTGGATGCAGCCGGAATGCCGGTTACGCTCACCTGCAGAACACTGGGAACGCTGGTTCCGCAGGAGTTACCTATGATCACCGAGACGGTACCCGGATTATTTCCCCATTTAAGCAGGATTTCCGGTGTATTTTGTCCCGATTGAATGATTGCCCCTGAAGGGACCGTCCATGAATAAGATTTTGCCTCTTCAACCTGGTTAACGGAATAATGGCAAACCGAATCGGCACAAACCTGGGCAGGGCCAATAATTGGAGAGGGGGGCAATGGAATGGTTTCCACGTAAACCATAATGCTGTCGGCCGAGACGCTGAGAGTCTGGTCGGTAACCATTATATAATACATTGTATTTACAAGGGGTGTCGCAACCGGGTCGGAAATAGTCGGATCGGATAAGGTTGCTTCAGGAGACCATAAATAAGTAAAAGGGCCTGTTCCTCCTTCGGTGGTAACCGAAAGTTGTGAATACTGGCCCTGGCAAATAGTATCGGGCAGGGCATGGGCCCTTGCAATTAAAAGTGCACGCTTTGTCTGCCCGGTAAGTTCAAAAGAAACGGCAAAAAGGAAAATCGCAAGTATTGAATATTTCATGGTAAAAAAACATCTGCCCCTGAATTCAAATCCCTACAAAAATACAAAAAACACTCTGGTTTCCAACAGGTTTTGTAATTTTACAATTGCATCTTCGGATGAGAAAACATGAAAGGATATTAATTTTATACCCGCTTTGTAACCTGACCAGGGCTTAAACGTCTAAACTCCACATGAAATACCAGGACGACAATTTTTATATTGAGAAGGTATTGAATGGTGATTCTTCTGCATATGCTGCCCTGGTTGCAAAACATAAGAACCTGGTATTTTCGATCGCTCTTAAAGTTCTGAATAACCGTGAAGATGCTGAAGAGATAGCCCAGGATGCGTTCGTAAAGGCCTATCATTCTTTAAAGTCATTTGAAAAAAAATCAAAATTTTCCACCTGGCTTTACCGTATAGTTTACAACGCCGCTATCTCGCGTACCAGGAAAAAAACCCTGGATACAATTCCAATGGATAATTATGTGATCCATAACTATTCAGAGGAAGATATGAGGCCGGGAGTTGACGAGGTTGACAAGAATGAACAGCAGGTCTTGCTTGCAAAAGCAATGAATAACCTGTCGGATGAGGATAAACTGCTGATTACCTTGTTTTACCATGGGAACAACTCTATCGAAGATATCAGTGTGATCACGGGCTTGTCAGCTTCAAATGTCAAAGTTCGGCTTCACAGGATCAGAAAAAAACTGTACGACGATATGAGGTCTATGATGTCGTTGAGATTGAATTAAATGCATTTATCTACACGGATATGGATACGGATGATATGTTAAAAGATGATTTCCTGGCCGACCTTATTAGGAATATGCCATTGGAAAGCCCTTCGGATGAGTTTGTGAATAAGGTAATGGGAGGTATTGAACCATTTCCTGCCCGGGCGGCTGAACAACCGCCGTTTTTATTATCGATCAGATCATTGCTCCCTTATATCGGCCTGGGGATGGTCATTGTTTTAATTCTCATTTCTTCCGACATTCCTTATCTTAATTTCCTCAATGGCAAAGAATATTTTTCGGCTGCCTTCCTGAAAATTTTCTCCCCGTTCTGGTCTTACATGAAAACCGTTGTCTCTTCCAGATTTATAACGTATTTCCTGCTGATAGGGGTTTCGGCCGGCTTCCTGTATATAATCGATAAGTTATTCTCCCGCAGGTTTGCTGCATGACATCATTGTTCAAATGATACCAGGCCAGATACAGAATGCCTTGTCGGAATATTTTGGAAGACATCAAAATGCTGCTTTTCAAATTTTTTCTTCAAAGCCCCTGGGGGGAGGTTCAATAAACGAGGTATACCATCTCGGGACAACTGCAGGAAATTTCTGCCTGAAATACAACAGCAGCGCCGCCTTTCCAAAGATGTTCGAGACTGAGGCCCTGGGTCTTAAACTTCTCTCGATGGCGGGTGCGGTCAGGATCCCGGCTGTGATTTTTCAGGAAAGTCTCTCAGCTCACTCTTTCATTCTGCTTGAATATATCCAGCCCTCCCCCCGGATAAAGGGGTTTTACCGGGATTTTGGCCGCAGCCTTGCGCGCCTGCACTGCAGTAAGGGGGAATTATACGGACTGGACTATAACAACTATATGGGATCGCTTGTACAGAACAATTGCTATCATTCATCCTGGGTTGAATTCTTCGTGGAAGAAAGGCTCGACAAGCAAATGAAACTTGCCTTGAAAAATGGGCTGATGGATTCCCCGGCGGAAAAACTTTTTGAAAGACTCTTTATAAAGCTGGATGATTTGCTTCCCGAAGAGCCTCCCTGCCTGGTGCATGGTGATCTCTGGAGCGGAAACTTTATTGTATCGGATGAAGGGAGGGCCTGTTTGATCGATCCTGCCGTTTATTACGGAAACCGGGAAGTGGACCTTGCCATGTCAACATTTTTCGGAGGGTTCGACCATGAATTTTATTCTTCGTACGAAGAGGAATATCCCCTTGTAAAAGGTTGGAGAGAAAGGCTTGATTTATATAATCTGTATCCCCTGTTGATCCATCTTAACCTGTTTGGAACCAGCTACCTGGGTTCAATCTTAAGTATTCTGCGAAGATTCTGATCTTTCTTTCCAAAGTTCCCTGAAACTTTTTGGCGCAATTTTAGGCAGCACCCTCCTGGGGCCCCAGAGTTTCTTGCCGAATTTATTGATCATCCTGTTTTTCAGCTTGCTCCCGGGTTTATCGAGCATCCAGCGGTGCATCATGACCATTCTCCATCCGCTGTTTACCTTTCTCCAGAAAAATGAGATATGCTTCATTGAAACAGCTTCAGCACGGTTATACAGCAAAAGCTCATGCAAAGGAATTTTTACAGGACAAACTTCTGTACATTTTCCGCATAAACTTGAAGCAAAACTCAGGTGGTGGTATTCTTTGAATCCTTTAAAGTGAGGAGAAATTACAGAACCTATGGGACCTGAATAAGTAGCGCCATAAGTGTACCCCCCTATACTTTTATAAACAGGGCAGCCGTTCAGGCAGGCCCCGCAGCGTATGCAGGACAAGGCCTTTCTTTGTTCCTTGCGCTTTAAAACATCCGTACGGTGGTTGTCGAGCAGTATAACATACATCTCGTCGGGTCCGTCGATTTCCCATTCTGTCCTGGGACCAAGCAGAATGTTATTATACACTGTGATATGCTGACCTGTCCCGTGATGGGCAAGCAGGGGAAGGAAAAGGTCCAGGTCGTCCAGGGTCGGAATTATCTTTTCGATACCGACAACGGCAATATGAATTTTAGGAAAAGCTATGGAAAGCAAACCATTTCCTTCGTTCTCGGTCAGAACAACAGCTCCGAGATCGGCTACAAGGAAGTTTCCTCCGGTAATTCCCACATCGGCCCGTATAAATTCCTTGCGAAGTTTTTCCCGAACGAATAAAGTTATTTCCTCGGGTTTGCTGTTTTCGGGCATGCCGAATTTCTCATGAAAAAGACTGGCAACATCCTCTTTTGACTTATGCATTGCCGGGGTGACAATATGGTAGGGTTTTTCACCCGCTACCTGTACGATGAATTCCCCAAGGTCTGTTTCAAAGACCTCCCGCTTATTTTTTTCAAGCAGCTCGTTGATCTCTATTTCTTCGGAGATCATTGATTTTTGCTTGACAATTACCTGCGCCTTGGCTTTTTTTATGATGTTCAGTATCTCTTTTTGCGCTTCTTTTTCTCCTGTTGCCCATATCACCTTTCCCCCGCGGCGCTCAAAGTTATTTTCAAACTCCACAAGGTATTTATCCAGGTTGTTGATAACCTTATACTTGATATTGGCTGCCCTTCGTTTGGCCAGTTCGAGATTTTGAAACTGGCTTAAGCCGCGCGCAACAGCCGCATCGTACCGCCCGATATTAAAATTCAGCCTGCGCCTTTGTTCTTTATCAAAAGCCCGCTTGCCTGCATCTTCAATAAATTTATGATGTGCCTGGTTCATCCTTGGAATTTATAAGATTTGGGATATCTTTTCCACTCTCCTTAAATGCCTTCCTCCTTCAAAATCAGTAGACAGAAAAATTTCTAAAAATTTAAGTCCTTGTTCGGGACTGATAAACCTTGCAGGTAAAGAAATTATATTTGCATCGTTATGAAGGCGCGCAAGTTTTACAATTTCTTCATTCCAGCATACAGCAGCACGAACCCTAGTATATTTATTGGCAACCATGGCAACCCCGTTACCGCTCCCGCATATAATTATGCCTTTCTCGTACTCCTTTTCATTTATTGCTTTGGCCAATGGGTGTATCGGATCAGGATAATCCATACTATCCTCAGAATGAGTGCCGAAATCCATGACTGTATAATGCTGCGACTGAAGATAAACTTTTAAATACTCCTTAAGCTTGTAACCTGCATGATCCGATCCTATCGCAATCTTATCCAAAGAATCAAGCATTGTTAATTGAATTTTTACAAAAGTAATCATAATGAAATCATAATGAAGTAAAAGCAAAAATTATAAAGAAATATCTGCCTTAAAATCAAAATTTTAAAATTTCAACATATGCTTGTTCACAACTGCGTAATTTTGTTGCAAACTTTATATAAAATCATGTGATTTTTCCTTTTATCCCGGTTTTTGGTTAATAAAATAAAGTTAGCCCTGTATTATCAAATAGTGTAACCATAATCTGATGTTAATCTTTCAATAATCTTATGCACACTAAAAGAAACTGACAATTGTTGAAAAACAAAACAACAGGTTGTAATACAATAAAATACAATTAAGAATGTTTAAGTAACACTGTTAGCTCAAAGTTGATTTCCAATAATCCAAATTTTAATGAGGTTTTTAATCAACCATTTCAACAGCTATTATAAATAACAATAAAAAGAATCTTTATTATTAATATGAAAACTTTAGAAAATCAAATTCTTGCAGATAAAATTCAGAAATTAAAAAAAGAAAAGAATGCCGTAATACTGGCTCACTATTACCAGGTCTCTGAAATACAGGATATTGCCGATTTTATTGGTGACAGTCTTCAGTTATCACAAAATGCAAAATCAACTGATGCTGACATCATTGTCTTTGCAGGTGTTCATTTTATGGCAGAAACAGCAAAAATCCTAAGTCCTGGTAAAAAAGTATTGCTGCCCGATCTTGAAGCCGGTTGTTCATTGGCCGATTCTTGTCCGCCTGATAAATTTAAAAAATTCAAAGAAGAGCATCCGGGCCATATTGTTATTTCTTACATCAACTGTTCGGCTCAGATCAAAGCCTTATCGGATATCATCTGTACTTCAAGCAATGCTTTAAAGATCGTTGAATCCTTTCCCAAAGAACAGAAAATAATCTTTGCCCCTGATAAAAATTTGGGAGGTTATATAAATCAGGTAAGCGGAAGGAACATGGTTTTATGGAACGGGAGCTGCGAGGTTCATGATATTATCAAGGCCGAAGAGGTTATCCGTTTGAAAAGCATTCACCCTGATGCGAAACTCATTGCACATCCCGAATGCAAGGATATCATTCTCCAGATGGCCGATTATATCGGTTCAACAACAGCATTATTGAATTTTTCGATCAAAGATCCTTCCCAAAAGTTTATCGTTGCAACAGAAACGGGGATTCTTCACCAAATGAAAAAGTCATCTCCCGGCAAAGAATTCATCATTGTTCCTACCGACAAAAAGTGTAACTGCAATGATTGTCCGTATATGAAGCTGAATACGCTCGAAAAGCTGTATCTTAGCCTGAAGAATGAAAAACCGGAGATCCTTCTGCCCGAGGCATTGATAAAAGCAGCTGAATCACCGATATTGAGAATGCTGGAACTTTCTTCATAATCAAGAGGATGAGCCGATTTTTGCACTTTTTTTCAGGCTTGTTTTTTCTGTTTTTTCTTGGGCTTGGTCATCCTTCATCAGCTCAGAAAAATGAGACTGTTGTGAAGAATGCTTACCAGAAATTTACATATCCCAACGGCAAACCTTCAAGTGAGGGGATTATCAGGGACGGGAAACCCGACGGGTACTGGAAATCATACTATGAGGACGGGAAATTGAAATCCGAAGGCAATCGCAAAGAATTTGAACTGGATTCGGTATGGAAATTTTATAATGAAGACGGAAAGCTTATCCTGGAGATAACTTACAAAAAAGGAAAGAAGAACGGTTTAAGGACCAGTTACCTAGACAAAGAAACGATAAAGGAAAATTATAAAAATGATGTTAAGGACGGGTATACCCGGTATTATTATTCCGACGGAAAGCTTAAATCGGAAATACCGTTCGTGAAGGGAATGGAGCAGGGATTCGGAAAGGAATTTGCAAGCGATGGCACTATCATTACCTTGACCGAATACAAGAAAGGTTTTATTGTTGACCGCTTGAGGATTAACAGGAGAGACAAGGGCAATCTGAAACAGGGGAAGTGGTTTTTATTCTACGATAGCGGGAATATCAAACAGGAGGGCAATTACCTGGATGACCAGAAGGACGGGTACTTTAAGGATTATACCGAAACCGGTGATCTGCTGAAGATAAGCAAGTATGCTATGGGTGAGCTTCAGCCCGATGCGGAAGAAATTGCCAAATTACAGCAAAGGAATGAATATTATCCCGATGGAAAGATTAAGGTTTCGGCAATTTACCGTAACGAAACCCCTGAAGGCATGCGAAGGGAGTATAAGCCCGACGGAAGCCTTGAGAAATCGGTGATGTACCATAACGGGATTATTACCGGAGAAGGCATAATGCTGGATGACGGAAACAAGGACGGGCATTGGAAGGAACTCTTCGGCGACGGTTCCCTGAAAGCCGAAGGCAATTATGATGACGGCAAACAGATCGGGGAATGGAAGTACTATCATCTGAGCGGAAAAACAGAACAAACCGGGAAGTTCAGCAAGCAGGGAAAACCTGATGGCAAATGGAAATGGTTTTATGAAAATGGTAAATTGCTGAGGGAGGAGAATTACAGGAACGGATTAAGGGACGGGCTTCTAAGTGAATATGACGAGGACGGTAAACTGATAGAGGAAGGCGAATTCATTAACGGGGAAGAAGACGGACCATGGTTTTATCTTACAGGAGATGATTATGTTAAAGGAAATTACCGGGATGGTTTGCGTTCAGGAATATGGTATACTTACTCCCTGATTAAAAATGGAGAAAAGACAGATTCCCTGCTGATGTTTAAAGGTAATTTTATTGATGACCTTCCCGACGGAAAGCATACATGGTATTGGGACAATGGAAAAGTTCACGATGAGGGGCTTTATGTAATGGGCAAGAAGGAAGGGGACTGGATGATCAATAATTCGGACGGGACCCTTTTCCTTGTGATTACTTATAAAGAGGGAGTGGAAACCCGTTTCGACGGAGTGAAGATAAAACCCCCGTTTGAGAAAGAAGAATAAACGTTCATTCCGGTGATTTGCCGGTAATTTTAAACAGAAAAAGATGGAAGACAATAGTCCAGGGCAGGAAAGCGGGGGCAAACCGGAAAGAAGCCGCAGGCCGAGGAAGGAAAATACGGGCAGGAAAGAAAGACCTGAGTGGAAGAGCAGGCCCGAAGAAAAGCCTCGTGAAGAACGCAAACCCAGGCGGGACGAAGGCAGGCCTGAGAGGCCTGAACGAAGGGGTAAACCCGAAGGCAAACCCTACGGGGACCGCAGGCCCAAAAGGGAAGATACCGGCAGGCCCGAGAGGCCTGAACGAAGGGGTAAACCCGAAGGCAAACCATACGCAGACCGCAGGCCCAAAAGGGAAGATACCGGCAGGAGCGAAAGACCGGAGAGAAGGAGCCGTCCTGAAGGAAAACCCTATGATGAGCGCAAAAGCCGGGATTTTGGAAGACCCAAACCTGTACGGAAAGGATCCCCAAAAGAAGACCTGATAAGGCTGAACAAATACATTTCCAATTCAGGAGTATGTTCCAGGCGTGAAGCGGATAAGCTCATTCTTGCCGGCGTTGTTCGTGTCAATGGCAAAGTCGTGACGGAACTTGGGAGCAAAGTATCTCCTGGCGATAAAGTGCAATACGAGGAACAAACCATCAGCCAGGAAAGAACAAAATATATCCTCCTGAACAAGCCTAAGGGCTATATTACCACTGTTGACGATCCTGAAAAAAGAAAAACCGTTATGAGCCTTATTGAAGGCGCCTGCAAGGAAAGGGTATACCCGGTGGGAAGGCTTGACAGAAATACGACGGGTTTGCTGTTGTTCACAAACGACGGAACAATTGCCAAAAAGCTCACCCATCCAAGGTATGGAATTAAAAAGATCTATCATGTTGAAGTCGACAGGAACTTAGGCAAGGCCGACCTTGATAAAATACGGGGAGGCCTGATACTGGATGACGAAAAAATTGAAGTTGACAAAATAGAATACATTGAAGGCTCCAAATCCAAGAAAGAACTGGGTGTTGAACTGCATTCAGGAAAGAACAGGGTTATCAGGAGGATTTTTGAACACCTGGAGTATAAAGTTACCCGGCTCGACAGGGTTTATTATGCCGGGCTTACCAAAAAAAACCTGCCCCGTGGCCACTGGCGTTTCCTTGACGAATCGGAGGTCAATTTATTAAAAATGATCAGTGCCTGATTTAATTTTAAGTACAGTATGAATCCGATAAGTATTTTTATTGTTGAGGATGAACTTTTAATTTCTGCCAGCCTGAAGTCCCAGTTGCAGAGCTTTGGATATGAAGTTCTGGGTTCCAGTACCAAAGGTGAACAATGTGTTGAAGAAATCGAAAGGCTCTCAAAAGAGGGGAAGGAACCTGAGATCGTATTGATGGATATACATCTCCGCGGAGAGATCGACGGTATAGAAACTGCCCGAAGGCTGGTTGATAAATTTAATTGTGCAATTATCTTCCTCACGGGTCAAAGTTCCAAGGAAATATATGAGCGCTCTTTCAAGATCAAACCATTTGGTTACCTGCTGAAACCTATTGACATGGAGCAAACAAAGATGACCATTGAAATTGCCGCCTATCAAAGGAACCTTGAAATCGAAAATCTTGTTTACCAGCAGCAGCTCGAAGTCCTGCTCGAAACCAGGAAACGCGAAAACGATGAAATACGGTCAATGTACCAGACCATGGTGAACAATTCACTCATGGGAATGACCATCACCCAGGAAAATAAAATAATGTTTGTCAACAACCATATTACTGAAATACTGGGACTTGCAAAGGAAGAGCTTATCGGGTTCAGCATCCAGACCCTCCTGGATTTGATTCATCCCGAAGATAAGGAATTCATTATAAACAAAAGGGTATCGGTATTGCAAGAGCAGGAGATACCCAAATCAAGCAGGTTCAGGGTAATACGTAAAGACGGAAGCATCCGCTATCTTGAATCCTATGCCGAGGCGATACAGTATAAAGGCCAGCCGGCCATTCACCAGGTTTATTTCGATATAACCTCTTACCAGGAAGCCTTACTGGGAAAATAAACTAACCAAATCTTAAAAGAAAATGAGAAAAATCCTGATCGCTTTATTGATGGTGTTATGCATGAATTCTCAGGCAGGCCCCATACAGGATCTGATTGCAAAAGCCGGGGATGCCACGAAATATCCCAATGACAACCAGCTGGTGATTTTCGACAGCACCATCGTGGATATGCAGGAGAGCGGACTTACGTATGTAGTCTCCCATAACCTTTCAAAGGTACTGAATTTAAAGGGCGCCCAGGATTTGAGCGCAATCAAGTACGGTTATGACCCCTTGTCGGCTTACATCGAATTCAGGGAAGTGAACATTTATAAAACAGACGGGAGCGTTATAAAAGTCGATCTGAAAAATGTACTGGATTATCCTGCCCCGGCGCATTCAATATACTGGGGTGCCCGTGAGAAAATGATAGCAATAGGCAGGCTGGATCCGGGAGATGCCGTGGAAGTTGTGCTATTTAAAAAAGGATTTACCTATGCCCTTTTGCAGGATGATGACGATAAATACATTCCTCCCATGCGGGGACATTTTTATGATATCGTCGAATTTTTTGACCAGAACCCTGTTTCAGAGAAGGTATACCAGGTAAGCATTCCGAAATCGAAAATCCTGCAGTTCCAGGTTTATAACGGGGAAGCCCAGGTTTCGTCATGGACCGAAAAGGATAAAATTGTATATACATTTTCAAAAAAAGACCTGCTTCCTTTAAAGAGCGAACCCAGGATGGTGGCCTTATCGGATATTGCCCCAAAATTATTGCTTTCGACCAGCCCCGACTGGAAGACCAAATCGCTTTGGTTTTTTAAGGTGAATGAGGATTTCGGAAGTTTTGAATCCACACCCGAGATCAAAACCAAGGTAAACGAGATACTGAAAGGGGCTAAAGACGAACAGGATTCGATAGCCAGGCTTACCCACTGGTGTGCCGATGAGATCAGGTATTCGGGTATCTCCATGGGTTGCGGAGAAGGCTTCACCTTGCACAAAGGTTCAATGACTTTTACCGACCGCTGCGGGGTTTGCAAGGACAAGGCCGGGATGCTGATCACCATGTTAAGGGCTGCGGGGTTTAAATCTTACCCTTCAATGACCATGGCTGGATCCAGGATAGATTATATTCCGGCCGACCAGTTCAACCATTGTGTTACGGTTGTTAGACTGCATAATGGGAGATACAAACTGCTCGATCCCACCTGGGTCCCGTTTATCAGGGAGCTATGGTCCAGTGCAGAACAACAGCAGCAATACCTTATGGGCCTTCCCGAGGGGGCCGACCTGGGTACCACCCCGGTATCGGATCCTGCAAATCATTATATAAAAATTGAAGGGAATACAGAATTATTGTCCGACGGCAGCCTGAAAGGCAGGTTTACCATACAGGCCGAAGGGCAGAGCGATGCAGCCGTAAGGGGACTTTTAAAGAATTCCCCTCCTGCCGCATGGTCGCAGAATATTGAAAAAGAGATACTGAAACTCTGGCCCCAGGCAACGATAACAAAACTGGATTATACCGATCCCTACGCTTACCGGGAAGGCGCCGAGAAAATCAGCATTGAATTCAGCATTCCCGGGTTTGCTGTTGTAAGCGGGAAGACCCTCATGTTCACGCCTCTTTCGGCTGCCGAAATATTCAAAAATTTCCAGGGACAACTGAGTTTTGACACCGATCCAGCCGAACGAAAATACCCGTTCAGGGACCGTTGTTCAAGGCAGGTAAGCATCCATGAAACGATGTCGCTTCCGGTAAACAGCAAGGCAGGCAGGGTTCCTTCTTCGGTGAAAACCGGGGGAAATGCGGCCTCTTACACAGGCGGATACGCACTTAAAGGCAATACCCTTGAATTCACATCCAGGGCCGTTTTTGCCAAAAGGATCTATGAAACGACCGACTGGCCTGAATTCAGGGCCAGTGTTGAAGCCCAGAACAAATTTTCGGAAAAACCAGTTGTCATAGAATTGTAAATCCCAGATCATGAAAAAGATAGTTCCCTTTGTCTTCATTTTCCTTCTTGTTTCCCTGCTGCAGGCCGCCTCACAGGACCTGAAGCCATCAGCTGTTTCAAGCCCTTCCTCCGATGCCGAATACATCTCGGTGCTAAAGGAATATACCCTGAATGCCGACGGAAGCTTTGATTACCGTTACGTTAAAGAGCTGAAACTGATCACTTACCGGGCTTTTCAAAATCTTTACGGGGAAACTTTCATCACCTATAATCCGGGTTTTCAAAAACTAACGATCAATAACTGTTTTACTGTGATGTCAGACGGCAAAAAGGTGGAAACTCCTTCAAATGCCTTCAACGAGATCCTCCCATCCTTTGCTGCAGGCTCCCCTGCATTCAACGGATTGCGCGATATGGTAGTAACCCATACCGGGCTTGAGAGAGGGGCAGTAATAAACCTTGATTACACTGTTCACACTTTAAAAGGCAATGCGCCGGCACTCATGGGAAATGAGGTCCTGGCCGAAACGGAACCGGTAAAGGACCTTACGGTAAAAGTTAAAATTCCTCAGAGCGAAAAATTATCTTTCAAGCTCCTGAACGGGGCAGGCGAACCTCTTAAAAGTACTGAAAACGGTTTCCAGGTTTTTACCTGGCATGTTCAGAATGTGGCTGCAATTTCACAGGAGGAGTTTCAGAAAAGCAATAACGAATCATACCCCAGGGCCATCTTCAGCACATCCAACAGCAGGAACTCTGCTTATGAGTACCTTACCGGCCAGCCGGCTTTCGGTTTAAAAATCACCGAGGCCATGAAGGCCTGGATCCTGGCACTGAAAAAAGACAATCCCGATCAGCTCAGCCTGGCATTGAAGATCCAGGAAAAAGTGATTAATGATATCCGTTTGTGGCCGGTTCCAATGAAGTATGCAGTATATCGCCTGCGCAATGCAACGGATATCTGGAACAGCATGGGAGCAACTCTTCCCGAAAAAGCCATACTGATGACTGCCCTCATCGAAGCCGCAGGTATAGAAGCAGACCCTGTAGCCATCACCCGTGAATCGTTTTTTGATGAAAAGATTGGAACCCTGGCCGATATTGAGGATTTTGCAGTCAGGATCCAAGTGAAAGATGCAGGAGAACAGTATCTTTCACTGTATTCAGCCAACCAGCAGGACCTGGGGGAAATATATTCCGGCAGGGTTTTTATTGCCCTGGGGCAGGGCGAAAAACCCGAATACAGGCATTCGGGTTCAGCGAAACTTGCCGTGAGCATGAGCGGGACATTTATCGTTTCATCGGATCCCAAACTTACGGGGGAGCTGAGCCTTGAAATTGCAGGATCGGCAAATCCATACCTTGGATTAATAAGGGATAAGAACAGGATGAAAAACATGATAGCCGGGGATATTTCAAAATCCGATGTCAAAGACATCAAGGTAAGCCAGAGCTCTCACGAAAGCTCATTTCAGACTTACACTATTATGGACGAAAAACCTTTCCGGAAAGATTCGGCCTGGGAATTTTTCACCATTCCTTACTGCAGTTCAGGAATTGAAAGCTGGGGCATGAAAACCCTTTCTTCGAAACGCCTTCAGCCTTTGGAGATCCCTTCTTCGGGAGAGGAAAACTATGAATATACCCTTACATTGCCGGCGGGCTTAAGCCTGTTTACACCGGCAACCAAAATTGAGGTAAACAACAAAGCCGGAAGGTATTTTTTCGAACTGAAGCAGGACGGGAGCAAACTCGTCATCAGCAGAAAGATCAGGCTAAGCAGCCGGGTGATCAGTGCTGAGACTTATAATGATTTCAAGGCCCTGATGGATAACTGGAATAACCCGAGGCAGAAGGAAGTGATACTAAATAGAGTTTGTCTTTAAACTTAAAATGTTAATAAATACTGGGGGTTGGCATACTATCTGCAAAAAGTTCTGGGTAACTTCGAATCAAAGATACTGAATCCATGAAATTATTCAATGAGTTGCTTCTGAAGTTTGAAAA
>CAIRDP010000040.1 GCA_903877385.1 uncultured Bacteroidales bacterium
CCGATATAAATATTCTGTCCTGTAAAATCAATTTTGTTACTTTGTGTTTGCATAAGTCTGGTTTTTTATGGTTTGTAGAATGCTATCCTAAAACTAATAAATTTCCAGGCTTATGCTACTTTTTTGCAAACATAGGACCTACCGATTGGAAGAACATCCAATAGTACAGGTTATCGACTGCATCGGAAAGATCGGTTGCCTTCCATCGTGGCTCCCTGGTATTGCGCTCGCTGCGCTTATCCTTTTTGATTTCATCGGGAAGGATCGGTGCATTCTCCATTGAGAAAAACGTTTCATAAGCATTCACCGTATTGATACGGAAGGTAGGCACGCTGTTATACTCTCCCATCAAGAACTTGTGCCAAAACTGAAACTTATCCATATGCGGCGCTTCATACAATTCAGCTCTCAGGTACACTTCCCACCCTGCTTTCGTAAGCATTTCAGTCACGTCATCAAAATAGGTCTGCCGGCTTGCTGCATCGTTCTTCCTTCTGCCATCACTTCCGCCATACAGATACACTTCTTTGGTCGGATGGTATTCATAATAGGTGATGAACTTATTTACGACTGTCTTTAATGTTTCATTCTCAACAAAGAAATTCTTAATGATCGGCATTTCCCTTGCGTCGTTGTGCATCTGCGCAACCACAATGCAATTCTGTGTACTTCCGAAATCAAAGGAAACGGAAAGCGGTTCGTTCTTGTAACAATCTCCATCCCCCCTTGAATCCTGCACCGGCTGCTTGGTGGGATCCTGGTGTATCCGGTCATAATAAGAGTAATCATAACACCCGGCATAGCCGTGCATCTTTTCAGACAACAGCGGATAAAATTTATTGACGTTTTGGGAACGTCTTTTATTGAGAACTTCCAGGTTATAGATCACCGTGGGCAAGGTCCGTTTCAGGTCACGGAAATAATTCTCGCCCAGGATCTTGATATTTTCATAGGCTGAAGCTTCAAGGTACATGTACCGGTGAGGCAGTTTGGTCTGCAACGCTTCATACTCAAACACCCAGTCGCCTTCGGAAGAAAGCGGCATGGATCCAAGCAGCAGCGTGCCATGATGAAAATACAGATGCCCAAACCGATCCACATTGCCACGGTTTGCCGGCATCACATCACTATCAATGGCGTATTTCTTAAGCTTGGTGGCTTCATCAAAGATCAATCCGTCATAGGATCCGCTTCTGGCCATTTCAGGCCGGTCGAATGAATTGAATTCAAGAACGAAGCCATTGAAAAAGTGAATGCAGTTTGCGTAGTCCAGGGGCGGCTGGTAGGACTCCGGCCACTTGAGGTTCGAAGGCGCCTTACGGCCTACAAAATAATGGATATCCCGATACAGTCCAAGACGTTCCCAATGATCAATGATCGGTGGCAATGACTTGGTGCGGATATGGAAATAGGTCAGACCATTGAGGGAAACCTTTCCTCGAGGCATGGCCGAGAGGTATTTGATCACTTCATCGGCGATGATGGTCGTTTTACCAACACCACGGCCACCGATAAACATTTTATGCGGTTGCAGACCATATTTAATAACCAACTGAGGATTATTATAATAGGGTGCAGGCTTAATTTCAATTTGAGTCATCGTCTGTATCATCGTTAACCGGTTCATATTTTGTATCTTCAATCATCAGCATATTCATCACATCGGTAATCGGGCTTCGGTCCAGCATGGTCTGAACTTTCGCCTTCAGTTTTATCACTTCCTCCTGGACCTTCGGAGCAAGCATTTTAAAATATGGCGAGTTGACAAAATCAAGGGAAAGCGAAAGCACCTGAACGGGCGGCTGAATTTTTGTAATATCAGGCAAGTTGGGATCCTGCCGGTCAAGGCAATTGGCCTTGATCAATTTTCCCAATGCATTGCTCATGGCATCGAAATCCTTGGCTATATAGGCCATTCGGTACATGTCGATACACCATTGCGAAACGATATATCTCAAGCCCTCGGTTGAGGCCTTGTTAACATCTCCAAAAAGCATCTTGGCATTGCGTATGTCTTTGTAGGCCGTGAAGTTGGATATGTTATACATCTTCATCAGGATCCTTGCCGCGTTGGCATCGGTTTCATTCTTGGAAACAAACAGGGAGTGTGCTGTTTCCCAGCGATGAAGAATATGAGTTTCCTCCTCGGAAAGTTTCCGGCCCTCAAGCAAATGATAACGGATCCGTTCATAGAGGGTATCCTCTTGCAACCGATAATTGCGTTTTGGAAATTTACCGGCCGAGGATTTTAACATGCGTTCGTTTTCCATAAATTTAATTTTTAATGATTTTGCGAAAAATTATTTTTTTGATTCAAGGAACTGTCAGATGATTATATAGATAGTATTCCGATCTTTCTTTTGCCATCGACAAGAATATCTATGATCGGTACCAGGCGAAATTCATCTGGCAATTTGTCATGATACCCCCATTCATTGCGATCAATTCTCATATTTTTTTTTACGTTTAGCGAAGGGTCATTTTCAGGCCCAACGTCCCAACATCCCAACAAAAGCAGAAAAAAAGCAGTAACCCACTGAGAATGAATAGTAAATATTTTGTTGGGCCGTTCCAACCGAGCGTTGGGACGTTTTCCAGTCCCAACGAGCCATAATAAATCATCGAACCTGATCCCAACAGATCCCAACGTGAAATTAACATCCCAACGAAAATTGAAAAACATAACATACTGATATATAAGATTATAATATTTTATTATCATGTTTGTTGGGACGTTGGGACGTTGGGAGCAACATTTCAGGTAGGATTTTCCATGTGAATTTTCAGAACGGCAGCTCTTTTTGCTCAGCATTTAGTTGTGACAAAATTGCAGGGTCGTTTTGTTCGCAAGAAGCTGGCTCCTCGGTTTTAAACCGCTGAAGATCGATTCCCATGGCCTCAATTAATTTGTATTTAAGAGCAATACAACTGGTGTTGCGTTCGGCTCTTTTGATGACCTTATGGTTAATATTGGTTATGGGGTCCATCTCCCAAGATTCAACCTGGTATATAAACCGGTGGCTGCTTACCTGGCCGATATAAGAAGGATGGTCTTTCAGGTACATACGAAGGGCATTGATCTTTAAACTTTCCGCACTGTGCATTTTCTGATAGATTTGAATCACATCGTTAACAATCAGGTATAACACCGGAGCTGATCCGCCATCCATAGAGATCACTTCTTTTTCTGTTTTTGATTTAATAATGGTTACGCTCGACTCGATTGATATATCAAACTCCCTTCCGCTGATGATCTGCCCCTGGGCATATAACATGCTGATGGTATTGAAAAATGTCGATAAGCGGTTGCTGCTGCTCAGATCCTCGCTCTGGCGGGTAATCTGCCGTTTTGCATCTTCATAGAACTCATGGTAAGTGAAAGGCAGTGGAAGATCCTTTACATGGTCTTCCCATAGTTTGGCTATGGCAATGAACAAACTCACCGTATTGATGATACGGGTCTGGTAGGATCCGCCTTCATTCTGAATATCGATCTTTACCTGTTTCTGAGCATCCCTCATATAAGCGGCAAAGTACTTCTGCACGACTCCTCGGCGCTTGATGATCTCCATGGCTATATTGCTCAGCCCGTCACTTTCACGGTCTTTCAGGTCATTAAACGCGGTTACTTCTTCATCGGTCCAGTTATCCTTTTTCGGAACGTGCTTTTGAACCACACGGTTGCCCAAGGCGCCATCGTCACGTTCGGGGCCTTCCTGCCCCAGTAACAGCGGACAGCCGTTGATTTTTGAAACGTCGATATCCTTGCTTGTGGCATCCTTTCGTTTCTGTTTTCCTTCATTGTCATACACCGCGGCTTTCAATCCCTGGAACTTCACATCGGAGATCTGGTAATCGTTATATTCCTCGAAAATCACCGGGATATCCCGGAAGCGTTCAAGGCTGGTAAAGAATGCTGCATCGGTACCAGAGTTCAGGTTGAACATCGGGGCGCCATGCATAAACGGCGCACGGATGCTTTCCGCAATTTTTGATTTACCGGATTCGGTAGGACCTATAAAAAACAAGGAGGTAAAAAAACGCTCGATCGGAAAGATAATCGAACGGTTGGCTGACAGGATGGCAAACAGAAGCGCCCACATGCCATTGCCGCTATAACGGTATACGTTGTACATCAGCTGCGACCATTCTATCCATGAGGTTCTATGCTGTGGCTTGAACACCAAAAACCGGTCATACTCATACCGGTCATTATCGGTACGCTGATCTTTATAGATTTTACTGAATGAAGGGGAATAGTAGGTCACGCTTTTGAACTTAACCAAACCGAGTTCATCGACGTGGGTAAATGAATTGTCTGCAATGATGCCATTTGCAAAGGCAAAAAATCCTTCCGCTTGCCATCCGAAGGTCGAAAATTCCCAGCATTTGGGGAATTGGAGAGCGATGCTTTCAAGGATTTTCTCATGATGAAACGGTTTGCCGTTGGTAAAAATGTAGCCCCCGTTGTTCCACAGGAATTTCTTGAACTGCTGCAATTCGACCATGTCACCACTCTTGAACTCTACATACTCGGCTGTATTAAGTTCAGAATGGAAAAGCTCTACAATCCGTTTATTTTTTGCCGGGTCAAGATCATACACCTGAAACAAGGGTTCCAAAAAGAAATTCCCAACCTTTACCAGCGTATTATCAAGGGTGCGGAACACATAGAATATTTTATTCCCTGTTTTGTTTTGTGCCGGGAAGAAACCGTATCGCTGGAAGAAACCCTGATCAACATAAGGGGGAAGGTGGGCGATATCGAAAACAAATTGCTGCTCATCGATAATAACTTGCTCCTGCTGCTGCACGGCCAGGTTCTTGCGTTTCTCGACAAACGGCCGCAACACCTTTGAAAATGATCCCTGGTTAAGACCGAACTTTTTTGCAATCTCGTTGGTCTTGATATGGATAATCGTATTGTCAAGTTTTGAAAGGAACTCAGCGGCCATCTCCACGAACTTCTTGGAACGTTTGGTATCGCTCTGACGCATCAAACGGTAACTTAAACCACTTACATAGAAATCTAAAAAGTCAATGTAAACGGATGCTTTGAGATCATCGCCCGACTCATCAACCGAGCTATCCTCCCGCACTTCAACACGCAAACCTTGTTCAGTGAGCATCCGGCCCGCTTCGGCCAGAGGGAATTCAATATCTTGTTCATCCACCACCAGGGCAAGTCCTTCAACTTTGACATTCCTGGTAAGTTTAGCCAGGCGAAAAATATCATCTTTCTTCAGAGGGCCATTCGGCAAACTGATGGTGTTTTCTTTTCCCTCGGCGTGATATGAAACAACTCCCTTGGGATCTGAAAGCAAAATTGCGTATCCGGTTTCAAGAATCATTGCCTGGGCAGCCTCAAGACCAAAGAAACCCATTTGCTGTTGTTCAACCTTTGGAAGTTGCTTTTTAACATGTTTGTCAAGGTCCTCTCGTCTCACATCAAGCTTCTTTGAAATATCTCCGATCAGGTACCCGCGCGACTGTTCATCGCCGATGAGCGATATCTGGGAAACAAGTTCTTTGACCAGCCTGGCTTTTTGAAGCGGATCCTTATCCACTGCTTCCCTGACCATTTCAATTCGGAAAGAAACAATATCCTTTCGGTTCTCGGCGATGAAAGCTTTTAGGGTTTCTGCTCCATAGTTCAAAACAAAAGAATCAGGATCCTCTCCATCAGGCAGCACGACCAGGTAAACATCAAGGCCCATCTGAAGAGGGACTTTGATGTTTGAGATACTGGCCCTTATTCCGGCCATATCGCCATCATACACGATCGTTATGCAATTGGTGAGCGATTGGATCATCTTTACCTGATCCTCGCTAAGGGAAGTCCCTGAACCGGCCACTACATTCTTAATCCCGGCCAGATGCCAGCTGATCAGATCGGTTTGACCTTCTACCAGCAGGCAGTCATTCTCTTTCATGATCTCCTTTTTCGCCTGGTATAGTCCATAAAGGAACTTGCTCTTTTTGAACACCTCGGTTTCGGCGCTGTTCAGGTACTTGGGTTTATCCTTCTCAGAGGTGATGATCCTGCCGGTGAAACCGATGATTCGGCCTGATCGGTCAAGAAACGGAAACATGATCCGCTCGCGGAACGCATCATAATACTGTCCCTGATCATTTTTTTTTAAAAGCCCGGCTGCGGATAATAGTTCATTTGAAAAACCTGCTTCATGGGCTTCTCGCATAAGATCATTGCCGCTGCCGGCATATCCTAGCATAAACAGGTCAATGGCCTGATCAAGTTGCCGCTTTTGCAGGTATGAACCTGCAGATGGAGTGCTCAGAAGGTTGCGTGAAAAATACTGCTGTGCCCATTTCAAAGCGGCAAAGATGCCATCACGGCGTTTCTCGGCATCGGTATACTGGATATCAGATCCATTCTGTTGGATCGGAATTCCATAATGATTTGCAATATAAGTAAGCGCTTCGGCATAGCTCATTGCTTCATGTTCGCGAAGGAACCCGATGGCATCGCCGGACTTGCCACAGCCGAAACATTTGTAGGATCCCCGCACAGGGTTCACCATGAAACTGGGAGTTTTTTCATGATGGAATGGGCAATAGGCCGTATAGTTGACGCCCTTTTTTCTCAGCATTACGAAATCACCAATGATATCGGCAATTCGGGTGGCGTCTTTAATTTCCTGGAAGTTCGATATCATGTTGAGGTTTTCGATAAGTGAGGTTGCTTCATTTTTCATTGATGCGGCTGGTTTATCGGCACTTTCGTAAGTCCTCTATTACTTCACTCTCAAAATAAAAAAGCTTGCCTCCAAGTTTATAAGAGCGGACAATACCCGCCTTGCTCCATTTATGGAGTGCAGGTCTGCTGATTCCCATCATTTTGCAGACATAATTTGCAGTAACCGGTTTTTCAATTCTTTCCATTTTATTCTATATGTTTAGAAAAAATTACATGTGGCAAAAGTATGAAAGCAAAAATCAAAAAGCCGATAAAGTTATTAACAACACACTGATTATTAACGTGTTATTAACGATTATTACAAGCGTTAACTAATTATTACGGATTTTTAATTCGTCGGTAACCCTAAAAAACTCAATTACCCTTTTTCCCGGAAAAAGATGATCCCTTGGAGATCAGAAAATAGTTTTTGGAAAGAGGATTTATCGGCAATAATTACTGTGTTGGATTGAAAAAATATTACGGCCACGGAAATAATCGAACCGTTTAGCTTTACGTTCTGAAAGCAGACCGGATTCTATAAGAATATCCTTTTGATACTTCGTTCTTATACACATTGTTAAAGACCATTGAATAATCCAGCTTTTCAGCACTTTTTCAGGTCTTCCATGACTTCGCTTTCAAAATAAAATAGTTTGCCCCCGAGTTTATGTGAGCGCACAATTCCTGCTTTGCTCCATTTATGGAGGGCCGGTCGGCTCACTCCGATCATTTTACAGATATAATAGGCTGTAACCGGTTTTTCAATGATAGATTTTTCGTTCATGGCGTTTGTTAAAATTTACAAGCGGCAAAAATATAAAACAGGAATTTAATCAAACAATAAAGTTATTAACAACTATCTGATATTTAACCTTTTAATTGTCATTTTTTCTCATTTCTTCTCTTTTTTTCTCATTTATTCTCCTTTCGTTTCCTTATTTCTCTTTTGTCACCTTATTTACACCTGAGATTAACCTGGTAGAAATAGATGGAACCAATATTAGATCAAGCGCTATAATATTACACTTAGAATTAATCTAAGTAACTTTATAAAAAATTTGTACTTTTGACAGAAGAAAAAAAAGGACCAGAATAGATCCTGAAATCAGGTTCAGGATCCCAGATGGACCCAAAAAAGAGGTGAAAATGTACTTGCCTAATCACTTGCCTAACGACACCGACTACCTCACGAAACACTAATAAAATCAATAAGTTTAAAAAGTCATAAGAATCGCGCCGGGATCACAAAGTACCCCTTGAAAATCAGGCCAAAAACACGGAAACCAGCGTCATTGCTGGTTTTTTATTTACTAAAAGCTCCGATGGTCAATAGAGGCGGCCCCTGCGGATCAACCCAAAATTCCATAATTTTTAAGTTCTTCCAGTAATTCCGTACCACTTGTAGGTTTGGCAATATAAGCATTACACCCTGCATCAAGCGCTTTTTTCTCATCACCTGTCATTGCATGGGCCGAAATGGCAATGATTGGAATATCCTTCCTGAAAGACCTGATCTCTCTTGTTGCTTCAAATCCGTTCATCAGGGGCATTTTAATATCCATCAGCACCATCGATATTTCAGGATGTTCACGGCAAAGATCGACAGCTTCCTTTCCGTTTGTTGCCATGTATATCATCGATGTGTATTTTTTCAGGAATGAACCAAGATAGAGGCGGTGGGTAAATTCATCTTCAGCTATCAGGATAACAGGAAGTTTAGCCCCGGAAAAATTTGAAATGGATGCGCGGGCTCCTGTATTCCCGGGGATACCCGTACCTATTGGAATCGTAAAGTAAAATGTTGTGCCCTGTCCTTTAACGGATTGAAGGCGGATTTTGCCATCAAGTAATTTCGTAAACCCTTTAATGATTGACAAGCCTAAACCGCTGCCTTCATGACCTCGGGTGTTGTCAATGTTTTCCTGCATGAAGTTTTCAAAAATGCGCTCCTGGGCATCTTCTTCAATTCCCACGCCTGTGTCTTTAACGAAAAATTCTATGCTGCCTGGTGATAATGAATATCCGATAATGATGCTGCCATAATTTGTAAACTTTACAGCATTATCAATTAAATGGCGGATTATTTTACGGAATAATTCCGGGTCAGTGTGAACCGATAAATCATTACCATCCCCGGGGATTGAAAGATAAAAATCAAGTTTTTTACTGTAGCATTGATCCTTATACTGGTTCATTAATTCAGTAAGGACCTTATTCATATTAACCGGCTTGGGATTGATCTCGATAGAGTCAGATACGATGAGGGAAATATCCATGTAATCGGTGATCGTATTAATAAGCCTCGTGCTTGAAGCTTTGAGGAGGGAAAGAAATTGCTCCTTCTCTGATTCTGAAACATCCGGTTCGGCAAGCAAAGCGCCAAATCCCAGGATCCCGTTCAGGGGAGTGCGCACTTCATGTGAAATGTTTTGCATGAAAGCCGTTTTCAGGCGGTCGCTTGCTTCGGCTTTGTCTTTAGCCGAAATCAATTCCAGGTTTTTCTTCTCAATCTCGTAAGTACGCTCTTTTACTTTCTCTTCCAGAGTATGGTTTTGACTTTCAAGCTGCTGATGGGTATACCTGGCTTCAAGAAGGTTTTTTATCCTAAGGCCCGCTTCTATCATGTCAAACGGTTTGACCAGGAAATCATTCGCACCGGCCGAAAGTGCCCTTTGCTTTGTTTCAACTGTCATATCAGCAGTGAGGACGAGGATAGGGAAAAATGTTCCTGAAGGTATTTTATTTCTCAATTGCTCCATTACCTCGAACCCCGAAAGATGCGGCATCAGCAGATCGAGCAGGAGAATGTCAGGTTTGAATGAATTGAACAAGCCGTCGATGTTACGGGGATCAGTCGTTGTTTTTACATTGGTATAGCCCTGGATCTCGAACAATCCTGCAAGAATGTCAATATTTGCTTCACTATCATCAACTATAAGGATGTTGGCATTTTTTAAACTTGAGTCCATATGATATTTTTTATTTATTCTTAGCTTGAATCCATTCATCGACCATCTGCAAAAAACCAACGATATCCAGGGGCTTTGTTAAATAATCCCGGGCCCCCGACAGCATCAGTTTCTCAACCTGATGGGGCATGGCATCTGCGGATATGATTACAACAGGGATATTGCTGGTTACCGTTTCTGATTGCAGAATTTCAAGAACTTCACTGCCATGAATGTCAGGCAGATCCAGATCAAGCAATATCAGGTCGGGTTTCAGGTCCGTTGCGAGTTGCAGTCCTGATTTACCAAAGCCGGATGTAATAATATTAATTGCCGGGCGGTGATCCCTGAGTATTTCTTCAACCAGTTCGGCATTGGAAATGTTATCCTCAATATACAGTATAGTCCCGGCTTTATCGATAGTGAGCATTTCAATTGACAAGGCATCCCTTGTCCGGGCATTCACTGTTTTCTGACTTTCTGCCTGGGGCAATTCGATCCAGAATGTGCTTCCCTCACCGGGAGTACTATCCAAGCCAATAACACCGCCCATTACATCCATGAGTTTTTTAGCCACCATGAGGCCAAGCCCTGTCCCTTCGGTTTCTGATTTTTCAGCACCTATACGTTCAAATGGGAGAAACAGTTTTACCTGGTCCTCAGGTTTAATCCCCGGTCCGTTATCGCTAACCGAAATTCTTAAAGCAGGGAAACTGTGTTCGGCACCCTTCCTGAGTTCGGCACTGATAGTCAGATTACCCCCTATCCTGTTGTATTTTACACCATTGTTAATAAGGTTAAGCAATACCTGCTTCAAACGCTGACGATCGGCCTTAACGAAAAGCATAATATCAGACGAATCCTCTACTTTAGTTTTCAAATCCCTCTGCGCTGCATTATGCTGAACGATGTCAAGCACTTCCAGGATTATACTGTTTAATTGCACAGGTTCAAGAGAAAGTGTCAGACGACCGGCTTCAATCCGGGAAATGTCAAGTATCTCATTGATCAGGTAAAGCAGATGTGTCCCGCTCTTCAGGATATGGTCCACTCCTTTTTTATGGGCTGCATTGAGTTCTCCCATTTTCATCAATTGTGCAAAGCCCAAAATTGAATTCATCGGGGTTCGCAGTTCATGGCTCATGCGCGACAAGAATTCACTTTTAGCAAGATTCGCCTTCACTGCCTCATTTCGTGATTTAATGATTTCTTCTTCGGCATGTTTACTTTGAGTAATGTCGCGCCATGTCCATATTCTGCCCTGGTATTCCTCATTAAACCCTACAACCTGGGCAGTATATCTTTCCACAATGATCCCATTATTCAGCTCAATCTCATCCCTTGCTGTTTCAATCGGGTGATTATAAAGGAAGTACAGTTTTTCAAGGAATTTGTCGGGCTGTTTTACTATACTGAGCAAATGTTGCAATAAGGCGGGAGCTTCATTGTTTATCGTTATATCCATTGGAACCTTAAACATCTCAATGAACTGCTTGTTCATTACGAGGATATTCTCCTTTGCCTTGTCTATCACCAGTATCCCATCATTTATTGAATTTTTAGTGGCTTCAAGTATAGCCAGGCTGGATTGCAGTGATGCTTGAATTTGTTTAAGTTCTGTAATGTCAACCATCATGGTCAGTAAAGAAAGGTCTGCCCCGATAAAAATGGTTTCTGCAGAAAACAAGCCCCGTCTTAACGAACCGTCTTTTTTTTGAACATCAAGCTCAATATCCTTTATCGGTATATTCTGCTTTAACTGCTCTATTAAATCATACCGCAAATCCCCATCCTTGAATAGCTTTAGTTCCAATGATGTTTTACCAAGCACTTCATCACGCGAATAGCCGGTTGACTTCAGAAACGTAGTATTTACTTCCAGAAACCTTCCGTTTACATCCGAAATAGCCATTAATGCAGAGTTTGTCTGAAAGGCCTTTGAAAATTTCTCCTCCGACAACTTGATTTTTGAAATATCCTTGCTTACTCCGAATATTACCGGTTTCCCATCCCATAAACCCGTCTTCACCCTTGTTTCCACAGGAATGTATTGCCCCTGTTTGGAGATCAGGGGAACCGGGCAGTAATCAGCTGACCCGGCCAGCATCTCCCCGACTATCCGGCCTGCCTCCTCGCGGCGTTCGGGAGGGTGAACCATAAGAACGGACTGGTCGGAAAGTTCCTTTTCAGAATACCCCAGCCTTTTCATGACCGTGGTATTTGTGTGAATAATGCGACCTTGTTCATCGAGAACAAACAGGAAGTCATCTATGGTATTGAAAAAAGTTTCATAATTCAGGCGGGTTTGTTCAAGCAGGGCTTCAGACTCCTTCTTGTCGGTAATATCCCAGTTGGTGCCTATCATGTGGGAAGCTTTCCCATCCTTATCCCTGTATACGATTGCATATGCCCTGATATACCTGATTGTCCCATCAGGCCAAACCACCCTGAATTCGGTGTCAAATTCCTTTTCACCCTTTATCGCCATCCGGATCTCCTCATCTCCCCTTGAAACGTCATCTGGGTGAAGCCCGCCCTGCCAGGCCTCGTATACTCCGCTGAAATCCTTTTCTTCTATGCCATATAGGGCATACATCTGTTTATCCCATTCAAGGATATTGTTGACAATATCGTAATCCCAAACGCCGACACCTCCGGCTCTTGCAGCAAGTTTCAGGCGGGTGGATACCTTTTGCAACTCCTCTTCAGCCTTCTTTCGTTCGCTGATGTCTGAAATAAACCCATGCCAGAGTACCGAACCGTCCGGTTCTGACTGCGGCATTGCATTGGCCTGAATCCAGCGTATTGTCCCGTCGCTTAACCTGTACCGAAATTCAGGGCGCCATATCTTCATTCCGGCTGCCGAACTCTGAATTGAAGCCATCACAGCTTCGGAATCGCCGGGATGAAGATTTTTAAATATGACAGATGCATCTTCAGAAACCTCTTCCGGGCTGACCCCGTATATGTCCCTGACTCCTTCGCTTGCATAAGGGAAACAGGAAGAACCATCAGGGCGCAAACGAAACTGGTAAACTACTCCGGGTATACGGTCGGCAATTTTATGCAGTCTTGAAAGAGCCTCCTCCAGGGCTACTGCAGCAGTTATACGCTCCTTTATCTCCTTATTCAGGTTTTCGTTTGCAACTGAAAGCTGTGCTGTTCTTTCGACAATTTTTTCTTCCAGGCCTGCATTCAGTTTATTGATCTCTTCTTCGGCTTTTTTCTTTATAGTGATATCTATATTAACCCCATGAAGTGCGGCAAGTTGTCCCTCTCTGAATTCAGGTGCTATATTGTTGACGACCCACTTAATGCGCCCGTCGGGCATAATCAGCCTTATATCAAGGATGGCAGGAGCTTTCGTTTCCATGATCTCTTTCAGCTTGTCATCGATCAGATGCTGGTCCCGGGGATGGACTATTTTCATAAAGTTCTCCTGGTTTGGTTTGAATTCCAAGGGATCCCGTTCGATGAGCCTGTAAAAATTCTTTGACCAGGATGTATTACCGGTTTGCAAGTCAAGATCCCAACTTCCCATCCTGGCTATCTCCTGGGCATAGTTCAGGTCGTTCGCACTTTGCTTAAGCGCATTTTCAGCAAGCTTGCGTTCAGTAATATCGCGCAGTGTTCCCGAAATTTTTAAAGGTTTTCTATCAGGGCCAAATAAAATAGTAGAAGAAATAGAGATAGGAACGATTGATCCTTCCTTATTATGCATTGACACCTCATAATCTCTTACAATTCCCTTTTGATTTACTTCTTTAAAAAATGAAATCCTGTCATCTGGATTCACGTAGAAATCTATAAGAGATTTTCCAAGCAAATCCTCCCGGGTAAGTTGCCCTTTCGAGAAAGTTTCAATAGACGGACTTATTTCAAGAATTATTCCGTCAAGAGATGCCTCGTAATAGACATCCTGCATGCTGTTAAAAATATTCCTGTATTTTTCTTCACTGACTCTCAACCTGGCCTCGGTAAGTTTGCCGTCGGTAATATCCCTTGCAATTCCGCATAAGCCGGTTATTGATCCCTCAGCATCCTTTATAGGAACCTTAATGGTGTGAAAATACCTGAGCTCCCCTCTAACAGGTTTTGAGGGGAACTCCTCTACTGTGTTGCCATCCAGTACCTGCCTGTCGACATCCCCAATGTGAATGGAACTTTCGTTACCAAACAGATCCTTATCAGTTTTACCAAGCATCTCTTCCTTGGTCATCCCGAAAAGAACCTCCATGGCCTTGTTCACTTTAATATACTGTCGCGAGGTGTTCTTTATGAAAATTGAATCTTTCGCAGTTTCTACAATGGCATTAAGCAGTTCTTCATTCTTGCGCAGGAAGTCCTCGGCATTCTTTCGTTGTGTGATGTCGCGTTCGAGATACATCACGTTTGCAGGATTTCCGGCAGTATCCCTTAACAGCGTGGAATATATTTCAACATAAAACCTGCTCTTATCCTTTTTAACTGCCAGGTATTCGGTGATTTTGAACTTGCTTGCACCGCTTATAAGATCACCGATGTTCCCAGCTAAGGTTTCATGAAATTCCGGAGCAATAAAATCAAAAGCCGGGCTGCCGATATAGTTGACTTTTTCATCAACAGAGAACCCGTACATCATTGCCAGGTTATCCGACATCATCTGCATTTTCCCGTCCAGGGCAACCATACCGATACCATCGGGCGAGGCGGAGGTCAGGGCTTCCCACATCTGGCTGCTCTGCCGCAACAACTCTTCTGTACGTTTTCGCTCGGTGATATCATGAACAATTGAATACAGCAAGATCGTTTTGCCGAATTTAATCGGGCCTGAATATACCTCAACATCCCGCACTTCACCATTGGCCATGCGGTGTTTAAAGAAGAACTGCTTGTGCTGGTCTGAGATTGATTTTTGCATTTCCAGTTTGACCTCTTCTGTTGAAAGTGTGTTTATTTCTGAAATGTTCATTCCGCAGATCTCTTCATTAGACCAGCCATAGAAACGGCAGGCTGATGGATTTGCATCAATAATTTCACCTGTTTGAGGATGAATGAGCAACATGACCGAAACATTTTCCTGGAACAAGGCCTTATACCGTTCTTCACTATTTTGCAGGGCTTCCATATCCCTGCGCCGCTCTGTCACATCGACAACGGTGAGATTACATTCTTCACGGTTTGCTGTTACAATACCTGAAATATGGATGGTTGTTGGGTGGCCTTCGGCAGATGACAGTGTTACCTCGCATGATTCCTTGGTTTTGCTTGCGAAAACCCTCGTCAGGAAGAGTATAAATACCGGCTTTGACGCAATTGAGACAAAGGAATTAAACGACTTGTTCTTTAATTGCGAGCTTTCGATGCCGAACATTTTCGATCCGCTGAGATTCAGATCGAGAATTTTTCCTTCTTTGGAAAGTGAAAAATAACCTGATGGCGCAAATTCATACAACTCTGTGAACTTGGAATTTACACCTTCCAGCTTTTCATTTAAGCGGATAAGTTCTTCATTTTGCAGCTCAAGCTCCACCTGGTGCACCTGCAGTTCGTGGACAAGTTTCAGAACATCGGTTTCGGCAAACTGTGAACCTGCTTTTCCAGTTTCATTATTAAGCAAGTCTTCAGCCTTCAGTCTCAGGGATACTGAAACATCTACCAGGTCTTTCCCGGGATTAACCGATTCCTGTAAAATGTTGTATGCCTGTCGTAACTCATCCAGTTCATTGATAAGCTCTTTCTTCGTTTTAGCCTGGTCCTTCATTATATGCAATCTTTAAAAAACAGGAATATAAATCCTGTATTATGGATCCTTTTAAACACTGATTGGAAGTAATAAATTCCATTACAGAACTATCCAGACCTGATCATCTCGTAATTAAAAATGGTATAAAACAGGACAGGTGGGAGCATTAAGGGGAGTAATCAAATTCTAATCATCCTGTTGCTACATATGGTCCCAGCGATAAAGTCTTATAGCATATACTGCCAAAAGTATAAAAAAATTATCTCGAAAACTCGATTTGTCCGGTTTTTTTTTGGCATGCAGCGGTCAATTGTGAGGGCATTCTGCCGGGCTGTTTTCCCTGCCTCAAAAAAAAAATCATCAACAGCAGCCAATCAATCAAATTGTATGTCGTTTTACTTCTTAAATTGTGATGCTCTTAATAAGTAAAAACCAGGGTTATGAGAAAATTTACAGGCTTATTACTTTTGCTTTTCTTTTTTGGTCTCCATGATGCAGTTTGTCAAACAAGGACGATCACCGGACAGGTTACTTCGGCTGAGGATAAAGGACCTATTCCCGGGGTCACAATTCATATAAAAGGGACCAGCTCAGGCACTATTACGAATGCTGAGGGGAAATACGCAATTACGGTGACGGGTAATAATATAACACTCATGTTTTCCTATGTCGGTATGAAAACCGAGGAAATTCTCCCCGACGCCTCCGGCATCATTGACGTTGTGCTGAAGCCCGCCGTTACCGATATGAAAGAAGTAGTGGTAACTGCGCTGGGCATCCCCAGAGAGAAAAAATCCCTGGGGTATTCCACACAGGAGGTCAACGGGGATGTGGTCCAGAAAATCAAGACCGACAATTTCATGAACCTGTTATCGGGTGAGGTGGCTGGTATCCAGATCCGCTCAACGACCAATATAGGCGGTTCAACGAATGTTCTGCTTCGCGGCATCAAATCTCTTGAAGGCAACAACCAGGCTTTGTTTGTCATTGATGGCGTCCCTGTAAGTAACGAAAACACCAATACTCTTGATCAGCAAACGGCAGGCGATGGTTACGATTACGGGAATGCTGCCTCCGATATTAACCCCGACGATATTGAATCCATCAATGTGCTCAAAGGTGCGGCTGCAACTGCTCTTTACGGATCACGCGCAGCCAACGGGGTGATCATGGTCACTACCAAAAAAGGGGCCAAAAGGGGGGAGAGTGACAATAAAAAATACCTGCATGTTACGCTGAATTCAGGGATAAAAATCGGTTTTGTTGACCAGAGCACGTTTCCCACCTACCAGCAGGAATATGGTGCAGGTTACGGGCATTATTACGACGGACCGGGAAATTACTGGTATATGCGTGATCTGTTCGGCAACGGGCAGCTTGAGCAATGCGTGGTGACCTCCGAAGATGCCTCGTACGGAGCACCTTTTGATCCGAACCTCAAGGTCTATCAATGGGACGCATTCAATCCCCTGTCACCCAATTATCATAAAGCCACGCCTTGGGTAGCCGCCCAGAACGGGCCAATTACGTATTTTAAAAATCCTACCACGTATTCGAATTCGGTGTCTATTGAAAATGCCTTTAAGGATGGCAATGTTCGCCTGTCATATACCAATTACAAACAGGATGGCCTGCTTCCCAACAGCCAGATGATCAAGAATAATGTCTTGCTCAACGGGTCCTGGAATATAAGCGACCGGCTGACGATTTCGGGAAGTGCAAATTACATTACAACCCAGAACCAGGGCCGTAATGAAACAGGTTATGGAACAGGAAGCATTCTTTCGCTAAGGCAATGGTACCAGACCAATGTGGATCTCAAGGAGCAAAAAGACGCTTATTTCCAAACCAAACAGAATATGACATGGAATTGGTCCGATCCGACTGATCTCACCCCTATTTTCTGGGATAATTATTACTGGACAAGGTACGAGAATTTCGAGTCTGACGGCAGGAACCGTTTCATCGGGTATGCATCGCTGGACTATAAAATTACCAGCTGGCTTGATGTCTACGGCAGGATGTCGGTAGATATGTATAATGAATTACAGGAAGAGCGGAGAGCCGTTGGAAGCGTCCCGGGACAATTCGGAATCGGGTACGGCATCGACGGCAGCCTTGGACGTAGTTACCAGCCCTCGGGTTACCTCCGCAGGGATATTACCTTTAGCGAGTACAACTACGATGTGATGGCTAACTTCAACAAGGAATTCCTTAAAGTATTCAGCATAAAAGGGGTGCTTGGAATGAATATCCGCAGAACCAACCAGAACCGCCTGGTACAGTCTACCAACGGGGGATTGATCGTGCCCGATGTGTATTCCCTTCAGAACAGCGCGGGCCCTCTGCCTCTTCCAAATGAACTGGCATCGAAGGTTGGGGTCAACGGGTTCTATGCAAGCGCCTCCCTGGGCTGGAACAGCCTTGTATACCTGGATCTGACATTAAGACGGGATCAGTCATCCACATTGCCTGTAAATCACAGCGTATACTATTATCCCTCGGTTGCAGGAAGCTTCGTATTTTCAAACCTTCTCAAACAAGTCAAATGGCTTTCATTTGGTAAAGTTAGGCTCAATTATGCGGTTGTAGGCAACGGCGCCCCTTATGACCAGCTTGTCGACAACTACAGCCTGGCCACGCCTTTTGGAAGCCCGGTCACCTTTGTGCCTGAAATCAAGAAAAACCCCGACCTGAGGCCCGAAATGACCCACAGCCTTGAAGGAGGGCTGGAAATGAATTTTTTCAACAAGAGGCTTGGGTTCAACTTCGATGTCTATAAAACAAATTCGATTGACCAGATCGTTCCTCTCAAGGTGTCGGCAGCCACAGGATATTTTTACAAGGTCGTCAATGCAGGGAACATCCAGAACACGGGTGTTGAACTTGCGCTGAACGCCATCCCCGTGCAATCCCGCTCATTTAAATGGAGCATTACCGTTAATTGGGCAAGGAACAGGAATAAAGTAGTTTCGCTGGCCGAAGGCGTGGAAGACCTTCAGCTCGGGTATTACCAGGGAGGCGTTTCAATCAATGCCAGGGTAGGCCAGCCTTACGGAGTTATCGAAGGCACCGATTACGTTTATCTCAACGGCCAGAAAGTCGTTGACCCCTCAACAGGATATTACCAGGTTTCGAAAAAATCCGATAACGTGATCGGCAATGTAAATCCTGACTGGACCGGGGGAATGAGAAACACGCTTACATACAAAAACTGGGCTTTAAGTTTTATGGTAGATGTGTCAAAGGGCGGAGATATCTTTTCCCTTGACATGTCGTACGGGCTCGCAACGGGCTTGTACAAGGAGACGGCTTATACCAACGACCTCGGCAACCCGGTAAGGAACCCTATCGTTTTTAATGTTGCAGGAGACCCTTCCAGCGGATACGCTCCCAGCAGCGGAGGCTTCATCAACCCGGGCGTCAATCCCGACGGCTCACAGAACAGGACCAGGGCCAGCGCCGAGAATTACGGGGCATTCGGCTACCTGTATAACCCAAACAAGGCTTTTGTTTATGATGCCACATTTGTAAAACTGAGAGAAATTGCCATTTCTTACACTTTCCCGGCAGCCCTGCTTAAAAAGACTTTCATATCGGGCATTACCCTGAGCGCTGTTGCCTCCAATGTGTGGATCATTTTCAAAAATTTACCTTACGCCGATCCTGAGTCGGGGCTCGGCTCCGGCAATCTCCAGGGCTATTCAACAAGCTCCCTGCCATCAACAAGGGACTTCGGTTTTAATTTAAAATTCGCATTTTAATCCGGTCGTCATGAAAAAGATATTCGCTTTAATGATCATCATCCTGGCTTTTTCTTCCTGTAAAAAACTGCAGGACCTGAACACAAACACTAAGAACCCACTGAATGTTTCCGGCGAATCATTATTTACCGGGGCCGAAGTAAACCTGTTCCAGGAAATGGTAACACCAAACTCAAACTATAATATCTGGAGGCTGATTGCCCAGCAATGGGCCGAAACCACCTATACCGACGAAAGCAATTACGACCTGGTCGACAAGACCATCCCCGACAATCACTGGAACTGGATGTACCAGTATGTCATTAAAGATCTGGATCAGGCTTCGAAGGTCATTACATCCACGGCCTATCCTTTTGACCCCGGCCCTGCGGTGAAAAAGAACCGCCTTGCCATTATCGAGATACTGACAGTGTACAGCTGGAGCAACCTGGTTGAAACATTCGGGAACATTCCTTATTCCCAGGCCCTTAACATCAACAACCTCTTGCCGGCCTACGATGACGGATTAAAGATCTATGAGAACCTGATCATCAGGCTTGATACTGCGATCGTTCATCTTGATCCGGCATACAGCAGCCTCGATGAAGCCGACCAGATGTACCACGGGGATGTTGCAGCCTGGGCAAAATTTGCAAATTCGTTAAGACTGCGGATGGGGATGCTCCTTTCCGACGCCGATCCCGGGTTTGCGAAAGCCGCGGTTGAACGGGCTGTAGCCGACGAAAACGGGCTTATCGCCTCCAACAGCGATAATGCAAGGCTGGTATATATGAGCCAGCCTCCCAATACCAACCCCATCTATGATGAACTCGTCGCCAGCGGGAGGCATGACTACGTCCCTGCCAATACCCTGGTTGATACCATGAACAGGATGAATGACCCCAGGCTGCCGCTTTACTTCACCCAGGTTGACACTTCATCCTCGGGAGACCCCCAGCTCGTTTACCTGGGAGGAATCTACGGTGAATCCAATGATTTTACATCGTATTCCCATGTTGCAGATCAGTTGCAGGTTCCCACTTTTGAAGGCCTAATCTTTGATTATTCCGAGACCGAATTTCTTCTGGCCGAAGGTGCCGAAAGGGGCTATAATGTTGGAGGAGGATCAGCCCAGGAACATTACAACAATGCGATCGGCGCCTCCATCACCTACTGGGGAGGATCGGATAACGATGTAAAGTCCTACCTTGCCGACAGGCGAGTAGCCTATAATACTGCCCCGGGTGATTATAAACGGAAAATAGGCTTCCAGAAATGGATCGCCCTGTACAACCGCGGATTTGAAGCATGGACCGAATGGAGAAAGTTCAACTACCCTGTACTGATCCCGCCCCCCAGGGCCCTGTCGGCCATCCCGCTGAGGTTTACTTACCCAATTGGGGAACAAACCCTCAACGGCGCAAATTATGCAACAGCTTCCGCTGCAATAGGCGGTGACCTGGTGACGACGAGACTATTCTGGGATAAGCCCTGAGGCTCATCCCATTGTTCCAGTAACTATTGAATCACTAATTTTTTGATTTCAGTACCGGTACCGGTTTGTATTTTCACGAGATAAATTCCCTCAGCAAGGCCATGCACATCCATCTCCATTACGTTCTGGTTATGGAATTGGTTATTCATCCTCTCCTGCCCTTCAATATTGAAGATGCCTATACTGATCTCCCCGGGCAAGGTCCTGCTTGTAGTGATGTGAATCCTGCTGCTGGCAGGATTGGGACTAAGAGTAAAGTCCGATCCCGTTGATCCTGCTTCGCTGATAAAGGTTCCATACCCACCGTTGGTTGTGTTTAAAATGGTTCCTGAAGAACCCGCGGTATAACCTGTACTAACATCTGTAAAGGAAAGGGAATATAGATTATTCATTGTTCCGCTCTCCTGGGAAATCCAGCTTACACCCCCGTCTATGGTTTTCAGGATGATCCCTGTATCGCCTACTGCATAACCCGTATCGGCATGAGGGAAATAAACAGCCTCTATCCCATTGACTGTGCCGCTCAGCTGGGCGGTCCATGTAGTTCCTGCATCAGTGGTTTTTAAAATGGTTCCGGCATCACCCACTGCATATCCGGTGCCCGCGCTGGTAAAGCAAACAGACCACAAATCATTTGTTGTGCCGCTTACCATGGGACTCCAGCTTGTACCCCCATCAGTAGTCTTTAAAATGGTGCCGGCACTGCCTGCAACATACCCTGTTAGAGTGCTGGGGAAGGTAACCGAGTACAGGTCATTTGAAGTTCCTGCTGACAGGGCAGTCCAGCTCACTCCCCCGTCAGTTGTTTTTAGCAGGGTTCCACTCATACCGGCTGCATAACCGGTACTGGCATCGGTGAAATAAGCCGACCACAGATCGTTATCGGTGCCGCTCGGTACCGAAAGCCAGGTTAAACCTCCGTCGGTGGTTTGTAAAATGGTTCCAAGCCCGCCCATCAGGTAGCCTGAATTGGTACCGGTAAAGTAAGCTACATATAATGATTCGGTTGTAACACCCGAGAGGGAAGTCCAGGTTTTACCTCCGTTTGTGGTCTTCAGAACGGTTCCTGTATCGCCTGCAGCATAACCTGTATTAGCATTTGTAAAGTTAACCGACCATAAATCATTCACGGTTCCTTTTGTCATCACCGTCCAGCTTGATCCACTGTCGGTGGTCTTTAAAAATGTTCCTGCATCGCCAACAATATACCCTGTACTTGCATTGGCAAAAAACACCCCGACCAGGTAAGCAGAGCCGCCAAACATGGGAGTCCAGGTAAGGCCCCCGTCGGTTGTATGTAAAATTATCCAGGCATCACCCACGGCATAACCTGTACTCGCACTGGTAAAGTAAATCGAATATAATGAATTTATTGTCCCGCTTGTAAGCGAGGTCCAACTGGTACCCCCGTTGGTGGTTTTTATGATGGTGCCTGAATCGCCCACGGCATAACCTGTATTGGCATCGGTAAAGTAAACTGAATACAGGGCGTTCTTTGTCCCGCTGGATAAAACAGACCAGCTTGTTCCTATGTTGATGGTTTTCAATATGGTTCCTGAATCACCTACAGCATAACCGTTATTTGTATCGGTAAAGAAAACTCCCCATAAATCGTTGGCCGTTGCACCTGACTGATCAGTCCAGTTTGAACCACCGTCCTTCGTTTTCAGGATGGTTCCACCACTGCCAACGGCATATCCCCTGTCGGAGGCGGTGAAGTAAACCGAATACAAATCATTGCTTGTACCTGGAGATATATCAGTCCAGCTTGTGCCTGCGTTAGTGGTTTGCAGGATGGTGCCATAGCCACCCACCGTAAAACCCGTATTGGCATCGGTAAAGAAAACCGACCATAAATCATTCGTGGTTCCTCCCGGTAGTGTAGCCCAGTTTGTTCCCCCATCGGTGGTTTTAAAAATATTTCCATAGCTGCCTGCAACATAACCTGTATTTGCATCAGTAAAATAAACTGATAATAACACATTACCTGTTGGTAATGGATTTTGCCATGTCCATTGCGAAAAAGCAGATACCGACATCAGCAGTAAACCAAATAAAAAGAAAACTTTTTTCATATTTTCGTGTATTAATTTTTAAGATCTGACGTTTAACTTTGTAGAACCTGCCGGTTCAATATACTATATTAATTTCATTCAGAAGGCGACCGTTAAAGGTAATACAAAAACATATAAATTTAATATTAAGAATTGTACAAAATAAAATAACATGAAGAAGTTTATCATTTATGCTTGTTTTGCTCTCTTCACCGTATCTTCCTTCTCCCAAAGTACAAAGACCATAGTGTTGAATCCTCCTGATCTGAACAGGGGCCTGCCTGTAATGAGGGCTTTAACCGTAAGGGCTTCAGAGAAGGATTTTGACACGGCAGCACTTAAAATCCAGGATCTTTCTGATTTGTTATGGGCTGCAGACGGGATTAACCGGCCCGAGTCGGGCAAACGCACCGCGCCATCAGCACAAAACGCCCAGGATATTGATGTTTATGTTTCTGTTAAATCAGGCATTTATCTTTATAATGCCGGTAAAAACCTGCTTGAACCGGTTGCCGATGGAGACTACAGGAAACTTATAGCCGATAAGCAGGAAAATGTCGCAAAGGCCCCGGCAATCTTACTACTTGTTTCTGATATTTCGAGATTCCGTTCGGGAGGAGATTCCTTAAAATTGATCTGGGCGGCATTTGATGCGGGTATTGTCTCACAAAACATTTCCCTGTTTTGCGCATCTGCCGGGCTTGCCACCAGGCCCAGGGCATCCATGGACCAGCAAAAACTCAAGGAAATTCTTAAACTGAAGAGCACTCAGCATTTGATGCTGAACAACCCGGTATCCTGTAAAAAGAACTAAGCCAGGCTCAGCCCGGGACTTCCTTTCGGGCATATAAACCCTCACCCATTCCGAAGGAACGAAGACTTTATCGTGAAAGATCAAAACCTGGACGGGTCCGTTCAGTGATTGATATGGTAATCAAGAAGGGTCTTCCTGAAGATTGTATCATTGGTTGCAGTGTCGACCCAGCATTCAAAAACGAGCCCCACATTCTTTTTAAATGTTTGCCACATCAGGATAGAGTTCGTACTGAGGGGGTCTTTGTGATAAGTATAATACTTCTGGATGATGATGGAATCCTGTTTGGAATCAACTGTCTTTTTCATGACCTGGTAAACCTGGGTGGAAGGATTCGAACCCGGGCTCCCCAGGGGCACTTCCCATTGTGCGCCTACAGTTTCGGAAAGAACAGGCACCCAACCCAGCTGGTAGGTCCCGTAAGTTACAAAGCGTTCATACTGATTGACCGGCTGGGCGTCGAGAGTGGTTAATGTCATTCCCGAAAAGTTCACATACTGATTGCTGGTCCTGCTGGTGGAAGTGGTGGAACCGGTATTGTAGACCCAGTATGAGGCAGGATAAACCGGCAGGTAAGAACGAGGGGTCACGGCACCGGCCGGGGGGGGTATCTTAGCAGGAAGCAGGAACCAGGTTTTGCCAGTATTCTGCGAAAAACCAAGGATCCCTTCGGTGATGCTGTAATATACCATCGATATATATACCGGGCAATAAGCTGTAAGGGTTGGGCCGGTAAGTTCATATACATTTTCAAACAGGCGGGGGCCTATGACAAGGCTGTTAACAAGGCCTTTAACGTAACCTCCTGTTTTAAACTGGGCATCGGGCATGTAACTTATCAGGGTATCTGGTTCAAAACGGAATTCGGCTGATAAAATGCAGCTCCCGCTGTTGCTGGTCACCACGCCCATATTAAAATATTTCACTCCCGCATTACCCAGAAACGGGTCCAGGAAATGCAGGTTAAAAACAAGGTAATCTGAATTAGGCGAAACAAAACCCGTTGAATTCACCTCGCAGGTGTAATAATTGCCCTGATAGCCCGAAGGGTTGTCGGGTTTGTCGTAATATGTTTTCATCACCGAATTCCGCCCGCTGTATATGAAGATGATTGAATCCCCTTCGTTGCTCTTAAAAATCAGGGTATCAACAGTGGGGTATGGTAAAATGGCCAGCTCTGATGCGGCAAATGAGTAAGACCCCAGGCTGCTTGCCGAAGAACTGCTGTCTTTTTTCCTGCATGTAACGAGGAGCATGATAAACAAGCCTGCTAACAGGAATAACACTGATCGTTGCACAATCCCGGGTTTACTGTTTCTTCAAATCAATTTTCGAACCGGCCGAAAGATTATACTTGGTCGAGAAATCCCCGTAATTGACGGCCAGTTCCAGCCTGAGTGAACTGTTTACAAAGCACACATTGCTGCCGGCCGGGACCGATGAATATGTCGTTCCCATGGTCAGGCTCACATGCGTCGTATCGGAAGTAAGCGACATGACCGTACCAACAGGAAAGGCTGTTAGCAGGCCCTGGGGGATATTGGTGGTACAGTTGCCGAAATTATCGGTAAAGAGTATCTCTCCTTTAACCGTATCGCCAGACAGAACCGGATCCTGAACCGGGAATTTCTGAGGGTTCGCACAAACAGGCCCGAATGACGAAAGGTCGGTACCCGAGATCAGCGAAAGTATTGCACGCTTATAGAATTCCTGGATAGACAGTGTTCCGGGTTGGGCGCCGCCAAGGACCAGGGGATTCTCAATATAATAACACTGTATGCCCGAATACTGGTCCAGGATGCGGGTCGAAAGCGTATTGTCGGGAGCAATTATAAAAACATCCCCCGCCTTATATACCATCCTCTTGCTCGAGGCTCCGGGTTCAACAATACCGGCAAAACAGGTTCCCTTGGGATAGTTCATAACCGCATAATACAGCAGATAGGCACCCTGGTATATATCGAATGATTTGGACTGGTAAAACTGTATCTGGATGGCAGGGTAATTTGCCCTTACGGCCCCGTAAATGCCCACGATCATATCGCTGCCCGGATCATTGTCGGATACGATGACCAGGTTTGTAACAGAATGCGCAGACGATGCCGGTGTCGACACGGTTATCTTATGGCATGAAGCAGACAGAACAACCAACAGAAGTAATAAAAGCGGGATCCTTGAATTCAAAGGGTTCATTACAGTTTTCTATAAAATGTTAAACGCCAAATCCATCAACAAATTTAGAAAAAGAATGAACCCCTTTTACATGGGATCATACAAACTTAATGCTAATCTTATACTACAGGCAATGCCTCAGGCTTTTCTATTCCACCGCATCCAGGAACTCCTCTGCGTCCTCATAGGCTTCGGTCTTGCGGCCCATCAGGGGCAATATCTTGCCAACCGCCATTCCGCTTACAAAAGCAACTCCTATGGTGACCACTATTCCTAATAATTGCTGGCGGATGTCGAGTCCCCTCACTATAGGTAAGGCGGCTATACCGCCCATGAGCCCAGGTAAACCATGAAGGTTTGTCACCCCGCAGGTGTCGATGAGTTTCATCCATTTCTGCTGCCTCGACTGTATTACGGCAAAACCGAATGTTGAAAGGGCTCCTGCAAGAATGCCGATGACCACGGCTTCGGAATGAGTGGCATCGGCACAGGCTGAACCAATTGCGACCCCGCCTGCAAGTGCGGCATTGGCTATGTCGGCAATGCTTACCTTTTTCCGAAGCGATACCGAGACAATATACGTTGTGATGGTGGATCCGCAGAGAGCTAAAATCACATTCACAACCGTTGCAGGCATCTGCTCGGGAGTAACGAGGGCAGCGCAGAAGCTGGGCCAGAAAATCCACAGTATCATACTTCCAAGCATGGAATACCTGTCGGAAACCGAATCCGACTCAATGGTTTTTTCAAATTCCTGTTTCGTGGTCATGGTAAGGGCAACACCCAAGCCGAAGATAGCCCCGAAAGCATGGATCACTATGGATCCCCCTGTATCTACAACGCCTCCTGCCTTTACAAGGCCAAGGCCCCCGTTCAGCACCAGCCATTCGTTCAACATGTAACAGGGCACGAAAAGCAAACCAAGCAAAAGGTATTGCTGCATCTTTAAGCGGCCAAGCACTGCTCCAGCTGCTATCAAAAGACTTGCCCCGCAAAATTCGCTGAGGATCAGGCGGCGGACATCATTCTCGTGTATCCCCACAGTATTGCTGTTGATTAGCATATACACCGGGATGGAGATGCTGACCAGCAAAAAAGTGGCAGTGAGAGCTGAGCGTCCGTATTTGCGTACAAATACCATTAAAAAACCAAAACCAACAAGAAGCATGGCCATAATATGAATGGCACGGTTATAATGCTGGTCATCGCTGATGGCCGGAGCCAATCCTGAATTTACCATCTCCGAAGCATGGGATAAAAGCGGAAGCCCCGAAAGCAAAAGCATCAGGGCAAAGAATTTAAAGAGGGTTTTGTTTTTCATAGAACGTCGTTTTAGTAATATACGCAGGTTTGTCTAAGTGTTTTACGGAGTTTAAGGGCGCAAAATTATTGTTAATTTCCTAACAACCAAAACGCGGATGGAAATATTTGTAATAAACCGGCATTAGCCCCGGGGGCAAGGGCCCCGACACCAGTCCCAACCGGGAAAGCGGTGAGTTTACCGGGAGTGATTAATTGGATGAGCCGAATCCACTAATGGATGATCCTCCTGGCTTTCAGCCATATATCACGGCTTGATGAACCTACCAGGAATTCAAATTCACCGGGTTTAACCACCCATGATTTTTTTCTGACGTCATAATAAGAAAAGGCATCACGGTCGAGTAATATATTTACCCGTTTTGTCTCGCCGGGCTTCAGGAAAATTTTGCTGAATCCTTTCAGTTCCTTTACAGGCCTCGGAACTGATGCATTCACCTGGCCAACATACACCTGTGCTACTTCGGCCCCATCCATCTTCCCGGTATTCGTAATATCGAAACTCAGCCCTGTCTTTTCCTCTGTTTCCGGCCCGGCGAGCACCGGTTTTATCTGCAGGTTTTTATATTCAAAGCTCGTATAGGAAAGCCCGTAGCCAAAAGGGAACAAAGGTTCAATCTGGTCTTTATCGAAATGCCTGTAACCAGTGAATATTCCTTCGGTATATGCAATATGTTTTGTCTTTGCGGCATCATAATAGGAAGAAAAGCTGGCATTGTCCTCCCAGCGTTTTTCAAAGCTTGCAGGCAGCTTGCCGCTGGGGTTGGTAAGCCCGAAAAGTATTTCGGCCAGGGCGGTCCCTCCCTCCTGTCCCGGGTACCAGGCCTCAATGTAGGCGGCAACCTCCGAAAGCCAGTTTCCGGGAGACACATTCCCGCCCGAAGTCAAAACAACAATCGTCCGCCGGTTAACTTTTGCCACGTTCAGGATAAGGTCTGCCTGTTCTGAGGGCAGTTCAAAGGGCCTGTCGAAACCTTCGCCTTCGGTGTTCGGGTTAAATCCCACGCAAACTATTGCCACATCGCATCGGGCCGACAGTTTCACGGCTTCAGATTCCCCTGCCGGTTTGACCTGCCTCCAGCCGAATGAGACCTGGGCTTCACCGGTTTTCTCATAATATTCAAGCCTCAGCTGAACCTCCCCCTTGCGCAGGGGTATGATTTTATCGCCTGCCATGAAAGAAGGATTGCCCCATTGGTCAATCACCTTCATCCCGTCAAGGAAAAGCCTGAACCCGTTATTTCCGTTTACATAAAAATAATAATTTCCATCGGCAGGGATATTGATGCTGCCGGTCCATACGACCGAAAAACTGTCGGCAGGCATAAACGGGGCAGGCGCCCCGTTCTGCCAGTTAAAGTTGACATGTTCATCCCGCCTCTTCATGGCAGGCTCTCCATTAAGAAACATATTGGAAAAATATTCTCCGTTAAGCCCTTTCACCTTCTCCCCTTTTTCGTTAACGCTGGTGAATTCCGATGTGCTGAACATCTCTTCAAGATCGGTACTAACACCGGGACTGTAAAACACTTTCGCATTCTTGCCAACGGTTTCGATAATACCGTCAAGGAAGCTTACGCTGCGGTAAGGGGTGATGATGGAGCTCCCTCCTCCGCCGGGGACTGCAGGATGGGCATCAGGGCCGATTACCGCTATATTTTTAATCTTCCCGGCATCAAGTGGTAAAATATTATTTTCATTTTTCAGGAGGACGATTCCTTCCCTGGCCGCCTGCAATGCAACAATCCTCGAATCGGGGTTGTACAGTGGCAGGCTGGTATCGGCCTGAACCCGGTCAAAGAAACCGAAACGGAACATAATCCTGAGCATCCGCCTTACCTTGTCGTCGATTACCTCCTGCCTGAGCCGCCCGTCCTGTAAAGCCGGCATCAGTGTTCTGGCATTCATGAAATCAGCCGCCGGCATCTCCAGGTCCAGCCCGGCCAGGGCTGCGCCAAGCCCATCATGCGTCGAGCCCCAGTCCGACATCAGCATACCATCAAACTTCCATTCACCTTTAAGAATATCCCTGATCAGATGTTCGTTCTGGGATGTCCATGTACCGTTTACAAGGTTGTAGGAATTCATGACAGCTCCCACATGCGCTTCCTCAACAGCGGCGCGGAAAGCGGGAAGGTAGATCTCCCTTAAAGTCCGTTCATCAAGATCGGAGCTCACAGTATAACGGTCATACTCCTGGTTGTTTGCCGCAAAATGCTTAACGGTGGAAACAACGCCCTGGCTTTGCACACCCTTGATGTATGAAACAGCCATCCTGCTGCTTAAAAAGGGATCTTCTCCATAATACTCAAAATTTCTCCCGCACATGGGAGCCCTGTAAATGTTAACCCCCGGCGCAAGCATGATGTGAACCCCTTTTGATCTTGCCTCTTTCCCCACAGCTTCTCCATATCGCTTCACCAGTTCCGTATTCCAGGTGGAAGCAAAACATATGCCGGCAGGAAATGCTGTTGCCTTACCATAATTCCTGACCCCGAGAGGGCCGTCCGACATTTTAACCGCAGGTATGCCTAGCCTCTCATTTGGCCTTATATAAAAGCCATCATCCCCCCCCAGCATATTGATTTTTTCTTCGGTTGTCATCTTTTGCAGCAGATCATCCACCCTTTGTTCAACAGGCAGTGATTTATCCTTGTACAAGGGAAAATTCTGAGCACGGGCTATGGTTGAAGCACTTATAAATAACATAACAAACAGCAGTGATTTCATAAGGAAGAAAATTGATTTGCGGTTTAAAGATACATTTTTTCTTATCTTTGCATCTTCAATAAGAAAGTGTTGATGGTTTCCAACGCCGGATTTACTCTTCCCGCAGCTTTCCTACAGACCCTTGGCAAACACAGTGAACGTCCGGCCATGGCTATGATAGGAGGCGAGCAGCTAACCTACGGTGATTTATATCGCCGCATCAGGTCGGTAATGGCTTTTCTTGAGAAGCTCGGGATAATGCCCGGCGACAAGGTTGCCATACTGAGCGCAGGCCTGCCTAACTGGGGAGCAAGCTACTATGCCATCACCTTCATGGGGGCCATTGCAGTTCCCCTGCTTCCCGATTTTCATCCCGACGAGGTTAAAAACATTCTCGAACATTCCGAGTCTAAAGCCATCTTTTTTTCCGACGGACAGCAGTCAAAAGTAGGGTCCATACCTTTGGAAGTCGCTCCGAAAAGGATCAGGATAGAAGACTTCTCTATAAAAGGAGCCGAAGAAGGCTGGCCCTCGTTCGATCCTGCCGCTGAACCCAAGGCTGAGTATGCCGTTAGGGAAGACGACCTGGCTTCCATCATTTATACTTCGGGTACAACAGGCAAATCAAAAGGTGTAATGCTGTCCCACCTGAACATTTGTTTTACAGCCGAAAAAAGCGGCTGTGTTCAGAATATCGTTGAAACCGACCGTTTTCTTTCGGTGCTTCCCCTATCGCACTCTTACGAGAACACCATTGGCATGGTACTACCCATGTTAAAAGGGGCCGGTATCTGGTACATAGGCAAAGCGCCGACACCTTCGGTGCTTCTTCCTGCCCTTCAGGAAGTCAAGCCCACCATTATGCTTACAGTGCCCCTGATCATTGAAAAAATATTCAGGAACCGCATCCAGCCTGCATTTACAAAGAATTTCCTGCTTCACACAGCCATTCATATCCCATTTCTCAGGAAGAAACTGAATGTGGCTGCAGGGAAAAAACTGATGCAGACTTTTGGAGGCGAACTGCATTTCTTCGGCATAGGCGGAGCCAAGCTGAACCGCACGGTCGAAAAATTCCTCATCGAAGCGAAGTTCCCGTATGCCATTGGCTATGGCCTTACCGAAACAGCACCCCTGCTCGCAGGCTTTAACCCTCATGATGCCCGCCTGCAGTCAACAGGCCCTTCAATTGAAGAAATAGAACTCATCATTCAGAACCCCGATAAAAAGACCGGTGAAGGTGAGATCTGGGCAAGAGGGCCCAATGTCATGAAAGGATATTACAAAGACCCGGTGATGACTTCGGAGGTCATCACCCCCGACGGCTGGTTTAAAACAGGAGACCTTGGGGTCTTTGACAAGGATGGGTACTTGTATATCAAAGGCAGGCTTAAGAATACTATCATCGGGCAGGGAGGTGAAAACATCCACCCCGAAGACATTGAATCCATCATCAATAACTTCAGGCATGTTGCCGATTCGCTGGTGATAGTCCAGCAGGAAAGGCTTGTCGCCCTGGTGCAGTTCAACAGGGAAGAGATAGAAGAAAGGTATTCCCAGCTTAAATACGATATTTCAAATTACGTGGAGCATAAGATCGATGAACTCCAGCTTGAGCTTTTGCAGTACGTCAACAGCAGGGTGAATAAATTCTCCCAGGTTCAGAGGATCGTCGTCCAGGAATTCCCCTTTGAAAAAACTCCCACCCAGAAGATCAAACGCTACTTGTACACATAAAATGCGCAATTTTGTGCTCAGGACCGAATCCTGGACATTATGAGATACTCCCCGTTTTTTACATCCTGCCTTTCCTTCTTCATCCTGAGCTTTATCACTCTTCCCACACTTGGCGGGAATATCAAGTATATTGACCAGTACAATGTAAAATGGGATACCCCATCGGCGAACTCTTCCGGGTCGATGCCCCTTGGAGGAGGCGACATCGGCTGTAACGTTTGGGTCGAAAACGGGGATCTCCTTTTTTATATCTCCCGTAGCGGCACCTTCGACGAGAATAATTCCATGCTTAAGCTTGGCAGGGTCAGGATACGGTTCAGCCCCAATCCCTTTGCCTCAGGAATCGCTTCATTCAGGCAGGAGCTGAAACTGAAGGATGGGTGCATCGAATTTGAAGCAACAAAAGACAGCATTCATCTGAAGGCCTGCTTATGGGTCGAAGTGTTCAGGCCGGTGATCCGATTTTCGGCCCAAAGCAGCATTGCACTTACCATGGAAGCAACCTACGAAAGCTGGAGGACCGCCGACCATATGATCGGCAGGGATGAACGCATGCAGTGCCTTAGTTTCCTTGGCACCGAACCTTCGGTGATTCCTTTAACTACTTACAGGGACATTATCGGGAATAGTCCCGAAGAAATTCTATGGTACCACAGGAACCTCAGCACCGATCTTGTTTTCGACAAGGAAATCACCCAGCAGCATCTCGGCCCCTTGAGGGAAAAATTCAGCAATCCTTTAAAAGACCTCACCTTCGGCGGATTGATGAAGGGCGGGAACATGAGGGTCAACCGCTTTGTGGAAGGCAAATATATCAATACAAGTTTCAGGGGATGGGTACTGAAATCAGTTGTCCCTGCAAGGAAGCATTCCCTGCTGATCCTGCTTCACACTTCCTGCCCGGCATCTGCAGCATCCTGGCAAAACGAACTGGAACGCGAATTATCGGGACTGGATCCTGAAGAGAAAGCATGGAGAAACAACCTTAAATGGTGGGAATCCTTCTGGGACCGCAGCCATATCGTGATAAATTCCGGTGCCGGGCCCTCAGACCAGGGCTGGAGAATAGGCAGGAATTACCAGCTCTTCAGGTATATGCTCGCATGCAATGCATACGGGGAATATCCAACCAAATTCAACGGAGGCCTTTTCACCTTTGACCCTTCATTCACAATGGAAAAGTACAAAGACCTCAGCCCCGATTTCAGGCAATGGGGAGGCGGCAGCTTTACGGCTCAGAACCAGAGGCTGGTGTACTGGCCTATGCTGAAGTCGGGAGATTTCCAGTTTATGCCTTCACAGTTCTCATTGTATTCAAGGAACCTCGCAGCCGCCGAACTCAGGACAAAATTTTACTGGAACCATGAGGGGGCTGGTTACGGGGAGCACCTTGAAAATTTCGGCTTGCCCATAGGAGATATATACCAGTACGGCTGGGGCAATGCGAAAGTGGGACCGAGAAGCGACTCGGCAAGTACCCGTGTTGTGACTAATGGAGCCGGTAGGCAGGTTAAAGTCCTGGATTACGGTTACCTTGATAACAGCTGGGTGATGGACGAATATGACAATGCCCTGGAGTTTGCCTTCATGTTGCTTGAATATCAGAGATTCAGCGGTGAAGACATCACAGGGTATCTCCCCTTTATTACCAGCTGCATCCGTTTTTATGACGAACATTACCAGTATTGGGCCAGCTTGCTCAACGGCAAACCTTTGGATGAAAAGGGCAAGCTGATCCTGTATCCTTCCGCCGCACTTGAAACATACAAGCTTGCCAAGAACCCTGCCCCCGTTATCGCGGCCCTGCAATCGGTTCTCGCCTCCCTGCTTGCCTTGCCCGGAACATATGGAGATTCCCTGCAAAGGTCTTACTGGAAAGAAGTACTGAGCCGCATCCCGGATATCCCTTACCGGACTATGAAGGGTAAAAAGGTGATAGCCCCGGCTGAATCCTGGGAATTTATCAATAATATAGAACTGCCCCAGCTTTATCCTGTTTTCCCTTACGGGATATTCGGTCTGGGCAAACCGGGCCTGCAGATTGCACTTGACACATGGCACTTTGGTGCGGATAATGCCAACCAGTACGGCTACATCAGCTGGCACCAGGATGCTATTTTTTGTGCAAGGCTTGGATTATGGGATGAAGCGAAAGCGCTGCTGGTGAAGAAGCTTGATGACGGCCAGTTCCGTTTCCCTGCTTTCTGGGGGCCCGGTCATGACTGGGTTCCTGATCACAACTGGGGAGGCAGCGGAATGACGGCCCTCCAGGAGATGCTGATGCAGACGACCGGCCAAAGGATATTCCTGATGCCCTCCTGGCCTCCCGAATGGAACGTGGATTTTAAGCTGCATGCCCCTGTAAAAACAACGGTTGAAATTAAGGCAAAGGGAAGAGAACTTCTCAGGATCAAGGTCACACCTAAAGAGAGGACAAAGGACCTGGTAAGGATGAGTGATGTTAAAAATAAGTTGCCGGCACTGAATCCGGGTCCGGATGCGGATAAGTAAAACCATCAAAGGAAAAAATACTCTTAAACCCTATGGCAGGCAACGGTAAACCTAAAGTAAAAGAATACCGGGACAAACCGGTTAAACCGGTACCTGGTCCGGGGCATCGTCCCGGAACCGGGGGCCGCTCCGGAAAGGCGGGCAATTTAACGGGATCGAATAAAGCCGGTACAGTCATTGCTGAAACCGGCAGGGAAATCAGCATACATTATCCCCTGATATTTATACTGTTTTTTACTTTTATCATCTATTTCCCCGCACTTACCAACGGGCTTCTTCTCTGGGACGATCACAGCTATACCTGGCAAAATCCTTTTCTCAGGAATTTTGATTTCGCGAAGGTTTTCTCATTTTCAAGCTTTTACCTGGGGCATTATCATCCCCTGACCATGCTCTGGCTTCACATTGAATACCTTGTTTTCCCGAAAGGAGAACAGGGCGTTTACGATGGATTAAACCCGTTCTGGTTCCATCTTAATAATATACTGCTTCACCTGCTGAATACAGGCCTGGTGTTTTACATAGTTTATGAGCTGAAAAACAAAATGGAATGGAGAACTGCAGCGGTTACGGCATTGCTTTTTGGAATCCATCCGATGCATGTCGAAAGCGTGGCCTGGGTTGCCGAACTTAAAGATGTGCTCTACAGCCTGTTTTTTCTTATATCTCTCCTGGTTTACATACGTTACATAAAAAAGGGCGGGATTGCAGGGCTGGTCCTTGCGTTTATTTTCTTCATATTGTCTTGCCTGTCGAAGGCCCAGGCGATTACCCTGCCCGTTCTCTTTTTTGTGGTTGACTACTACCTCGGCAGGAAATTTTCCCGGAAGCTGGTTCTTGAAAAAGTCCCGTTTCTGGCACTTTCGGTTTTCTTCGGGATCCTTGCCATAAAAGCGTCTGAAGCCGTGAGTGCGGTAAACGCCGGCCAAACCTCTCTGCTGATGAATGCCATGAATGGCTGTTACAGCTTCCTCAACTATATCTTCAAAATGTTTGTTCCTGCAGGGCTGTGTGCCATACATCCTTATGCCTACGGCAAACCTGCCGATCTCCCGTTCTGGTTTTATTTGCTTCCCTTCATCCTGGCGGCCCTGCTTGCAGCCTGTATTTATTCAGCCAGGAAAACCAAAGAATACCTGTTCGGGTTTCTTTTCTATGCGCTTACCGTTTCGGTCATGCTCAAGATCGTCCCGGTTGGGGATTCCCTTGTCAATGAGCGATATACGTACATCCCATTCATCGGTTTGTTTTTCATTCTCGGACATTTATTTTCGGTGCACAGCACTCATTCCGGTTGGAAGTATCCCGTATTTGGTCTTCTTTTCGCAGTGGTGTCAGCCTTTTCAATACTGTCGGTTCATCGGATTCAAACATGGAAAGACAACTTCACTTTCTGGGAAGATGCAGTGAGGCAATACCCGGAACATTGGAGGGGTTATTATGGTCTCAGCGTATTGTATTATAATAACGGCGATTACAGCAAAGCCTTAGACAACGCCATGCTTGCCTGTGACCGCAATCCGCCTGCCGCTCCTTATGTTATACGGGGCACGCTTTATTTAGACAAACAAAAGAATTACGACCTGGCTATCGCCGATTTCAAGAAGGCCCTTCAGCTTGACCCGGGCCAGAAGGAGGCAGCGCTGGGAATAGGATATTGCTATTTTAAAATGGCCCGGACCGATGAGGCAATCAACGCGCTCGACAAGGCAATAGAACTGGATAAGACCGATGGAAGGCTTTTCTACTTCAAAGCCCTGGCCCTGGCAAAGGCGGGCAGGTACAAGGAAGCCTATTCTGAAGGGATGAAATCAAAACAGCTGGGATTTAAAACACCAGCACAGGACCTGGAAAGCTGGAAAGCCAGGATACTGCAATAAAGAAATACAGGGCCTACGGCTGCAGATCTGCTGCAGTCACTACCTTGGCATAAAACCTGTCAAGCGAAGCAAACGTGCTTGCCTGTACATCGACGGCTGAAATTGTGCGCTCTCCCCACTTCAGGTCCCTGGTGGCACAGGCATCCTCAACCACAATGCATTTGTAATCAAGATCATAAGCTGCACGGGTAGCCGCTTCCAGGCACATATGAGTCTGCATTCCGCAAAGCACAAGCCGTTTTACATGAAGTGATTTAAGATATTCCTGGAGGCCGGTCCTGTCAAACGCGTTTGCTTCCTCTTTAGTGAACACTTTCTCGCCGGGCAAAGGGGCTACATTTGCATGAATGGCACTGCCACCGTAATGCTGTATATGGATGACAGGCAGTTTCTGCTGCCTGAAGAGTTTGAGTACCGAGGCAGCTTTTTCGCTGGCTGCTTCAGGGTTTTCAAGCGGCAGCTTCCCCCCGGGAAAATAAAATTCCTGGATATCAATCAGCAGCAGGGCTGTTGGGAGGGTATCGTTCCTGACAGATATTTTCTGTGAGAATGCCTGTTCAGCTGGGTATAGCAATGCTATCAACAGGATAAGGGCAAAGGCAATTTTGAACAATGGTTTTTGCATAAAGTCTGCATTTTCTTTTGCCAAAGTTAATATACATTTTCGGTCAGGCCCTGAATCGTGCATTTTTTCATAATTTTCCGGCGGTGTTATGTTAACCTCAGGCACTTAACAAGATTAAGAAATAACAATTTATCAACAAATTTCACGAACTTGTCTTTAAGTAGTCTATTTTAGACTTTTCAAATTGAGTTTTTGTATGAGAACTGTAATTTTCCTTTGTTTTTTATTGATTTTTCAGTTTGCCTCCATCTGTCCGAAGGCCCAGAATATCGACAGCCTTAAGAACATTCATATCATTGTCACCTTCAATACGGCCCCCACTACTTACAGTGTAACCAAAGCTCCCCTGCGATACAACAAACTCTTTGCTTTCAGCATGGGAGAAGATGACGGCGACAAGGATATTTACACCAATTCTTTCCAGTTACTCAACGGGGGTACCGTAAGCGGAGTTACTTACCCGGGCTTAAAATACACAGACGGCTGTGGAAACGACGTGATGTTTAAGATGAGTGCCGCAATTTTCCCTTTTTATGCCCAGGGCTCTACTCTTATCGACATTCATGACCCAAACAGTTCCTATGCCTCAAGTACCGTGACCTGGCCTCAGCTCACCGAAATGTACCAGCAAAACTGGAGCGTGATGAACCATGGACTCACATCCGGCGGGGTTGGCAACCTGGCTTATGAAATCGCCAGGAATACAAGCTATACAAAGCTGATGATGCAGGCGGCAACAAGCGGTGGTCCTGATTTAAAGATGTTTGTAAATCCAAATGGAACCCTGACGTATTCGGCAATCGCCTGGGCTCAGGGCTATACCGCATGCTTCAGGGAAGGATATACGTTTGGTAACCCGTCTTTTGACGTCACAGCTGCTTTCCCCCACCAGAACATTGGCTTGCACCGAACCAATACTTATGAAGCAATTAACCTGAGCGCCTTCGTAGACAACCTTGCGAATACAAGTGTGGGAGGTGAACGCCAGTGGGGATCGACCTTTACCCATGCAGTGACAAACAATTACGGGTACTCCTTCACAACCTTCGTCAACCATATGAACTATATCGCCTCCACCTACGGAAAAACAGGCCTGGACAATATTCTCATGGCAACCGACGAAGAGATTCTCGATTACCTCATGGTCCGCGACAGCATTAATGTTGTTACCCAGCTTCTCGACAATGTACTCACTATTTCGTTTACAGGGAATCTTACAAACAGGTACCGTTTTTACAATTCCACTCTCCTGATCTCGGCAAACCGGAACATTTCATCCATTGTCACCCAGGGGGTAGGTTCAAGTTCAAGCACAGGGGTCGGATCATCCAGCGGGATGGTGAATATAAGCTGGAACGGGCATTACGTTATACCTCCCGAGGTCCCTGCCCAGACCTGGATAAGCACAACCCAGGCTTCGCACAGTCAGGAGGATGCCAATGTTGCCATCGATTACATCATGATGGTCCCTCCCGGTGCACAGCAGAGAGCTTTTCGTACCGAGCTATGCCAGGTTTCGGGGATTACCCTTCCTTCTGATTTCTGCACCTACCGTAATGCCCCGGTTGCCACGCTCCCGGTCACAGGCGCCTGCCCCGGGCATCCTCTGGTGATTCCCGTAGCCGTAGACAGTTTCCTGAATATAACTTCCTGCAGCCAGAGGATAGAATATGACCCTGCAGTCATGACATTTGTTTCGGGAATTGCAGGAAAACCTTCCATACTAAGCGGGATGACCATCAGCGACCAGGCAGTGGGCGGATCGTCAACATTCAGGAAGATTCTCATAAGCTGGACTGCTGCTACGGCAAAATCCCTCTCAGTCCATGACACCCTTGCCCTTCTGACTTTTAATTATATTTCGGGGAACACTGCACTGTCTTTTAATACTTCATCCAATAGCGGAAGTGACTGCAAGTATATCGATGAGGGTGGCCACCCTATGTATAAATACCCTGTAACTTCCTTTTTCGTCAATGGCCAGGTTAACAATGCCAGGCTGGCTGCCCCGGGTTCTGTCAGCGGACCTTCGTCCCTCTGCCAGGGAACAGCCAATAATATCTACAGCGTTTTGCCCGTCACGGGGGCAACTTCCTATGCATGGACTTTCCCCAGCGGGTTCGTCATCACACAGGGGGCCAATCATGACAGTGTTGTGGTGACAGCCGGCCCCAATGCGGTTTCAGGGGACATTACCGTAAGGGCAGTAAACACCTGCAATGACAACCCCGTATCTTCCCCTTTCCCTGTAAACCTTAAATCGAGGCCTGTGCCGGTGATCACCGGTCCTGCTTCGAGCTGTGCGACTACTCAGGCAATCACTTACAGTACGGATGCGGGAATGACCGAATACAGCTGGTCAATTTCTTCAGGGGGCAATCTCGTCTCAGGTCAGGGAACAAATTCGGTTACAGTAAACTGGGTGGTACCCGGCTCTCAAACGCTCAGTGTTATTTACAGGGCGCCGAATGGCTGCCTGGCTACGGTGCCTACGGTTAAAAATGTTACTGTTAATCCCCTGCCCGTACCGGTCATAACAGGTTCTGATACCGTTTGCAGCACATCATTAGAAATATTCTCGACCAGTACCGGCATGCAGTCATACCAGTGGAATGTTTCACCTTCAGGTACGATATTATCGGGAGCGTCCACTTCATCCGTAACCGTACGTTGGGATAATACGGGCCCTCAGTGGATCAGCCTGAACTACTCCAACTCCTTCGGATGCCAGGCGCTTTCACCTGTCACTAAAAATATCTTTGTCCGCCCCATAGCACAGCCGGTCATTACAGGACCGGTGAGCCTTTGCGAGGGGGATGCGGCGGTATCCTATGCAAGCCAGGCCGGCATGACCAATTACACCTGGTTGGTCTCATCGGGAGGTGTGATCACTTCCGGAAGCGGTACTTCTTCGGTTACAGTGCAATGGAACAGCCCCGGCATTCACCAGATGCAGCTCAATTATAATTTTCCTGGCGGATGTCCTGCTACAAGCCCTTATACACTGAATGTGAATGTCCATGCCAGGCCTCAGCCGCACATTTACGGGCCCGACACCCTGTGTAAAGGATCGACAGGCAACGTGTACACCACCGAAAGCGGAATGAGCAATTACCAGTGGACTGTCTCCCCGGGAGGCATAATAAATTCCGGCAGCGGGACCTATTCCGTAACAACCGACTGGACCACGGCAGGCAACCAGTTTCTCGGGGTAAACTATATGAATTCGTTTGGCTGTGCACCTTCAGCCCCGCTTATTCAAAATATCAGGATCAACCCCCTTCCTGTTCCGGCCATTTCAGGACCTTCATCAGTATGTAACAATTCGGGCAGCAAAATCTATACGACTCAGCCAGGCAAAACAAATTACATCTGGGTCGTCAGCCCCGGGGGCAATATTGTTTCAGGACAGGGACACGACACCCTTCATGTAATCTGGAATTCGGCAGGCAACCAGCAGCTCAGTGTGAACTATGCCGACTCTAATTCCTGTTCCTCCCCTGTTCCGGTTGTTTACCCGGTGACTGTATATGCGATCCCCTCCCCCTCCATAGCGGGTCCTCAGCTTGCCTGTTCGGGAGTAAACCTGGTTTACACAACCCAAACAGCCATGAGCAATTACACCTGGGCCGTTTCGGCCGGGGGCATTATCTTATCGGGGCAGGGAAGCCCGTCAGTTAATGTAAAATGGAACCTGGCCGGGAACCGGTCTGTATCGGTGAATTATTCCAACTCATCGGATTGCAGCGCCGATAATCCTTTCGTTTATAATGTAACTGTAAATCCCACCCCCTCGCCTACGATCACCGGGAACAGCAGCATTTGCTTTAACTCAAACTCGGCATACACAACCGAAACGGGAATGAACAGTTACGTATGGACTGTTTCGGCAGGTGGCAGCATCCTTTCGGGGAATGGCTCCTCATCGATTCTTGTGGCATGGAATGCCAGCGGGGACCAATCTGTTACACTTTCGTATACCAACCCCCAGGGATGTCCTCCCTTGCAGCCTGCCCAGAAACTTGTGAGGGTGCACCCTCTTCCTGTTCCTTTCATCACCGGCCCTTCATCTGTTTGCAGCCTGTCGGGAACCCGGGTCTATTCGACCCAGCGCGGGAAAACGGCCTATAACTGGACCGTCAGCAGCGGGGGCCTGATCACATCAGGACAGGGAACAGACTCAGTTGGAGTAAACTGGACTGCTTCAGGTATTCAGCACCTTACTGTAACTTACCTTGACTCAACCGGCTGTGCCCCGGCACAACCTACGTCTTATCCTGTAACGGTACTCCCCCTGCCCGTTCCTTCAATCAGCGGCCCGCCGGCAGTATGCAGCGGGGTCACCGGGCTGGTTTACAGCACCCAGTCGGGAATGAGCAACTACCAGTGGAGCATCTCTTCGGGCGGAACCATTCTTTCGGGCCTTGGCACAGAAACAATCCAGGTACGATGGGATTCTTCAGGATCAAGGTATGTTTCGGTGAACTATTCCAATTCGGCAGGCTGTTATGCTCCCGCCCCTGTGGTGAAAATTGTGACCGTCTATCCTCTGCCGGCACCTACAATCACTGGTCCCGACAGTCTTTGCATGAATGCCACCGGAACCTATACCACCGAGAGCGGTATGAGCAATTATCAATGGGTCATTTCGGCAGGAGGAAGTACTGTTTCAGGGCTGGGGACCAATGTAATCCATGTCACCTGGACATCTTCGGGGCCGCGCACCGTCTCGGTGAATTATATCAATGGCAATAACTGTACAGCAACCTCACCTTCGGTCTTCAATGTCAATATTTTTGCACTCCCTGTTCCTGCCATCTCTGGTAATGGTTCTGTTTGCGCCAACTCTTCAAACGAGGTATATACTACCGAGAGTGGTATGAGTTCGTATTCATGGACCGTAGCCGCAGGTGGTACCATTACGTCGGGCCAGGGCACAAACTCGGTACAGATCAGCTGGGGAAACCCGGGGACTTCAATAATTACGGTAAGTTATACTTCACCCAAGGGATGCAATCCCGCCAATGCGACACAGAAAGCGGTGACCATTAATCCTCTGCCTGTTCCAACCATCACTGGCAACAATTCAGTCTGTGCCAACTCAGGGCCCAAAACCTACTCAACCCAGGCTGGCCAGCTGTCCTATACCTGGAACATATCAGCGGGAGACACAATTTTAACTGGACTCGGAACATCCTCAATAACAGCACAATGGAATTCTGCAGGGGCTCACTGGATTACGGTGACATATTCATCCCCTTCGGGTTGCCAGGCAGCAAATCCCTGCACTTTGACCGTGACCATCCACCCATTGCCCTCAGCTGCTTCGGTAATATCAGGGCCGTCTTCACTCTGTGTTCCGGCATCCTGGCAGGAATATTCGATAGATACCATTTCCAATGCCGACGGATATTTCTGGACCTTACCGGCCAGAGCAATTTTCCAGGGCAATCCAAACAGTAATATAATACATGTAACCTATCTCCCAAATGCGCAGTCCGACAGTATTTCTGTACACGGGTCCAATGCATGCGGTAACGGAACGCCTTCTAACCTTTATGTAAACATTCACCCGTATCCTTCGGCGCCAACGATAACATTGAACCAGGACAATACCCTGATATCCAGTTCAGCATACGGCAACCAATGGCATCTGAACGACCAGCCCATGCCGGGCGATACCCTCGACAGCCTGCATGTGGTTGTAACAGGAGAGTATTACACCCTGGTGACTCTTGGAAATTGCAGTTCCGACACTTCAAATATCAAATATGTGGTTGCAGTGGGGGTAAATGAGAACATGGGATTCGATTTAAATGTACATCCAAATCCAACCAACGCTTTGCTCGACCTGGTGTTCACCAACCCGCTTGAAAGAGCCTATAAGGTTGTTTTAATCAATGAACTTGGCGTAAAACTCTACGAGTCCGAGAGGCTTATACCCAAAGGAGAGACCACGTGGAGGATTGATCTAAGGCATGTTTCTCCTGGTCCTGTGCTGGTGATAATCCAGTCATCCGAAGGAATTATCAGGAAAAAAGTAATCAAGAACTAGGAGAAAAACCAGGATTACCTTATAATGACGATTTTCCTTTTAATCAGGTAAGTATCCGATTTAATAATTATATAGTAGATTCCCGCTTCGGCTGAGGAGAGGTCAAGTTGGTATTTATCCAGGCCCTTCAGTTGCTTTCTCAAAACTGATTTACCGTTCATGTCTTCCACCTCTATATTCAAACTGATCCTGCTGCCATCGGCCGGAACGATATTAAATATACCCTTATTCGGGTTTGGATAAATCTCGACCTGACCCTGCCCTGTTTCGGCGATTCCCGAACTTGATTTGGCCTGGGTAAGATTCACCGTTACAGGGCTGATCCCACTAACGTTTACTGCAACATGGGCAGTACGCGCAACGGAGCCCGTATTTGCACTATAGTTCGCAACGATAGTACCGTTTTTGACTCCCGATGGTGTTACAGTGCACCAGTTGCTGTCGCTTAAGACAGTCCAGCTTGTATTGGAGGTCACCGTATAATTCACACTGCCTGCAATTGCTGTAACATTCTGGGTTGCAGGAGAAACATTAAGTGTTGGAGCAGCGCCGGCCTGGGTAACAGTCACAACAACCGGGCCGATTCCGCTTCCAAAAGTCGAGATGTGAGCTATTCTTGGAGTAACTTCCGGGTTCGCAGTAAAGGTTGCCAGTATTATACCATTGCCAATGCCCGAAGGAGTAACTGAACACCAGCTGGTATCGGATGTTACGGTCCAAGCAATATTTGAAAGCACAGTGTAATTGGTTCGGCCCGTATCGGCTGCGGCATCATGGTTTGGAGGTGTGACTATAAGTTCGGGGCTTGCTCCGGCCTGGGTAACTGTAACTGTTACGGAGGGAACCCCGCTGCCAGATACAGTCAGCGTGGCCATTCTGGGTACAATGCTTGTATTGGCTTCAAACGTGGTAAAGATCGTATCGTTGCCCGATCCTGTTTGTGTTGGAACGCACCATGAGGCATCGCTGGCAACAAGCCAGTTTATATTGCTTGTCACAAAGAACCTGGTCTGGCCCAAAGTATCCCCAACACTTCGGTTTGGAGGAGTAACTGCCAGGCTGGACGGAACAGTGGAGAAGCTCAGGGTATCCCCATGTATAATACCATTGGCCGTGGAACCTACCGCAGTGTAGTAGTACACAGTATTCGGCATAAGGCTCCCGACTGTTTTCGAAATGCTAACAGCCGTCATCCCTGCTCCTAGGCTGGCTGCTGCAGTGGTGTCTGAAAGACCGGTGGGAGATGTTCCCCAGATAAAGTAGCCTGTTGCGTTTGACCCGTAAGGGTTTACTGTACCGTTGAGGGTTGCCGAAGCACTGGCAACATTTGTTGCCGCAATGGTTGTGACTACAGGAGGGAAAGTAAATTTAAAGGAGGCAATTCTCGTTTGACGGCTTCCACCTGAGCCAATGTATTCACTCGTAAACCAGAAAGTGTTTGTATCGGCCGGGTCCACCGCCATTAATGAGTAATCGCCCCAGCGTTCGATACCTGTCTGCGAATAGCTTCCGCTCTTAATTGTATCTTCAGCGATATCTAGAATGCTGTTGCCTGCCAGGTATGCCATCGGAGATTGTCCGCAATATCTGATAGCGGGGTGCATATATGTACCTGAGACCGAATAGCCAAGAGCGATGGTGTTCGATCCGTTGAGCATTATACATCCCATCCACCGGCTGGTTGAATCCGGAGCATATGTTCCCTGCTGCCTGATCGTCCAGTCCCCGCTTGTCCTCCTGAGCTCATACCACCTTATCCCGGCATGATTGTTATTGGGAGGAGTGCCCAGGTTTATTGTATGGCAGCAGACTATGGTCTGGTAGGATCCGAAGTTCCTGTATTGGGGAACATTCATGATAACCTGGGGTATTCCGTCAAGCTTCTGGGTGGTTCCCATCTGCGGGATATTATTCCAGTTGTTCCCGAAATTACTGCTGAAGGGTTGCACATTGAGCTGCTGCGACCTGATAAATGTTGAATTGGCAGGAATATTCCAGTCAACACTGAGTTCGTAAATCCAAAGCTGGTCGGTTCCTCCGCCAAAAGCATCATCATTGAAGGCAATATAAAGCCCCGGGGAGCCTGCGGGTGCAAACTGCCCGTCATTATCGATCGGTGGAACGCACATAAATCCATCAACTGAAGAAGGCCTCCATGAGTTATGGAAGCCAACTTTCTGGGCTGTTCCTCCCACCAGGATGGAATCACGCTGAAAAACGTAAGTATCGGTGCTTCCCCCGTTGTTGTCGCCCATATAATACCCGTCGCGCCAAACACTTACCTTGGCATAATCGGGCATTACGGCAACCTGGAAGGAATACCGGTGCCATGTCCCCGTGGGGTCATTGGTTGATGATACGGCTAACAGCAGGTAATTTGTTGATCCGGAAATTGAAATTTCGGTTACCAGCCAGCGGTCGGCCTGTTCATCATATAATATGACAGGGTCCCCGTCATTGTAATTTGCGCCGGGTACGCTTCCGAATAAAGCGTTGACAGCAGTTGGACCGGCCACCTTGGTTCCGTTTTTGGTGTAAATTGCATAAACAGTGTTTATGACCTGCATATAATGGTTAGGGCCGGCTGTTCCATTGCAATCGGGGGGATAATAGGGTGATGCCTGCCCTGCAAAGTTTGCACTCTGCACCGATGTCTTTTTCAGGTTTCCCATCGTTTTCTGGAAGAAAGTGTCTGGCCCATGGGGAAGCGCCGTTGCAGCAAAGGGGTAACTCCTTTTTCCAAGGCCTTCATTCAATTCTTTCCTGGCTTTTTTTGCCATGGCTTTCCATTCCGCAGCACTCATAACAGGGAGGTCGCGTAAGGGTTTACTAAGGCCCAGGTAGGTTCCGGTACCAACTTCACTGGGAGTTGCAGGAACGTTTTGGGCAACTGATTCCAATACCAGCAAAAGGAAAGCCAGTATAAAAAAATAATTTTTTATCATGATGGGGATCGGTTTATACTGCAAAATTACGCAGAAAACAGCATGTTAAGGTAAAATATTTGTATTATTTCCGAATTTATGCGATCAGGAATTTCCTGATTTTTATCATATTTCAGATTTTAGACCTCACTTCAGCTGTCATTTTTACTTAATGAATTGCAGAGGGAAATGGAATCACGCAAATCAATACTTTTTTATACTTTTGCAGGCTTCAGGCTAAAAACCCACCAAACATATGAAAAGAATTATACTTTTTTTGCTCCCTGTCCTTCTCCTGGGCAATGTTAAGGCCCAGGATATAAAAACCGTCGCCTCAAGCCTTGACAAGGCCAGGGAAGAAGTCCCGGCAGATACTGCCAAACACCATTGGAAATTCGGAGGCTTCGGATCCCTTACAATAAACCAGGCAGCCTATTCTAACTGGGCTGCAGGGGGAACAAATTCCATTGGAGCAACGGGGATGCTTAACCTCAGGCTTCGTTATTCAAAAAACAGGCATTCCTGGTCCAACATTCTGGATGCTGCTTACGGCTTCCAGTTGCTGGGCGCAAGCTCAAATGCCAAGTACAATAAAACCGATGACAAGATAGAGTTCACAACTGCCTATAGCTATGAAATCCATAAAAACAAGAAATGGTACCTGACCGTGCTGGTTAATTTCAGGTCGCAGTTTTCCAACGGGTATAATTATCCCAACGACAGCGTTTCCATCTCGAAATTCATGGCTCCGGGATACGTTGTTGCAGGTATCGGGATCACATACCGCCCGGCAACTTTCTTTACCCTTTATGTATCGCCTTCTTCAGGCCGTTTCACCTTTGTCCTGGACGACACCCTTTCAAAACAAGGGGCATTCGGGGTGGAGAAAGGGAAAAAAATAAGAGGGGAGTTTGGTCCTTACGTAAGGGCAGATCTGAACAAAGACCTTGCTAAGAACATCAACCTCGGCTCATCGCTTGAATTGTTTACAAATTACCTTAAAGGATTCGGGAACATTGACGTTAACTGGAATGTCCTTTTTACGCTCAAAGTCAATAAATGGCTTGCCACGGTTGTCAACTTCCAGGTAATCTATGACGACGATGTCCTCATACAAACCAATCCTCCTGAACCTGCAAGCGGCCCCCGTACACAGTTCAAGGAAACTATCGGGGTGGGCTTATCATATAAATTCCATTAACGGCCATCTGAGCCATATATCGGGAAAATAAATTAATTTTACCGCGCATTCCTAATAAATACACAAAGAACAAGATCATGGCCCAACACGATTTATACAGCGATCACAGTCTATCGCACGAAGAGCTTAAATTCAGGGAACATACCGAAAGAGCTGCACATTTTATCAAAATCGACCTGTTCCGTTCAGCCAGGGAAGAATTCAAAGCCGCATTGGGATATAAACCAGGGGATGAAGAATGTATCAAGGGTATTGCACAAATGAACGCCAACATCAGGCGGGACGCTAAAATAGTTTACGTGGTTGCCCCCATCGTTCTGGCTATCATTACATCCATCGCGATATTTGCCTGATCTGCTAAGACCTGATAATTTCATCGATAAAACCAAGGAGGACGTCCCTGGTTACAGGTTTCGGGAGATACCCCGAGAAGCCTAAGGAGATCAGCCTGTCCCGGTCACCAATGGATGCATATCCTGTGAGTGCAACAATCGGGACATCCTTGTAATCGCTGAGCTTACGTATTTCGAGCATGGTCTGAATTCCGTCAAGGCCGGGCCCCAGGTTTATATCCATCAGGATTAGGTCAAAACGCTTCTGCCCTGCGCTTTCAATAGCGGCTTTTCCATCAAGGGCCGAATAGGCCATGCAGGTATCCTGGACGTAAAGTGTAAGAAGCTGGAGATTCACAAGATTATCTTCAACCACAAGGACTGCAGGGACGTTTTTAGGATATGCCGGTTCACCCGGTTTTTGTGCTTCTTTTTCGGGTGTAGGCAAGGGGGCTTTTTCAAATGAAGTTCCTGCCGAAGGCAAGATCACTGTGAACTCCGAACCCTCTCCAACCTTGCTTTTAAGCCTGATTTCCCCGTTAAGCAATACGGCAATTTTCTTACTGATTGAAAGCCCCAGGCCTGAGCCTTCGAACTTCCGCCCGTATCCCTCACTCACCTGCCTGAACGTTTCAAAGATCAGGTCAAAATTCCCTTCAGCTATTCCTATCCCCGTATCTTGTACCGAGATCGCAATTTTGTCCTGCCCGGATTCGCTGATCTCCCTGGCTTCAATAGTAATGCTGCCTTTATCGGTATATTTTACGGCATTGTCGATAAGGCACCTCAACATATGCTGCACAAGATAGTCATCTCCAAGAATTTGTATGAAAGCCGGAACATTCAGGTTAAGCCTCAGGTTTTTCCTGTTGATCAGGGGTTCATAATTCGACAGCACCTTGAGCAGGCTTTTTTTAACGGTTATCGGGACGAATGTCCGGTTGACCTTGTCCGATTCGAGATGAGAAAGGTCCATGATGGCATCCAGGGTATCCATTAGCCTGCGGCCCGAAATAAGGATATTCTCGGCTTTCAGCCTGGCTTCCGGATCCAGCAGGTCATTGGTCAGGATCTCGGCGAATCCAAGGATTCCATTCATTGGTGTACGTAATTCGTGATTCATGTTGGCCAGAAGCGAAGAGGTAAGCTTGGAGGAAACCTCTGCTTTTTGCTTCTGAACAACCAGTTCCTGCTGCATTTTCAGGCGATGAATCGACAAGGCAATCTGTTCCGAAACATAGATCAGCACATCCACTTCATGATCTCCATAACGGATTTTTGGGTTGTAGCTTTGAACAACCATGGCGCCAATCACTTCCCTGTCGACCTTGAGCGGGACGCCAAGCCAGTCAATTGCCGGGCTGCCTTTCATTTCAATGATGCCGCGGTCGATAAAATACTGTATGTCCTCGGGTTTGGCTAAAAGGTGCTTGCCTGTGCGGAGAACGATATCGGTAAGCGTATTCCCGCGTTTTCTCCTGGCCGGCGGAGGGTCTTTCTCATCTATATAATACGGGAAGCTTATTGTTTCGTTATCCGGTTCAATCAGGGCAACGAATAAATTATGTGCATCCATCAGGTCCCCGATAACAATGTGAATGTTGGCAAACAGGTCATTCAGGCCTTTGGCCGAATGAGCAAGTTCGGAGATCCTGTAAACGGCCCCCTTTACCTTTTCCGACTGTATCACATCCGAAATATCCTTGTTGATGGTAATTATGCCTAGTACATTCCCATGATCATCTTTCAGCTGTGAGGTGGAGGACAGAACATAGGCCGTGCTGCCGTCTTTGCGCTTATGTACCAGCTCCCCTTTCCAGAAACCTTTCTGCTCAAGTTCATCGAAAATCCCTGCTTTGGTGGCACCCGGAAAATCAACCCTGAGCGATCCTCCCCCGAATTTGCCTATAACCTCATCTGCTTTCCATCCGTATATCCTTTCGGCTCCCTTATTCCAGCTCTGAATGATCATCTCCTTATCAAAAGTGATAATGGCATCACTGATTTCCTGGAGCAAGGCATTCATATACCTGATCTGCTCCTCATCCATCTGCGATTTCTGCTGGAATTTGAATTTTGTCTTGAAGTACTCCAGCTGCTGGCTTTTCCAGATCAGTGTGGCTGATATGGTAATGAGGATAAAGAAAATGACAATATACAGGATAAGGTTAAGAGCCCCTTTTTGCAGGGGAGCGGTAAGCTCGCTTTTATCGATTTTACATACCAGCCACCAGTTGGTTCCATCAATGTGGCGGATCTCCGCCAGGACATCCTGCCCCCTGTAATCCCTTGAATCGGACAACATCAGAGAACCGCTCATCGGTATACTTTGTCCGATTTCATCTTTGAGCGAAGGTGAAGTAAAAGAAATTATCGTATCCGGTTTTACTTTGCTTTCCGACAAGTACAAAGTTGATCGGGGGTCGTGATAAAGAAGGATGTTTTCGGCAGTCATTCTTTCAACCGGCCATGAAGCAAGTGTTGGGAACAGGTTTTTCGTGGGATCAATAAAAAAGACGGAATAGCCAAGTAAAACCGAATTTTCGTTCAAGGCTACTGAGGTTGTAAGATAAGGAGCCCCATTCCGGTACTTCTGTATTTCGGACAGGGTAACCTTACCCGGTATTATCAGTCTTTGTTCGGCTATAGTCAATTCACCAGCCCAGGGCCCTGCATCATTCGCGGCCAGGCTGAAAACCTTTTTGCCTTCGGCACTGAATAAAACAATGTTATTGTAGTCATGATTGCGGCGGATCGGCTCCAGCCAGCTTCGGACAACTTCCCTGTATCCCCTGTTGCCGGGGGCCTTTAACAGTTTGCCAAACTCCGATCTAAATTCAGGGCTCGCCGAGATAAATGCCCCTTCAGCTTTTCTTTCTTCAATCCAGTTCTTTATCTCATGCACCTTAAAGCTGGAAACAGCCGAGAGGAACTCCTTATGTATCCCGAGAATATCCTCCCACTGCCGCTTATAATAATAATGTCCTCCTGCAAATAGTCCTGCAATCAAGAGAAAAACAAACATGAACTGCTTCCATTGAAGTCTGAATTTTTTCTCAGGAAGGTCCGGCTGTATCATAAAAAGCCCGTTAATGAATACCCAAAGATATGAAAGTTTATTCTTATATCAGAATCAGGTTCTTTCATCTTTTTCTGTATGTTTGTACATCGTGAAACAAAAACATGTGGGAGAGATGGAAACAGGGAAACCACAGATGATGAAACTTGTAAAAAACGACCCATGGCTTGAACCGGTTGCCGGGGAGGTTAATGACAGGTATATGCGATACAAGGACACAATTGGCGGCATAAAGGCCCAGTGGAAGTCCTTGTCGAAATTTGCAGATGCCTATTTATGGTTTGGCCTTCATCATGACAGTAAATTAAAAGCCTGGATATACAGGGAATGGGCACCAAATGCACAGGATCTTTACCTCTTTGGCGATTTCAACAACTGGCAGCGGTATTCTCACAGGCTTAACCCCGACAAATACGGGAACTGGGAAATAATCCTGCCCGACTCTGAATATGGTGAACGTTTTGTTCACCAGGGCAAGATCAAAGTCATGGTACATTCAGACCAGGGCTGGAATGAACGCCTGCCGGCTTATATTACCAGGGTGATCCAGGATACTGCAACCAAAGATTTTGCTGGTCAGATATGGGATCCTCCAAAATCCTTTGACTGGGAAAATGACAATTTTGACCTGAGTACCCTCAACGACTTATTCATTTACGAATGCCATCCGGGCATGGCCCAGGAACGTGAAGGCATTGGCAGTTTCTGGGAGTTTGCCGACGACCTCATCCCGTATATAAAAAATGCGGGATACAATGTAATCCAGCTGATGGCAATAGCTGAACATCCTTATTACGGTTCTTTCGGATATCATGTAACGAACTATTTTGCGGTCTCAAGCCGCTTTGGCACTCCCGAAGAGCTGAAATATCTCATTAAAAAGGCTCATGAACAAGGTATTGCGGTGATCATGGACCTGGTGCATTCGCATGCAGCTAAGAATACGAATGAAGGATTGAACATGTTCGACGGCACCGATCACCAGTATTTTCATGCAGGTCCCCGGGGGAACCATCCCTACTGGGATTCAAAATGTTTTGATTACGGGAAGCGTGAAGTTCAGCAGTTTCTTCTTTCAAACGTAAAATACTGGATAAAGGAATTTCATTTCGACGGATTCCGTTTCGACGGGGTCACGTCCATGATGTATTTCGACCATGGTTACCGTGAAATATGGGATCGCGACGGGTATTTCAAGGAAGGAGTTGAATGGGATGCCATCACCTACCTCCAGCTTGCCAACACCCTGGCTCACCAGGTAAAACCATCGGCTCTTACCATTGCCGAAGACGTAACCGGCATGCCCGGACTCTGCCGGCCGATCAGGGAAGGTGGCATAGGTTTTGATTTCCGCCTCGGAATGGCCTTGCCCGATTACTGGATCAAAATTCTCAAGGAAAAGAAAGATGAGGACTGGGACATCCATGAGATGTGGACTGTGATGAACGACCGCCTGCCTGATGTGAAGACCATCGCATACTGCGAGTCGCATGACCAGGCCCTGGTCGGCGACCAAACTATTGCCTTCCGCCTGATGCAAAGCGAGATTTACTTTAAAATGAGCCGGGAGGAAGAAAGCCATATTATAGACAGGGGGATTGCCCTGCATAAGATGATCCGCCTTTTCACCCTTTCACTCGGAGGCCAGGCCTACCTGAATTTCATGGGTAACGAATTCGGCCACCCCGACTGGATTGATTTCCCCAGGGAAGGGAATAACTGGAGTCACCAGTATGCACGCCGGCAATGGTCTTTGGCGCTGAATGAGAAGCTGAAATACCGTTTTCTTGGCGATTTTGACAAACAGATGATTAAGCTTGCCAAGGCATACAAGCTACTGGAGGCGAATTTCGGGCGGCAGATATGGATGGACCACCAGAATAAAACAGTCATTTTCGAAAAGTCGGGTTTGCTCTTCGTTTTCAATTTTCACCTGGCCGGTTCCATCCCCGATTATGCGTTTTGTGTTCCTGAACCTGGCGATTACCGGCTCATCCTGAATTCCGATTCGGCCTTGTTCGGAGGCCATGGCAGGCTTGACGAGAGCAGCGTGCACACCAGCATTTTCAATCCCGCCGACAATACACATACACTTAAAATATACAACATTAACCGTAGCGTGCAGGTATTTGAGCGCGTTATGCCCGTTAAGGCTGATCAATAATAATAATCGGACTATGCGTAACAAACCCTCACTTAGTTTCTGGCAGATCTGGAATATGAGTTTTGGCTTCCTGGGTATCCAGTTTGGATGGGGCCTGCAGATGGCAAACATGAGCGCTATTTATTCATACCTTGGCGCGAGACCCGGCCAGATTGCCTTGCTCTGGCTTGCCGCTCCCGTGACCGGGGTCATTATCCAGCCACTGATCGGGCAGGCAAGCGATCGCACTTGGACCAGGCTTGGACGCCGGAGGCCCTATATCCTTGTGGGAGCGATCCTGGCCTCCCTGGCCCTGATCTTTATGCCTAATTCACCGACTTTCTGGGTTGCAGCAGGCCTGCTGTGGGTGCTCGACGGGACCATCAATGCCAGCATGCAGCCTTTCAGGGCCATGGTGGCAGACAACCTCCCTGAAGAACAGAATTCCCAGGGGTTCGCAATACAGTCACTATTTATAGGCCTGGGCGGGACCATCGCCTCGGCCCTGCCCTGGATGATGACAAACTGGTTTGGTATTGCACAGGATAAAGCGGGACAGGGACATATTCCAAGTTCCGTCACCTTATCTTTTTACATAGGCTCGATAGCCTTCATAGGAGCAGTTTTATGGACAGTCTTTTCAACAAGGGAGATACCCCCCGATGAAGAGGAACTGGCCGCTATCCGTTCACGGAAGTTCGACTGGACCCTCGGCCTGGGAGAAATTGTAAGGCTTATAGGGCACCTGCCTAAACGGATGTGGGAGCTGGGATTGGTACAGTTCTTCACCTGGATCGGCATGTTCTGTTTGTGGGTCTACTTTTCCCCGGCAATTGCCGGTAACGTGTTTCACGCTAAAGCAGGCACAGTGGAGATGGAAACATCAGGCGCCTGGGCCGGTTTCTGTTTCGCCATGTACAATGCAGTTTGCTTTCTGTTCTCATTTGTCCTGATCAGGGCCACGAAATTTACAGGGCCGAAACTGATGCATACATTATGCCTGGCAATCGGCGCCATTGGACTGCTAAGCATCCCCCTGATGACAGGAAAATTCGGACTGCTTTTTTCGATGACATGTATCGGGATAGCCTGGTCAAGCATCCTCTCAATGCCCTACGCAATGCTAACCCCCGCTTTACCCCCCGACAAACTGGGGGTTATGATGGGGATTTTCAACCTGTTTATTGTGATACCCCAGGTCATTGCATCCAGCCTGCTAGGATATGTAATTGAACTCTTTTTCGCAGGAAAGCCAATGAATGCCATGATCATAGGCGGAGCCTGCTTTGCCATCGCATCGTTAACCACCATGTGTGTGGTGACATACAAGCAGAACGGCAATGCCGGCACGTTCAGCAAAATTGCCACCCACTAATCTTTCCAACCCAGGCTTCAATGAAAAATCACCAGCTGCTTTCCCTGACTTTTGTATGCTTTCTGCTTGCCATGGCTTCATGCCAAATGAAACCTCATCCCCCCGAAGCCATGAAACTTCCGCTGAATGAGAATTCGGCCAGGGATTACAGCAAGTCCGAAAATGAATATACTGCACAATGGATGGAACGCTTCGGTTCCCTTAAGAAAACAATACAGGCTGAACTGCTTGGCCGCAAATACAATCTGCCGCCCGAAGAAATTTCCGACAACGACACTGCGCTCACTGCAGCTGAACCCTGGATTATCTTTGTGAAAGACGGAAAAGAAGTCCATGCCGTATCAAAAGGAAAAGGGAAGTCAGAAAACAATGTCATCTTTACCGAGAATGATCCGGCGTTTACAGTAAGGCTGCATCTTTCATCTTCAAAAAACTTAATTTTTATTGAAAGTACTTCCTCCGGGTCCTCTGAGGTAAGCATGCTGCCATTCTCCTGCAAATCCCTTAAACCCGTTCTGATCCAGGAGCGCAAGCCGGGTGTAATATACAGGGCCGAGCATTTTGGGGGTAATAATTTATGGATCTTATCAAATGAAAATGCACCCATGCGATCCCTGTTGATTGCCCCGGTGCTGTCCCCGGGCCCTTCACACTGGAAGGCTGCAGTGAGGGAAAACGACAGTGTTTATATTGATGATTATTCCCTGATCGATCTGCGCTACCTTGTACTTGTACAGAGAAGGAACCTCAGGACATCCATTCAGATAACCAGCATTTACCCTGAAGATGGCAAGGAGGCTTCGGTTGCGAACGTGATCAATTTTCCGGAGCCGGAAGGCCGTATCTCGGATCTTTCGTTCATCCAGGCCGATAATAAAATCGTTTTCAGGTACTCGAGCATTCTCACCCCTCCTACATCTTATACTTACGGCATACATTCCATGCATATGGGCATCCGCTGGAAGAAACAAGTTAAAAATTATGTTCCCGACGATTATAAAGCAGAAGTCTTCATGGCAGCCGGAAAAAACAATGTAAGGATACCGGTATCCATGATAAGGAAGAGGGACCTGGATCGCATGGATGGCACAAACCCGCTTCTTTTAGTGATTGAGGCAGGAAAGCCCGGGGAGCAGAAGAACGATTTCAGTCCTGAGATACTGAGCCTTACCGACAGGGGTTTTTATATTGCAGTAGTTCATGTTTCACCTGGGTTTACCGGTGAAAGGCAAAGCATGGATAAGGTCTCTGCCGCTGTCTCCGCCATGATTGGCAAAAAATATACTTCGGCAGGCCTTGTCACGATTTCGGGAAAGGGCGAGGGAGCAATGCTTGCCTTTAAAACAGCCAACGAACATCCTGCCTGGGTGAAGGCTTTGATACTGGAGTCCCCTTCTTTTTCATGCGATGCAAAGAATTCAGCTGCCCCCTGGATTTACCTCAATATCCCGGCCGATATTGATAAAGCATCTGCAGGCCTTACCCTGGCATCGGCCCTGAGAACGATCACCAGTCCTGAGAATACACTCCTGGTCAAGCAGGGTAATGACAATAGTCCTGCTGAGGATTCCAAAGCCGGACTAATCACGTTTATACTTGCAGCCAATGGAATTAATAAATAGAATGTAAACATAAATATCATACGCAAATGATGAATCAACGTGCCTCAGGCATATTACTGCACCCGACTTCCCTGCCCGGGAAATATGGAATAGGATCCCTTGGCAAAGCTGCCTTTAACTTTATCGACTTTCTTGCCAAAGCGAAGCAACAGTTCTGGCAGATACTGCCCCTGGGGCCTACAGGTTACGGCGACTCGCCTTACCAGTGTTATTCGGCCCATGCCGGCAACCCCGACCTGATTGATCTCGACCTGCTGGTGAGCAATCACCTGCTCACCCCTGAAGAACTGGCCGCCTTGCCTCATTTTCAAGATGGACCGATTGATTACGACCTGGTGCAGAAAGCCAGGCTCCCCTTACTGTATAAAGCATTTAATACGTTTACCAGCCATGCTTCGGACCTGGATAAGCTGGCATATCGTAATTTTCTTAAAAGCCATGCGGCATGGCTCAATGATTATGCCCTGTTCAGGGCAATCAAAGAGGATTCAGGGAATAAACCCTGGTATACCTGGGAGAAAGAACTGAAAACCCGGGACCCCGGGGCGCTTAAACATGCCGAAAGCCGGCTGGCCGAACAAACGGATTTCCACAAGTTCCTGCAGTTTATATTTCTCAAGCAGTGGATGAGCGTAAAAGAATATGCAAAAAAACACAAAGTCAGGATTATAGGTGATATCCCATTGTATATCTCCATGGACTGCTCCGATGCCTGGGCCGATCCGCAGGAATTTGAATTCGACCAGGATCTGATGCCCATCAGGGTGGGCGGGGTGCCGCCTGATTATTTCAGTGAAACCGGGCAGCTTTGGGGGAACCCGCTGTTCCGATGGGATGTCATGAAAACCAACAATTACAGATGGTGGATGGACCGTATCAGGACCAGCCTGATGCTTTACGATGTGATCAGGATAGATCATTTCCGCGGTTTTGCAGCTTACTGGGCGGTTCCCTACGGTGAAAAGACCGCCATAAACGGGGCCTGGATTCCCGGTCCGGGCAAAGAATTTTTCGTTGCCCTTAAAAATGAACTCGGCGACCTGCCCATCATCGCCGAGGACCTTGGCGTTATGACGCCCGATGTCGAGGACCTTCGCGACAGCTTCGGCCTGCCCGGCATGAAGATCCTTGAATTTGCCTTCGATTCTTCCGAAGCAAACGATTACATCCCGTATAATTATACAAGAAACTGCATTGTTTATACCGGGACACACGATAACGACACTGTTGTGGGCTGGTTCAGGCAGGCTTCGGAAGCCGACCGCCGACAGGTGCTTGACTATATTGGTAAAGAAGTGAACGACATACATTGGTCATTTGTGCGGCTCGCCTGGTCCTCGGTAGCCAATACTGCCATAGTTCCCATGCAGGACCTGCTCGGCCTGGATTCGGATGCCCGCATGAACCTTCCCGGGACAACAGGCGGTAACTGGAAATGGAGGGCAAAAGAGACTGATTTCCCGGCCGAACTTGCCAATGCTCTGTCAGCCCTGACCAGCCTGTATGGAAGAGCCAGAAAATCAAAAATCAAACCTAAATAAAATGAAGCGTTGTATCCTATTGCTTCTCCTCATCCCCCTGGGCCTTTTAGCCCAGCAGACGGGAATTTTACGAGTAGAACCTCCTTTCTGGTGGACGGGCTTTAAAAATCCGGCACTGCAGCTTATGGTTTACGGGAAGGATATAGGAAAAACCGGGGTTTCCATTAGCGGGAACAAACAAACAGCAGTCGTGCTTGCTGCAGTCCACAAGGTTCACAGCCCCGACTACCTTTTTATCGACCTGAAAATCGGGGCGACCTCAAGTCCCGGCACCTTCACCCTGAACTTTACCGAAAACAATAAAACCCTTGCCACATACAACTATATGCTGAAACCCAGGCAGGCAGGATCGGCCGGGCGTAAGGGATTCAATAATGCAGATGTTGTTTACCTGCTCATGCCCGACCGCTTTGCCAACGGCGACACCACCAACGACAATATTGCCGGGATGAAAGAAAAAGCCGACAGGTCAAAGCCCGACAGCAGGCACGGAGGCGACATCAAAGGTATAATCGACCACCTCGATTATCTTAAGGAACTAGGGGTCACTGCCTTGTGGCTGACGCCACTTGTAGAAAACGATCAGCCCGTTTACTCCTACCATGGATATTCCGCCACGGATTTTTATAAGGTCGATCCCCATTTCGGCACCAATGAAGACTACGTAAAGCTTTCGGAAGCCATCCACAAGAGGGGCATGAAGCTGATCATCGATGAAGTGTTCAACCATTGCGGCAGCGAGCATTGGTGGATGAAGGACCTGCCTTCGGAAGACTGGCTTAACCAATGGCCTGAATTTACCAGGAGCACATACAGGGCCGGTAGCATCAGCGATCCCTATGTTTCCGAGACCGACAGCCTCCAATTTTCAAGGGGATGGTTTGACAAAACAATGCCCGATCTCAACCAGAGAAATCCGTATATGAAAAATTACCTGGTACAGAACAGTATATGGTGGATGGAATATGCAGGGATAGACGGCATACGGCAGGACACTTACCCGTATCCGTTCAAAGACGCTATGAGCGAATGGGGAAAACGGATGCTTGAAGAATATCCCGGCATCAATATCGTAGGTGAATGCTGGATGAACTACCCTGCAACAGTTGCCTACTGGCAGAAAGGCTCAAAGAACCTCGACGGTTTTAACTCCAACCTCCCGTCGGTATTCGATTTTCCCTTACATGACGCGCTGATCCAGGCCTTTAATGAAAAAGAAGGATGGAACACCGGGATACTCAGGTTGTATGAGGTCATCTCCCAGGATTTCTCCTACCCCAACCCTATGAATATTGTCACATTTGCCGACAACCACGATGTGAACCGTTACCTCGACACCCAGAATGATGATGTAAGAAAACTTAAAATGGCCATGGCTTTTATTCTTACCACCAGGGGAATCCCCGAAATCTTCTATGGAACGGAGTTGCTGATGACCACCGGGGCCGACAAGGGGCATGGTACTATACGAAGGGATGTTCCCGGTGGATGGCCGGGCGACAGCAGGAACGTTTTCACTGCCAAGGGTCGCAACCAGACGGAAAACGAGATGTACAACTTTATGCACACCCTGCTCGATTACAGGAAGTCAAATACAGCTCTCCAGACCGGTAAACTCAGGCATTTCATCCCCTCCGACGGGATTTACACCTATTTCCGTTACAACGGCAAAAGCACCGTAATGGTTGTCATGAACAACAATGAGGAGCAAAAGATCCATGAAACCGGGCGCTACAGTGAAATTCTCAGGAACTTCAAATCGGGCAGGGAGATCATCAGCGGCAACCCGGTCACAGATCTGTCGAAACTAACAATTCCGGCGAAATCGGCTCTCATCATCGAACTGAAACAATAATCTCACAATAAATACACAGCATGCTAGCCTTTCAGAAAAAACTCTCGAACATATTTTACCTGCTCATCGGGTTCCCGAGCACGGCCATGGGTTTTGCCCTTTCGATCCAGATCGCCGTTCTCAGCTGGATACTGCGGACGAAATACAACCTGGATATTGACCAGATCGGTATTGTGTGGGCCGCAGGACCGATTGCCGGCATACTGGGCCAGCCGCTCGTCGGACTGATCAGCGACAAGATATGGTTCTGGGGAGGGCGCCGCAAACCATTCATCATTATAGGCGGGATGCTTGCCGCACTGATGATACTTGCTCTTCCGAACATTGCCAGGATCAACGATTTCTTCGGCATCGGAAGCATCATGGCCGTGGCCGTAACCGTTGCCCTTACCCTCGACCTTTCGATAAACATCAGCTTCAACCCCACCCGTTCCATCATAGCCGATGTCACCCCCGACGGGCAACCGCGTACAAAGGGTTATACCTGGATGCAAAGTGTATCGAACCTCTTCGGCAGCGGGGCATACCTCATGGGAGCCCTTATCAGCAACTACTTCCTGATCTATGCAGGGGTGATCATCGTTTTCCTTTTCTCGATCGGTCCGCTCATCTTTATCGAAGAACCCAGGCAACTTTCGAAATCGGCCGAAGATAAAGACAGCAAGCTTAAAACCAAAACCCAGTGGGGCGAGCTGTTCAAACTCTATTTTGCACATGGATTTTCATGGCTGGGAATACAGACCATGTTCGTTTATATATTCGCTTTCCTGGAACAGAAAATGCCTTCGATGCAAAATCTTCCCGAAGCCCAGAGGAATGCAAACCTCGGCCAGCTTATCGGCTGGTCGTTCTTCATACTTAATGCCGTAGGAGCCATCTGGCCGGCCTTCCTCCTTGAACCCATGAGTAAAAGAGTGGGGAGGGTAAGAACCCAGGCTTTGATGGTGGGGATCATGAGCTTAGGATATTTCGGGATAGTGTTCCTGGCTACGACCCCTTTCATGCTCTATGCCATGATGTGCGTTCTTACCCTGGGATGGGCAGCCGTGGTGAGCCTTCCCTTCGCCATCATGTCTGAAAAAGTTGATAAAAGCCGGATGGGATTTTTCATGGGCATATTCAACCTCAGCGTCGTTCTTCCCCAGCTCGTGGCCAGTTTTGCCATGGGAAAGGTGATCAGCCATGCTGCCGACAAATCAATGGTATTTGTCATCAGCGGAGTTTCACTTGCCTTATCGGCCTTTTTATGGCTGTTTGTTAGTGATAAAAAGAAGTCCGCTTAACCCGTTTATAATGAAACGATACGGCCCTGCACTGATCCTTCTGCTGATGACGTTTACCGCGAAAGCCCAAACGTTTCAGCATTTCCTTGACCGCATCAATGCACTTCCCCCGCCTGAACGTCAGGCTGTTGCCGATAGTTTCATAAAGGTATGCCCGGCTTTTCCGTTCATTGAAAATGACAGCGTTTCACACTTCATCTATACGGGAACTTCAACATCCGTTGCAATGGCAGGAGATGCCACCCGGTGGAATCCGGGGCAGAGCTTCAGCCTGATACCCGGTACAAACTTCTGGTACCTTACAACAATCTATGAACCCGATGCAAGACTTGATTACAAGTTTGTCACAGGAGGCAGCAACTGGATTCAGGATCCAAGGAACCCAAACACCTGCCAGGGAGGTTTCGGCCCTAATTCAGAGCTGAGGATGGGCGGCAATACTCCTCCGCCCGAAGTCCGGTATTATCCCGATATTCCCCACGGTACTTTCAGGGATACGGTCCTTCAAAGCAATGTCCTGAATAACTCGAGGCTGGTGAGGGTTTACCTCCCTCCATCCTACCCTGAGGCAAGGGAATACCCGCTGGTACTTTTCCACGACGGGCTTGAATTTATAAACCTGGCTGCTGCCAACAATGTGCTGGACTACCTCATCGCCCATAAAATGATCAGCCCTGTAATTGCAGTCTTTGTTCCCCCTGTCGACCGGCAGCCGGAATATGCCGGGACCAGGATTGAGCTGTTCACTTCGTTCATCACCACTGAACTTATACCGTTTATCGACCGGAAATACAGAACCAGCCTGGACCCCATGAAAAGGGGAACACTGGGAGCCTCCGACGGGGGAAACATCGCCCTTTACCTTGGAGTTAAAGCACCTTCATGTTTTGGCAGGATAGCCGCCCTCTCAAGCGATGTGATCGAACCCATAAGCACAGCCTTGGAGAACGGGCCAAAACTGAACCTCGACTTTTACCTTGATATAGGCACTTACGATATCGCAGAACTTATCCCCATGGTGCATAATCTCGCCTGGCTGCTTCAATTAAAAGGATACTCCTTTACCTTCAGAGAAATCCACGAAGGGCACAGCTGGGGCAACTGGAAGGAGCACCTCAGGCTGCCGCTGATGCAGTTTTTCCCGTTTACCAGCGTGATCAATAAAAAGTACAATACCGGTCATTGATGAAACGATTTCAGTAATAACAATTAATGCAGATCTTATGAAACAACTTTCTTTTTTAACTTTCTTTTTCGGGCTGGCAGTTTTTTTGCAATCCTGCGGATCGGGGACCGACATACCTGTTTCAAAAGAACCTCAAATGCTGAAACTTTCGGCGCCTGTGGTAGTGAACACCAACGATTCCACGGTGATTGAACTTGGGGATTATTTCCTTTATCCCAACAAGATAGACTCGTTCTTTACCGATCATTCGCTTACGGCGCGAATTACAAGTGATTCCCTTCGGATGATATTGCGTGCTGGAGACCACGGCATCCCCCGGCTGGGCGTTTTGACAGTGTGGTCGAAGGGATTTTCATATTCCATTATGCTTGAACGTTCCCAAAAGATTAACTACCGCTTTGTATTTAACCCGGGGAACAAAAAGTATAAAAGGGTCCAGATCGCAGGCTCCATGAACGAATGGAACCCTTCGGCCGGATTTATGTTCCTTAAGGAAGGGAAATGGAATTTTGACCTTCACCTGTTCCCGGGCAAATACCAGTATAAAATTGTTTGTGACGGCAAATGGATGATGGACCGCAATAACCCCGACTCGGTGTCGAACAATAACGGGGGATATAATTCCCTTCTGACGATGGGGAACCTGAATCCCCCGGGCCTTCCCGCTTTATACACTCTTGAAGCCGGGGGCAAAAAGCTAAGCCTGGGATTGAAAAACATAGCCGATACTGTATTTGTTCTTTGGGAAAATCATGTTCTCGACAACAGGTTCTGGAAACAGGACAGCAGCGGGATTACGATCAGCCTGCCTAAAACGGCCTCTTCGTTTGACCGCAGCTTTATAAGGGCCTGGGCCATTAACAAGTCGGGCACTTCAAACGAGATCCTGGTACCCCTCAGGAACGGCAAGGTCATCACCGACGCCTCAAAACTCAACCGGGCCGACAGGGAAGCCATGATACTGTATTTTATGATGGTCGACCGTTTCCGCGACGGGAACAGGCAAAACAACGCACCCATCATCGATAAGGACATAGACCCGAAAGTCAATTATATGGGGGGCGACCTGGATGGCATCACCAAAGCCATAGACGAGGGCTACTTCACAAAACTGGGGGTGAACACACTCTGGATATCGCCGGTGACCCAGAACCCGCTTAAAGGTTATGTTGAATACCCGGCACCCCACAGGAAATTTTCGGGATACCACGGGTACTGGCCTATCACCCTCACTACGGTCGACACCAGGTTCGGCACGGCGGATGAATTGCACAAACTGGTCAGCGAAGCCCATGGAAAGGACCTGAATATCGTGCTTGATTTTGTTTCCCATCATGCCCACCAGGAATACCCGGTATTCAAAGCCCATCCCGATTGGATCACCGTGCTGGACCTCCCCGGGAAAAGAAAGAACATCAGGCTTTTTGACGAGAACCGGCTTACCACCTGGTTCGATATTTTCCTGCCTACCTTTGACCTGACCAAACCCGAAGTGGCCAATATGGTTTCAGACTCGGCGGTATTCTGGATCAGGGAATACAATATTGACGGGTTCAGGCATGATGCGGCAAAGCATGTTCCTGAGAATTACTGGAGAATTTTGAACAAGAAACTTACTCAGCAGGTAGTCATCCCCCAAAAACGCCAGGTTTACCAGATAGGTGAAACTTTCGGCAGCCGGGAGCTGATCAGGAGCTATATCAACCCGGGCATGCTGGATGCCCAGTTTGAATTCAACCTGTATTGGGATGCAAAGAATGCCTTTGCCATGGACAATACATCTTTTCGCGACCTCAACTTTTCGCTGCAGCAATCGTTCAGCTATTTTGGCGAGCACAACCTCATGGGTAACATTTCGGGGAACCAGGACATGTCGCGTTTTATCTCCTTTGCAAGCGGGGCCCTGGGTTTCACCGAAGACGAACACGAAGCGGGCTGGAAGCGCGATGTTGAAGTAAAGGATACCATTGGTTACCGTAAGCTGGCTTCCCTGATGGCTTTTAATATGACTATCCCCGGAATACCCGTGATCTATTACGGGGACGAATACGGTATGCCGGGGGCAGGTGATCCCGATAACCGCAGGATGATGAAATTCGACAGCCTGAACGAGCACCAAAAACGACAGCTTTCAATAACTTCAAAGCTTGTGAACCTGAGGCGCAACAGCCTTCCGTTGATTTACGGTGATTTCACGACAATCAAGGTAAGTGAGAAGGTTTTCATCTACATGAGGTCTTACTTTGACAAAGCCGTGATCGTGGTCTTCAATAAAGATAAAAATTCAAAGAATATAGTGTTTGACCTTCCCGAAAGGTTCAGCAAGGCAGTATTTACGGCAAACTTTGGAAATAAATTCAACGTAGTACAGGGGAAAGCAAGTATTTCCCTTGAGGGTAATTCATTTGAACTCTTAAGTAATTAGTATGATTATGAAAAGGACGATTATCTTCATTGCAGCAATTCTGGTGATCGTGAGTGCATGCAAAACAAAAACGGAATCCGCAGCCAGGGGAGGAAAACTGGTTCACGCCGACTTTACGCGAAATGCAACGATCTATGAAGTTAACGTAAGGCAATACACTCCCGAGGGCACTTTCAAGGCATTTCAGCAGCATCTTCCGCGGCTAAAGAAGATGGGTGTCGACATCCTCTGGCTGATGCCAGTAAATCCCATTGGGATTAAAAACCGCAAAGGGAGCCTGGGAAGCTATTACTCTGTGAAGGATTACCTTGGCGTTAATCCTGAGTTCGGAACTCTCGCCGATCTGAAGGAATTGGTGAGCAAGGCCCATGAACTGGGGATGTATGTTATTATCGACTGGGTGGCCAACCATACCTCCTGGGATAATGCGCTTATAACCCAGCATTCCGAATGGTATAAGAAAGATGCAAAAGGAAATATCATAGCCCCTGTTCCCGACTGGACGGATGCTGCGGGCCTGGATTATTCAAAGGAAGGACTAAGAAAATACATGACCGAAGCATTGTGTTACTGGGTCAAGGAAGTCAATATCGACGGCTTCCGTTGTGACGTGGCCGGGATGCTACCGGTCAGTTTCTGGAACCAGGCGATGCCTGAGGTCAGGAAGATAAAGCCAATATTCACACTGGCAGAGTGGGAAACTCCCGAAATGCACGACACCGCTTTCGATGCAACCTATTCCTGGGATCTCTACAAACTGGGAAATGATATTGCATCCGGTAAAAAGACCGCCGATAAAATCGATTCAGCCTATGCTGCTGAAACCAAAAAATATCCTGCCGATGCTTACAGGATGCGGTTTACCACAAACCATGATGAAAACTCATGGAACGGATCGGAGTATAAGCGGCTTGGCGACGCTGCTCAGGCATTTGCCGTATTCTGCTTCACCTTTCCCGGTATTCCCCTCATTTATACAGGACAGGAATCGGCTATGAGCAAGAGCCTGAGGTTCTTTGACAAGGACACTGTAAACTGGGGGACCTATCCCCTGGAGTCGTTCTATACAAGCCTTTGCGCCCTGAAGAAAACGAACAAGGCCCTCAGGAACGGGGATGCCGGCGGCAGTCTGGTGAAAGTAAGCAATGACCAGGAAAAAGCAGTTTACTCCTTTACCAGGGAAAAAGACGGCAACCGGGTCCTGGTTATCCTTAACCTTTCGTCCAGGCCCTGCACAGTTAAATTCCCCGGAGGCATACCCGAAGGTAAATGGGAACCCCTGTTTGACAAGGAAAAGCTGAATACAAGCAAGGGAGCAGCGCTGAAACTGAAAGCCTGGGAATACAAGGTCTACCAGCAGATGTAAACGTGAAAATCCGTATTAACAACTGATCTTTGATCATTTATGAGAAATGGTTTTGCCTGCTTGCTTATTTTTTTTCTTGCACTGATGAGCCCTGTTGTATCCCCGGCCCAGCAGAACAAGGCTTTCCGGAAATCGGCCGGCGTTCCTGAAACTTTTCAGCCTCTTCCCTTCTCGGAGGTTTCTCCGCTTGGCTGGATCAGGGAGCAGATCGTGGAGAACCTGGAAGGGTTCACAGGCCATCTCGACTCCCTGGTTCCCGCCCTGATAATCTATGACGACATATACGGGAAAGATCGTTTAAGCAGGCATGTCAAATCAAAGGATGTGGGGGCCATTACCGAAAACGGGGAACTCCAGGCCCAGTTCCTTTGGTGGAACAGCGAAACCCAGGGCAACTGGTGGGATGGCTTCATACGCTCGGCAAGCCTGGCGGGGAACAAGCAGGAGCTCGCAAGGATCGCCCAGTATGTAAGGAGGATTGTTGTAAGCCAGGATGAGGACGGGTACCTGGGGATCTACGACAGGGAACTGAGGTACAATTTCGATGATGAGAACGGAGAACTCTGGTCAAAAACAACCCTGCTCAGGGGACTGCTTGCCTGGTATGAACTTACAAAGAACTTCAAACTGCTCAATGTCATTGAATCGGCCGTAGTCAATGTATTGAACAACTACCCTGCCGGCTCTTCACATCCGTTCCATTCCATACATCCCGATGCCGGCGGGCTCACCCATGGCCTGGTGTTTACCGATATACTTGAACAACTTTGGAGGATTACCGGGAAACAGGAATACCGTGATTACTGTATTTTCCTTTACAAAGACTTCTCGGAACAGGTACTTAACGAAGACGCACAATACGGTAAACTGGCCGATACTTCCCTGAGACTGAAAGGACATGGGGTTCATACTTACGAACATCTGCGTTCGGTTGCAGCCGCATACTACGCCTCGGGCAATCCCGCCCTGAAACAGGCCCTCAGAAATTTCCTCCTGAAGATCAACCTTACAACAACTGCTTCGGGAGGGCCTGCGGGTGATGAGTGGATAGCCGGCCGAAAAGCCGATGCAACAAATACCGGCTATGAATATTGCTCAATTCATGAGCTGATGAACTCTTATACCGACCTGCTTGCAAAAACGGGGGAGGCTGATTTCGGGGAATTTGCCGAAAAGCTCTTCTTTAATGCCGCCCAGGGCTCGAGAAACCCCTTCGAAAGTTCCATAGCCTACCTTAAAACAGATAATTCCTATTCGATGTGCGGCGGGCTTAACGGTGACACCACTGCAAAAAAACAGACCCGCTATAAATATTCACCCGTTCACCAGGATGCAGCGGTATGTTGCGTGCCCAATGCCGGCAGGATAGCTCCTTACTATGTTCAGAACATGTGGATGAAGGATGAGCAGGGACTGGTTGCCGCATTGCTTGGCCCCTGCGAACTGGAGACGGCATTCAAGGGCAAGCGCGTTGATGTTGAAGAACAAACCGGGTACCCGTATGACAACATCATTGAATTCACGATTAAAACATTCGACACCGAGTTTGACATGAAGATTCGCAGGCCATCCTGGGCAAAAAAGATCACCGTAAGCGAGAATTACAGGGATGAGAAAGGCTATATTGTTATTCATAAACGCTGGCAGGGGGAACAAAAGCTTACCATTCAGTTCTACCCCGAAATAATGACCAGGACCGATGTTAACGGTGAATTTTATTTCACCTACGGGGCATTGGTTTTGGCACGCCCCATCCAGGGCATAGGGACTCAAACAAAGACCTGGCCACTGAAAGGGTTCAGGGATATGCAATACAGGCCTGGGAAAATGAGTGTTCTGGAGTTTGCCGATGAGAAGGTAAAACAGCCAAAAGAAGACCAGCTGGAATTCAGCACATCCCTGTATAATCCGTTTACCCGGAAAACCGAAGCTGTAGTCCTTGTTCCTCTCGCCCGAACCATACTGAGGCAGCTTACTTTCAAGGCAAAATCCCAAGATTAAAAACATGAAAAGATTATTTATCGCACTGTTGTTGCTTTTGCAGGCAACAGTTTTTGCGCAAAGTGGCAAGACTGCGTTTGACCAGCCACCATCCTGGGCCAAAACCGCAATATGGTACCAGATCTTTGTCGAACGATTTAATAACGGCGACAGTAAGAACGACCCCGGGCCGGCCGACATAGCCATACCTCCCATGAAGCAGATGGCTCCCCCGGGATGGTCGGTGACAGCCTGGACCCATAACTGGTTTGAGCCTGAGGACTGGGCCAGGGCTACCGCCCTGCCGTTCATGGACAACCTTCAATACAGGCGGTTCGGAGGGGATCTGCAGGGAGTACTTAACAAACTTGATTACCTCCAGGAACTCGGCATCAATGCGATTTTCATCAACCCAATAAATGACGCCCCCTCCCTTCATAAGTACGATGCCCGCAGCTACCATCATGTGGATGTTAATTTCGGTCCCGATCCCGGGGGAGACAAGCTTATAATCAGCCTTGAGAACCCCGCCGACCCGGCAAGCTGGAGGTGGACATCCGCCGACAAATTGTTCTTAAAGTTAGTTGAGGAAGCACATAAACGGGGGATGAAAGTGATACTGGATTATTCATGGAACCATACGGGTGTGATGTTCTGGGCATGGCAGGATATTCTTAAAAACCAATCTGCCTCGGTTTACAAGGACTGGTATGACATTATTTCGTTCGACGATCCGAAGACACCCGAAAATGAATTCAAATACAGGGGATGGGTGGGGATTGAAAGCCTGCCCGAAATCAAAAAAGTGAATATTACAAGCAAAAGGGAAAACGGCCACCCTTACGAAGGCGATATCAATGCCGGTGCAAAGCAGCATATTTTCGCCGTGACCAAACGCTGGCTTGCACCGGATGGGGACAATACAAAAGGGATAGACGGGTTCAGGCTGGATGTTGCCGACCAGATCGGGCTTGTGTTCTGGCGTGACTGGAGGAAGTTTGTACGCTCCATTCAGCCTGAGGCTTACCTTGTTGGAGAGATCTGGTGGGAACAATGGCCCGAAAAGCTTATGGATCCTTCGCCTTACACCAAGGGGGATGTGTTTGATGCCGTGATGTTTTACCAGGTTTACAAGCCTGCCCGGTATTTTTTCGCCAGGAACAATTTCCAGATCGACGCCAGGCAATTCCGCGACAGCATTGAATTCCAGTGGAACCGCCTGAGACCCGAAAACCTTTATGCCATGATGAATGTTGCCTCCTCGCATGATGCCCCGCGTTTGCTCACCGATTTTTATAATCCGAACAAATATAAATATCGTGCCCTGCCTCGTGACGATTCTGCATATAAAACCGGCAAACCCGATGCAGAGACTTACCAAAGGCTGAAGTTATACCTGGTTTGGTCGTTTACCACGCTTGGAGCGCCCCAGATATGGAACGGAGAGGAAATGGGAATGTGGGGGGAGGATGATCCTGATTGCCGCAAACCCTTGTGGTGGAAGGAATTCAAATTTGATGCCGAGTACCGGAATAACTACCAGCCGGGCGAGAAAACGTATGACCCGGTTTGTTTCAACCAGGAGCAGTTTGATTTTTATAAAAAACTCATTCATATAAGGAAGTCATACCCGGTTTTGAACAATGGAAAATTCGAGTTCCTTCTGGCCGAAGGCAGCAAACTGGTTTATAAACGATCGGACGGTAAAAATGAGATCATCGTGATGATCAATGCCGGCGTGGTTCCCCAGGCTTTTGTTGTGCACGGGATCTCGGGCTGCACCGACATTCTCAGCAACAAACTGATAAGCGGAGACAGCAATGTATTAAAACCCCTGAGCGCGATGATACTGAAAATGCCGCCCCGGGTAAAATAAACCGCTGAGCAATCCGCATGCAAATCGAGTAGGAAGTGAGTGATTATTTCACTCACTGTCCTCTCACGCCACCGTACGTGCCGTTCGGCATACGGCGGTTCGTAAAGATAAAGATTTAGAGTAAACCTCGGAAAGACCAGAAAGACCAAGATTGCGGAGGTA
>CAIRDP010000041.1 GCA_903877385.1 uncultured Bacteroidales bacterium
ACAAATAGATCGAAGAAATTAACAATGGGCTAGGCCATTTACCATCAATACCGTTTTTTGCTTGGAAAAATCCCCCTTCGTCGCAGAAAATCGACGGGTTGTTAACAAAAATGGGGGACTGTATAGACAGACTCTAAATAGTTAATGGCATAAGATTTACAGGAATTTTCCGTTCTTTGATACTGAGAAATATATTTTATGAAAAGATCCATCGCCCCGGGAGTGATTTTTCTGCTTCTTTCGGCGGCAGTTTTATTTTCCTGCGCCAAGAAAAATTCGACAACGCAGCCCGAAATACCCTATGTTGCAGTGAATTTTGCAATCAATCCGAATTCCACCCAATACATTGAACTGAACCATATAGGCGGTGTTGTAACGGTAACCGGGGGTTACAGGGGGATCATCATATACCGTGCGTCGGAAACCGAATTTATGGCTTTTGAGAGAGCATGTACCTATGATCCCACCGGCGACAGCGCCCAGGTCAGGGTGGATGTTTCAGGAATTACCGCCCATTGCCCCCAATGCAAATCAAAATATATTCTGACCGACGGTTCGGCGTATAACGGTCCTACCCAATGGCCTCTGAAGCAGTACCGTACGAACTACGATGGAACCTATTTGTACGTGACGAATTAAAAAACAAAAAGCGAAATAATCCGGCTATTTCGCTTTTTACTGATATTCGTACCAATTGCTTATTTCAGTTGCTTGCCCATTCCGGCTTCGCCAATCGCAATTTCGGCTTAGTACCTGTAATGTTCCGGTTTATAAGGACCGTCTTTGGGAACCCCGATGTAGGCCGACTGTTCATCGGAAAGCCTGGTAAGTTTTACCCCCAGCTGCTCCAGGTGGAGGCGGGCAACTTCTTCATCCAGTTTCTTGGGTAAGCGATAAACGTCAACCTCGTAATTATTCTTCCAGAGGTCAAGCTGGGCCAATGTCTGGTTGGTGAATGAGTTGGACATCACAAAGGAAGGATGGCCGGTTGCGCAACCCAGGTTTACAAGCCTCCCTTCGGCCAGAAGGTAGATGCACTTACCGTCGGGATAGATATATTTATCAACCTGGGGCTTGATGTTCAGGATTTTAATCCCCGGCCAGTGGTTGAGCTGATCAACCTGGATCTCGTTATCGAAATGACCAATGTTGCAAACAATGGATTCATCTTTCATTTTCGAGAGGTGGGCGGCAGTGATTACATCTTTATTACCTGTTGTCGTAACATAGATGTTGCCTTCACCGAGGGCTTCGTCAATCGTTGAAACTTCAAAGCCTTCCATGGCAGCCTGGAGAGCGCAGATGGGATCTATCTCGGTTACAATCACCCTTGCGCCGTAAGACTTCATCGAACGTGCGCAGCCTTTGCCAACATCTCCATAGCCAAGCACTACCACGACCTTGCCTGCGATCATCACATCGGTGGCACGCTTGATGCCATCGGCCAGTGATTCGCGGCAACCGTAAAGGTTATCGAATTTTGATTTTGTGACTGAATCGTTCACATTGATCGCAGGAACAAGCAGGGCGCCTTTTCCCTTCATCTGGTACAGCCTGTGAACCCCCGTGGTTGTTTCTTCCGAAACACCTTTCCATTCCTTCACCACATTATGCCAATGCCTGTTATTCTCAATATAAATCTCCTGCAACTGCTTCATGAAAGCAGTTTCTTCCTGGCTGCTTGCAATAGCTTTAAGGAGGGCCGGATTTTTTTCGGCTTCAAACCCCTTGTGGATCATAAGGGTGGCGTCACCTCCATCATCCACTATAAGATTCGGACCTTTATTGCCTTCGAAAGTCAGCGCCTGGTAGGTACACCACCAGTATTCTTCAAGGGATTCACCTTTCCAGGCAAAAACCGGGATGCCTTTGGCTGCAATGGCTGCAGCAGCATGATCCTGGGTTGAAAAGATATTGCAGGATGCCCAGCGAACATCGGCTCCAAGTTCTATAAGGGTTTCTATAAGGACGGCCGTTTGTATGGTCATATGCAAAGACCCGCTGATCCTGGCGCCTTTCAGCGGTTTTTCAGCTGAAAGCTTTTTCCTTATCGACATCAGTCCCGGCATTTCCTTTTCGGCGATCTCTATTTCCTTGCGTCCCCAGTCGGCCAATGATAAATCGGCGACTGTGAATTTTGCGTTCTTTTCCAATACTATTTTTTGCATATAATCAGGTTAAAGTTGGGCTGCAAAGATAGAAAAAATATGTACAATGTACCATGTACATGGTACATTGTAAACATTTCCCTTACCTTTGTCCCATGCCCCTGGTTCTTGAAAAACTCCTTCCGTCGGGATGCCTCGGAGTATGGCATATCCTCGAAACCGAAGAAGCACTTCGTAACGAAGCCCGTGCTTTTCATGATGATATTGCCGAAGCGGATTCCTTCAAAAATGAATCCCGCCGCAAACAATGGCTGGCCTGCAGGGCCCTGCTTTCACACCTGCTTCAGCTGCCTTTTGTGAAAGTATGCTACGATGTGCACGGGAAACCTTCCTTGGAAGGCTATGACGGGAATATCTCTTTTTCCCATACCGGCGAATATGCGGCTGTCCTTGTTAACCAGGAAGGACCGGCAGGCGTGGATATTGAAAAGCTTGCCCCCCGCATCGAAAGGGTGGCGAACCGTTTTCTCCAGGAGGATGAACTGATGCACATCGGGATGACAGCTGAACGGCAAATGATAAAAATAAGTCCGGATGCAGGAAGCCCGCCGCGATGTCATCCGCATACAGAACTGCTTTATTTATACTGGTGTACGAAGGAAGCGTTATATAAATTTTATGGTAAACCCTCCCTTGATCTGAAAAATGATATATACATCGTGGCATTTGATTACTTTTGCAGTACCCAAGCCACCTTCACTGCCAGGGTGAATTTGCCTGAAGGTGTTGAAAATCATGAACTTCAATTTGAAAAAATCGAAGATCATATGCTTGTATATACCTTATTTAAACAAGGATGACAACGTTAAAAGCTGCTATAAAAGAAAGAGTCCTGACCCTCGACGGTGCAATGGGTACCATGGTGCAGAGGTACAAGCTTGACGAGGCAGCATACCGGGGAGAGAGATTCAGGGATTTTCCCCACCTTTTAAAAGGGAATAACGACATCCTGGTCCTTACCCAGCCTCAGGTTATTCGCGAGATCCACGAGCAGTACCTTGAAGCCGGGGCTGATATCATTGAAACCGACACGTTTAACAGCACGAGGATTTCGCAGGCCGACTACCATACCGAGGAATACGTTTACGAGATCAATTATACGGCTGCCAGGCTGGCTAAGGAAGCGGTTGAAAATTTTTCGGCTTCGGGTCCGGGCAAGCCCAGGTGGGTGGCTGGTTCCATGGGGCCTACCAATAAAACCGCATCCATGTCGCCCGAGGTGCAGAACCCTGCTTACAGGGCCGTGACATTCGACATGCTATACGAGGCTTACCGGGAGCAGGCCAGGGGCTTGCTCGACGGTGGGGCCGATCTTTTGATGGTTGAAACCATTTTCGATACCCTTAACGCGAAAGCCGCACTGATTGCCGTTTTTGATGAAATCGAAAGCCGGGGGCAGGAAGGGAAAATTCCTGTTATTGCCTCGGGCACTATCACCGATCTTTCGGGACGAACGCTTTCGGGACAAACCCTGGAGGCATTCCTGTATTCCCTTTCTCATTTCGACCTGTTTGCCATCGGGCTGAACTGTGCGCTGGGCGCCAGGGAGTTGAGGCCCCACCTGCAGGAACTTTCCGAAAAGGCCCCTTTTCCAGTTATAGCTTATCCCAATGCCGGCTTGCCGAACCAATTCGGCGAATATGACCAGCCTCCCGCCGAGATGGCTGAACATATCCGGGACTTCCTCGACAACGGTTTTATTAATCTTGTAGGCGGATGTTGCGGTACCACCCCCGAATATATTGCCCGCTTCGCCGAACTGGCTGCCAAAGCCAAACCCAGGGTAGTCCCCCAAAGTAAGAACGAACTTCACCTCAGCGGGCTGGAACCCCTCGCGATCTTTGAAGGAAGCAATTTCATCAACATAGGTGAACGTACCAATGTAAGCGGTTCCAGGAAATTTGCCCGCCTTATCAGGGACGGGAACTATGAAGAGGCAATGACGGTTGCCCGCCAGCAGGTTGAGAACGGGGCCCAGGTCATCGATATCAGTATGGATGAAGCCATGCTTGATGCCGAAAAATCAATGGTCGGCTTCCTCAACATGATAGCCTCGGATCCCGACATTGCACGCGTTCCCGTGATGATAGACTCATCAAAGTGGTCGGTGCTTCAGAACGGCCTGAAATGTGTGCAGGGAAAGTGCATAGTGAATTCGATAAGCCTCAAGGAAGGCGAGGCGGTTTTTCTGGAACATGCAAAATATATAAGGAAATTCGGTGCGGCCGCTGTGATAATGGCATTTGACGAAGAAGGCCAGGCCACTACCCTCGACCGCAGAACCGGTATTGCAAAACGGGCCTACGCACTTTTATTGGAAAAGGCAGGTTTCAGGCCAGAAGATATCATTTTCGACCCCAATATTCTTACCGTGGCAACGGGTATTGAAGAACACAACAATTACGGCGTCGATTTTCTCAATGCCACGCGCTGGATCAAGGCAAACCTGCCCTATGCAAGGGTCAGCGGGGGTATCAGCAACCTTTCGTTTTCATTCAGGGGAAACGATTTTTTGCGTGAAGCCATACATTCGGCCTTCCTGTTCCACGCCATACAGGCCGGTCTCGATATGGGAATTGTCAACGCCGGGGCTTTGCCTGTTTACGATGAGATTGACAAGGTGCTGCTGAAGCTGGTTGAGGATGTGATACTGAACCGCAGGAAAGACGGGACCGAGAGGCTGCTTGCGTTTGCCGAGAACATTAAGGAAGGTCCCGACAGGGAAAAGAAGACCGAGGAATGGAGGATGCTCCCGGTTGTGGAAAGGCTTCAGCATTCGCTGGTGAAAGGGATCACTGAATTCATTGACCAGGATCTCGAGGAAGTCCTGCCGCTGTTTGACCAGACTTTGAAGATCATCGAAGGCCCTCTTATGGATGGGATGAACATAGTGGGCGACCTCTTCGGAAGCGGTAAGATGTTCCTTCCCCAGGTTGTCAAGAGTGCGAGGGTGATGAAAAAAGCCGTTGCTTACCTCAGCCCGAGGATAGAAGCTGAGAAAAAAGCAGGGGGGGATGCGGTAAAACCCAATGGCAAGGTTTTGATGGCCACAGTGAAAGGCGATGTTCATGATATAGGGAAAAATATTGTCGGAATAATCCTTGCCTGTAACAACTATGAGGTTATAGACCTGGGGGTTATGGTGCCTTCGGAAAGGATCATTGCCTCTGCGCTTGAGCATAAGGTGGATGTTATCGGCCTTAGCGGGCTGATCACCCCTTCGCTTGAGGAGATGGTGCATGTTGCCAGGGAGATGAAACGCGAAAAGCTGAATATTCCTATAATTCTTGGAGGTGCAACCACTTCCGAAATACATACTGCAGTTAAAATTGAACCTGAATACCAGCATGGTGTGATCCATGTGAAGGATGCTTCGAAAGCCGTGGGTGTTGTGGCTAACCTGCTTTCAAACGAAAACCGTGCAGGCTTCCTGTCGGGGGTGAAGGCAAAATACTCGGGGATGCGTTCCCATTATGATAAGAAAGCTGCCTACGACTATGTTTCACTCACCGAAGCCCGCAGGAACAAACCAAGGACCGACTGGAAGAACTTCCAGTCAGTCAAACCCCAGATGCTGGGGACCAAGGTGTTTTATGATTACCCCCTGGATGAGCTCGTGCCTTTTATCGACTGGACTTTCTTTTTCCATGCCTGGAAGATCGGGGGCAAGTATCCTCTCATTTTTAACGATCCCATTAAAGGGGTTGAAGCCAGGAAGCTTTTTGAGGATGCGCAAATACTCCTTGCCGACATACTTGCCAAGAAAATGCTGATCGCACGCGGTGTCATTGGCTTATTCCCATGCAATTCGGTGGGTGACGATATTGAAGTTTACGCCGATGAGCAGCGCTCAAAAGTGCTTACTGTGTTCAGGTTTCTCCGCAACCAGCAGAAAAAGGAAGATGAAGGGCCCAACCTCTGCCTGTCCGATTTTATAGCGCCCAGGGATTCGGGAATTGTTGATTATATGGGATCTTTTGCAGTAACCGCGGGCCTGGGAGTTGAGGAATGGGCCTCGATGTTCGAACAGGACCTCGACGATTACAACGCCATCATGGTGAAGATTCTTGCCGACCGTCTTGCCGAAGCATTTGCCGAGAACATGCATTATCGCATAAGAAAGGAGTTCTGGGCTTATGCAAAAGATGAGAACCTGGATGTTGCCTCCATGATCAGGGAGGAATACCAGGGTATCAGGCCGGCACCGGGCTACCCTGCCTGCCCCGAACATTCTGAAAAACGAACGCTTTTCGATCTGCTTTCGGCCGAAACCAAGGTCGATATTAAACTTACCGAGAACTTCGCGATGTACCCCGCCGCCTCCGTTTCGGGCTTTTATTTCTCACATCCCCAATCACAATATTTTAACCTCGGGAAGATAAGCCGTGACCAGGTTGCCGATTATGCCAGGCGGAAAGGAATTACAATTGAAAAAGCTGAAAAGCTGCTTAACACCAACCTTAACTATTAAGTAATGCAGGTAATAGACATCATCAAACAGGCAAATAAGACCTTATTTTCATTTGAACTTCTTCCCCCGCTCAGGGGAAACAGCATTGCAAGCATTTACAAGGTAATTGATCCCCTCATGGAGTACATGCCATCATTTATCAATGTTACCTACCACCAGGAAGAAGTCGTTTACAAAAAACATCCCAGCGGCCTGCTCGAAAAAAAGACCATTCGCAAGCGGCCCGGTACCGTCGCTATTTCAGCAGCCATTAAAAATAAGTACACCTCGGTCGAAGTCGTCCCCCACCTGATCTGCGGAGGCTTTTCAAAAGAAGAGACCGAGTATGCCCTCATCGATTTCCATTACCTTGGTATAGATAACATACTGGCTTTAAGGGGAGATGCCCCGAAAAACCTGAGGACTTTCCAGCCCGAAGGGAACGGCCACTCCCATGCCGATGAACTGGTGCACCAGATCAGCGAAATGAACCATGGAAAGTTCCTTGACGATGAGATGCAGCATACCTTCACCACGAATTTCTGCATAGGGGTGGCGGGTTATCCCGAGAAACATATCGAAGCGCCGAACATGGCCACTGACCTGACTTACCTGAAACAGAAGATCGATGCAGGGGCTGAATTCATCATCACCCAGATGTTCTTCGACAATCAGAAATATTTCAGCTTTGTGAATGCCTGTCGTAAGGAAGGGATCACCGTTCCCATTATTCCCGGTTTAAAACCCATTTGTACCATGCGTGAACTGAACGCATTGCCGCAGATTTTCTATATCGACATACCTGAGGAGCTTTCAAAAGAGGTCCAGAAATGCAAATCGAACGAGGATGTATTCAAAGTGGGTATAGAATGGGGTATTAAACAGTCGAAGGAATTGCTTGACCACGGGGTACCCGTATTGCATTATTTCACCGTGGGAATATCGGAGAACATACGCCAGATCGCAAAAGCCATCTTCTAAGCCTTATGTCATGGAACTTTTAAAAAAACTGACGAAAGACGCGTCCGGGGGAAAAAAAAGATTTGCAGTGCTGGTGGACCCTGATAAATCCACCGCTGCTTCCCTGAAAAAGCTAGCCGGTATCGCAGGGCAAGCCGGAGTTGACTACTTTTTCTTCGGCGGCAGCCTTTTGATGCGGGGGAAAGGGGATGCCCAGATACGCATCCTTCGCGATCATTCGGATATCCCGGTGATCCTTTTCCCGGGGAGCAACCTGCAGGTATTTCCCAATGCCCACGGCATACTTTTGCTCTCGCTGATCTCGGGCAGGAACCCTGATATGCTGATAGGCAAGCATGTGGAATCAGCCGCCCTGTTAAAGGCAAGCAAGCTGGAAATCATGCCCACGGGATACATGCTCATCGAAAGCGGAAGGCCTACCTCGGTATCATACATCAGCACGACCCATCCAATCCCTTCCGACAAACCTGATATAGCAGTATGCACTGCAATGGCGGGCGAGATGCTGGGCCTCAGGCTGATATACATGGATGCCGGCTCGGGTGCCCTCAACCCTGTGCCTGCCGGAATGATAAAACAGGTGAAAATTAACATTTCTGCTCCTCTTATCGTAGGCGGAGGCATAACCAGTCCTGAAAAAGCAAGGACTGCACTTAAAGCCGGTGCGGATGTGATTGTTATCGGAAATGCCATCGAGAAAAATCCGAAACTGATCCACGAAATAAGTGAGGAGATTGCGAAAAGCGAAAAGCGAAAAGCGAAATAATTTGAGCGACGCTATTCGCTACTCTGCTGCTACTCTGCCCAACATTGCATTCACTATATTCTGCGTTCCCTCGGCAATCTGGCTGATCGTGGCATCCAGCATATAACAGGGGGTTGTGAAAAGTTTATGCACGGGGTCTGTGACCACCTGTGCATGTTCCGTCTCAACATAACGGTTCCCTTTTCTTTCTATAAACTCTCCTGAAGCCGGGTCCTGGCCGGTTGTAAGTTTCACTCCCCTGAAGAGTATGGCCAGGATCACGGGAGCTATGCACATGGCGCCTATCGGCTTGCCCGCTTCATGCATGGCTTTGACGGTTTTCTCAACCTCGGGATTGACCCTTGCATTATCGCCTTCATAAGCCCAGCTGCAAAGATTCTTGGCGGCACCGAACCCCCCGGGAAAAATAAGAAGATCAAAATCAGCCGCCCTGAACTCCGAAAGTGGTTTAACATCTCCCCTCGTTATCCTTGCAGCTTCGGTGAGTACATTCCGCTTTTCGCCCGCTGGCTTCTTGTGCAGGTGGTCGATCACATGGTATTGCTCGATATCAGGAGCGAAGCACTGAAACGAGGCCCCGGCTTTGTCGATGGCCAGGAGTGTGAGGACTGTTTCGGTGATCTCCGCCCCGTCAAAAACACCGCATCCTGCAAGGACTACAGCAAATTTTTTCATAATTCCTGCGTTAAAGTATCTGAATGATTTCCTAAAGTAAAATTATTAAAATTCGCAGTCTGAAAACAAATTCATTTTACATTCTTATTTTTGTGGATTCTAACCAATCTTATTGATGATGAAGAAAATTCAAATGGTTGACTTACGCAGTCAGTACCTGAACATGAAAGAAGAAATAGATAAGGCAATTCATGAAGTCATCGACTCATGTGCTTTTATCAATGGTCCGGCCGTGAGCGGATTTCAGAAAGACCTTGAGAAGTATCTCGGGATAAGGAATGTGATCCCCTGTGCCAATGGCACCGATGCCTTGCAGGTTGCCATGATGGCCCTGGGTTTGCAACCGGGCGACGAGGTCATTACAACTTCTTTTACTTTTATTGCTACTGCGGAAGTCATTGCCCTGCTTCGCTTAACACCCGTATTGGTGGATGTGGACCCCGATACGTTCAACATAGATCCGAAGGCAATCGAAAGGGCCATCACACCCAGGACCAAAGCCATAGTGCCGGTTCACCTTTTCGGCCAAAGCGCCCCCATGGAGGAGATCATGGCTATCGCTTCAAAACATAAGCTGTTTGTGATCGAGGATAACTGCCAGGCAATAGGTGCCGATTACATTTTTAGCGACGGCAGCCGCAAAAAAGCAGGGACTATCGGTCAGATCGGATGTACCTCCTTCTTCCCTTCAAAAAATCTCGGCTGCTACGGCGACGGCGGCGCCATCTTCACCAACGACGATGAACTGGCAAAACAGCTCAGGGTGGTGGTGAACCATGGAATGGCTGTGCGTTATTACCACGATTATGTAGGGGTCAATTCCCGTCTCGACAGTATCCAGGCCGCCATACTCAAAGTAAAGCTTCAGTACCTTGATCAGTATGCTGCAAAACGCAGGGCTGCCGCCGATTTCTACGATAAGGCGTTTGCCGCCAGCACCAGACTGAAAACCCCGTCCAGGTATTCCAGGTCGAACCATGTGTTTCACCAGTATACCCTCGTGACCAGGGATCTCGACAGGGTGGCCCTGATCGCACACCTGAACGCAAGGGATATACCGGCCATGATCTATTATCCTGTGCCTTTGCATCTGCAAAAAGCATACCTCGATGCCAGGTACAAACCCGGTGATTTTCCTGTAACCGAACATCTTTCAAATACCGTGGTTTCACTTCCCATGCATACCGAACTGGATGAAGAACAGCTGAAACACATCACTTCCTCGGTTCTTGAATTTGTAAATGCCTGATATGGAAAAAGAATATTTTGCACATGAAACAGCCGTAATTGACGAGGGTTGTACAATTGGAAAAGGAAGCAAAATCTGGCATTTCACCCATATCATGAAAGACTGCCAGATAGGGGAGGGCTGCAACCTCGGGCAGAATGTGGTTGTTTCACCCCGGGTAAGCCTGGGCCGGAATGTGAAGGTACAGAACAATGTTTCCATTTATACCGGTGTGATCTGTGAGGATGACGTGTTCCTTGGCCCTTCGATGGTATTTACCAACGTAATCAATCCCCGCTCCCATATCCTGAGAAGGGACCAGTACCAGCAAACCCTGGTTAAAAGGGGAGCTTCGATAGGAGCTAATGCCACCATCGTTTGCGGGCATACTATCGGTGAGTTTGCCTTTATCGGAGCAGCTGCGGTAGTGACCAAAGATGTACCTGCCTATGCCTTGATTATTGGAAACCCGGGCCGCTTCTCAGGATGGATGAGCGAATACGGCCACAGGCTTAAGTTTGACAGGGAGGGATTTGCCGAATGCCCCGAAAGCAAGGATAAATATCAGTTGATTGATGGAAAAGTGACTAATTTAGGAAAATGAAAAAAACGGAACCGGAAAGACCAATTAATTTTGCCCTGATCGGGGCTGCCGGGTATATAGCGCCCAGGCATATGAAAGCTATCAGGGAAACAGGCAGCAGGCTTGTGTGTGCGTTGGATCCGTACGACGGAGTAGGCGTTATCGACAGCTTTTTCCCGAATGCTGATTTTTTTATAGAGCCCGAACGTTTCGACCGCCACCTGGATAAGCTCAGAAGGATGGCTCTTGCAAAAAAACGGCAGGAGGATAACAAGGTGGATTTCGTCACCATCTGCTCCCCCAACTACATGCATGATTCCCATATCAGGCTTGCCCTGAGGAATGATGCAAATGCAATCTGCGAGAAGCCCATTGTGCTGAACCCGTGGAACCTTGATGCCCTTAAGGAGATCGAGAAAGAGACAGGGAAAAAAGTATACACGGTGCTGCAGCTCAGGCTGCATTCAGCCATTATAGCCCTCAGGGAAAAGATCAGGAAAGGACCTAAAAACAAGATTTATGACCTGGACCTGACGTATATCACTTCAAGGGGTAACTGGTATTACCGCAGCTGGAAAGGCGATGTTTCCAAATCAGGGGGTATTGCAACCAATATCGGCATCCATTTTTTTGATATGCTTACCTGGATATTCGGGGAAGTGAAGTCAAATACGGTGCATGTTATGAATGAGAATAAGGCCGGGGGATATCTCGAACTAGAAAAGGCCAGGATTCGCTGGTTCCTGAGCATTGATTATAATGACATCCCTGAGCAGCTTAAAAAAACCGGGAAAAGGACCTACCGCCTGCTGACCATGAACGGGGAAGCGGTTGAGTTCAGCGAAGGGTTTACCGACCTCCATACCGACACATACCGGGATATCCTTTCGGGAAAAGGTTTTGGCCTCACCGATGCCAGGTCCAGCATTAATATTGCATATAATATCAGGAATGCAAACCCGGTCGGGCTTAAGGGGGATTATCATCCGTTTTTGAAAGGAAATTTGTAATTAATTCTACTTTGGTAGATTGAGAAGATGAAAAATGAGGTTGAGATAATTTTTTATCTATCTGTAAATCAATTTGTTAATGTTAATATCTTGTTTATAAAAACTCTAAATAAATGAAGTTAAGGTCCTGATAATCATTA
>CAIRDP010000042.1 GCA_903877385.1 uncultured Bacteroidales bacterium
GGCTTGTTTAAGCCGCATGAGTATGGGGATGTGATTTTGCCGTTTGTGATCCTGAGGAGGCTGGACTGTGTGATTGAGCCGAGGAAGGATGAGATCTACGCCCTATTTGAAGAGTACAATACCAATCTGGAGGATCCCGCCCCCGTGATCAAAAGTCGGATCAACGCTGAATTTTACAATACGTCGAAGTATGATCTTTCGCGGCTGAAGCAGGATCCGAAGAATTTATTCATCGTCTTCTTTCTCTACATTCTAGGGTTTTCGATATACTTTTACGATATCATCGAGAATTTCCAGCTGGATAAGCCGGTGGAGAAGCTGCATAAGAACAACCGCCTGTTCCTGCTGGTCGGGAAGTTCAGTTCGGTGGACCTGCATCCCGATGTGGTGGATAACCATACCATGGGGCAGATCTTCGAAGAGCTTCTGAGGAAGTTTTCCGAAATGAGCAACGAAACCAGCGGGGAGCATTACACCCCCCGCGACATCGTGAGGCTGCTCGTCTCCCTGGTGTTTTCGGGCGACAGGGAAGACCTGCAGGGCAAGGGTAAGATCCGCTCAGTGTTTGATCCCTGCTGCGGCACCGGCGGCATGCTCACCATCGGCAAGGACTGGGTGCTCGGGAATATCAATCCGCAGATAGAAATCAGGATATACGGGCAGGAACTCAATCCGCAGACCTATTCCATCTGCAAATCCGACCTGCTCATCTCGGGCGAGAACCCCGACCACATCAGGCTCGGCTCCTCCCTGGGCGAAGACGGGTTCACGGGCGGGAAGTTCGACTACATGATCACCAATCCGCCCTTCGGCGTATCCTGGAAAAGCGAAGAAGAGTTCGTGACGGCCGAAGCGCAGAATCCCAACGGAAGGTTTTTTGCCGGCACACCGCGCACATCCGACGGCTCCCTGCTGTTCCTTCAGCATATGATCTCCAAGATGGAGGAAAAAGGATCGCGCATCGGCATCGTGTTCAACGGCTCCCCGCTGTTCACGGGCGATGCCGGAAGCGGTTACTTTCATGACAAAACAAATTCATTTGTATTTGTTGGCGGATGTCATTCCGCGTGAATTGAAATGTTGCCCCGCAATAACCAATATCTAAGCTTTACTTTAAGTATACTTAAGGTCCACATAAGGTCCAGTCAAGGGATACTGTAAACAATTTCCGAATCTCTATAGTATTTTTTTTGTTTTCAACAATTGAAAAAATACAAGTTTAATTTCGTAAATTTATTTCATAAATCATTGGTTATGTACTTGATGTATATTGATGAGAGTGGTGATCCGGGATTCGTTAATTCACCAACAAGATATTTTATTCTTAGTGGAATTGTCGTTCATGAATTGAGATGGCAGGTACTGGTTTCTGACATACTGGGATTAAGAAGGTACTTCAAAAATCGTTACAAGCTGAAAATCAGTGAAGAAATACATGCATCATTATTTGTGAACGGCTCAAGTGAGTTGTCGTCCATTAAACGAAACGAGAGGCTTGATATCCTTAAACACTGTATTGACTTTTTATCTGGGCGAAATGACATAAGCGTGATAACAGTAAGAGTAGACAAGACAGGAAAGGCAATAGATATTTTTGAACTTGCCTGGGCTGCCCTTATACAGCGATTTGAGAATACGATCAACTACAAGAATTTCCAGGGGCCATCGAATCTGGATGAGAGAGGGATAATTTTACCTGATAATACCGATGGCGAAAAACTCACAAAGCTGGTGAGGAAAATGAGGCATTTTAATCCTGTACCTAACCGTACAGATGTCTATGGAGCTGGCAATAGAAACTTAGCGCTGAACTATATTATTGAAGACCCGTTTCTGAAAAACTCAAGGACGTCATTTCTTAGCCAAATGTCTGATGTCGTGGCCTACTTTGCCAAAAAGAAGTATGCTCCTAACAGCTATATCAAAAAGAAAGCAGGTACGAATTATTATGATAGGTTGGGTCAGGTATTATTTTTGGCCCTGATCTAAACTGCTACCATTAAACGGGCGAAAACGATGCCACCCTCAGGGGACGTATGACAGGATAGGACTTCACGATGGGTCATTATTATCGGTTCCGATGCTCCTTTCGATGTTTCATTTTGAGATGTA
>CAIRDP010000043.1 GCA_903877385.1 uncultured Bacteroidales bacterium
AACAAATAGATCGAAGAAATTAACAATGGGCTAGGCCATTTACCATCAATACCGTTTTTTGCTTGGAAAAATCCCCCTTCGTCGCAGAAAATCGACGGGTTGTTAACAAAAATGGGGGACTGTATAGACAGACTCTAATTAGAACTGATATGAAAACGAATTTATTAATAACTCGGTGGTTAGGTTTACCAGTTATTCTTTTATCCACAATGTTGATGATAATGCTAATTACCAATTGTGGTAAAAAGGAAACGACACAAAGCACGAATAACAAGATTGTATTAAAAGACACAGTTAGCTCAGAACAAGATCTCCGAAGTATATTTGGTTCATCTATTCTTAGCCATTTACAGCAAAAGTACGATCAAACTATTTCAAGGTTCTCAATTGATCAGTATTCTGAGTTGGAATCAAATGATTCGACATTAGCATATGAATTTTATATAACTTGTTCCACATTAATCTCAAAGCAAATAATCTGTGTCATGGGAGGGCGTCAACAAACGAAATCTACTGAGGCACAAGGTATAATTACATATTCTTGTACAGGTACTTGTACTTGTGCTATGACTTATACCATAGGTGGTTCTACTGTATCATGCGGATGTACACAAGGTCCTAATAAGTGTACCTTGAATGTGACGATTAACTCAAATTAATCCCTTAATCTTTTAAGGGAGCAAATCTAATTGCTTTTAAATGATAAGTTTTCCTGTAAAATGCAATTGTGAGTTTCATTAAAACAAGAAATTACATGCGAAGGTTATTCGTCATTTTATGTCTTCTACCAATACTTTCATTTTCATGGGCGCAGAAGGTTTGTGTAAGTGCTTCTAAGAAGCTGCCTGTTCCGATTAAAGTATACAACGATGAATATGGGCATTCAATCACCGCAGAAGTATTTCAAGAGAGATTGAATACTAATTCTTACGATATTCAATTGGATAGTGCGAATGGCTTACTCTCATTGGTTGAACACGACAGGCCAGTTAAGCAATTTCTTAACACTCCATTACAAAAATTTTCTTTTACAGATATCGATGACATTAAATGGAATAATAAAAAAGTTGAGGGGAAAATTGTAATATTTCATTTTTGGTCAACCTCTTGTGTTCCCTGTGTAAAAGAAATTCCTTTTTTAAACTCCCTCAAAGCAAAAAATCCTGACATAATATTTTTTGCATTATCAACTGAGAGTAGTGAAGTTCTATCTAAATTTCTTAAAAAAAACAAGTCTGAATTAACAATAATCCCTAACCAACAACAATTATCTACAAAATTAAAAATCAACATATTACCAACAACACTGATTGTTGATTCAAAGGGATTGATAAAAGAAGTTATGTTTGGTAGTTATAGTGATTCGCTCTACTTGCAATCGAAAATCAACAAGTGTCGAACGCAATGAGTCTGCTTATTTTCAATTCGGACTTTCAGATTATTGTTAATTATTGTGATTAGTGGAGATGTCAATCAAAGAGATATACTTTGCTGGCTTAAACGCTGGAATCACATGAGCTGGAATCTTCACGAATGTCCCCTTGCTGATATTCCTGCCGGTCTTGGCAGCCCGTGTCTTCAATTGGAACGTGCCAAAGCCCCATAGGTAAACGTTCTCGCCCTTTACCATGGATTCCTTAATTGTCTTCATTAGGGCTTCCACAGTTGCTGTTACTGCTGGTTTTTCGATGCCGGTCGTGGCGACGATTTGTTCGATGATTTCGGATTTGGTCATGGGTGATTAGGTTATTTGGGGTTGAGATTTTTGGGATGGCAAGGCCAGCAAGTGCAGTAAGGGCAGCGCCTTTGCTAAGCAACCTTACATTAACTTTGTTGCGGTAAGCGGCATGTTGGCCGCAGTAAAAAGTCAACATAATTCTTCGACAATTCTTGTAATGTATTTTCCATTTTTAAAAATCCATAAAACCCCATATCCGCCTCCTCCGTCACTTCCGCACAAATAAATAAGCATGTAGTCATATTTTAACACTCTAAAAATATAAACTCGTGGTCCACCTCCATATTTGAGAAATGGGTTGTATAAATTAGAATACTCGGATGCCGGAAAGTCAAGTTCAACTCTGCCACCTGGATGGCTTGTGTTTTATAATTAACTTTGACATCATTATTCCTGTTAAGCTTGTGACACTGTTTTCGTAGAAGATGAGTAAGGAACAATCCCTACAAGAACTAATGACCATCCCGGGCATCGGGAAATCCATTGCCAATGATCTTTGGAACATCGGGATCAAATGCCCGGACGACCTGATCGGGAAAGACCCTGATGTTATATATGACCAGTCAAACAGATATGCCGGAGTAGTGCAGGATCGATGTCTGTTATACTCTTTTCGCTGTGCGATATACTTTGCCGAAACAAAACCTGAAATACGTGACCCGGAGAAACTGAAGTGGTGGAACTGGAAAGATTAAAATCATACAACAAAATCTTAACGAAAACAATTTTGACCCATGTCAAAACAGCAATATTTTTTAAAGCTAAACCCTCCCAGGGCATCCTTCAGAATGGATATGACTGAGGATGAGCGAGCAATCATGGCGAAGCACATAGAATACTGGAAGCCTTATATTCAATCCGGAACAGCTATCGTCATCGGTTTAGTTGGTGATCTTAAGGGAGGGTTTGGTGTTGGTGTAATTCAGGCAGATAGTGAGGAGCAGCTTAACGATCTTCTTGTAAATGACCCGGCAAACGGGCTTCATTCGTATGAAGTACATCCTATACGGGCGATGTCAAAATTGATTGAGGTTGAATGATACCTGAATAATAACCGACTATTCTTAGTTAATCTGATTGAGAATCAAGAATGAGGCAGTTTACCCTCATATCGCTTTTACTTGTCTCTGGTGCCTTAACTATTTGTACCGGGCAAAGCAAACATGATACAGTTTCACATCTCATCGATTTCAATGCCAGCAGCACTATCGAGATTAATTATCAGAATGCAGTTGATTCAATGATGCTCCAGGTGAGTTTCTATAATTTCTTTCCAAATGATTACATTAATACCGACCCGATAAAATTTAAAGGGAATGGAAAAAAATACCTGAATCTGAAAACGCAGATGCCCCAGAAGGTAAACCTCAGCATTGGATTTGCTTCATCCAAATCGGCAACCTTTCCCTCAGATACCATACTATTTAATAGTAATCAAAGCACCACTTGTTTTCTTGTTCCGTATGATACTCTTCGAATTAATGTGGATTTTTCAAAAAAGGAACAAACACCAAGGTGCATAAAATACTCAGGCAGATGGGCGCAACTATCAGATTATTATAAGAATAAAGAACTCTTTTTTCATCAAAGCAATTTTATCGGAGTAAAAGGTTTAACCGCTAACACGGCTCCCGATTTTGCATCATTCAATAAAGTAGTGGACAGTCTTACCCAGTTGGAGCTGGTTTATTTACAGGATTATAATAAAAAGAGCATTCTGCCCAAATGGTTTTCGGAATATGAAGAAAGCGATATTCGGTATTTTTCTTATTCGCTGAAAATCAGTGAACCCATGATGATGAGAAGAATGCGCAACATTGATAAACCTATTCCAAAGGATTATTATAACTTTCTAAATGATCGACCATTAAACAACCGGGCTGCTATTCTATCCATTTATTATTTTTTGTTCCTCGATTACTATTTTTCGATGTATCAGTCACCGTTTGAAGATTCCAAGAAGTTGGATCAGTAGCAGATAAATTCCCTGTTTTGCTCGATGACGGAAGAACTATCGTTTTCATTACAGATAAAAGCCGTGAACGGGAGATACGGCTGCGGTATGCCTTGCATAAGGGATTGTAAACTCGTTCCTCTTACTTTTTAATTTCTGCAAATGTCTCGTCAAGCCAGTCGAAGATACGCTGATTGGCAAGCAGCTGACTTCCTGGATGGTTCCGTCGAATCCCTGTTTGATAAGGATAGTGCTCGTACGTTTGCACCCTTTTCCTGCCAGGCAGAAATAGCCGGGAAGCATGATTCCCAAATAAGGTATTTGCATTAATTCGAAGGATGGAATGGTAGGCTTTCTTGCTTTTTTCAATTCTTTACAAGCGCAGTTTCAATTTGTTATTTGCGAAAATTAGCTTATATTTGTGTTGCCTGCCGCCAGGATCATAGCCTGAACTGAAATGCTTTTTAAAATGATCAACACATCATGAAAAATAAAGATCATGAACACAAAAACTTATTACCTGTTATTCGTCTTTTTGATTTCATTAAGACTAAGCGCGCAAGACCTTAATACAACTCTATTGGTGAGGGAGGAAGCTTCGCTTAAAGCCTTATCATTCCTGAACCTGATTCCTGAAGGGAGAGAAAAAGATTATGGTTTCAATACCAGGAGTGATTTTTCAAAAATTAAAATTGAAGAACCTTATCAAACCTTTTATCTGTCTTATAAGAACAACCAGCTGACGTTTTTCCCCGGTAATGAATGGCGTGTACCTGTCTCGGTGGATGGTCATTATGTGACCTTGCTCACCGTGCAGATGAATAAGGGAAAAGCTGAGGCTGTTGACTTTGGAGGGAATGTGCTTGCTCAAAAAATCCAGGAGTTTGAAACATTATACCCTGACAATACAAGCCAGCATATTATAATGCGGAATACGTTTTTAGAACGGGATTATATCACGACCAATTTCACCTCTCTTTGCAAACAAAACAAAGCTGATGTTGTTGTTGAGATTAACACTGCTTCATTACAACCCATATTTCAATTGAATGAGGGGAAACCTTTAAAAACAACTATCGCTGTTTTTTATGCCGAAACGATGGATGTTATCAACAAGGCAAATGATTATAAACAGTAAAAGAAATTATCTCATGAAAAAATCACTTTTATTTTCGGCCATACTGTGCTGTCTTCTTTTTACTTCCCGGGCACAGGTATTAAATGTCAGGAATAATGAGCAGGAGTATAATCAATGGTGTTGGGCTGCCTGCTCAAAAACAATACTTGAATATTACGGGTTTGACACAACACAATGCGGCATAGCCGAATGGGTAAGAGCAACACCTAAGACATGGCACGATTACGGCAGTGTGAATTGTTGTACTGATGCGAGCCAGGGTTGTAATTACTGGAATTACAGCTGGGGAGAACCCGGTAGTATCCAGGAAATACTGGTTCACTTTGGTAACCTTCAGAACACCGGGGTTTCTGCTGCATTAACCGAGAATGAGATTACTGCAGATATTCAGAAAAACAGGTTGTTCGTTATCCGCTGGGGCTGGGTAGGTACCGTCAACGGGCATTTTATTGTCGGGCATGGAATCAAGGGCGACAGCATTTATTTTATGAACCCATGGTTCGGTGAAGGATTGCATGTCGGAACCTATAGTTTTATGCTGAGCGGTATTGATAAAACAAGCACTTATACCCATGAATGGACTCATACGAACAGAATCACCAGTAATGTGTCTGCTGTAAGCGAACGAAGCAATGAAGGAACCACCCTATCTGTTAATCCCAATCCATTCTTCTCTGAGACCACCCTGCAATCAGGCAGAATCCTGAAAGATGCAACCCTGACAGTTTACAACTCATGCGGACAAGCGGCAAAGCAAATTAAGCATATCTCCGGGCAGTCAGTTACTTTCCATCGTGACAACCTGCCATGCGGAATCTATTTCATCAGGCTGGAACAGGACAATAATAGTTTTTCAGCCAAACTGGTAATCAAAGACAATTAACCATTATAACCGGCGAATGTAAATTTTCATCGATGAAAAAAGCTTTCACTGTATTAGTTTTTTTGGCATTCCTGGGTGCTCCTGCCATCCTTTTCAGCCAGGCCGGGAACCTGGGTGATGATTTTTCAAAGATCGGCAACAATCCTGAGAAAGGACGGTTTCTGAAGATCCGCGGCATTGATATTTATTACGAATCCTATGGAAAAGGAAAACCGATGTTGCTTATCCACGGTAACGGAGGATCTATAGGTTCGATGGCGGGACAAGTCCCTTATTTTTCAAAAAATTACCATGTGATTGCTGCTGACAGCCGATCGCAGGGAAAATCGGCTGATCCATCCGACTCGCTGTCGTACGAGATGATGGCCGACGACATGAATGCACTTTTGGAATCCCTGCATCTCGATTCTGCTTATGTTATCGGATGGAGCGACGGAGGTATCATCGGTTTGCTGCTGGCCATCCGCCATCCCGAAAAAGTTAAAAGAATGGCTATAACGGGTGCCAACATCCGGCCTGACACATCGGCCCTTTCAAATGCCGAATTCCAGGGTATGATTCAACAGGTAAAGCAGTTAAAGCAACAGAAACAGTCCCCTGATATCAAAAACCAGATCAAGCTCACCCAACTGATGATAGATCAGCCCGATATTTCCCATAAGGCTTTGTATTCGATTAAATGCCCAATCCTGGTCATCGGTGGTGATCACGATGTGATCAAGCCTTCGCATACACTTGAAATTTATCAATCCGTTTCCAAAGGGCTTCTTTGGATCTTACCCGGCTCGGGGCATGGAACCCTCATTCAGTTCAAAGATGATTTTAATGAGCAGGTTGGAAGGTTTTTCAACAGGTAAAAGATCTTTAGATATTGAATTTTATATAACGGATGATTTGATGATATTTTCATGTTTGTTAAGTGAAATGGGAATCTATAATATAACCATTTTTATTTGAAACAAATTTTAAATCTTACGTCCATGAAAACAAAAGCATTCATGATCTGCGTACTGTTATTTTCATGTACTTGGAAGAAACGCCGGCTTTGACCAGCCTTCGCCGGAACAACTTGACCATCTCATTTTATTGATTGCTAACATTGTAATGTGGTCAATATAAATCGGCAGAAGGTGGTCACTGATGCCGGCCGGTTCAGTAACCAATAAAAAACCACTTACAATAAAAATCGTTGTAAGTGGTTGATTTTGAGGGTGGGCCCAACAGGACTTGAACCTGTGACCCGCTGATTATGAGTCAGCTGCTCTAACCGTCTGAGCTATGGGCCCTCATCAACAAAAAGATCAGCCGCCCGGGAGCAAACCGAATCGGTTTAATTGATTTTTGGGGTGCAAAGGTAAAAATATTTTGCCATCTTTGCAATGCGAAAGCTCGGAACAATGCTCAAACTAACCTCTGCCGTATCCCGGGACCATCCAATCCATAACATTATTTTTGATTTCGGGGGAGTCATCTGCAATATCGATTTTAAACTCTCGGAAATGAAATTCAGAAACCTGGGTTTCAAAGGATTTAATCCTTCTTATTCGGTCGAAGACGGGGAAGATGTTTTCAGAAGGATAGAAGGCGGAAAAATCACGGTTCCGGAATTTATCTCCGTCCTTAAAAAACAACTTCATCCGGGGGTTACAGATGAAGCAGTCCTGGAAGCCTGGAATGCCATGATGCTGGATATCCCGGCTGCCAGGGTAAAGCTTCTTGAAGAAGTCAGGAAGTCATACAGGATATTCATTCTCAGCAATTCCAACGAAGTGCATTATAACAAATTCCTGGGCGATTTCATCAAAAATTACAGGTATTCTTCATTTACCGACATTTTCGAAAAGACCTGGTTCTCATTCCAGATACACCTGCAGAAACCATCCAGGGAAATATTCGAATACGTAATCCGCGACGGCAAACTTAATCCTCCTCAAACCCTTTTTATCGACGACTCCATACAGCATGTGGAAGCTGCTTCCCAGGCCGGATTAAGAAGCTATCAGCTAAAGGCTTACGAGGAAATTCAGGACCTGTTCAAGGAGTCACCATAACAGAAAAGCGAAAAAAGGTTTGACATTCAGCGAAAAAAGCATTACTTTTGCACGCCTTTTTAAACTTCCAGCATGAAGCTCTCTCAGTTTCGTTTCCATCTGCCTCCTGAACTAATTGCCAATAATCCCCCCAAACACCGCGACGACGTCAATATGATGGTCCTCGACCGCAGGAAGCAAAGCATTCAGCATAAACATTTCAAAGACATTCTGAATTATTTCGGCGATGGCGATGTCTTCATCATCAACAATACCAAGGTTTTTCCTGCCCGGCTCTATGGCGAAAAGGAAAAGACCGGAGCCAAAATCGAGGTTTTTCTCCTCAGAGAACTAAACCGTGAATCCAGGCTTTGGGATGTTTTGGTAGACCCTGCCCGCAAGATCAGGATCGGCAATAAACTGTATTTTGGCGATGACGATACCCTGGTCGCTGAAGTTATAGATAATACTACTTCCAGGGGGCGCACTATACGCTTCCTTTTCGACGGACCATATGACGAGTTTAAAAAGACTATCCAGAAGCTGGGCGAAACCCCGCTTCCAAAAATCCATAACCGTCCGGTAACCCACGAAGACAACGAGCGCTACCAGACCATTTTTGCGAGGCATGAAGGCGCAGTCGCCGCCCCTACCGCTGGACTGCATTTTACCCGCGAGATCATGAAACGGCTAGAACTTAAAGGAGTCTCGTTCGCAGAGATCACTTTGCATGTCGGCCTGGGCAACTTCCGTACCATCGATGTGGAAGACCTTACCAAGCATAAAATGGATTCTGAAGAAGTTATCATTGAACCCGAAACCGCCGAGATCGTCAACAAAGCCAAGATGGACAAGAAAAAGATCGTGGCTGTTGGCACTACAACCATGAAAGCCATAGAATCCTCAGTTACCGTCGGAGGCATGCTGAAACCCTTCAAAGGATGGACCAATAAATTCATTTTTCCTCCATACGAATTCAGCATAGCAAACTGCATGATCACAAATTTCCATCTTCCTCAGACCCCTATGATGATGCTCACTTCCGCTTTCGCGGGATTTGATTTCACTATGAAGTCCTACGAAGAAGCCGTTGAGAAGAAATACAAGTTCTTCACTTACGGCAATCCCATGCTTATTCTTTAATATATTGCATAGATTTGCCATCATCGTAGCCGGGGGTACCGGCAACCGCATGAATTCAGCTGTTCCCAAGCAATTCCTGCTCTTGGCCGGCAAACCGGTATTAATGCATTCCATTAACGCCTTTCATGAATACGATGCCTCGGTAAAAATCATTGTTGCCCTCCCCGCTATGTTGTTTTCATCCTGGCAGGAGCTCTGTAATTTGCATTCCTTCAAAATCCCCCATACACTTGCTGAAGGAGGGACCATGCGTTTTGACTCGGTAAAAAATGCTCTTAAGCTGATCACTGCGGATGGCTTAGCGGCGGTTCATGACGGGGTGAGGCCCATCGTCGGTCATGGCCTGATCTCACGCGCTTTTGATCATGCCTTGCATTTTGGCAATGCGATACCTGCAGTGCCCGTTACTGATTCCGTGCGAAAGACTGATCTGAATTCCAACAGCCCGATCGATCGCAGCAGCCTCATGCTTATCCAAACCCCCCAGGTTTTCAGCCTGGCCCTCATCCGCAAAGCTTATCAGCAGGATTACCAGGATTCCTTCACCGACGATGCCAGTACTCTGGAGGCTTCAGGTGAACCCATCAGCCTCATCCCGGGAGAGCCTTATAATATCAAGATCACTTACCCCGAAGACCTCTCAATAGCAGAAGCTTTATTGAAATTCAGGCAGGCTCTCTAATAGAATTAACTTACATTCTGAAAGTTCTCCCCTTCCAGGAATACATGCTGAACTGCCCGGCAATGGCCACGGTGATGGAATAGAAGAACTGGAAGACCTGGGCCACAAAATAATAATTCAACAGATGCTTTTTCTCAAAGAACCTGGCCGTTAGCCATACAAGGGGGTATTCGGCAAGGATTTTTACGAACCATAAGGAAGATGCAAGGATGAGGATAAGGGGATGAAATATTCCTATAATACCGCCTATGAGGATTAGAAATGGAAACCCAAATGTGAGCAGGCCGGCAGTGATCACTGTTGCATCACTATACCCCCTGCTTTTCGAAACCCACCTTAATCTTTGCTCCCAGAAATCATTTACACTGGCACATGGTAATGTTTGAACTATGGCTTCTTTCGCATTAAGGAAAACGACCGATTTCCCCCCGTACCGCTTCCTGAACTTCATCATCAGGAACTGGTCGTCGCCCGAATGAAAAACACTGTTTCCCGAGAATCCCCCGGTTTCATAAAATGCCTGTTTCCTGTATGCGAGATTCGCCCCGTTGCACATCATCGCATGCCCCAGGTTTGCCGATCCTTGCGTTACCCCCATGATGCCAAGAAATTCAATCATCTGGATTTTCTGGAATATCCCTTTCTCCCCTTTAAAACCTACCGGGCCCAAAACCATCCTGACCTCCTGGTCTTTAAAGGCTCCTGCTATCGAACGGATCCAGGACTTACCACGAAAAGTGTCCGCATCCGTGGTCAGAATGATATCGCCTGATGCAACGGCAACAGCTCTCTCAATAGCTTTCTTTTTCCCGTGGTTGTCCTTAAGGTTTTGCCCTCCCTCCAGCAGGCTTAGGTTAAGCCCGGCATGGTCTTTTGCCCACTTGCGGACCCTTTCAACTGTATAATCTTCCGAAAAGTCATCCGCCACTATGATCTCGAAAAGATCCACCGGATAATCCTGAAGCGCTATATCATCCAGGCAGTTCGTGATGCCCGAAAATTCATTACGTACCGGCAGGATCACCGATATCTTTTCACCGCTGGCATTTTTATTAACCGCAGGGGCCGGGGAAAAATACATTCCAATCCCTTTCCCTGTTGAGCCGTTTCTGCCTTTCTTCATTACCCCTATGGTTATTGCAAGTATCATGAGGGAATACAGTAATGCTGTCAACAGTAAAATACAACCGAATACCAGGTCAAAGCTCATATAAGCTCAGGTTTCATTGTTACGGAAGAACTGTAGACGGAAAAGAAAGATGCTCCCTGCAACAGCAGGAACACCCAGGTTAATGACCCAGAGCATGACCGAGGCCATGAGGATTCCAAAGTTGATCCCGGCCGTTGCAGTCATCAAAGGTGTGAAGTAAAAACCAAAAAAATAGATGGCCACCGACCCCCTGATGCCCAGTTCGGTAAGAGCAATCGTGGGTATGATTGCCATGACCAAATAGATCATGGATATCAGCAGGTAAGCATAGTAAAAAGGTATCTGAACCCCAAGTACGTACAGCAGCAAAATATACTGGCTTGAAAAGACGATGTACCTTGCAAAGCTCAGGGCCATTACACTCCAGAGCTCGCGATTCGAATAGAAGGTAAATACCCTGAAAAATTTCCTAATCCGGCCGAAGCCGTTACTGAGTATCTTTTCTTTCCAGGTTGAAAGAAAAGATAAATTGAAAAAAAGCCCCAGCAGCACTAAGTCAAATATCAACACTATCGCGGTTAAGGCATAATAAAGATATCCCCTGATAAATTCGGCCGAAGGCATGAATAAAGGTAAAAAGACAAGCATTGCAAAGGATCCCGTAAGTATCGTGATCAGCAGCTGGCTCATGCTGCCTAAAACGGTTATCAGTATCCCTTCAACATGGCTGGCTTTCTTAAGGATAAATGCCCTGCCGAAGTATTCCCCGATGCGGTTGGGAGTGAAGGAGCTGATGGTTACGCCTGTGAGGACGGCAATAAGCGATTGAAGCAAACTCACCTTTTCAATTTTCCAGATCAGGTATTTCCATTTCACAGCTTCCAGCAGCCAGTTCAAAACCATCAAAACCAATACCAATGAAAGTACAGCAACAAACCTGGAGGAGGCAAGTTCGCTTTCAAGGGTTTTAGCAAGCGCGGGCAAATCCTGCTTCCAGAAAACCTGGTTAATAATGAAGAAGTAGGAAATTACAAGAATTACAAGCTGTATGAGAAGATTATATCTTTTGTATAACTTTGTCATGCCGGCAAAATTAAGGTAAAAATGCCTGATCTCCCACGCGAAAAAATCATTCTTGGAATTGACCCCGGGACCAATATTATGGGTTACGGTATAATCCGCATCCTGGGCAACAAGCTCAGTATGATTGCCTTGGGAGTGTTAAAGTTAAATAAATACGATGACCATCCGCTAAGGCTGAAAATTATTTTCGAGAAGACCCTTTCGCTTATTGAACAATATAAACCCGATGAACTCGCCATCGAAGCCCAGTTTTTCGGCAAAAATGTTCAGAGCATGCTCAAATTGGGCAGGGCCCAGGGAATTGCTATCGCTGCGGCTCTTTACCGCAACATTCCTATCTTCGAATATTCCCCCACCAAGATCAAAATGTCAATCACAGGTAAGGGCTCGGCCTCCAAGGAACAGGTTGCAGCCATGCTTCAGCGACTGTTGGACCTGAAAGAAGCTCCCGAACACCTTGATGCCACCGACGCTCTTGCCGCAGCAGTTTGCCATCACTTCCAGAACGGACGTCCCTCAACAGGAAAGAAATTTACAGGATGGAAGAGCTTTTTAGCAGCGAATCCCGGGAGAATCAAGTAATAGGATTTTTAGAATATCGAATATTGAACATTCAATTACTTCGACATTCTATATTCGTTGATCAATATTCGATATTCTTTTTTTACATAAGTTTCTGGTACACCATCCACCAGCGATCGGGTATATCGTTGTTGCATGCCTGCTGGTAGTCTTTGTATGAACAAGGTACAAGGTAATGCCTTTCATATTTTATTTTCTGCTCCGCAGGAAGAGGGATCTCCATCCACCAGCGGTCAGTTTTTTTGCTCTTGAAGAAAACAATCTCTTCCTTATGGTCGGTTATAGTAACCCTGTATTTCAGGTAATCTTCTTCGTTTTTAAAGGGGAAATCATGAGCCCTGTTATAGAAGCCGTCAATAAAATACCAGATCATCTGCGATACCAGGTGGGCCGTTTGCCCCTGGTGGTCAAACTTCGGGTTTACTTCATAAAATCCTATGGAAGTAAGCTTGTCGCTGATGCCGGCATACCTTACGATCTGGCAGGCTTCTTCCCCGTAGAACCCGTTAGGACCGGCATTTCCGTTACCGGGGGCATCGGAATGCCTTACCGATGATATATCAAAACTCAGTAAATCGGCATTGCGAACAATGGGTTCAACTTCCTCCAGGCTTTCCCTTACAATGCCAATCCTGTAAGTATCAAAGAACAGGTTCTTCATCAGTTTCAGGGCGTCCTGGTCGATGAAATAACTCTGGTAGCCTATATTGGCATAATTAAAGAGATAATTAGGCTGGTGAAGGATGATGCTGCTCAGGAATGATTGTGAATCCAGTTCGTTTTCGGTCTTACCAAGGTCGAACATAGGGTCAATGGCCACTATATTGATGATTTGCCCAAGGCTTTCATATGCTTTATAATTTGCGAAAGTGAGGTCCTGCCCCCCCCCGATGACTACCGGCAGCACATTATTGTTAATCAGTTCGGCTATGGTACTGCTCAGTGCAAAATAGGTATCGCTGGGCGAAAAGCCTTTCCTGATATTTCCAAGGTCGACGATCTTATTGGGATATGGGCCCGGGAAAAGCTTATATAAATACTGCCTCACGCTGTCGGGTGCAAGGTCGCAACCTTCATTTCCAACCGCATTCCGGTCTTCTTTCACTCCGATGATCGCAAGATCGGCAGTCGTAAAGTCAGGGAAATTACCAGCTTCAGAATAGATCCCGATGACATTGCCGAGGCGCTGCTGCCCCTGTTCTTCATCGGTAACCTGGATTTCGGTTAAGTCGATTGGTGAAAAAAAGGTCGAGATGTCCATGGTCCTTATTTTTTCTTTTTGGATTTGGATTTCGTCGGTTCGCCGGAAGCGATTATTCCTTTAACGTCTTCATATGTGAGGTCCGCGGCAGTTTTTCCTTTCGGGATCTTATAATTTTCCTTTTTAAACGAGATATACGGCCCATACCTGCCATTCAACACTTTAAGGTCTTTATCCTCGGTATATTCCCTGATCACTTTCTTAATGTCTTCACTCCTTTTTGACTGTATAATCTCAATAGCCCTGGCCAGGACCACGTTCAGCGGGTCATCGGAAACAGGGAGTGAAAAGAAAGCTGATTTATGCTTAACATAGGGCCCGAACTTACCGGCAGAAACAATGACCTCGGTTCCTTCAAAATCGCCAAGCGATCTTGGAAGCTTGAACAGGTCCAGGGTATCTTCCAGGTTTATGGTATCGATACTCTGTCCTTTTTTCAGGGCAGCAAATCTGGGTTTTTGTTCATTGTCAGACTCACCGAGCTGGGCCATAGGCCCGAACCTGCCAATCTTCACATAAACATTCAATCCGGTTGCGGGATCAGTGCCAAGGAGTTTTTCCCCCTTCACCTTTTTCGTACTCTCCATTGTTCCTGAAATTCTTTCATGGAATGGAAAATAAAACTCTTTCAGCATGTCCTTCCAGGCAAGCTTGCCTTCGGCGATCACATCAAATTCTTCTTCAACCGTGGCCGTGAAATTGTAGTCCATGATGTTGTCAAAATTCTGAACCAGGAAACCTGTCACCAGTGCACCAATATCGGTTGGGAATAATTTTGCTTTTTCAAACCCTACGGTTTCAGTTTTGGTCTCTTCCTTAATAGTACTGTCTTTCAGGCTGATGAAATCGTAAGTCCGCTGAACCCCCGGCCGGTCTTCCTTAAGTACATATTCTCTTTTCTGGATGGTGGAGATGATAGGGGCATAGGTTGATGGACGTCCTATCCCAAGTTCTTCAAGCTTCTTCACCAGGGTTGCTTCAGTATACCGGGAAGGCTGCTGGGTGAATTTTTGCTGGGCGGTCATTTCACGCATCGAAAGCTGTTCCCCGGTTTTTAATGGAGGAAGTACACCTTCACCATTATCGGAGTTTTCATCATCCGAAGATTCCATATACACTTTTAGGAAACCGTCGAAACGGATCACTTCTCCCCTGGCAACAAACCTTTCGTTAATCCCTGATATCCCAATGGTGACAACAGTTTTTTCAAGTTCGGCATCAGCCATCTGGGAAGCAATGGTGCGTTTCCATATCAGGTCATACAACCGTTTACCCGAACGATCACCTTCAATTGACTTATTGCTCATGTATGTGGGGCGGATTGCCTCATGAGCTTCCTGGGCACCCTTGGTCTTGGTGGCGTACCTGCGGGTTTTCACATACTCTTCACCGAAAGTTGTGCTTACTTCCTGCTTTGCCATGGCAATGGCCATGTCGGAAAGATTCACCGAGTCGGTCCTCATATAGGTTATCTTACCTGATTCATACAGTTCCTGGGCAACCCTCATGGTGTTGGCAACTGAAAAACCAAGCTTTCGCGATGCTTCCTGCTGCAGGGTCGAGGTGGTGAAAGGGGGCGCCGGTGATTTCTTTGCCGGCTTCGTCTCCACATCTTCTACAGTATACCTGACATTCATACAGCGTTTCAGAAAGTCCAGTGCTTCCTCTTTCGACTGGAATCTTTTGTTGAGTTCCGCATTGACCGATTTAAGTTTCTTTCCTTCCTGGACTATGAAATCCCCCGTGATACGGTAAGATGAAACAGAACTGAAATTCCTGATCTCCTCTTCGCGTTCAACGATAAGCCTTACAGCCACCGACTGAACCCTGCCTGCAGATAAGGAAGGTTTTATCTTTTTCCAGAGAAGGGGAGAAAGTTCAAACCCCACCAGCCTGTCAAGTACCCTGCGCGCCTGCTGGGCATCTACCAGGTTCATATCAAGATCCCTGGGCTTTTCAATGGCTTCCAGTATAGCCGATTTTGTAATTTCATGAAAAGCAATGCGTTGCGTCTTTTCCTTTTTCAGTCCCAAGGTCTCCATGAGATGCCATGCAATGGCCTCACCCTCGCGGTCCTCGTCAGACGCAAGCCAGATCATATCGCTATCCTGGGCAAGTTTTTTGAGCTCCCCTACTATCTTCTTTTTATCAGGAGAAACAATGTATTTCGGTTCAAAACCATGATCCACATCAACCCCCAGATCCTTTTTTGACAGATCCGCAACATGCCCCATGCATGATCTCACTGTAAAATCGCTCCCAAGGAATCCTCCAATGGTCTTTGCTTTCGCGGGAGACTCAACAATCACTAAGTTTTTCGTCATAGAAGTATCGGATTTCATTTTCCAAATCCGGGTACAAAAGTACTACAATTAACATAATACGTACCTTTGTGCCCATTTTAATCCTTAATCCGCCAATACGGAAAAGGTGATATATGATTGAAAATAAAAATCGAAAATTCTTTATAGAAACCTACGGCTGCCAAATGAATTTCTCTGACAGTGAGATCGTTGCCTCCATACTTTCAAATGAGGGGTTTGAGGCTTCCGATGATCTTCTTACTGCTGATATTGTATTGCTGAATACATGTTCCATAAGAGAACATGCCGAAGACAGGGTTAGGAAACGTCTGCATTACTTTCGTTCCCTGAAAAAGAAAAATCCCGGCCTTACCATCGGCCTTTTAGGATGCATGGCCGAACGTACCAAAACAGCCCTGATGGAGGTGGAACAGCTTCTCGACCTGATTGCCGGCCCTGATTCATACCGGCATCTGCCAGAGCTGCTCGGCAAAGTTGATTCAGGGCAGAAAGCTATTGATATTATTCTTTCGGCGGATGAGACTTACGCGGATATCAACCCGATAAGACTTGATTCCAACGGGGTATCGGCTTTCATTTCCATCATGCGGGGATGTGAGAATTTCTGTTCTTATTGCGTGGTTCCTTATGCCCGCGGACAGGAGCGCAGCCGGGATCCGAAATCCGTAATCCGCGAAGCGAAAGACATATTTCTACAGGGGTTCAGGGAAGTAACGCTGCTTGGGCAAAATGTGAACTCCTATTGCTGGAATGAAGGAGCTGAAACCATGAACTTTCCCGGGCTTCTTGAACAGATCGCGGGTCTCGATTCACAGCTTAGGGTCCGCTTTGCCACATCACACCCGAAAGATTTAGGCTCTGAACTGATCAAAACCATTGCATCATATCCCAACATCTGTAAAGCTATACACCTGCCTGTTCAAAGCGGCAGCAATGCTGTTCTGGATAAAATGAACCGGAAATACAGCCGAGAGGAATACCTTGAAAAGATCAGGGCTATCCGCAGCCTGATCCCCGGATGCACAATCTCAACGGATATCATTACGGGGTTCTGCGATGAAACAGAATCGGATCATAAGCAAACCCTTGAACTGATGCAGGAAGCAGGGTTCGATTCTGCATTTACATTCAAATACTCCGAAAGGCCCCAAACCCTTGCAGCGGACCATTACAAAGACAATGTGCCTGCCGGGGTAAAGGAAAGAAGGCTAAGGGAGATCATCGAGTTGCAGCATGAGCTTTCTTCGGCCAGCAACCACAGGGACCTGGGGGAAATTTTCGAAGTTCTCATTGAAGGAGAATCCAAACGTTCCGATAAACAATACTTTGGCAGGAACTCACAAAACAAGGTAGTTGTATTTCTGAAAACAGCCCAAAAACCGGGCGAATATGTCAATGTGCAGGTAAAAAGGGTCACTTCGGCCACTTTGATAGGGGAGGCCGTATAATCTCTTTACGCGTTGATTATCAACCATCTGAAATCCTGCATCCCGCATCCTATGTCTTATTTTGTCATGAAAATTTTAGGATGTTTCCTGCATTTTATTAGTTTTGCCTGAAATTCCTTAATTTTGCACGCTCAATTCCCGGCACCTATGAAGCAACCCTTAAAACTGCTTAACAAAGTAGCTTTCCTGCTCCTTGTGATTACTATAGTATTTTCCTCCTGTGTTCCCCAGAAAAAAATCCTTTACCTGCAGAAACAACAGGAAAAGGACACAGCAAGCGTTTACGCGCATAAACATCCTCCTGATTATAAAATACAGCCAAGGGATAATTTGTACATCAAGCTGTTCACACTTGATGAAAAGAGTAATCTTTTTTTTAACAAGCAAACAAGTGCTTCCAATGGTTATAATGACTATGCCAACGATGCCAGTATTTATCTGAACTCTTATTCGGTAAGTCCCGATGGGTATATTGATTTTCCTATTGTTGGGAAGGTGATGATCAAAGACCTTACCGCTTTGCAGGTTAAAGACGTACTTCAGAAACTGGTGGATGAATACCTGAAGGAGACCGTGGTGGTTGTGAAAATGGTCAATTTTAAAATAACTATACTGGGTGAAGTGAACCACCCGGGAGAATTTACAATTTACCAGGACAAGATCAATTTCTTCGAGGCAATTTCACTGGCCAACGACCTTACAGATTTCGGAAACAGAAAAAAGGCTGTTTTAATACGTTTGGAACCTCAAGGGTCAAGGATATATAAACTGGATATTACTTCAGATAATTTTTTGAAATCTGACCAGTACTATCTCCAGCCTAATGATATTATTTATATCCAGCCCCTGTCATACAAACGTTGGGGTTTCGGGTCCACCTTCCCCTGGGCTATTGTGCTTGCTGGTATTTCGGCAGGCCTTTTATTAGTGACTTATGCTAAGACTTTGTAATTCTTAAATCCCTTTTTTGTGAACGATAATCTCCAGGAATTACAGCAGCAACAACAGTCGGTCGACTATAAAGTTCTGCTTTTTAAATTTTACCGTTACTGGTATTTCTTTGCGATCACAGTATTCATTGCTTTGATCATTGCATTTATATTCAATAAATATACCAGTCCTGTTTATGAAGTCAAGACTTCCATCCTCATAAAGGACAAATCAGAGAATAAACTCAGCGCCCAGAGTATCATGGGGCTGGGCGGTCTCAATAATATGCAGAACCTGCAGAACGAGATCGGGGTTTTATCTTCCTATACCCTCACTTACCGTACCATCCGAAAAATAGGATTCGAGATTTCCTACTACAGCGAGGAGAATTTCATCAGCAAGGAGCTTTACAGGGAAACGCCCTTTACCGTCGAATTTGACACCCTGTATCCCCAGCCTGTCAATATGCGGTTCAATGTTTCGATAAGTTCAAAGGATAAATACCGGCTTGAAGCCAAGGAAGAAGACATTAAATTTTACAATTTCTCAAAAAGTGAAAAGATCGCCGGGCGCAAAGAACGCGTAGCAGTTGATGAAACCTATGAATTTGGAAGATGGGTGCAGGGTGATAATTTCCGGTTCAGGGTGCTCCTTACCCCGATGTTCAACGTCCAGAAAGACTTCAGCCGTTCCTTCTTTTTCGAAATCAACGATTATGAATCCCTGGTGACCCAGTTTAAAGGCTTCAGCATTGAGCCCATCAACAAGGAAGCCTCCATCGTTGAACTGAAGCTCAAGGGCGGGAATGTGAACAAGCTGGTGGACTTTTTAAATGCACTCTCAAGGGAATACCTGGCCAAGGACCTGGAACGTAAAAATCTGGTAGCAGGCCGCACTATCAAATTCATTGACAGCGAGCTCCAGGATATCAGCGATACCCTTCATTCAACCGAAAAAGCCCTTGAGGTCTTCCGTACCAACAAGGAGATCATGAACCTGGATGATGTAACAAAACAGGTTTTTGAAAAGATGATGGACCTGCAGGATGAAAAAGCAGTGTTAATGGTTCAGTCGAAATATCTGACCAATCTTGCACAATACCTGGAGAGAAACCAGAAACTGGATGAGTTGGTGGTTCCGGCTTCCATGGGTGTTGAGAACCCTATGCTCAACGACCTTACGATGAAGCTTACCGACCTCTACACGAAGCGTACCGAGATATCACAGTACTCCAAAGGCAAAAACCCCTCACTGCTCTCCATCGACCAGCAGATCGCCACAATTAAAAACGCCCTGGTTGAGAATATAAAAAGCGCAATCAATACGAACAACATCGCCCTTAAGGAGATCAACGACCGGGTGTCGCTGTACACTTCAAAGATCAACACCCTGCCCGAAACACAGCGTGTTCTTTTCGGCATTGAACGCAGGTTCAAACTTACCGATGCCATCTATACCTTCCTGATGCAAAAACGTTCGGAAGCCCAGATCACCCAGGCATCCAACCTTTCCGACAATGAAGTTGTGGATGCAGCCATGGGAGGAACAAGCCCTGTCTTCCCCAAGAAAAGCCTGAATTTCATCATCGCCCTCATCCTCGGGATCATCCTTCCTATAATCTACATTCTAGGGAAGGATTATTTCAACGACAAGATCATGGAGAGGGAAGATATCGAAAGGATCACGAAACTGCCCATTGTCGGGCATGTCATTCATTCCGATAAAAAAAGCGAAGTGGTTGTTATCGATTCCCCTAAATCAACCATCGCCGAGTCCTTCAGATCGGTGCGTACAAACCTCCAGTACCTCCTTCAAGGCAAAGAAAGGTTCGCCATCCTGGTCACAGCCGATATGGTGAGCGCCGGAAAAACATTCACATCGATAAACCTGGCTTCAATCTATGCCATGTACGGCAAAAAGACCCTTCTTATGGGCTTTGACCTCCGCAAACCCAAGATCTACCAGGATTTCGGCCTTACCAATGCCGAGGGCATCTCTTCCTACCTCATCAATAAAAGCAAGATAGAGGACATCATACAGTTCTCGGGAATTGAAAACCTGGATATCATCATGGCAGGCCCGGTGCCGCCGAATCCCGCCGAACTGATCGCTTCGGACAAATGTACCGAGATGTTCACCAGGCTTAAGGAAATTTACGACTACATCATCATCGACACTCCTCCGGTAGGCCTGGTAACGGATGCCTTCCTTCTGATGAAACATGCCGATGCCAACCTTTTCCTTGTAAGGCAGAACTATACCAATAAAAAGATTTTTGCCAGCATTATCAAGGACATGGAAAAACGGAACATCCCCGGCCTGGCTATCCTTGTCAATGACGTTAAACTTACCCGGAGCTCGTATGGTTATGGCTACGGCTATGGTTACGGTTACGGCTATGGTTACGGTTACGGCTACGGTTATGGTTACGGCTACGGCTATGGTTATGGTTACGGCTACTATTCTGACGACAAGGAAAGCTCTAAGAAGAAAAAATCAACTCTGCAGAAAATTTTCGGCAAAGCATAAGCCTGAAGGAACAGAATGAAGGATTACAATTTTACGCATCTCCAGGAGCTTGAGTCGGAAGCCATTTATATCCTTCGTGAAGTAGCCGCACAGTTTGAACGGCCCGCCCTGCTTTTTTCGGGCGGAAAGGATTCCATCGTTTTGGTCCACCTTTCAAGGAAAGCATTCCACCCTGCTTCCATCCCGTTTCCCCTTGTACATATTGATACCGGCCATAATTTCGAGGAAGCCATTACTTTCCGCGATGAGCTGGTGAAAAAGTTCAATGCACGGCTGGTCGTAGGATCGGTTCAGGAATCCATTGACACAGGAAGGGTTGTTGAAGAAAAAGGCATCAACGCCAGCCGCAATGTTCTTCAAACGGTGACCCTTCTCGACACTATCGAGAAATTCAAATTTGACGCCGCCATCGGAGGCGGGCGTAGGGACGAGGAGAAAGCCCGGGCCAAGGAAAGGTTTTTCTCACACAGGGATGAATTCGGACAGTGGGACCCCAAAAACCAGAGGCCCGAACTTTGGAACATCTTCAACGGGAAAAAGAGAATGGGCGAGCATTTCCGTGTTTTCCCCATAAGCAACTGGACCGAAATGGATGTATGGCAGTACATACTGCAGGAAAATATCGAACTCCCCAGCCTGTATTTCACCCATGAGAGGGAAGTCTTCTTCCGCGACGGGATCTGGCTCGCCAAAGCACCCTTCATGGCCATGAAACCAACGGAAAAAGCCGAAAAACTGCATGTCCGCTGCCGTACCGTCGGCGATATCTCCTGTACAGGATTAGTGTTATCGACTGCGGATAACCTCGCCGATATCATACAGGAAATAGCGGCGACAAGGGTGACCGAGCGGGGTGGACGTTACGACGACAAGCGCTCCGATGCGGCAATGGAAGACAGGAAAAAAGAAGGGTATTTTTAATGTACAATGTACCATGTACAAATAAGAGAATAAGATGACAGCGACTTCCGATACCAAATTCTCAAGCAAGGGCTATCTTGGCATGCAGCTGCTACGGTTTACCACCGCCGGTAGTGTTGACGACGGGAAAAGCACCCTGATCGGAAGGTTGCTGTACGACAGCAAATCGATCTTCGAGGACCAGCTTGATGCTGTAAAACTTGCCAGTGTCCAGAAAGGGAGCGAACACCTTAACCTGGCCCTTTTTACCGACGGCCTCAGGGCCGAACGAGAACAGGGGATTACCATAGACGTCGCCTACCGGTATTTTGCCACTCCAAACCGCAAATTCATCATTGCCGATACCCCCGGGCATATTCAGTATACAAGGAATATGGTTACAGGGGCTTCTACGGCCAATGCCGCCATCATACTCATCGATGCCCGCAACGGGGTGATCGAACAAACCTATCGCCACGCTTATATTGCTTACCTTCTCGGCATCCCGCACATTGTCGTCTGCATCAATAAAATGGACCTTCTCGAATACCGGCAGGACGTTTTTGAAAAGATCAAAGCCGACTTTAATGCATTTGTTGCGAAAGTCCTTCCCGGCGAAGACCTGAGATTCATCCCCATAAGCGCCCTCAAGGGGGATAACGTGGTGAAACCCTCCCTGAATATGGATTGGTACAAGGATACCACCCTGCTTGAAACCCTTGAAACCATTCCCATTGACAAGGACCACGACATGGTCAACCAGCGCTTCCCGGTGCAGTACGTGATACGTCCCGAATCGGATAAGTACCATGATTACAGGGGCTATGCAGGAAGGATTGCCGGGGGCATCTTCCATCCCGGAGATGAAGTAATGGTTCTCCCGGCCGGGATGAAATCCAGGATCCGCATGATCGACACCTTCAATGGCCCGGTTGATGAGGCTTTCCCTCCCATGAGCGTGACCCTTCTGCTCGAAGATGATATTGATATCAGCCGGGGTGATCTGATAGCCGGTACGGCTTCACTGCCAAAATCCGCATCTGAATTTGACTGCATGATTTGCTGGATGAACCAGAGACCTCTCCGGATCAACGGCAAATATGCCCTTAAACATAATACCAGGGATGTACGCTGCCTTATCTCCCATATTGATTTTGTTCTGAACATTAATACTCTTGAACAGATACATGAACGCACAAGCCTGGCTATGAATGAAATAGGAAGGATCCACGTGCGTACAACCAAACCCCTGTTCTTTGACCCCTATACCACCAACAGGCAAACCGGAAGCCTCATCCTGATCGACGAAGCTACCAATGAAACAGTTGCCGCAGGAATGATCCTCTGATTTCCCCTGATTCCTGCAATAAATCCTGAAAAAATCAGTTACTTTTAAACCACGGTTTAATGTATCGATCCATATCCCTGTCGTATGAAAATATTCAGACTTTTTTTTCTGACCTGCATCCTGTATCCTGCATCCCTTTCGGCCCAGAGCTCTTCTATCCCTATCGGACAATGGAGAGACGAACTTCCTTACTATTACTGCAACTCTGTAGCTGAAGCCGGAAACCGGATCTATACTTCCACACCCTATGCAATTTTTTATTTTGATAAAGACGACAACAGCGTAACCAGGATCACTAAAATACAGGGGCTTTCCGATATCGGGATCAGTTGCCTGGCTTATAATACCTCCACAAAAACCCTTATCATCGGATACTCCGACGCGAACATAGACCTTATCCAGAATAATGTTATCATCAACATATCCGACATTTACAGGAAAACCATACTGGGGAATAAAACCATTAACAGTATTTACTGCCTTGAAAACATGGCATACCTGCAATGCGGTTTCGGGATCGTAGTCCTTGACCTCGTAAAACAGGAGATAAAAGAAACCTATTACATCGGCAACGGAGGCACCCAGGTTAATGTTCTGAGCATGGTCAAGGATGATAACGATACCCTTTGGGCGGCCACTGAAAAAGGCTTATACAAAGCCTGGTATAAAGATCCGAACCTGGCTAATTATGCTGTATGGAAAAAAGATTCACGCATGGATACCACCCTGGAATACAATACAATAACAAATTTTTCGGGCAAAGTGGTGGTTAATAAACAAAGGACAAACGGCCAGGATACTTTGTATACATACAACAGGCAATGGTCGGCATGGATCAACGGGGAATCCTATGTAGGTATAAACCTGAACAGCATGTATAATGTTCTTGTGGTGACTTATAAAAATTCTATCGTTATTTTTGATCCTTCCTTTACCAAACTGAAGACAATAAACGGTTATCCCGGTGCCGGGGCTTTCCCCCAGGATGCCATCTGCGACAGGAACCAAACGATCTGGATTGCCGATTCATATTCGGGTCTTGTGAGCAATCCTATGAATTCAGACCAGGTTACAACCTATAATCTCAGCGGCCCGCTTACTGCCAACGTTTTCAGCATGAGCACCCTGGGCAATGATCTTTACATCTCCCCCGGAGGTTATGACGCTTCGTACAACCCGGTTTTCAATCCTGCGCAGATTTATCATTTTGACGATTCAAAATGGCAGAACATTTCAGGGGCCAATGTCCCTGCTTTGGATAATTACAATAATATAGTTTCGGTAACTGCCGACCCTTCGGACCCGAAAAGGATTTATGCTGCTACTTGGGGATATGGCCTTCTTGAATTTTACGACGGTGCATTGACTAATAGATATACAGAAAAAAACAGTAAGCTACACCACCATTCAGTGGGAGATACCGGCCTTATCCGTGTAGGTGGCTCAGCCTTTGATACCCATGGCAACCTTTGGGTTGTATGTACTCATACAGATTCATGTCTTTCCCTTAAAAGAGGTAATCAGTGGACGGGTTATAACATTACCATCAACAACGAATCCGATCTTGGGCAGCTCATAGTCACCCGTTACGACCAGGTGTGGATGCAGATGCGTTACGGGACCCTGAATTCAAATGCCATCCTGGTATTTACCGATAACGGCACTCCTGATAACCCCAGCGACGATAATGCAAGGAAGCTGGGAAACACTGTTGGGGACGGTAATCTTCCGGGCAGCATAGCCTTCTCCATGGCTGAAGATAAAAACGGTGAGGTCTGGGTTGGAACCGAAAACGGGGTTGGGGTGTTTTACAGCCCCGACGATCTCTTCTCGGCTAATCCCTCCGATTGCCAGTGGCCCCTTGTGCAGCAGGGACTATATGTACAGTATCTCCTGGAAGGTGAGCAGGTAAATGCCATAGCCGTTGACGGCGCCAACCGTAAATGGATGGGGACCGACCGCGGAGGAGCTTATCTTTTCTCGGCCGACGGTACAAAACAGGTGCTTCATTTTACTGCCGAAAACAGCCCCCTGCTGTCCGACAGGGTAAGTTCCATTGCGATCAACCAGGTTACCGGCGAAATATATTTCGGAACCGATAAAGGAGTGATCTCTTATAAAGGAACAGCCACCGATGGCACTGATGCCTTTGGGAATGTATATGCCTATCCCAACCCTGTTCGTGAAGGATACCAGGGATATATTGCAGTTAAAGGCCTGCTTGCCAATGCCCAGATCCGTATCACCGACATTAGCGGGAGGCTGGTCTTTACAGGCAAAGCCGAAGGCGGACAAGCTGTTTGGGACGGAACCACCATGGATGGGCATAAAGTACATACCGGGGTTTACCTGGTTTTTGCCTCCAATGAGACCGGCAGTGATAAAGTTGTAACAAAGATCCTGGTGATCAACTGATGCTTGTAACCACAAAAGGCATCGTACTTCATTCCTTAAAATACTCCGAAACCAGTATCATCGTCCGCATTTATACCGAGGCCCGCGGATTGCAGTCATACCTTTTCAAAGGGATCCGCAATCCGAAGTCAAAAACAAAAGCAGGACTTTTCCAGCCGCTTACCCTCCTGGAGGTAGTAGCCAACCTGAAAGAAAAAACCAGCCTGCATACATCAAAGGAAGTCAGGCTGTTTCAGCCTTACATAAGCATACCGTTCGATATCCGTAAAATCTCTATCGCCCTTTTTATCAATGAACTCCTTTATAAATCAATCAGGGAAGAGGAAGCAAACCGGGAATTATTCGATTACCTTTGGAAGTCCTGTCTTTTGCTCGACTGCAGCGAAAACAGCCTGAACTGCTTCCCTCTCGTTTTTACAGCCGAACTGACTCATTTCCTGGGCATACATCCCCAGCCGGAATACTCTGAGAATAAACCGGTTTTTAATCTTAATGAAAGCCAGTTCCAGGCAGTTGTCCCTGAAAAAGATGCTTATGTGATTCCGGATCACGGCAAATTTTTCCATTCCCTCATCACAACCCCTATTGAAAACCAGTCGTCTCTGCATTTCAAACCTGCAGTGCGAAGATCTCTCCTCGATTCCCTGCTCTTATACTACCAGATACATCTTCCGGGCTTTAAACCGATGAACTCCCATCACATACTGCATTCGGTACTGGCATAAACAATGTTTCCGCATTCAGGCAGTAAAGGTAAGCGGCCGAACCGAAGCCCGTTTGTCGTAAATCAGTATCTTTGCCGAAAAATCAAGCATATGCAAATTTCCCTTTCCGAGCAGGAACAAATCCGGCGTGATTCATTACATGAACTTGTAAGGCTCGGTATCAATCCATATCCTCCCGAAACATTCCCGGTAAACGTAACTTCAGTTGAAATAAAACAGAATTATCCTGCCGATAATTCACTTTACCGGAATATAAGCATTGCAGGCCGCATCATGACCCGCAGGATCATGGGAGCCGCATCATTTGCCGAATTACAGGATTCTGCCGGGCGCATCCAGCTTTACATAAAGCGCGACGAGATCTGTACAGGCGAGGATAAAACCATGTACAATACGGTTTTTAAGCGCCTTCTCGATATAGGCGATATCATTGGTGTCACTGGCTATGTTTTTATAACCCAGATGGGCGAGATATCCATCCATGTGAGCAGCCTTAAACTGCTTTCCAAATCGCTCAGGGTGCTGCCCATTGTAAAGGAAAAAGACGGGGAAGTTTTTGATGCCTTTACCGATCCCGAACAGAGGTACCGCCAGCGCTATGTTGACATGATAGTGAATCCCCAGGTGAGGGAGGTCTTCATCAAACGGACCCGGCTTGTGAATTCCATGCGGCAGTTCCTCGACAGCAAATCCTACCTTGAAGTTGAAACCCCTGTTTTGCAGCCTCTTTACGGTGGAGCTGCGGCCAGGCCGTTCAAGACCCATCACAATTCACTCGACATGACCCTTTACCTGCGTATTGCCAACGAGCTCTACCTCAAACGGCTTATCGTTGGCGGGTTTGACGGGGTTTATGAATTCTCAAAGGATTTCCGCAACGAGGGGATGGATCGTTTTCACAATCCCGAGTTCACCCAGATGGAGCTTTACGTGGCTTATAAGGATTATGAATGGATGATGGAACTCGTTGAAGAAATGGTCGAGAAGATAGCCCTTGATCTTCACGGAAAGACCGAGGTGCAGGTCGGCGATAAACTCATCGACTTCAAACGCCCCTGGAAACGCTTCACCATGTTTGAAGTGATAAAACATTATACCGGCATTGAGATTGATGGGAGGTCGGAGGATGAGCTGGTTGCCATTGCCAAACAGCTTGATGTCCCTATTGATAAAACTATGGCCAAGGGGAAGATCATCGACCAGATCTTTGGCGAGAAATGCGAGCCGAACCTTGTTCAGCCAACTTTTATCACCGATTACCCTGTTGAAATGTCACCCCTGGCAAAGAAACACCGCAGCAAACCCGGGCTTGTTGAAAGGTTTGAGGCTATATGCAACGGCAAGGAACTTTGCAATGCCTTCTCGGAACTCAACGATCCCATCGACCAGAGGGAAAGGTTCGAGTCCCAGCTGGAACTTGGTAAACGCGGTGATGATGAATCCATGGTGCTGGATGAGGACTTCCTTCGCTCCCTGGAATTTGCCATGCCGCCGACTTCGGGACTGGGTATTGGGATTGACCGTCTTGCCATGATCATGACAAACCAGACATCCATACAGGATGTGCTTTTCTTCCCACAGATGAGGCCCGAAAAAAGGATCAGCGAATAAGAATCATCCGTTTAACTGCAACTTCTTTATCGGTTGTAAGCCTGTACAGGTAAATCCCCGGGGCAACCTTATTCCCCGTATTAGCCGTTCCGTCCCATGTAAATACATGGTCCCCTTCGCCTAAAGGTCCCGAAAAGATAAGCCTGACCAGTTTCCCGTCAAGGTCATAAATGCCAAGCTCGGTATTTTCCTGCAGGGGAAGCCTGAATGGTATCGAAGTTGCTGCCGGGAATGGGTTAGGGAAATTATTTCCCAGCAAACCAGCTTTTCCTGGCTCACCGATCCCTCCGAGTAACTGGGGATTGATCATCAGTATTACAAGTCTAGGCCCCAATGAAGTAGTATAATTCAATGTGTCAATGATGAATGTACCGGTGTAGCGATCTGTTGGTAAATCCATCCTTACCCTGATATATACTGAATCTCCAGGGTTTACATCATATGGGAAGGTATGTGTAGTTATAGAATCAACATACCACATCGGCCAGCCTCCGCTGTACATCTGAACATCCTGAAGCTCAACAGCAGATACCATGTAATTATGCAAATGCGTCACTTTCCCCCCCAGTGCATCGGTAGGGGTGATAAACCACAAAGTATCGGGCACAGGTACAATATTTGTATAATCAGTCATGAATGTAAAAGGATCGGCAGCCCCAATGAAAGGGGCAGTTTCCCTTCGGTCAGACTGGTCGGCGGCGAACAGGTAATAGTTAACAGTGCTGCCTGCCGGCTGCCTGGGAATAATACCTTTGTAATGGTTAGCTGAAGTGTTTGACATATGGACTGCCTGGTAGGATCCGTTATTGACCCTGTACCAGATCAGCACCGAATCCGGTTTCACCACAGAACCACTGCATACGATAAGATCGGCATTTATAACATAATTCATATCGCAGGGCTGGGTCCCCGATAATGGTATGTGTTTGATATACAGCAGCCCGATATCTGCTATCCCCATTACCCGGCAGTGCAGGGCATCGGTCGACAGCCATGGGGTCGAGGACTGGGCCAGGAAACCCGTTACGGTGTACCCCGGCATAGCCGCTTCATAGGCAGCTTTGGCACTGTCATCCCAGTTTGAATTCATAAACGGGATCAGGACCTTGCTGTTCAGGATCACCGAATTTGAATAAGGCTCATCATTGGGTGTCATAACCCTGTACACCTTGTAATTGTAGCCATACGAACAGGTTTGCGTGGCCCAGTATGAGGCAGCTGACTCAAGTGCAGTGTAACAGGCATTGGACGGGTCCACTTTCCTTATCAGGATCTTGTCGGGTGCAAGGAATTTGCCCCAGCAATCTATATGGTCTATCGTGGTATTTATATTCGGGTCGGGTACCACCTGGAAATTTTCAATACCCAGGTAATCATGAACTTTAAGGGCAACCTGGTCATGCGATAAAGTGGGGTTCTCGTTCCAGATAAGTTCAGTGGAAGCAGCAACACCCATCCCGTCGGTCATGTAATCGCCCCCTGTAGAAATCAGGTTCATCCCATACCATTGTATTCCAAGCATCTCGGCAACCCGTTTAGGTATCTCGTCATCGTTGGGACGCGGACGGTTATATGGGAAATCGATGATGCCGATATGGTTTGAACTGTCGGATTCAAACCATGGACCATAATCCCTTGTCCAGTAAGAGTCGGTGGGCGCAATCAGAAAATTGCAATGGCTGGTGTCGACCCCGTTGCTTGCATATAAATTCAGCACCGTGGTTTGTTGTGAAGTGTTTGCCACAATGGTTGTAAGCGTAACATTCGCCGCCATTTCCTTGATAAGGGAGATTGGTATGCCAAACGGATACCTTACCAGAGCGCCCTGCATGCGTCCGAACTCCTCCACATTCCTTACCGGACCTGCAGGAGGGTTCGTTTCAACAAAGGTTTTGCCGATCTCGCTTTTATGCAGTAATTCTTCGGGCGACATTTCATGGGTCAACCTGTAAGGGGCTTTTACAACAGTGTCCTGGGCTGCCAAGATGCCTGAAAAGAGGAGGAGGCAAACAAGCAACAAGCTGAAGGGTTTCATAAGGAGTGTATTAATATGACAAATTTAACAATTTAACCTTCCGCCCGAATCATTACCTTTGCTTAAAATCTTAATTGATGAGCCGGAAAACAAAGGCTGCAAGCCTGTCTGTTTTTTCCAATACCCTTCTTATTGTACTGAAACTCACAGCGGGTATTATCAGCGGTTCTGTGTCCATTATTTCCGAAGCCATCCATTCCTTTATGGATCTCCTGGCTGCCGTCATAGCCTATGTTTCGGTAAGAATTTCCGACAGGCCTGCCGACGAACGGCATCCTTACGGGCATTGGAAAATCGAGAACATCTCGGGGGTGATCGAAGCGCTTCTGATTTTCTTGGCAGCAGTGTGGATCATCTTTGAAGCAGTCCATAAACTCCTAAAACCTGCAGAGCTTGAAACGCTTGGACTGGGTTTTGCAGTGATGTGTTTTTCAGCTGCAGTGAATTCAGGGGTGTCGTGGTACCTTTATAAAATTGCAAAGTCCACGGGCTCCATAGCACTCGAAGCCGATGCGCTTCACCTTAAGGCTGATATATACACCTCTTTGGGTGTTGCAGCAGGATTAGGGCTTATATGGATTACGGGTTACCATATCCTTGACCCGATTGTAGCCATACTCGTGAGCATGCTCATCCTTAAGGAATCATATTCATTGCTCATAAAGGCCTATAAACCCCTTCTCGATGAATCCCTGGAACCTGAAGAGATGATGATGATACGAAAGATCATCGACGGTTATTGCAAAGAAAACATTAAATATCACGACCTGCGCACTCGCAGGGCAGGAAATTTCAGATACGTTGATTTTCATCTTAATCTTGATGAAAACCTTACAGTAAGGGAGGCTCATGATCTTTGCGATACCATTGAAGCCGATATTAAACACAGCCTGGTTAATTCAGAAGTGACCATTCATGTTGAGAATTTTTAGAAAAAGGATATCTTTGCAAAATATTCATTCATAATAAATTATTTAAAAGAATCGCATGAGGCTTGTTTGTATATTTTCCTTTCTGATATCATTGCTGATAAGCCCGCAAATCCTTTTTTCCCAAGACACCCTTCGTTCCGACACCACAGCAAAAAAAGTAAAAATTGTTGAAGATGACGCTGTTGTGGCGATGCTCGACAGCCTGGCCAACCTTAAAGTTTTTTCCGACGGAGCCTCTCCCCATGCCCAGAAATATCCGGCCTGGAGCAACTACACCGAAACGGATATCCCTTATTTCTCCGATTCTGTTTACGCGGCAAGGATAGCTGTAATGAATGAAAATTCCCCTTTTGAATACGTTTATAATAATGAGGTCAGGAAGTTTATCGAACTTTATTCTGTCAGGAAACGTAAACTCACTGCACGTATCCTCGGTCTGTCTGAAGTTTACTTCCCACTTTTTGAAGAGCAGCTCGACCGTTTCAATATGCCCCTGGAGTTAAAATATCTCGCTGTAATAGAATCAGCCCTGAACCCGATAGCTAATTCAAAAGCCGGTGCAAAAGGCCTCTGGCAATTCATGTATGGCACAGGTAAAGTTTACGGGCTTAAGGTAAGCTCCTATGTAGATGACCGTTATGATCCTTATAAAGCTACCATTGCTGCCTGTGAACATTTGCAGGACCTTTATGACATTTACGGTAACTGGTCACTGGCCCTGGCCGCCTATAATTCAGGTGCAGGCAATGTAAATAAAGCCATAAGAAGGTCGGGCGGAATGAAAAACTTCTGGGCCGTTCAGCGTTACCTTCCAAAAGAAACCAGGTCTTATGTGCCGGCTTTTATCGCGGCAAGCTATGTACTTGCCTATGCCAATGAGCATAAGATCTATCCTGTTGATCCGGGAATATTGTATTACGAAGTGGATACGGTTACCGTGAAGCATCCCCTTACTTTTGACCAGCTCTCTGAAATGCTGAACATACCCTGGGACGAGATCTCATTTCTGAACCCGGCCTACAAAAAAGGTGTCATTCCGGCCACTCCTGAAGTCCCTTATAAATTAAGACTCAGGAAAAAGTACATTGGCGATTTCATCAATAATGAAGCTGCCCTTTATGCTTTCAGGACAAAGAAATCCATGTCGGAGGAGGCAAGCCTTGCCGCAATCTATGCCAGTTACCGTGAAACACAGCAGTATACTGTGAAAAAAGGTGAAACAATGGCCAGCATTGCCAAAAAATTCCATATGAGCATCCCGGAATTAAAATCTCTCAACAATATAAAAAAGAACGCCGTAAAACCAAAGCAGAAGATCTTCGTTTATGTACCCGGTTCGGCTCCGAAAATCCCCGATTCAGTCCTGCACAAACAGGAAATAACAGCGAAAGCTGATTCAACAAAAACTGTTGTTGAGCATAAGGATACCGTAAAGCTTGCTGCTTCAGAACCGGAGCCTGAAGTGAGTTCACCTAAAATCCATGTTGTTAAATCGGGAGAATCCCTGGGTCTTATAGCAGGCAAATACAATGTAACTGTAAATGAATTAATCAGCTGGAACAACCTCTCATCCTCCAAAGTCGTGGCGGGTCAAAAGATAAAGATCCAGGGTAGTTCGTTTAAACAATCGTCATCGAATGCCTCCTCAACTAAAACCCAGGCTTCAAAACCGTCAAAGACATCCCCGGGCGGGACACATTACTTTTATTATACTATCCAAACCGGTGATAACCTTTGGGATCTTGCCGACCAGTTCAACGTAACTGTAGCCCAGATCAAAAAGCTGAACGACATTAATAATGCCTCTTACCTGAAACCGGGACAAAAGATCAAAATCCCAAAATAAGCCCTGCTTTTTAATACCTTACTTCTCGACATTGTTTATCCAAGGGAAACTCCGTTACCTGGGTTCCATCCCTGGATTGAACAAATTGATTTCATTTTTTTTAAAATATTTTCAAGCATTTGCAGAAGCTTATGAAATATATTGTAATTTTGACCGTTTGGTTTAATTATATGTTTAATCCTAATGGTTAAACTAAATGGATAATTTACAAAGTACTGAAATTAAGATTCTTGATGCTGCCCGCCAGGTGTTTCACCAGAAAGGTTTTAACGGTGCAAGGATGCAGGAGATCGCCGACCTGGCAGGCATCAACAAAGCTTTGCTGCACTACTATTTCAGGAACAAGGAGTCTCTCTTTGAGAAAATTTTCAATGAAACCTTCGGCCAGATCGCTTTAAAACTGAACGAGATCTTTCTCTCGGAAATGACATTGATGACCAAAATCGAAATCTTTGTCAATTTCTATATCAACTTCATCTCGAAGCATTCCTATATAATTCAATTTGTAATTAATGCCCTTCAGGACAAACCCGATCAGCTGAGAGAGATCATCCTTAAACAGAATCTTTCGCCGGGGCTTTTACTGGAACAGGTACAGAAACAGTTAAAAGATGAGATGGGCCTTGATATTGACCCCCTTCATCTTTACATTAACATTCTCGGGCTTGTGATTTTTCCGGTGGTGGCAAAACCCCTTATCCAGTCTATATTTGCAATTCCCGATGATAAAATGGGCATATTTCTGGAACAGAGAAAAAAAATAGTCCCTACATTTATTGCTAATGCATTGAAAGGATATGAAAAGGATAAAAGCTTTATTTAAACTTACCTGCATATCGGCACTTTTTCTTTGGGGTACCGGCATAAACCAGCTTGCAGCCCAGGACACTATCACCCTGGAATTCTGCTATCAGCAAGTACAGAAAACATATCCATTAATAAGGCAGGCCGGTTTACTTGACAAATCCAGCGATCTCCGGACAAAAAACCTGAACAAGTACTATCTTCCGCAGTTTAACGTCAACGGAAGTGCGACCTGGCAAAACGAAGTTACCGAAGTCGTGATCCCGCTTCCTGCAGGCCTTCCCCAGCTCTCTGGCCCGGTAATCCCAAAAGACCAGTACAAGCTTACCCTGGATGTTAACGAAAACATTTATGACGGCAATGTTACCACTTACCAGAAGAAACTTGAAAAATTCAATCTCAGTGTTGACAAGAAAAGTGTAGATGCCAGTCTTTATTTGTTAAAAGACCAAATAAACCAATTTTATTTCAGCATTCTCCTCAACCAGCAGAATATCAAAATATTTGAGGAGACGAGGAAGCAGTTGGAATCTAAGATGAAGGAGGTGGAATCGGCTGTAAAGAACGGAGCCTTGCTTAAAATGAATGCCGACCTCATCAAAGCCGAGATCATAAAGCTGGAGCAGAACACCTATGAATTAGCTATGGACCGCCTGGCCAGCATCCGAATGCTTTCGGAACTTATTTCAATGCCCCTGGATGAAAATTCGTTGTTTAAAACACCTATGATCGCGATTCCCGGACTGAATTATGAGAATAAACGAATTGAATACGAGATCTACGGCATTCAAAGGGACCGGGCCAACCTGATGAAAAACATGGTTACCACGAAATGGAACCCTAAATTATGGGCATTCGGGCAATTTGGACTTGGGAGGCCAGGGTATAATTTCCTGTCGAGCGACATTGCCCCTATGCTGATGGTCGGCGCAAAGATTACGTGGAACCCGTGGAACTGGAATGCAAACAGGAATGAGAAGAAGATGTATGACATCCAGGGTGATATCCTCAAAAACCAACAGGAATCTTTTGATAAAAATCTAAGGGTGACTACCCAGAAGAACATAGCCGACATCACTAAGCTCTCCGATCTCATCCTGAAAGACCAGGAGCTTATTGATCTCAGGGAAGGGATAACCAAAACAGCTTCTTCCCAGCTTACCAACGGGGTGATCACTTCCAGCGATTTTATCCTCCGTGTCAACGATGAAACCCAGGCCAGGATGGGCCTTGAGATCCATAAGATCCAGCTTATCAAAGCAAAAATCAGCTATTTATATAATATAGGTAAATTGTAATTTTATTATGAAATCCCAAAGCCAATGAAACAATATCTTCTTGGAATTTTTGCAGGGATTGCAATCCTTTCATCCTGCAGCAGCGACAAAAACAAACCGGATGCATACGGGACTTTCGAAGCCACGGAAGTGATGGTCTCATCCCTTGCAACAGGACAGATTATGAAATTTGATGTCGAAGAAGGACAGGTTCTTGACTCCGGGAAAATGGTAGGGTATATCGACACTACCGACCTTTACCTCAAGAGGAAACAATCCATTGAAACAAGGGATGCAACCGCTTCACGAAAAGATGATGTCGCTTCCCAGATCGCGGTCCAGGAACAAAGCCGGGAGAATGTGATGGTTGAAAAAAACAGGGTGGAACGGCTTATGAAAGACGGGGCCGCCACACAGAAACAGATGGACGATATTATTGCCAGCCTTAACCTTATTGATAAACAGGTGGAATCCTTAAAGATACAGTTCGGGGGCATTTCCAGCCAGGTCGCTTCAATCACTCAACAGATCGCCCAGCTTGACGAATCCATCAGCCGTTCGAAGATCATTAATCCTATCAGGGGAACAGTTCTCACCAAGTACGCCGAGAAAGACGAGGTGGCTACCTACGGGAAACCCTTGTACAAGATCGCTGATCTTTCGGAGATAACGCTAAGGGCTTATGTTGGCGGATCGCAGCTCCCCTATGTCAAACTGGGTTCATCCATTGACGTTGCATTTGATAAGGACCAGACCACCAATACCCATGTACTGGGACTTGTTTCATGGGTTTCCCCTTCAGCCGAATTCACTCCTAAAACAATACAAACCAAGGATGAAAGAGTAAACCTGGTTTATGCCGTTAAAGTCAGGGTTAAAAATGACGGATCCATGAAGATCGGCATGCCGGGAGAAATTCGATTTATGAATACATCAAACCCAAAACCATAATTATGAGAAACATCATCACCGCTTCAATTGTAATGATTTTGCTGCTGGCATCAGCAATTACCGGCTCGGCCCAAACCCATAAAGCCGATGACATCGTGGGCACCTGGCTGAACCAGGAAGCTACCGGAAAGATCACAATCTACAAAGAGGGTAATAAATATTTCGGCAAGCTGGTCTGGTTAAGGACTCCCCTTGATTCCATCACAGGGAAGCCCCGCACCGATAAAGAAAATCCGGATGTTAACCTGAAATCCACCCCCCTGATCGGGCTTGTGAACCTTAAAAATTTCACATTCAACGGTAAAGAGGAATGGTCGGGAGGCACTATTTATGACCCCAAAAACGGTAAAACATACAAATGCTACATACAGTTTGAATCGTCAAACAGGCTTAAGATCAGGGGATATGTGGGCGTTTCGCTACTGGGCAGGAATACCTTCTGGACCAAATCGTTCATACAGTAAAATGAATGTCGAATATTGATCAACGAATCTGGAATAACGAAGTATTCAAAATTCAACACTCAATGTTCTATATTCGATATTCAATCGAACTTCTTACAATCACTAAATGTCCTCTATCCAGGTAGAACATATCGCCAAACATTTCACCAGGGTCAAAGCCCTGGATGATATTTCATTCAGTGTCGGCAAGGGCGAACTGTTCGGCTTTATTGGTCCTGACGGAGCCGGGAAAACCACGCTTTTCCGTATTCTTACCACTCTCATTGTCCCTGATCAGGGCATAGCGACTGTGAACGGGCTGGATGTGGTTAAAGACTACCGGAAGATCAGGGAGGACATAGGCTATATGCCCGGCCGGTTTTCATTGTATTCGGATCTCAGCGTTGAGGAAAACCTGAATTTCTATGCCACGGTCTTTGGGACTACTGTTGCCGAAAACTATGACCTCATCAGGGATATTTACGTACAGATAGAGCCGTTTAAAAAGAGGAAGGCTGGCAAGCTTTCAGGGGGAATGAAGCAGAAGCTGGCATTATGCTGTGCCCTGATTCATAAACCTTCGGTTTTGATCCTGGATGAACCTACAACCGGGGTGGATGCGGTATCGCGGCTTGAATTCTGGGAAATGTTGAAACGCTTGAAAAATAGTGATATAACTATCGTTGTGGCCACTCCTTACATGGATGAAGCCAGCCTCTGCGACCGGGTTGCCCTGATCCAGGATGGAAAAATAATGACGATAAGCACTCCATCTGAAGTCATGAAAAAGTACCCGAATTCCTTATTTTCAGTAAAATCGGATGACATTTTCAGCCTTCTCAACGACCTGCGAAAATTCCCCGATGTGCATACTGTGTTTGCTTTCGGCCAGGCTGCCCATGTTTCATTCAAACCTGGTCAGGATTCCGGTGAAGGTCTTCAGAATTACCTGCAGGTGAAAGGCCATTCGGGCTTAACGATCAGCCCTGTCAGGGCGAATATTGAAGATTGTTTTATGGAATTAATGATGAAATAGTCGCTAGGAACTAGGCACTGGGCAATAGTAAAAAATGTATAAACCGGAGGCGGAAAATATTATCGTTGTGAAGGACCTGGTGAAGAAATTCGGGTCCTTCATCGCCAATGACCACCTGAATTTCGAGGTGAAAAAAGGCGAGATCTTCGGCTTCCTCGGTGCGAACGGGGCAGGTAAAACAACAGCCATTAAGATCCTCTGCGGTCTGTCCTATCCGACGTCGGGCAGCCTGAATGTGGGCGGCTTCGATATTTACAGGGAGAGGGAGAAAATCAAAAAGAACATCGGTTATATGAGCCAGAAATTCTCTTTGTACGACGACCTTAGCGTGTTCGAAAACATCCGTTTCTATGCCGGGATTTACGGCCTCCGCAGGAAAGTCATAGAAAAAAGAGCTTCGAACCTCATGATAAAGCTCGACATGAAAGAGGCCAGGGACATGCTCATCCGCGATATACCCCTTGGCTGGAAACAAAAGCTGGCCTTTTCGGTGGCCATCATCCACAATCCCAAGATTGTGTTCCTCGATGAACCCACTGGCGGGGTTGATCCTGTAACCCGGCGGCAGTTCTGGGATATGATCTTTGAAGCATCCCGCGAAGGGATCACGGTTTTCGTCACGACCCATTACATGGATGAGGCTGAATACTGCGACAGGGTTTCCATCATGGTCGACGGGAAAATCGCAGCCCTCGACACCCCCGAGAAACTCAAATCCATTTACGGGGCCCAATCTATGAATGAAGTGTTTTTAAAACTCGCAAGAATAAAAGTGGAATAATATGACCTTAGCTCAGAAACTTAAACCCTCAGTCTCCAGGCATAATCTCTTGTTTATTGCAGGCCTTGCCTGGACTACTGCCGGGGGTATACTGATGTGGAGGGGCCTGGATTATGAACTGAAACATTCGCCCCATCTCTGGCTGAACATCCTGATCGGGATCGCCATAGGAATTCCGTTTTACATAGTTCTGTTTGCAAAAATAGCGCACAAACATATCAAACGCATCCGGGGCCTTAGCATCCCCTACCCCTGCGCTTTCTCATTTTTCAACTTCAGGTCTTACTTCATGATGATGGGGATGATCACTGCCGGTATCATGCTCAGGCATTTTGACGCAATCAACAAGGAATATCTATTTACATTTTACATAGGAATGGCATTGCCCCTTCTGATCTCGGCATTCAGGTTTTATTATACATGGGCGGTTAAAAAAGAAATCGAATGAAACGTTTCCTGGGTTTTGTCGTCAAGGAATTCTATCACATCTTCAGGGATTACCGCACCCTGCTGATCCTTTTCGGCCTGCCCGCCGTTCAGTTGCTCTTATTCGGATTTGTGATCACCAATGAGATCAAGGATGCGAAAATCGCCATCCTGGACCAATCCAAAGATGAAGTCACCCGCAGGATAAGCCAGAAAGTGATTTCATCAGGCTATTTCATACTCGAGAAAAACCTCAGGTCCTCGGGGGAGATTGAACAGGTCTTCAGGGAGGGAAATGTCAAACTGGTGCTGATCTTCGGTCCCGATTTCGCGAAAAACCTCGATAAGACAGGCAATGCAAAAGTTCAGATCATTGGAGATGCTTCGGACCCAAACACCGCCAACATCCTAGTCAACTATATCCAGGGGATTTTATCGAATTACATTATTTCACTGAATGCCGAAAAAATACCCATGCAGATCATCCCCGAAGTAAGGATGCAGTATAACGGACAGATGAAAGGGGTGTATATGATGGTCCCTGGACTTATGGCCATGCTGCTGATGCTGATCTCGGCCCTGATGACCTCACTCTCCATAACAAAGGAAAAGGAACTCGGGACCATGGAACTTCTGCTGGTTTCGCCCCTGAAACCTGTCCAGATCATTATCGGGAAAGTCTTCCCATATGTATTCCTTGCTTTTGCCGATGCCTGTATAATTATCATACTCGGGAATACGGTATTTGGTGTTCCAGTTGTGGGAAGTGTTGCACTTCTCCTTGCCGAAAGCTTCCTTTTCATTTGCATGGCCCTCTCTTTGGGGATCCTGATTTCAACCATAACCGACAGCCAGCAAATCGCAATGATGATCTCCCTGGTTGCCCTGATGCTTCCAACCATACTGCTCAGCGGGTTCATTTTCCCGGTCGAAAACATGCCCCTGATCCTTCAATGGTTCTGCCACATCATGCCACCGAAATACTTCATTACAATCATTAAAAGCATCATGCTGCAGGGTAACAGCTTCCGTTATATCGCATTTGAAACCGGAATGCTGGCCGGGTTCACCCTGCTGTTCATTTTTCTCAGCGTAAAAAAATTCAAGATCAGGCTTGCCTGAAAACACCGGGTATGAGAATATTGCTGTTTATAATTCAGAAAGAATTCCTGCAGATCTTCAGGAACAAGGGGATGCTTCCTATCATATTTGTTGTGCCTATAGTTCAGCTTCTTATCCTTGTCAATGCGGCAACTTTCGAAATGAAAAGCATCAAGGTCTCGGTTGTCGACCTTGACCTCAGCTCATCCTCCCGTAAGCTCATCAGCAAATACGAGGGTTCTCCTTTTTATAAGGTTGAGCAAACCACATTTTCCTATGATGAGGCCATGGAATATATGCAGAAAGGCAAGGTGGATGTCATCATCAGGATTCCCAACGGGTTTGAACGGCAACTGGTGAAGGAGAACCAGGCTAAGGTCCAGTTTGTGATCAATGCCATCAACCAGGCGGTGGCTGGACTAAGCAGCGCATATTGCAGTTCCATCCTTATCGATTTCAACCGTGAGTTGCTCCAGGACTGGTTAAGCCCGGCACAGATGTCGGGTTTGAAAAACATACAAACCGACTACAGCTACTGGTACAACCCTAAACTGAACTATAAAACCTATATGGTGCCGGGTATTCTTGTGCTGCTCGTCACCATAATCGGCTTGCTGTTGTCGGGTATGAACATAGTGTGCGAAAAGGAAATGGGAACTATCGAACAGATCAATGTCACCCCCATCCGGAAAATTCAGTTTATCGCCGGTAAGCTTGCGCCGTTTTGGATCATTGCCCTTTTTGAACTTGCTTTTGGTCTGACTATAGGCAAGCTTGTCTTTGATATTCCGATGGTTGGGAACCTCTGGCTCATTTTCCTGTCGGGCGGAGTTTATCTTTTTGTAATTTTGTCGGTAGGATTGCTGGTGTCGACAGTTACCAACACTCAGCAACAGTCCATGCTGGTGACGTTCTTTTTCATGGTGGTTTTTATACTGATGAGCGGGTTATTCACCTCTATCGAAAGCATGCCCGCCTGGGCCCAGCAGGTCGACAGGTTAAACCCCCTGATGTATTTTATCAAGATTATGAGGATGGTACTTCTGAAAGGATCTACATTTGCCGATATCAGCCCGCACTTTTATTCACTGGTCGTTTTTGCAATCCTCATATCCAGCCTGGCTGTCTGGAGATACCGGAAAGTAGCATAACAATATATTGACCCGATTTAGCAGATTCATTCGAAGGTTCAGGAGCATCCTCATGGGAATGGTCCTCCTGGGTATTGCATTTTATATTACCTGGAAAATTTATTACAGGGTTGAGGAAAAACAGGATGCTATAAAACGTATCCGTGAAAGAGGTTACCTTCTTGCCCTTACCGACCGTAATACCCTGAACTACTTTCTATACCGGGGCGAGCCGGTAGGCTTCCAGCTCGATCTGCTTGAATCATTTGCCGGCTACCTTGGGGTACCGCTTAAAATCATAGCCTCGGAAGATATTTCAAAACTCTATTACTACCTGTATTATAATGTGGCGGATGTAATCGCCCTAAACCTCCCTGTTTCTTCCGAAGGCCGGCGGCTCGTTCATTATACAAAAATCATGGGTGAAACCCGGCTGATATTGCTGCAGCGCAGGGACCATACTCCAAAATTCATCAAAACACTGGAGGATATTACAAAACTGGATACCGTGCATGCCCGCCGCAACGAGTTCATGAGCCCCTATTACCGTTCCTTCCTCAAGCAGACGGCAAAGCGTCCGAGCCTGATTGAAGATCCCGATATTTCGCAGGAAGGACTGATCAGGAAAGTTGCCGAAGGAAAGATCAATTACATGCTTTGCCCCGAAAACACGGCAATGGTCTACAAACGGTATTACCAGAACCTGGATGCTTCACTGGTGGTGTTTCCCCTTTATGCATATGCCTGGTGCGTGAATCATAATTCCGATACCCTGCTGATGAAACTCAACGAATGGCTGGCCATCTCCAGGAAATCGGGAGAGTATAAAAAAACCTACCTGGAGTACTTCGCTAACCAGAAGATTGTCAACAACATGCGAAGCGATTACGTTACCCTCAGAGGCAACCAGCTGTCTCCCTTTGACAAGGAACTCAGGGAACTCAGCCTGAAGATACATTGGGACTGGCGGCTGCTTGCCTCCCTTGTTTATGAAGAATCAAATTTCCACCTGGGACAGGTCTCTTCCAAAAGCGCTTCAGGACTGATGCAGCTGATGCCCGCAACTGCCGTGAAAATGGGGATGGACAGCGTTTCCACTCCCGTTCAGCAGCTCGCTGCAGGGGTCAGGTATATCAAACATCTTGACGAACAGCTTCCCGATGAGATCACTAACCCCAAAGACCGGATAAAGTTCATCCTTGCGGCTTATAATGTCGGAATCGGGCGTGTTTTACTCGCGCGTGAAAAGGCGCAGAAATTCGGCAAAGATCCGAACCGATGGGATGGCAATGTGGAGTATTATTTGCTCAGACGTTCAAAAAAAGATCCTTATGCAAAAAATGACACCCTGGGCGATTTTACTTCAGATTACACCATGGAAGGGTTTGTCGACGACATCATCAGCAGGTATTATCATTACAAGAATAATATCCCGCAGTAATAATGTACATCATTTATGGTCTTTCAGGAAAAATTCCGAAAAATCCTTAATCGATTGCTCAACCGGCCTGAATTCAAATCCCAGGGCCTTCCTGATCTTTTCGTTTGAATACGTGTAAACCATGGTGGTGGTGGTGGCCATTTCCTTCGTGACTTCAGGCAGGGTTCCCATGATAAAGCTCCGCAAAGCCTCAACCCTCCATGCTATCCCGGTCATGGCGTTGGGCACGTTTATTGAAGGAGCCGGCTTTCCCAGGTATTTCGCCATATATTCAAAGATCTTCTGGTAGGAACAATTTTCGGCCGAAACGATGAACCTTTCTTTCGAGATATCGCTGTCCATGAGCAGTATCATGGCCTTTGCCACATCCCTTACATCTACAAAACCATTGATGCCCCTGGTATAATATTTCAGGCCTTTCCATACCAGCGAGAATAAGCCCGAGTTACCCCCTCCCCAGAAACCAGGCCCCAGAATGACCGAAGGGTTTATAATATAAGCGTTCAGCCCTTCTTCCATCCCCCTCCAGATCTCGCGTTCGGCCCCGTATTTGCTCTGCCCGTAAACCGAATTCTTTTTCGAGGGCTGCCAGTACGTGGTTTCATCCGAAACCCCGTCGTTCACAGCTCTTCCAAGCACAGCCACAGAACTTACATAACAGAACTTCCTGATCTTCCTTTCGGTACACAGGTTGACCAGGTTGGCAGTGCCTTCAATATTCACTTTGAGCATGGCCTTGTGATCCTTCGGGTAAAAAGATACAACCGCACCTGCATGGAATACCTCGTCAATGCCTTCCAGCACATCATCCATGGCTACGAAATCCATGATATCGGCATCCACCCATTCGATCTTACCGAAAAGCTCATCCGCCTTATCAGAATAATATGAAAATATTTTCTTTGCCATCCCGGTATCACTGGTTTTACGTTTGATCGCGCGAACGGATTTGCCTGAGCTTACCAGGTCAAAAAGCAAATGGGACCCCAGTAGCCCGGTCCCCCCTGTAACTAGAATCATGTGAGAATGGTTTATTATTGTATGCGGATTGCATTTTCGGCAGAACCGGCATTCAAAGTTCGGCAAGATTTTGATTTCTGCAAAATAATCAGGAGATTTGCGCTTCAAAAAAATCAATACCACAATGATCAGGAAACTCTTCCTTCTTTTTATTCCCGCAATTTTCCTAATGGCCTCATGCAAGCAGGGCTCAACAACCAATGAAGTGAAAAAAGCCGATACTTCAAGCCTTGCGGTAAAATCGTTCACCGATTCGGCTTCAAAATATGTTGAGAAACCGGTACGCATTGAAGGAACTGTTTTACATACCTGCAAACATGGCGGGAAACGTATGTTCCTGGCCGATGGTACCGACAGCATCACGGTGGAGGTAACCACAGGCGGCAATATTGCAAAATTTGATGAAAGCCTTATCGGCAGCCGGGTTAAAGTACTCGGGATCCTGAAAGAAGAACGGGTTGATGCCAAGTATCTCAATGAATGGGAAGCGGAGGCTAAAAAACCTGCCGATGATCACAATACAGGTTTACACAGCGCTGCAAAAGGCCATGAGGACCAGGGGAACCAGGAAACACTGGACCAGATTAATTCCCTCCGCAACGATCTGAAAAAAAGCGGGAAAGATCATCTCTCTTTCTATTCGGTGGAAGCCATCTCCTATACCGTAGTAAAGTAATATGCAAAGGAAGACTTTAAGACGGTGGAATAACGCCATCCACCGTGATCTCGGATATTTTTTCTTCGGGATGACCATCATTTATGCCCTGTCGGGCATCATCCTTAACCATTTCAAATCGGGTGATTTTGCCCATCCCGATTACAGCAGGAAATACGAGCAACTCAATATCGCCCTGCCGCCCAATGCCGTTGCCGACAAAACTCTTGCCCTTAAAGCCCTTGAACAGGTTCACGAAGAAAAACATTTTAAAAGCTTTGTCACGGGAACCGGTTATATACAGGTTTTTATCGATAACGGTAGCTTGTATATCGACCTGACCACAGGGAAGGCCGAACTGGAAACGAAAACCCCCAGGTATATCCTCAGGGAATTCAACCTCCTCCATTACAACAGCATCAAACATTGGTTTACCTGGTTCTCCGATGCCTATGCAGTCTCAATGATACTTCTGGCAGTTACCGGGCTCTTTATATTGAGAGGGAGAAACGGGATAAAATGGAGGGGAGCAATCCTTGCACTTACAGGTGTCATTATCCCTGCGATCATTATCTTCCTTTATGCTTGATTATTTCAGCTTCGGAAATCCTGCCCCGCTGTAATTCTTGAACAGCAGGGGCCTCGACTGTGGATCGGTGTTGAAATAGATCTTGAGAAAAGTCCTTTGCTTGTTCAGGTTATCCTGGGTCTCATTTATTGCCAGCTGAAGCTGGTCGGTGCTTTGTTTCATGCCGGGATCCCCCGCGACTACCTGTGCAAGGCTGACCTTGCAGGAATCAAGATAGGAATAGCACTGGTTGAGCATATCAACGATAACAGGTTCGGGTTTTGGAGGGTTGAACTGGCGGTTCCAGTAATCGGCATACTGGTTGAAAGCATAAATGCAATTATTAAAATCAGCAACTGCTTCGTTGAACTGCCTGACGTACTTGTTCTTAACAGCCGCATCTGCATTAATTCTCTCATTTGAAATGCAATCCCTGAGATAATTTGACCATTCCATCAGGAGCTTGTTTATGACCCCGGCTGATTCAAGCCTGCGTAATGATGCCATACACTGATCCTTTGGAGCCAGGGTATTATAAACCCTGATACTGTCGGCATAGGAAAATACCACCGTATTGCTGTCGGGGGCTGTTTTCGCATTGTTAAAATCAAGATTATTGACGGGAGAGCTCAGGCATTCCCAAATGGGGTCAAAAGGCATATGGTCCTGGATCAATATCCCCGGCTTAATCATGAAAAACCTGTCGTTATAATATCTCTGGTAATTCCCTTTATTCATATATCCCGCTCCCCAGGTGGGGTCAAACCCGTAGTAGGAAGATTCAATCACCGCTATGATCCATGCATGGCTGAGCTCGTTGATATGTCCGTTCTGCCGGGTGTACCCTTGTACTATGTAGGAACTGATCCCACAGGCATCGCAAAGGGCTTTGAACAATGAAGCATATCCCTGGCAGATGGCTTTACGGTTTTGCATCGTATTATCAACCAGCTCGTTAAATGGAGTTGCTGCATTCACGCTGCCCATATTGGCTATGTCGTACGAGATGTTCATGGCGGTCCATGTAAAAATCGCCCTTGCCCTGAAAGCCGGTTTCTTAAAAACCGATGAAAAATACCTGCCGAGTGCGCCCACCGAGGCCTGGCAGGAATCAGGCGCATTCAGGGCTATGATATCCGCAGCTTTGAGCTCATTCACTTCCTGGGCTTGCAGCGGGAAAAAACACAAAGTAAATAAAGCCACCATCAGGTTTTTCATGGGATCTAATTATCAGCTAAATATAAACGATCCAATCTGATTAAATATATGTTTGCCTGAAATTATTCCATAAATAATATTTCATAGGATTGTTAAATGTTTAGCAATTCTTTATATCTTAGCGTTAACGATATCATCTTAACCCAATTTAACAAAACCAGGTGTTATGAAAAAAACAGTGTTGTTAATTTCCATTTTGCTGATAGCATGGTCGGCAATGGCCCAGGATCCACAGGTGCAAAAACCCCAGAAAAAGAGCAAGCAAAAATTTTACATACAGCTGGGTCTTGGCGGCGGGGTCAGCACAGCGGCCTCCTTTGACATGTTGTATAAGTACTCGGGTGATGGGGGTGACAGTAAAATCAGCGTGGTACCGGTCGGCCTCGGGAACGGATTTAACGGCTCCCTTGCAGCCGGGTATTGGTTCTGCAAATATATAGCGGTGGAACTCTCGGTTTCGGAATTCCTCGGAATGTCAACAAAGGGTGATTCAGTTGTCCATCTCATCGGGGCCACCGAGGCAACTGCCAAAGTCAGAGGCGGCCTGCTCAGTATTACCCCTGCCATCGTAATCTCGGCCGGCTTGCAAAAAGTCAACCCTTATGCCCGTTTCGGGCTGCTGATTGGTGTTCTGCCCTATATGATTTCAAAGTATTCTTCAGAAAATGCCACGACTAATCCTCCCATGAGTACAGTAATCAATAATCAATATTACGGGGGCATTGCCCTTGGTTATGTTGCTGCAGGCGGCGTCAAATTTAATGTCTCCAGCCTTCTTTCCTTCTTTGCAGAACTGCAGTTTACACATTCAACCTGGTCACCCAGCCATAGTGAGATAGTGAAATATTCTGTTAACGGTGAAGACAGGCTTTCGGAGATGACAACCTGGCAAAAGCAGGCAGATTTTGTGATGGAGAAAAATGTGAACGGAACTGTCGATATGAGCAAGCCCCGTCAGGAACTCCGTCAAACCTACCCGTTCAGCACGGCCAGCATCAATATAGGCATAACGTTCAAGTTGTAGTTCATTTATTTCCTTTCGGTAAAATCTTGACTGTCCAACTGTTCGTTTTGCAGGTTTAACGGAAATTATTTACTCCACGGGATATTTTAATCTCTCCCGGTAAATCCCCAACAGCTTGCTGTGAAATCGGGGGGCCAGGGCTTCCCAGGGTTCATGTTATTGATGTTTCTTAATGATTATCAGCCGCTTATGAATCGGGCCGACTGCATTCTCATCAGCGTGTGAAAAAATATTTTCAAAAAAGCTTGACTTTGTATCCTTGTTTTTAGTATTATTGCAGAATTATTTTAATATTATTTTGATATTATGGAAAAAGAAAAAAAATCTTTATTATCAGGCTACCTCAGTGTTCTGGTAATAATTATCCTGGTTGCTGTTGCCATTTACCTGATGGCGAATGCAAATGATAATTTCACACCCATGATTCTTGCCGCTATATTGCTACTGGCTGTGGTTCTGATAGCCAAGGGGCTGATCGTGGTAAACCCGAATGAATCCATGGTCCTTGTATTGTTCGGGGAGTACAAGGGGACCGTTAAAAAGAACGGGTTCTTCTTCGTAAATCCTTTTTACGTTAGAAAAAAGATCACCCTCCGTGCCAGGAACCTTAACCGCGAGCCTATCAAAGTAAATGACAAACTGGGGAATCCTATCATGATAGGAATCGTCCTTGTATGGAGAGTTTCAGATACTTTTAAGGCGGCATTTGAGGTTGATGATTATTCCCGCTTTGTGGATATACAAAGCGAATCAGCCACACGTAAACTGGCCGGTCATTATGCTTATGACAACTTTGATGACGAACAGAAGGAGATTACCCTCAGGGCAGGAGGAGAAGAAGTTCACCTTGCCCTTGAGAGGGAACTTGCCGAAAGGCTTGCAATGGCAGGCATCAATGTCATGGAAGCCAGGATCTCATACCTTGCATATTCATCAGAAATTGCCGGCGCCATGCTTCGCCGCCAGCAGGCTACGGCAGTGGTAGCCGCAAGGACAAAGATCGTTGAAGGCGCTGTAAGCATGGTTGAACTGGCTCTTAATGCATTGAGCAAAAAGGGGATCATCGAACTGGATGAAGACAAGAAGGCGTCAATGGTCAGCAACCTGATGGTTGTCCTTTGCTCTGATAAGGATACGACCCCTGTAGTCAATACAGGAACCCTTTATCAATAAATGATGTCTGAGAAGAAAACATTTGTTTTACGTTTAAGCCCCGATGTTTATAATTCACTCGAAAAATGGGCTGCCGAAGAATTCCGTTCGGTGAACGGGCAGCTGGAGTGGATCATTGAAAAAGCCCTGAAGGATGCCGGCCGGCATCCTTCAGGCAAGGGGAAAATCAATAACAAATGAAAAAGCTTAACCTTATAATTGCCCTGCTTCTGTTAACAACTGTATTGAAAGCTCAGAATATAACCGGTAACTGGACAGGGTACCTGGTTGTAAAGGAAGCCAGGCTTAAAGTTGTAATCCACATCCAGCGTAAAGAGGGCAAATTAAATTCAACTTTCGACAGCCCTGATCAGAATGCGTTTGGCCTTAAAATCGACAAAACAACGTTTACAGGCAACAAACTTTCGCTGGATGCAGCCTCCCTCGGGATTCAATACCAGGGAACACTGGCCAGGCAAATGGATTCAATCAGGGGGTCCTGGAAGCAGGGCGGACAAACCGTACCCCTGGTTATGGGAAGGGAAAAGAAGGCAACAATAATCAAACCTTAGGAATGAAGTGGTTTAATTTATCAAATCAAACCCATGAGTTGAACAACGACCGTCAGTATACATGGCCGGAAATGACTCCCCAGGACTGGCTGATGGAATTTTTATCGATCGTCGGACTGGTTGCAATGTTGGTATTTATTGCCTTCTATTATCCTAAACTGCCAGCAAGAGTACCGGTACATTTTGATATAAATGGCAATACCGAAGGTTCGGGCGACCGTATCCAGGTTTGGATCATGCCGTGCATTTCACTTTTCCTTTATTTTTTCCTGCCCATGGGCATGCGTTTCAACCTGGTCCGCCGTTCGTCCAGGTTTATAAACAGGGTGAATACCCAGCTGCAGTTTAACGGCCGGATCAGGCTTCTCAGGTTTCAGAAAATCGTCCTTATTTGGGGCTTTTTTTATATTTCGGCTACTTCCATAAAACTTGCTCTCCATTCAGGCAATGGACCTGCCATCTGGTTTGTCCCGGTGTTTCTCAGCCTCTTGATTATCCCTTCGGTAGCTTTTCTTTTCTGGTTAAAACAAAACAGGTAAAAGCCCTGCATGTTTGATCTTTGCGAGGGCGGCGAACCGGCCACCCTCGCATATTTTTTCTTACTTTTGTCCAAAATCCCATCAGAATGAATTTTATCGAAGAACTGAGGTGGAGGGACATGATCCACGACATTAGCCCGGGAACGGAAGAAGAACTTGCCAAAGGCATGACTTCGGCATACATCGGTTACGACCCCACTTCCGACTCTCTCCATATCGGTAACCTTGCTTCCATCATGATGCTGGTCCATTTTCAGAAAGCCGGGCATAAACCCTTCGCACTGGTTGGAGGAGCCACAGGTATGATAGGCGACCCATCGGGGAAATCCGAAGAAAGAAACCTGCTGGACGAAACCGTTCTCAGGTACAACCAGGATTGTATACAAAAACAACTTGAAAAATTCCTTGATTTCAATACAGGTTCAAATTCGGCCGAAATGGTCAACAATTATGACTGGACAAAGGATTTTTCATTCCTGCACTTTCTCAGGGATGTAGGTAAGCACATTACCGTCAACTATATGATTGCCAAAGACTCCGTGAAAAACCGCATGAACTCGGGGGCAGGCATTTCCTTTACGGAATTCAGCTACCAGCTGGTCCAGGGATTCGACTTTTGCTGGCTCTTCGAACATAAGAATGTTAAACTGCAGATGGGCGGTTCCGACCAGTGGGGGAATATAGTAACAGGAACCGAACTCATACGGCGCAAACTGGGTGGAGAGGCGTATGCAATCACCTGTCCGCTAATTACAAAAGCTGATGGAGGTAAATTCGGGAAGACCGAAAGCGGGAACGTCTGGCTTAATCCTGAAAAGACAAGCCCTTATAAATTCTACCAGTTCTGGCTTAATACTTCCGATGAGGATGCCGGTCTGTATATTAAAAAATTCACTCTCTTCACGAAAGACCAGGTCGGCGAACTCATGGCCGCTCACCAGCAAGCGCCCCATCTGAGAATCCTCCAGAAAGCACTGGCAAAGGACATAACGGTGAGGGTTCACTCAGAGGCGGATTACCTTGCAGCACTCGAAGCGAGTGAGATCCTTTTCGGTAAGGGCACAAATGAAACCCTGAAGAATCTTTCCGAAGGAACCCTGCTTTCGGTATTCGAAGGAGTGCCGCAATGTGAAATCCCATTATCCGATCTCGCTGCCGGTATCGGCATCATCGATTTTTTATCCCAGAAGACCGGTATTTTTGCATCCAACAGCGAAGCCCGGCGGATGCTGAAAGAAGGGGGTGTTCTGGTAAACAAACAAAAAGCAACAGACGAATTAAAGCTCGACGAATCCTTTTTGCTTAATAAAAAATACATGCTTGTACAAAGAGGCAAAAAAAATTACTATCTTGTAGTCGCTAAATAATAAACAAAGTATGAAAAAAAATTTACAAATCCCGCTTAGTCCTGTTTTTCTTAGGGCTGTTTATTTCATCTTCCTCTTAGTCCTGGGCTTCTTACCAGGGACTATTCATGCTCAGTGGAATACCAACACTTCTGTTAATTTAGAGATTTCCAGTTTAATAGTTGCCGATATGCAGTCGGCCTCAACAACTGACGGAAAAACATGGATCGCCTTTTATGTTCAAAACGGGAATAATTATGATATGCATGCCCAGCTGATCGATGCAGCCGGCTATAAACTTCTTGGTCCCGATGGTATCCTTGTCGATAACGAGTCTTCAGGATCCGCCACCTTTGTTTTCAATGTATGCGTTGATGCCTCAAATAATCTTATTATCGGATACCAGGATCAGAGGTCGGGGCCCCTTAATGCGGTGCTTTATAAAATATCTCCGGCAGGAACCCAATTATGGGGTACACACGGAATAATCCTGGGCGCAGGCCTGGCACCCTATCCTGCCGTACTAAGCAACGGGGAAGTCGTTGTTGCCTGGATTGCGGATGCAGGGAATACCCTGAACCTTCAAAAAATAACAACCAGCGGAACCCTTGCCTGGACAACTCCAATCCCGGTATTGGTAGGAACGGCTACAACAACCCGCGGTCAGATCATTGCAAATACTGCCGGCAAATTCACCTTGGTGTATCAGAAGGGGAATATGTACACCACCTTATATTCACAGATGTTTAACAGTGATGGAACGGCCCTGTATGCACCTTTGCAGATCTGTAACCTCACTTCAGCTGCTTACAGATACTATTCCATTGCTTCTCAGTCAGATACCACCTATTATGGTTTCTACGTCGCTTCCGGTAACCGTTTTAATTCTTATCTCCAGAGAATAGACCCCAACGGGACCATCCCCTGGGGCATGAATGGTTCAAACTTCAATACCTCCACCGGCACGAACGACAGTTACCAGGGAACCACCTGCATTAACCTCAGCCCTAATTCGCCTTATGTATGGTCGGTTTGTACTTTCAGCGACCCGAACCAGACCATGTATGGGATTTACATGCAGAAATTCCTGAAAACCAGCGGTGCAAGGCAGTTCACCGATGCAGGCAAAGTGATTTATCCTATCAGCAGCAGCATGTACACCCAGGCTGGCGATCTTGCCCTGGTGAACGACAACCCAATGTTCATGTACTATATTTCCAATTATAAAATTTATGCCACCAGGCTGGATTCAGATGGCAACTTTGTATGGCCAGGTAACCAGGTTGAATTAAGTTCCACCACGGCAACCATGGCAAATGGTAAAATGCGTTACGGATTTACTCCGGTTGGACCGAATATTTGCGCCGGTGTTTGGGCTGAGAAAAGGGGTTCAAATTATCTGGGTTATGCCCAGGGAATTTCGGTTGGAGGCCTGATAGGCGTAACCGTCGCAACCCAGAACGGAGTCCCCGCAGAGATCACAACCAACCAGGGAACCCTGCAGCTCGTTGCTACGGTATACCCATCTACTGCCAACCAGAGTGTTACCTGGGCTATTGTCCCGGGAACAGGAGCCGCCTCAATAGATCAGAACGGGCTTGTAACAGGTATTGCAAACGGTACAGTTTATGGAGTCGCATATGCTGTGCAGGATCCTGATGTCTCGGATTCCATCCTTATCACCCTCAGCAACCAGACTGCTGCTGCACCAACAGTTGTGACCCTGCCTGCAACCAATATACTTGCTGTAAGCGCAACATTGAACGGAACGGTCAACGCCAATACCTTAACAGCCGATGTTACCTTTGCTTATGGTACATCTACCTTTTACGGCCAGACTGTACCTGGCAATCCTCCCAGCGTTACAGGCAACACCGATACTCCGGTTTCGGCCGATATTACCGGCCTTTCTCCGAACACATTATACCATTTCAGGGTTAATGCAAGCAATGCTGCAGGTGGTTCATCCGGAGCCGACTTAACCTTCTCTACTGGAAATGTCGGCATCAGCGATAAAGATCCCCTGAAAGTGGATATCAGCCCTGTTCCCAACAACGGGCAATTTGTGATCACTCTCAGAAGTGGGACAAAACTGTCTTTCATCCTCGATGTCTATAATAACCTGGGAGCTAAGATTTACGGAGATCATGCATTCACTGTACAGGGTACTTCTCTTACTCCGGTTGACCTGGGTTCCGTTCCAGCCGGTATCTATACCGTCATCCTGCACAATCCCGACCAAGACATAATACGGAAGATCGTGGTTAACAAATAATGGATTAATGCTATTTCGGGCCCCGGTCATAATCAGCCGGGGCTTTTTTTTAGTATATTCGTATTGGGTTTTGAAAAATAATGAGCTACTATGCGCTTTCTGCTATCATTGTTATTCATCGTTAACACTTTTACTTTGCCAGCAGCCAATACGGCATATTCTTTCTTTATCAAAGCAGAATCCCATTATAAATCTGTGATTGCGGCCTCCCCTCAGCACAATGGAGGTAAAAGAGCGATCGATTCGGTTCTGAATCTCAAGGGTGATTCTGTCAGTTTTCAGAAAGCTTTTCATTTGTCGTTCGATATCGGGCTTTTTATGCTTGAACAAGGGAAACATGCCAAGGCACTGGACATCTTTAATGATATGCGGCAGTACATCGAAGCGAAAACACCTAAGACCAAAGAGGATGAGAACAGGATAGGGTCGCTTTATCTTGTGATCGGGGCCATATACGAAGAAACCGGCTTATGGAACGATGCACTGGCCATGTATATGAATTCACTTCAGATTTGCAATTCAACCGATAACCAGGCAGGCAAGGCCAGGGTGTATAATAACATCGGAGTATTGTATTATAAAAGAAACGAAAATAACAAAGCCGAAGAACTCTTCAATAAAGCCATTATTATCAATAAATCCCTCAACATCCGTCCCGAACTTTTCAATAATTATAATAACCTGGTAGGGGTATACAAAGCCCGGCATAATACCGCTAAAGCCTTAGAATATGAATTGATTGCATTGAACCAGCTGGATATTAACAAAAATTTCTATGATCTTTCAATTGTATATTCCAATATCGGAAATTTATACCAGGACATGGGTAATCTGCCCGTTGCTTTATCCTATTACCAGCAGGCTGCGGATATCCAGAAAAGTAAATCCTTTCCTGTCGGACTTATCCGTACTTATTTATCAATTTCATCTGTTTACGAGAGCTTGAAAAAAAACGATTCTGTTATAGTTTACATCAATGAATCATTGAATCTTGCTGAATATCTGAACAATCCTTCTCAAAAACTGGTTGTATATAAAGAATCTGCCAGGTACTTCGAAAAAACCGGTAATTACAAGACCGCTTACAATCTTTATTCCAAATATGTGATCCTGAACGACTCTCTCGAGAAGCTAAACAGCCTTACCAAGATTGAACAGATACAGGCCGTTTACCAGGTGATCAATAAAGAGAAAGACAATAAAATCCTGCAGCAAAAAGTCAACCTCCAGCAACTCGCAATTCAACGCCAGCGTATTGTTCTCATAGGTGCAGTGGCTATTTTTATACTGTTCATCTATTTTGTTTTCAATCTAATACGCAACAACAGGCGCGAAAGAGAAAAGAACCAGATGATCATGAAACAGGCTGACCTTTTACATGAGCAGGAAAAAAGCTTCCATCTTAATAAGGAACATTCCCTTGAATTGGAACTGGATTATAAAAACCGACAGCTTACCTCTTATGCCTTACACCTTGCAAGGAACAATGAATTTGTTCAGAAAACCACAGACGACCTGAAGCAGATCCTCCTGGGGACCAACCCCCGGGAGAAGGAAAGATCAGAAAGTATCAAACAGATGATTTCAGACCTGCACCAGTATTCATCAGGACATGACTGGGAAGAATTTCGACTGTATTTTGAAGAAGTCCATCAGTCATTCGAAAAAAATCTCAGTTCGGCTTTTCCTGATCTTTCTCCTAACGATAAAAAAATCTGTGCCTTGTTGAAACTTGGACTGTCAACCAAAGAAATTGCATCCATCACCTTCAGGGAACTACGCAGCGTTGAATCTGCCAGGAACCGTCTGAGAAAGAAATTAGGCCTGGCAGCAGAGGTGAATATCCACACTTTTCTTTCCCGATATTAATCTTTCCCTCCTAAACCGAACCCATTTCGGGCAGAACCCGGGTCTCTAGCTAATTCTAAAGTTGCAGATTTTTATTTACTGATAATCAGCAAATAAACGTTTTTGCCGTAGTAATTTATCCATGATAAACATGTTTGCCGTAGTATGGATATGGTATTATATTATGTAAGTTGTGTTTGCGAAATTATTTTTGACCTGAAATTTAATCCTGAGTCTATTAAAAAGTTTTACCATTAACAACCATTACAATGAAAACTAACCAAAAAAACCAAATGAGAACACTTTACTGTATTTCGGTTCTTTCACTGTTTGCATTGCTCTTCATGTTGCCAGCCGGATTAAAGGCACAGTGGAATCCCAATACTTATGTCAATCTTCAGATATCAGGTTTGTCGGACGACGATATGCAGTCAATTCCTACAACCGATGGAAAAACCTGGATCGCATTTTACAGCCTAACAGGAGGTAATTACAACATGATGGCCCAGTTGCTGGATGCCAACGGTAATAAGCTCCTTGGGGCCGACGGCGTGCTTATAAGCAGCCAGACATCAGGAAGCGCCATTTATGTTTTTAACGTATGCATAGATGCTTCCAATAACCTCGTCATTGCCTGCCAGGATCAGAGAACATCCACGATGCAGGCCGTAGTTTATAAAATATCCCAGACCGGAGCCCAGTTATGGAATCCGACCGGGGTTATTCTCGGAGCCGGCTTATCACCATATCCAGCTACATTAAGCACAGGTGAAACAGTAGTTGCCTGGAATGAAAGTACAAGCAGCACTCTGAAGATCCAGAAGATATCAGTCGGCGGGGTAGCAGAATGGGCAACACCGGTTTCTGTCATGGTAGGGACTACCAAAACAACCAGGGGCCAGCTTATTGCCAACAGCAACGGAAAGTTTACCGATGTTTTCCAGAAAAAAGGTGTAGGTGTTTCAACTACTTTATATTCACAGGCACACGACAGCACTGGACTTGCACTTTATACCCCGGTGCAAATTTCCAATCAGACTTCAAGCGGTTCCAGGTACTATTCCATTCTTACCGATGTGGATACAACATATTTCGGATATTTTGTTTCCCAGGGATCAAGATTTAATTCCTTTTTACAAAAGATCAATATTACCGGGGCCATACCCTGGGGTATGAACGGCTCGAACTTTAACACTTCAGTTGGTTCGTCCGATAATTACCAGATGGTTACTGATATAAATATGACTCCCGGCTCAAATTACATATGGTCGGTTTGTAATTTCTGCAATACCCTTCAGAGCCAGTACGGGATATATGTTCAGAAGTTTCTTAAAACTACAGGGGGAAGACAGTTTACCGACCAAGCCAAAGTGGTTTATCCAATCAGTGCAGGTTTCGACCAGCATGTCAGCCGTATAACTTTGTTGACTGATGGTCCCATGTTCCTGGAATACGATGCCAACTATAAGATCTATGCAATAAGGTTGAATTCCACCGGCGATTTCGTATGGCCTGGGAACAGGGTTGAACTCAGTTCAACAACAGCCACAGCCGGTGTTCCGAAAATGCGTTATGGATTTACCCCTATAGGTGCCAACAGGTGTGCCGGAGTATGGACCGAAAACAGAGCAAGCGGAGGATATAAAGGCTACGGACAGGGTATTTCGCTGGAAGGTATTACCGGGATAAAAGTATATACCCAGGGTAATGTCCCCGCAACAATAACAGTTAATAACGGCACATTACAAATGGTCGATACAATTTCTCCCTCCACTGTGAGCCAGAGTGTGACCTGGAGTATTGTCCCCGGAACAGGTACTGCCATGATCAGCACATCCGGACTGGTTACCGCCTTAACCAATGGCACGGTATGGGCAAAAGCAGTTTCAGTTGTGGATATTACGGAAAAAGACTCGTTGAAACTTACCCTGACCAACCAGAGCAGCGCCATTCCTACCGTTATAACATTGGCTGCATCCTCTGTTACAGGAACAACAGCAAGTCTGAATGGTTCGGTAAACGCCAATAATGCAAGCACCGCCGTTTCATTTAACTTTGGCCTGACTTCGGCTTACGGGACCACCTACACTGCCACCCCCCCCTCTGTCACCGGCAATTCTCCCACACCTGTATATTACAATCTTACCGGGCTTATTCCCGGGACAACATATCATTTTCGCGCGAGCGGCACCAATATCATTGGAACAACCAATGGAAGCGATCTGACTTTTACCACCCCTCTGATACCGCCATCTGTGACAACACTTGCTGCTTCAAATATTGCCAGTTCGTCTGCCCAGATTAACGGATCAGTAGTCGCAAACAACTCCCTGACTACTGTTTCTTTTGATTGGGGCCCAACGGTCGCATATGGATATACCGTTCCAGCGACGCCTTCAGGCATTTCGGGCATGTCACCAACAGCTGTTATGGCCAACCTGAGCGGTTTAATCTGGGGAGCAACATATCACTATCGTTGTGTAGGTGTTAACGGTGCCGGAACTACCTATGGCACAGATATGACATTTTCAACCGGCTGTCCTCCTCCAAGTGCGCCAGGGCCCATTTCAGGTCCAACCAGCGTATGCCAGAATCAGCTCAGTGTAGTTTATAGTGTGGGGGTTATTCCAAACGTTACATATTACAGCTGGACTGTACCTTCGGGTGCAGCTATTATAGGAGGCTTAGGAACTACTACGATTACAGTGAATTTCACATCCAGTGCAGTATCGGGGAATGTCACTGTTACCGGAACAAACAATTGCTCAACCGGGCCAACAGGGACTCTTGCAGTAACTGTCAATCCCGTCCCTGTTCCTACAATAAACGGAACAACCGTTCTGTGTAAAGGATCAGGGTACTATACCTATACTACCGAAGCGGGACAGAATTCGTACAACTGGACGGTTTCTTCAGGTGGATCGATCTATGCTGGTGCCGGTACATACGCCCTTACGGTTCTCTGGAATACGGCAGGGGCCCAGAGTGTAAGTGTAAATTACAGTAATTCCGGTGGTTGCCAGGCTCAGAATCCTATCGTTCTTAATGTCACCGTGAATGATATTCCCGGGGCCGCAGGTTCAATCAACGGGACCACCACAGTTTGTGCCGGAGCACAGGCTGTGCCTTATTCCGTTGCCGCCATTACCGGTGCCCAGACCTATATTTGGACCCTGCCCACAGGAGCAACCATAGCTTCCGGTTCAGGTACCAATATCATTTCGGTGAACTATGCTGCCAATGCAAGCTCCGGACCTGTTACTGTCCAGGGTAACAATCTCTGTGGAAGCGGCGCTACTTCACCCGCCTTAAACGTAACCGTCACTCCCCTGCCAGCAGCTGCAGGAACCATATCAGGTCCTGCTGCCGTTTGCCAGGGTTCAACCAACGTTGTTTATACAGTTCCTGCGATTGCCAATGCTACAGGGTATACCTGGAGCGTTCCCACGGGTGCTACCATCATTGCCGGGGCCAATACAAACTCCATTACAGTGGATTTCAGCTCTTCGTCAGGTTCGGGCAGTGTTACAGTGTTCGGAACAAACGCCTGCGGTGATGGAACAAACTCAAGCCTTGGCGTGAGTGTGAACACCATCCCTGCAACACCTTCCATCACTGCCAGCGGCAACGTGCTCACTTCAAGCGCTGCCAACGGCAACCAGTGGTATCATGACGGGACTGCAGTAACAGGCGCCACCGCCCAGACCTATACCGTACCCGCCACTGCTCCGGGTTATTACTGGACCGTGGTTACCATCCAGAACTGTTCATCCGCCCAGTCAAACCATATTTACATCCAGGGGGTTGGGATAGGCGAACATAATACGGGCAACATCTCAATCTATCCTGTTCCCAACGACGGGCATTTCAGCATCTCCTTCAGCACCGAACAGGAAACATCCTACAAACTCGATATCTATAACAGCCTTGGTGTAAAAGTTTACGGTGATCGTACCATTACCGTAAACGGTACCCTGATTACTCCCATTGACCTGGGCCAGGTCCCGGGCGGGCTGTATACAATCATCTTGCGTAATGCCGACAACCAGGTGATACGCAAAATTCTTGTTAATAAATAGTGGTTGATTTGGTTAGTGAAAAAGCCGTTCGAAAGGACGGCTTTTTTTATGGCAATCAGCAAGCAGAGGATCAGGCTGGGACCCTGGGGAAAAATTAATAAATCGAAATTACCCTAAGGGCAGAGCCCTGAATTCCGGCTCCGACCCGGAGGCGGGGAATTTACCGCGAAAGATTAAGGGATTATTTCACAAACTGCTTTGCGTAATATTTGGCTGTCAGCTTCTCCCCTGTGGCCTTCTCAATCATATCGTTCCAGTAATACCTGTTTGCCGGCATATAGACCCTGGCTTTAAGATATTCACCAACAGCTTTGTTATTGGCAAAACTCTGGGACCTGAAGTCTGCAGATTTCAATACATTGGTAACAATATAGTAATACAGCTGTGATGCCAGGAGCTCTCCCATCAGGTAGTTGTGGTAATAACAAGGAACCGTGGCAATATGTATCTTGGTCGCCCAATCAGGCTCATTGCGGCCCTCGGGACGTTTAAGTAACTGGTATTTTTCAACCTGGTCCCACCACAACTGGTTTAGGTCCTGGTCGGGATTCTCATACATGCTTTTTTCAAAATGATACATCACCTGGGCCCAGCGGCTGAATACCAGCTGGTCAAGCCTGAGCGTCTTATAACAATTTTCGGCAATCTTCGTTTTTTCCTCTTCACTGATCCCAGCCATGTCTTTAAGCCACTGAGGATTTGAAGAAAAACGGCCAAACATCATGGCAATAGCCTCCGTGGTGAAGGTATGGGCCGGGTCGCGCAACAAGAACGGAAGGGTAAAATCCTTATACCTGTCATACGTTGAATGGCCGAATTCATGCAGAAGTGTGCCCATCCAATAACTGTTCGGTTTTACATTGCATAAAACCCTGACATCCCCCAGTTTATCAATATCGCTGCAGAATGCATGCTGGTTCTTGCCCGGTTTTTCATACAAATCGCTATTCTTCATAATTTCATCAACCGGCAAACCAATCCCGCTATAATATGCTTTAACAATAGCCGGAAGGTCTTTATTCTCGTAATATTTATCAAGATCCACGGCAAAAATCTTAGGTGCCTGCTGGAAGAAACGGTTCTGGTAATTCCAGGGTTTCAATTCGTCCTTGCTCTTAAGGTTGTAATATTTAACAAAATAATCGTCAATCTCACCTTTAGCTTCGGCAAAGGCCTTCTTTGTCAGGCTGTCGAGTTCCTCGAATAACTTCCCAACATCACGGGGATCCTGGTCGCCAAGGGTAAGGCTCATTTCATGGTAGTTCCTGAACCCAAGGTCATGGGCAACCTCATTCCTGACCTTGACCAGCTTTTTCAGATCATCGGCAACCAGGGGCCCTATCTTTTTCTGAGCTTCCCATACTTCTTTCTGGTATATAATATCCTTCGAAGTACGCAGAACGTCTTCAACGTCATTGTCCGATAATTTCTTTCCCCTGACCTCTGTCCTGAAATTACTGTATTTCTGTTCGATGGCCGATTGCATCCTGATCATTTTATTTAGTTTGGCGGTATCGGCCTTGGCCATGATAAATGAACGGTACAGAACATCGAGCTCCCTCGACAGTAGGCTGTCGGAAATAAGCCCTGAGACTTTTATTACTTCAAGTTTTTTCAGGCTTTCCTTGTCGGCATAAAATGCCATCATCTTCATATTCAGGTCTTCCGACTTTTGGTAATCTTCGGGCTTCCCCGAGATTGAAGCATCCCAGGCAGCAATGGCAGCCTGTTTGTAAAGCGGGATGATCACCGAATCATGGTGTGCAATAAAGGCTTTCAGATCCTTGTTCATTTTCTCTTTTTTTGAAGTGCAGCTGCTTACCAGCAGCACGCTCACTGCAATAAGCATCAGTGTTTTAAATGTTTTCATCTTCTGTGTGTTAAGTTAAGTGTCGTTATGAACCCAAGAAACCCGCATTTGTACATTGTACATCATTATTTCCCCATCTCCCAGCTGCTCCCGTCTTTCCCGTCCTTCACGGTGATCTCCAGTTTCTGTAAAGCATCCCTGATCTGGTCCGATGTTCCCCAGTCCTTTTTCTCCCTCGAACTCTGCCTTATTTTTAACACCAGTTCCATCAGGCCCTTGACATATTCAGAATTATCGCCCGAAAGTTCGTTCTTCAATCCAAGTATGTCAAACACAAAATCCCTGAACGTCTGTTTCATAGCCATCAGGTCATCCGCCGAAATACTTTCTTTTTTATCATTCACCGAGTTGATGATCCTGACCATTTCAAAGAGGTTTGCAATAACCACCGGGCTGTTGAAATCATCATTCATGGCCTCGTAACAGGCATCCCGTATTGCCGTGATCCTTGATCCATGATCCTGCATCCCGGCTCCCGCATCCCGGGCCACCATTTTTTCTAGGATCTCAAAAGCGGCAAACAACCGTTTCAGCCCCTTTTCCGCTGCCTGTAAAGCCTCGTTCGAGAAATCCAGGGTGCTGCGGTAATGAGCCTGGAGAATGAAAAACCTTATCGTCATTGGGCTGTATGCCTGGGCGAGGGATGCATGAGAACCGCTGAAGAACTCATCCAAAGTAATAAAATTACCAAGGGATTTCCCCATTTTCTGGCCGTTGATGGTGACCATATTGTTATGCATCCAGTATTTTACAGATTCATGCCCCAGTGCTGCCTGGTTCTGTGCCAGCTCCGATTCATGGTGGGGAAATAACAGGTCCATCCCTCCCCCGTGTATGTCGAAATTCTCGCCAAGGTACCTTGTGCCCATGGCTGAACATTCAAGGTGCCAGCCGGGAAATCCGTCACTCCAGGGAGATGGCCATCGCATGATGTGCCCGGGCTGAGCTTTCTTCCATAAGGCAAAATCAGCAGGATTTCGCTTTTCATCCTGTCCTTCAAGGGCTCGTGTATTGGCCAGCAAATCCTCAAGAACACGGCCCGACAGCTTGCCGTAATTGAATTTGCTGTTATATTTTTCTATGTCGAAATAGACCGAACCATTCACTTCATAGGCAAACCCGGAAGCAAGGATCTTTTTAACGAATTCTATCTGCTCTATCATATGACCCGATGCCCTGGGCTCAATGCTCGGACGTTTTACATTAAGAGCCTCCATGAAGATGAAATACCTGTCGGCATAGTATTGGGCCACCTCCATGGGTTCAAGCTGCTCCAGCCTTGCCTTCACGGCAATTTTATCCTCCCCCTCGTCAAGGTCATGCTCAAGATGACCTACATCGGTGATGTTCCTCACATATCTCACCTTGTACCCAAGTTTCTGAAGGTACCTGAACACCAGGTCGAATGTTATCGCCGGCCTTGCATGCCCCAGGTGCGGGTCCCCGTAAACGGTGGGTCCGCAAACATACATCCCGGTAAAAGGCGGGTTTAAAGGCTCGAATTTTTCCTTCCTGCGCGAGAGGGTATTATAAAGAAAAAGGCTTGATTCCATGGTCAGAGAATTCACTTTTCAAAGGTAGAAATATTTTGAAACTGAAGAATCCAGTTCAGCGGCAATACTTTAGCATTTTCCCGCTGCAGGGATAGGAAATAAATCCTAATTTTGCATGAACTGATCAACAAACAAACCCTGATGGAAAAGATACTGGTAATAGGCTGTTCGGGCCAGATAGGTTCGGAACTCACACTTGAACTGCGAAAAATCTATGGAAATACGAATGTAATTGCGACCGACATCCGCCCGGCCCAGGCCGAGATCACCGAAGGCGGACCGTTTGAGATACTGGATGTACTGGATGCTTCAAAACTCCAGTTAATCTGTGAACATGAAAAGATAACCCAGGTTTATCATCTTGCCGCCATACTTTCGGGCAATGCCGAAAAACGCCCTATGCCATCCTGGGATATCAATATGCGCAGTCTTTTCAATGTGCTTGAAATCGCAAGGGAACTGAAACTGAAACGTATCTTCTGGCCGAGCTCCATTGCTGTTTTCGGACCATCCACCCCCCGTTATAACACCCCTCAGTATACCGTTATGGAACCGAATACGGTTTACGGCATCAGCAAGCTGGCCGGTGAACGCTGGATAGAATATTATTTCAACAAGTATGGAGTGGATACCCGCAGCGTCCGTTACCCTGGCCTGATCAGTTACAAGACCGAAGCCGGCGGAGGCACTACAGACTACGCTGTTGAAATTTTCTATGAAGCCATCCGCCATCATAAATATGAATGCTTCCTCGGTCCTGAATCAGCTCTTCCGATGATGTTCATGAGTGATGCCATCAAGGCAACCATCGATATCATGGAAGCTGATGCTTCAAAGTTATCCCTGCGTTCCAGCTATAATGTGGCAGGTATCTGCTTCGACCCAACTACCCTGGCTGCTGAGATTAAAAAGAGCATGACTGATTTTGAGATCACTTACAAACCCGACTTCCGCCAGGCTATTGCCGATTCATGGCCCGCCTGCATCGACGACAGCTTGGCCCGTAAAGACTGGGGCCTCAATTATGTGTATGACCTCGAAAAGATGACGAAAGTCATGCTCGAAGAAATAGGGAAGAAACTGAAAAAATAAGTAGGTTTCCCTGCAAGCCACGTGGTACGCGTCCGGGATAACTCAGGTGTAAAACCTGACCATGGGCCGGTTCGGCGAAGTCCTGTCAACAATCTTAAACCCTGCTCTTTCAAAGGATTTATAAAGGCCTATCCAGGCAAACGAGTCGGGAAGTCTCTCTGTTGTCGGTTTCGTGGGATAGGCCTCGATGACCTTTATTCCTTGTTTGCCGGCATATTCAACCACTCCCTTAAGCAATGCAACAGAAACGCCGGAATTCCGGAAGTCCTTATGGATGAACATGCAGGGTATGGACCATACCAACTGATCATCTATGCGTTTATGCACCCTCGATCGGCCCAGCTTACTAAAATCCTCCCTGGGGGCAAAGGCACACCATGCAATGGCCTGGTCTTCATAAAAAGCAAGCATCCCCGAGGGTTTGCCGCTCCATACAATTTCCTTCATCGCCTGCCTGTTGCCATCCCCGAATTTTCCTTCCAAGAAATCCGGCTTCGGAAGACGGTAATACATGCACCAGCAATTCCCGCAGGCACCCTTAGGTGAGAATAACTCTTCGAAAAAACCCCAGTTGTTTTTTGTGAGGGGTTCAACCCTCAGTTCATCAAGGAAATCATCACTCATTTTTATCTTCAAAAATCACCTTCCTGTACTTGGTATACAGGAACGAAATGATCAGTAATAATATACCCAGCACTACAAAAACAATGGTTTTTGAAATGGTGTTAAGCGAACTCAGGTCATAGAAAAAGAGCTTGAGCAGGGTCAGACCGAAAAGAACTATAGCCCCTATCCTCAGATGAAGTTTTTTCTTCCAGATCCCCAGGGCGATCAGCAGCAGGGCATAAACCCCGAAAAGTATGCTTAAACCCAGTTTGTAGGATTGCTCCGAGCCATAAACATCCATCCAGTTTATCAGCTCATTGCTGACGATGGTCAGTACCGCGATATGAAAGAACAGATCAAACTCTATAAAAAGATCGGTACCGAGGAAATCCTGGCTTATATATTTATATACCGAGTACAGCAAAAGTCCAAGAGCAACAAAACAAACATACCGTATCCCGATTAACATCATGCCCCTGTAAAAATACTGAGAAAGGTCCTGGCTGATCCAGGATTCACGCAGGGTTCCCAAGGCAAACAACCCGACTGTAAGGAACAATCCGGCGGCAGCGAAACTGAATCCGAGGTTGATCAGCCCCAGCAGGCTTTTCTTCAGTTTCAGAATATTGACAAAGCTCAGGACCGAAAGAAATAAAAGCGAATAAATGAAGATCGAAAGGGTTTTATACTGATGGATGTTTTCATTGGAAATTTGCCGTGCATCTTCCAGACCTTTGTTTGTTATGATCATGCTTTGGGCGTAAAGCTGGTGCCAGTAACCTGAAATTTCCATACAGAACGCGAAATAAAGCACGATCAGGAGCATGCCCGGAATAATGAAACCGACAACCCTTAACAAGGGTTTCCTGCCGGCAAGCGGACTTGTGAATTTTTCGTTGTTGTTCAGGATGTTGATAAGACCAAAGGATGCGATAAACAGCAGGGATGTCAGGAAATTGATATTGAACAAAGGGATGAGTTTTATTCCTTCAGGCCAGTTGTCCATGCCATGGTAAGCATCGGGCCAGCCCAGGGGGACACTGAAAAAAGCCAGTATCATAAGAGGGTAAGAAAGCAATTCGTATAAAGCGGTATTTTTAGTCCTGCCAACCCAAAAAAGCATTGCCGCTTCGACCGACCATAGCATGGTGATCCAGCAACCCTCAAGCTGAACCGGGATTGATATAGTTAAAAATGCGACCACCAGCCCCGATATGAAGTAGAACAGCTTCCTGTCGGACTGCTTCACCCGGTATATAATAATGCTCACCGCAAAATGTATCAGTCCGTTCCCGAGTGTAAACCAACCCAGTAACATTTCTCCCCCCAGGTGGTGATACAGCAGGGCATATCCCAGCCCGTAAAAAACCGAGGAGTTGGCAAGCAGCAGCAGAATATCATCGATCCTGAATTTTTCTTTCCTGAGCAGTTTATAGGCAAGAAAAATGATATAAAACGTCACGAAGAAGATTGAAATAAACGTCCATGCCAGGCCGAAATGAGTTGCATCTTCATATTTCGGGACGAACCAGGTCATGAATATGACCCAGCTCAGCAAGAAAGAAGAGTAGTAAAGGAGTTTCCAGTACTTTCTAAGGGCGATGGCGAGTATGCCCGCATTGATGATGGCCATATAACTGAACAGGACCACAACCTGTCCCGAGTTGTCGCTTAAGAGGAATGGAACTGCATATGCACCAACCAGCCCTATATGTGCGATCACCTGCCTGCTGTACCTTACGGCGGCTGCTACGGTAAAAACAGTGATCAGCACCATCAGCGAGAAGGTGAGCGGAAGAGGCATCAGCGAATAAAAACTGTAAGCGGCAAACGTGATGAAATACAATATGGCCATGGAACCGCTCAGTAGTACGGCGCTGAAATTTTCATACTTTTTTTTAAGGCGGATGGCGAATCCCAATAAACCCAGCCCGAAAAGATATCCAAGGATAATCCTCGTTAAGGGGCTTATCAGGTCGTGGTCAATCGCATATTTGGCGCCTATTCCCACACCGATCACAAGGATAATGATACCTATCTTGTTGATCAGGTTTTCTCCTATGAATTTTTCGGTGCCGGAGCGTAAACGGAATCTATTGTTTTCTTCCGCCCCGGGGGCTTTAACCGCCTTCTCCCAAAGAGTTGGCCCTTCCAAGGGGGTTTCAGGCAAGCCTCCAGGCTGTATTTCAGAAGGCGGAATAATTACGGTCTCTTCTTCCGCCTTTACCCTGGTATCAGCATCGGGCAAGGGTCCGGTTTCCCTCATCCTGAAATTGCTGATCTCGCTTCTAAGTTCCCCGATCTCTGCCTGAAAAGCCTCCTGCCGTTTCATCAGAGTATCAAGTTTCTCAAGAAGCTGTGCGATATTTTGCTGATCCTCACTCATAACATACCATTTTAGCTTGTTTAACAATCAGTGTAAACAGTCAATGGCAGTTTGTGAACGCTTGTCCACCGTGGTTCCGGCAGATTAACAATTATACCGCTGCCAGCGGGAGTGTTTCCTTCAATCTTACTCCTTTTTCGGTTTCCTGCACAATACAACATTCATGCAGTATATCATGCTCAAGGAAGAGGACATACCCATTTTCGGCGGCCTCTTTCATGAAGGCTTCTTTTTCTTCAAGAGTGACGAGCGGGCGGGTGTCGTATGCCATTACATAAGGAAGGGGGATATGCGCAACTGAAGGCAGAAGGTCGGCCATGTAAACAACGGTCTTGTCTCCGTACCTTATCAGGGGTATGACCTGCCCCTGGGTATGGCCGAAAAACATGCGCAGCATGATACCTGGGTAAATTTCGGAATCCTTTTCTATCAGGTTTAAAGTTCCCTGTTCCTTTATGGGGAGTATGTTCTCCTTCAGGAACGAAGCCTTTTCCCTGTTGTTTGGATTTGTTGCCCATTCCCACTGCTGCAGGCTGGTCCAGTGGATGGCATTCTTAAATGTCAGGATGTAAGCGCTGCGTTCGGCATTCCAGCGAACCGCGCCCCCTGCATGGTCAAAGTGCAGGTGGGTCAGGATCACATCAGTAATGTCATCCGCAGAAATACCAACAGCAGCAAAGGATTTTTCGAGGCTGTCATCCCCGTTCAGGTAATAATTTGAAAAGAATTTTTCACCCTGCTTTTCGCCAATCCCGCAGTCAATAAGGATCTTGCGCTCCCCGTCCTCGACCAGCAAACAACGCATGCTCCAGTTGCAGAGATTGTTCTCGTCGCAGGGATATATTTTACTCCACATCACCTTGGGAACGACACCGAACATGGCGCCCCCGTCTAGCTTGAGATTTCCGGTGTTTATAACATGAAGTTTCATTGTCGAGGATCAAGATTTAAACACTTTCTATTTATACTCATTAACACTCATCTCACCCTGAACCACGCGTAAGGCATTTGCAGCCATGGCCTGGATTTCATTATCTCCCGGGTAAACCACAACCTTGCCAAGCTTCTTCACATGCTCAATAATGAAATCGATCACCCGTTCGGAATGCGCGATTTCACCGGTGAGTAAAATGGCATCCACTTCGCCTTTAAGCACCACGTACATCTCGCCTATGCACTTCGAAACCTGGTAAGCCATGGCATCCATGATTTTCTTTGCTTTCTCATCTCCGCCCTTGATCCTGAATTCGATCGCGCTCAGGTCGGTCGTTCCAAGGTGCGCCCTGATCCCGCCGCAATGTGTAAGCAGGCAGTAAACATCATCAGAAGATCTTTTCTCAATAAGGCACATCTTTACAATATCGCCCAGCGGCAGGCTGCCGCTGCGGATCATCGAAAACGGACCGTCGCCTTCAAAACCCTGATTTACATCGATCACCCTTCCCTTGCGGTGGGCGCCTATGGTCGTACCATTACCCATATGTGCCACGATAAGGTTCAGATCCTCGTATTTCATGTTCTGGCTTTCGGCAAACAATTTGGCTACAGCTTTCTGGTTCAGGGCGTGGAAGATTGATTTTCTCTCAATCCCCGGGGCCCCGGTGATGCGCGCCACATCTTCCATTTCATCAACAACGGTGCAATCGGCAATCATAGCCCTGGAGCCCGGTATTTCAGCTGCAACAGCATCGGCAAGCAGCCCGCCAAGGTTGATGATATCAAGTCCAACCGGACTGTTCACCAGGTCGTGCTTCAAAGCTTCGTTTACACCAAATACTCCTGATTGAACCGGCTTCACAAGCCCGCCCCTGGATATCACGATCTTCACTTCGCTCAGGTCGAACTCATTGTTCTGAAGTTCCTTTAAAACGATCTGCTTGCGTAAATCCAGCTGGTCGTAAATCGTTTCAAACCCGGCAAGTTCATCGGTGGTGTGGTACCTGTTGTTGATGTAAAGAAGCTTGTAATTCTGGTAGACTGCGATCTGGGTAACCTTGTCCTTTGGGTTAACCACTAAAATGTTGAATTTCATATCAGTATGTGTTTATCTACATATTTCTCCTGTACTGACCACCCACCTCGAACAAAGCATGGGTGATCTGCCCGATTGAACAGTACCGGCTGGCCTCCATCAGGCTCTCAAAGATATTCATATTTTGGGTTGCTGCCTGCTTAAGATTCCGTAATGATTTCTCGGATTCTTCCTTACAGCTGGCATGGAGCTGCTCCAGCATCCCGATCTGGTATTGTTTTTCATCTTCCGTACTGCGGATGACTTCGCCCGGCAAAACCGTCGGACTGCCTTTGCTGCTCAGGAACGTATTGACTCCCATGATCGGAAGCTTACCGCTGTTCTTCAGGTTCTCGTAATACAGCGACTCTTCCTGGATCTTGCTTCTCTGGTACATGGTTTCCATCGCACCGAGCACCCCTCCCCTTTCGGAGATCCGTTCAAATTCCATCATCACGGCCTCTTCCACCAGGTCGGTCAGCTCCTCGATAATAAAAGCTCCCTGGAGGGGGTTCTGGTTTTTTGCCAGCCCCAACTCGTGGTTGATGATCATCTGTATGGCCATGGCCCTGCGCACCGATTCCTCGGTAGGGGTGGTGATAGCCTCGTCGTAGGCATTGGTATGCAGCGAATTGCAATTGTCGTAAATCGCATACAAGGCCTGCAGCGTAGTGCGGATATCGTTGAAGTCAATCTCCTGTGCATGCAGTGAACGTCCCGAAGTCTGGATATGGTATTTGAGCATCTGTGAACGGGAATCGGCTTTGTACTTGTATTTCATGGCCTTTGCCCAAATGAGCCTGGCTACCCGGCCTATCACCGAATATTCCGCATCTATCCCGTTCGAGAAAAAGAACGAAAGATTCGGGGCGAATTTATTCACATCCATCCCCCTCGAAACATAATATTCCACGTAGGTGAATCCGTTCGAAAGGGTCAGCGCCAGCTGGGTGATCGGGTTGGCCCCGGCTTCGGCAATATGATATCCCGAAATGGAAACCGAATAAAAATTCCTTATGTTGTTTTCGATAAAATATTCCTGGATATCGCCCATCATTTTAAGGGCAAAATCCGTGGAAAAAATACAGGTGTTCTGGGCCTGGTCCTCCTTCAGTATATCAGCCTGTACAGTACCTCTCACCTGGCTAAGGGTTCCTGTTTTTATCTTCTCATAAACCTCAGCATTAAGAACCTGCTGGCCGGTGATCCCCAGCAGCATCAGCCCCAGCCCGTTGTTCCCCTCGGGAAGCTTACCCTGGTATTGAGGGCGCCGGCTGCCTTTTTTCCTGTAAATGGCGTTGATCTTTTTCTCAACCTCTTCCTCCATGCCGTGTTCCCTGATGTACTTTTCACACTGCTGGTCTATGGCTGCATTCATGAAGTAACCTACCATGGCCGGGGCCGGACCGTTGATGGTCATCGACACCGAAGTATTGGGGTCGAGGAGGTCAAAACCTGAATAGAGTTTCTTTGCATCGTCAAGGCAGGCTATGGAAACGCCCGAATTGCCGATCTTTCCATAAATATCAGGCCTGATGTCGGGATCGAAGCCGTAAAGGGTCACACTGTCGTAGGCTGTCGAAAGCCTTACGAAAGGCAGTCCGTGCGACAAATAATGAAACCGCTTGTTGGTACGCTCGGGACCGCCCTCCCCTGCAAACATGCGGGTGGGATCCTCGGCCGTGCGCTTGAACGGGAACACCCCTGCGGCATAAGGGAATTCACCTGGTACATTTTCCCTCAGATTCCATTTCAGGATGTCGCCCCAGGCCTGGTACCTGGGCAGGGAAATCTTTGGGATCTGCAGGTGCGAAAGGGATTCGGTATGGGTTTTCAGCCTGATCTCCTTCCCCCTCACCTTGTAAACATAGTCCTCTTCCTTATAGGATTTGACCGTATCGGGCCAGTTTTTTATAATCTGATAATTCGCCGGATCCAGTTTTTTCAACTGCTCGTCGTACAGCAGGTCCAGCTCGAGCATGAGGTTGCAGTCGTGTGAATGCAGACCTGGGTTTTTCTCTTTTTCCCTGGGAGGAGTACTGCGGATGGCATCTATGGTTTGCGAGATGCCATACAGCCTTTGAGCTGTCTCTGACTGTTCAACGGTCCAGCGGTTGTATGCCCTCACCGTATCGGCAATCTCGGATAAGTATCGTGTTCGGGCCGGCGGGATGATGAAAATTTTGTCCTTCATCTCGTCACGGCCTTCAAAACTGCTTCCAAGGTCCAGCCCGGTTTTCGCCCTGATCGCCCTGATGAGGGCCTTGTACAGCTGGTTAACCCCCGGGTCGTTGAACTGTGAAGCAACGGTTCCGTAAACGGGCATTTCGTCGAGTTCCTTGTCAAATAGTTTGTTGTTCCTCTGGTATTGTTTTTTCACATCCCTGATGGCATCGAGAGAACCTCTTTTATCGCCTTTGTTCACGACGACAATATCGGCAAAATCGAGCATATCGATTTTTTCAAGCTGGCTTGCAGCGCCGTATTCAGGTGTCATCACATACATCGACAGATCGCTGTGGTCGACGATCTCGGTATCGCTCTGCCCAATGCCCGACGACTCTATCAATACCAGGTCGAAACCTGCCGCCTGGAGTATGAGCGTGGCATCCTTCACATGGCGTGAAAGCGAAAGGTTCGACTGCCTTGTTGCCAGTGACCTCATGAAAACCCTGGGGTCGAAAATAGCGTTCATGCGGATGCGGTCGCCCAGCAATGCTCCCCCGGTCTTTCGTTTCGTGGGATCTACCGAAATGATGGCAATGCTCTTGCCGCTGAGGTCCCCCAGGAAACGCCTCACCAGCTCATCCACAAGGGATGATTTACCAGCTCCGCCGGTACCAGTGATTCCCAGAACAGGGATTCTGGGGGCTGGGGGCTGGGGGCTGGGTTCCAGAGCCTTGTGCCCAGTGCCTTGTGCCCAGTGCCCAGTACCCAGTGCCTCTAGCACCGGCCTTGCCTTATCCGGGAAATTCTCGGCCATCGTGATCAAACGGGCAATCGCATTGATGTTACGGTTACGGATCTCATCCGTAGTCACATTATTAAAATTATCCAGGGCAAAGTCGCATTGTTCAAGCAGGTCGTTGATCATCCCCTGCAGGCTCATACTCCTGCCGTCATCTGGGGAATAAATTCTTGTAATCCCGTAATTCTGCAGTTCGGCTATCTCCTTTGGCAATATCGTGCCGCCGCCTCCTGCGAAAATTTTGATATGACCGCATCCCCTTTCCTGCAGGAGGTCGTACATGTACTTAAGATATTCATTATGCCCTCCCTGGTATGAAGTGAGGGCGATGGCCTGCACATCTTCCTGGATTGCACAATCCACGATCTCCTGTACGGCCCGGTTGTGGCCGAGATGGATCACCTCGGCCCCGCTGGCCTGGAGTATGCGGCGCATAATGTTTATCGCTGCATCATGCCCGTCGAAGAGCGATGCAGCCGTGACAATCCGGATATGGTTTTTCGGTTTATACGGTTCGGGTAATTTCATTGATAAGGCTTTAATCGTTCATGATGGCCCTGGCGATGATTATCTGCTGAATTTCACTTGTGCCTTCATAGATCTGGGTGAGCTTGGCATCGCGCATCAGCCTCTCCACATGGTATTCTTTAACGTAACCGTAACCCCCGTGGATCTGCACTGCTTCGGTGGTTACATACATGGCGGTTTCAGCAGCCCAGTACTTGGCCATTGCACTGGCGGTTCCATAAAGCCTGCCCTGGTCCTTGAGCCAGGCCGACTTCAGGGTGAAATACCTGGCGGCTTCTATACGGGTATGCATTTCGGCCAGCTTGAAAGCTATCGCCTGGTGGTTGATGATCTCGGTGCCGAAAGCCTTGCGTTCCTTTGAATATTTGAGTGCCCTTTCATAGGCTCCCTGCGCTATGCCCAATGCCTGGGCAGCAATCCCGATGCGGCCGCCCTCAAGCGTCTTCATGGCAATTTTAAACCCCATGCCCTCTTCCCCAAGACGGTTTTCCTTGGGAACTTTCACGTCGGTAAACATGATGGAATGTGTATCACTGCTGCGCATCCCCATTTTATCTTCATGAGGACCCAGGGTAATGCCCGGCGAATGCCGGTCAACAATCAGTGCATTGATTCCTTTATGTCCTTTTTCTTTATTGGTCTGAGCTATAAGGATATATGTTGAAGCGCAGTTGCCGTTGGTGATCCAGTTCTTTACCCCGTTCACAAGGTAATGGTCGCCCATGTCGATGGCGCTGGTCCTCTGGGAGGTGGCATCCGATCCGGCCTCGGGCTCCGAAAGCAAAAAAGCTCCCAGTTTCATGCCACTGGCCAGGGGTTTCAGGAATTTCTCCTTTTGTTCTTCCGTCCCGAATTCCTCCAGTTCATAACAAACCAGGGAGTTGTTGACCGAAATGATGACTGCAACGGAAGAGTCCACTTTTGAGAGTTCTTCAAGCGCTAGTACATACGAAACAGTATCCATCCCTCCACCGTCGTACCTGGTATCGGTCATCATCCCCATGAAACCCAGCTCGGTAAGCACTTTCACATGCTGGGTTGGAAATATGGCTTTGGTATCCCGTTCGATGACATCCTTAATGAGTTCCCTCTGGGCATAATCTCTTGCTGATTGCTGTATCATCAGCTGTTCTTCGGTAAAATCAAAATTCAACATATTTAAATTATTTGATACAAAGATAAGATTCAGACTGATTATAACAAATGAGGAGGGCAAAAAAAATCCCCGGTTTTGCCGGGGATCCCAATCAGATTATTTTGTTATTTAACCCTGAGGTAGCTAAAAGTAAGGCTGCCCGATTCAAAATACTGAGCGATCTGCAAAGTATCGCTGTTAAGTTTGCGAACTTCGAATTTGAGCTTTTCCTTGGTTTTCAGATTCCTGATATTAAGGACATTTTTACCGCTTGTCTTCCAGCTGTATTTTACCGAGTCGGCCCGTGTTTTTATACATGTTTTATCGGCCAGGAATTCAAGGTTTGCATTGTTGAAATTTGTAGAGGCTTTATGCATCTCCCTGAATTTATTTTTATCAAGGGGTATGCCGGCCTGGGGTGCAGTTTTTGCTTTAGCCGTGTCAGAGGCGGATGCTGCCGGTTTTGCATAGGTTTTGGCGACATTGATACTGGGCGTTGTGTGCTGGTAATTCCATTTCCCGACAATTTCCTTTAAATTAACGACAGAGGCGTTTTTGGAATCAGTTTTCTGCGCCGATGCGTTTAAACCGGGGATAATGATCGCAATGAATAACAAACAAATTGCTAACTGGCTTTTTTTCATATGTAGTATTGTTTTCTGGTAAAACGAAAAGATGAAAACTTTATTATAATTCCTTTTCAACTTCCACCGTGGCATCGCTGCCGCCGGAATGAACCGAAAATCCCCGTTTTTTAAACACCGAGATCATCCGTTTATTGTCGGTGGTGGTTTGGGCGACAATCTTTTTCAGGTTCCACTTTCCTGCAATTTCCATGCAGAAATCGGTAATGATATTTCCAAGATCTTTCTGCTGGTATGAATCTATTATGAGGATGGCATACTCCACAGTTTCATGGTCGGGATCGGCTATCAGCCTTCCAACACCCACCAGTTTTCTCTGGTCGTTCTCCTGGACCTCGGCAACGATGGCAACTTCCCTGTCATAATCTATATAACAGTAACGCGTGGCTACCTCGTGCGTCTGCCACTGGAAAAAATACCTGAAACGGCTGTACAACGATTCTTTTGAGCAATTGCCTATCATTTCCAGCCATAAAGGCTCATCCTCAGGTTTTATTGGCCTCAGCAGGATTTTTTTCCCATCTTTCAGGTTCAGGGTCCTCACATATTTCTCAGGATAGGGATGTAATGCAAGATGCGCAAAGGGCAGCTGTTCTCTCCCGGCAATGCTGGTATCTATCATGATCCTGGCATCCAGCGCAACAACCTCGGTGGTTGTCACAAGCAGGGGGTTAATGTCCAGTTCGGTGATCTCAGGATAGTCGGCAGCAAGATAGGAAAGGCGAATCAGGATCTGTATCAGCCCGTCAATATTTTTAGCAGGGCTTCCCCTGTAACCTTTCAGTAAAGGATAGATCTTCAGCGACTCAAGCATCTGGCTTGCCAGCCGCTCATTCAAAGGAGGGAATCCAAGAGCTTTATCGGAAAAGAGTTCTGCGGTGATACCTCCCATGCCAACCATAAGTATTGTCCCGAATACCTTGTCTTTTTTAATTCCGAGGATGAGTTCCACCGCTTCTTTTTCTGCCACCATCTTCTGCACAGTGATGCCGTCAACCCTGGCATCAGGCTGTTTAAGCTTTACCGAGTCGATGATCCTTTCAAAAGCTGCTTTCAGCAGCTTTTCATTTCCCAGGTTAAGCTGAACCCCTCCTACATCCGACTTATGGGTGATGTCAGGCGATTGTATTTTCAAGACCACCGGGTAGCCAGATTTTTCCGCAATTTTTACGGCCTCTTCAGGACTTTTTGCAAGCACCGGCCGGGTAGTTGAAATGCCGTATGTTTCAAGGATAAGCTTCGACACCTCTTCCGATAAAACAGCACCTTTATTACGGATCAGTTTGTTGAATTTTTGGCGCATTTTTTCCCTGTCCAGGCTGAACTCTACCGGGATATCTTTCGGTGTCTCATAAAGTATCTTCAGGTTCTTCGAATACGCAACCAGGGTCATAAAGGCTTTTATAGCCTGCTCAGGGGTACGGTATGAGGCAATTCCCGCCTCTACCAGGATGTCATCGGCTTTATGCATGCTTTGTCCTCCAAGCCATGCAGCCAGTATAGGTTTCCTTGTGGTTGAAACCAGGGCGCTTATCTCCCTGGCGGTAGCTTCAGGGTTTGTCATTGCCTGCGGGGTGAGTATCACAAGTATAGCATCCACGGCTTTATCCTCAAGAACTATCTGTGTGGCTTTTGAAATCCTCTTGGCCCTGGCATCTCCGAGAACATCCACAGGGTTGCCATGCGACCAGAACTCGGGAAGGTTTTCGTTGAGTTTCTGCATCGTTTCATCCGACAATTTCGCCAGTACACCGTTCGAAGCGATGAGTGCGTCTGTTGCCATCACCCCCGGTCCCCCGGCATTGGTGATGATACCCAGCCTTGGCCCCTGCGGGAAACGGTTGCGACCAATAAGTTCAGCCACCGAAAAAATATCCCCTATCTCGTAAACCCTTGCCAGCCCTATTCTTTGAAAGGCTGCATCATAAACGGCATCCTCCGAGGCCATCGCTCCCGTATGTGAAGCCGCCACCTGGGCCGACTCGGGGAACCTGCCTGCTTTGTACACTATGATAGGCTTCTTTCGCGCAAAAGCACGGGCTGCCGTCATGAACTTCCTGGGATTCTGTATGGATTCTATGTACAATATGATGCAATGCGTATTCTCGTCTTCCCCGAAATAATCGATCAGGTCGCCGAATTCAACATCCAGGCTGTTCCCGATGGAAACGAAGTACGAAAAACCGATCTTCCCTTCAATGGCCCAGTCGAGGACCGAAGTACAAAGAGCTCCCGACTGTGAAATGAAGGCGATGTTTCCGGGCTTCGGCATCTCTGCAGCAAAGCTGGCATTGAGTTTCAAAGAAGGAACAATGATCCCGAGACAATTCGGTCCGAGGACCCTCATTCCTTCAAATTTTTTCACTTCCCTGAGGATGTCATCCTCAAGTTTTTTCCCGGCTTCCCCCGTCTCCTTAAACCCGGCCGAAATGATGATGATCCCACGTATCCCGGCTTCCCCGCAATCCCTGATGGCTGCAGGGACTTTCTCGGCTGCGGTGCAGATAATCCCCATGTCGGGGGCTCTCGGAAGGCTCTTCATATCGGGGTAACAGGGGATCCCCATTACTGCTTCGTACTCGGAATTCACAGGATAAACCACTCCGCGGAATCCCCCGCTTACCAGGTTTATCAGAACTTTCCCGCTTACCGAATTAGGGTTGGTGGTAACCCCTATCAAAGCGATCCGTTTGGGGTCAAAGATGTTGTTCAGCTTGTGTATATTCATTCCTGTAACGAAGATGCAACTGCAAAGATACTGGATTATGGCTATAACTTCCCGGGGATTTCCTGCTTGTAAAACATTAAGTCAAAAGTAATGTTAAGCCAGATCAGTATGCAGGGCAATACATTCAGATCATACCGGTTGATGAAATTCTCACGAATGCTGTCGGGGAACAGGTCTGTTGGGGACAGGACCGTAAAAATAAACGCAAAGACCATTAATACAATGTTTCCTGCTTTAATTTTTTGACTGGCAAACCAAATGGCAACACCGGTGATGGCAATAATGTAAGTAGGGGACTCTGCTTTATGATTGAATATGACGATCCAAATCAGTATGGATGCTAAATACAATAATCTGAACTTTAATTCATTGAAGAATTTGCTCTTGATGAATGGAAGACAGAATAAAACAATCCCGAAAACCAGGATCACATTTTTTGACTGGAATGGTATCCAGCTGTGAAGCCAGCCGGCAAAAGACAATCCCCAGGATATGCTGTGATCGTATTGAATGAGGTCAATCCAGCTCTGATAAAGGTATACCAGCTGGTACCAGGGGACGACAAGAAGGGGCAAAATCGCCATGATCAGGATCCATCCGAGGGTGTAAAAAACCGCTTTTAATTTATCCGGATAGAAAAGAAAAAGTGCCAGTGAAACCAGTCCGAAGATTTTAATATAGATTGTTAAGACAATAGCCAGCGAGGCCAGGAGCATTTGTTTCCTCTCGAGAAAAATCAAAGCAAATACGATCAGGCCCGCTATTAATCCGTTGCTTTGGGAGTTCTGGAGCGAGGTTATCAGTTCAATAATTATAAAACCAAACATGAACAACCGTGTTTTGTCCGACATTGACGGCAGGTTCCAGAGTGCAAAAAACAGCAGTAAACAGTTCAATAGGTTCCAGATAAGCAGCCCTGACCAGTCGGGCAGCAGGCTGAAGGGAGCCATGAATAAAGAAAAAGTAGGGCTGTATTTATAATAATCCATTTGTTCGTTCCTGTACTCCAGGTAGAGGTCTTTATTTGCCGTAAGGTGAACGAACGATTGTTTGAAGATCAGGTAGTTATTGTAATGGGTATCCAGTTTACTGCTGTTGACAAAGGTATTTGGTTGCAAAAAGAGATTCTGGGCAGTTATGATTATAGTAATAAGCATGAGCAAACCAGCACCGGTTAAAGGGTGCACCAAGAGAGTAACCAGTTTTTTCAGCATTGTTTTCAGCCTGTAAATTTTTTACTGCTGTATCAGAGCGGGTATCCGGAGCTTATTCTAAGGGTCAACAGGTTTAATGATAAATTTCCCCCTGATGGTGAAATTATTCCCCGAGAATGTATAGAAATACAGTCCGGGCACATATTCATGGGTGTCGAGGGTCGCTTCGCGGGTACCCGGGCCCGGGATAACTTCATCCCTCATCCGCCCTGAATTATCATAAACCCTGATAATACTTTGGCCCCCTGCGTTAAGGCCCCCGAAACGGAAAGTAATATAGTCTGCAGCAGGATTGGGCGCAAGCTGCAGGCTGGCCTGTAGTTCATGCCCGGCTACGGCATTTACAGTATTGTTCCCCGAAATGATCTGGGAATTCGGATCGAAAATCAGGGAATCGGCCTTGAACGGGATTCGAACGTTAAACATCTCTCCCGAATACGAATTGATGATCCTGATCAGGGTATCATGAGTGGCATTTTTCAGCTTCAGTTCCAGGGGCAGTTTAAAAAAAGAAACGGTTGAACTGCTCTGGGTCTGGTGAATAGTAAATGAAACGGAATCACCTGTTTGTGTCCAGTTGACCAGGTACTGCGGATAGCCTTCTCCCGTAAACCAGTCGTTGAAATACCAGCTCAGGCTTTCACCGTACACGCTTTCCAGGTGGGCCTTGAGGTCGGATGTACGGGCAAATCCATAAGCCAGGCCAAAATCGTTGAGATAATTGTTAAGTGCTGCAAAAAACCCTGAATCCCCCATAACCGATCTCAGCTGATGCAGTATCATCGCTCCCTTGGCATACGTTAAACGGCTGTTGAAGATCCTGCTCACATCGCTTGTATCGGGACAATATACTGAGCCCCCGGGCAGGGCTGTGATCTGCGCTATCCTCACCTGCCTGAACCTTTGCCAGAGGCCCGGGTCAAGATGTTCGTAACAAAGGCCCGAGAGGTAGGTGGCAAAACCTTCGTTAAGCCAGATGTCGGTCCAGCTCCCGCAGGTCACCTTGTCGCCGAACCATTGATGCGCGAGTTCATGGGCGATGAGCTCAAACTGAAATGCATTGACGAACGTCATGGTTTGATGTTCCATACCGCCGCCCACGCCAAACTCGGCATGCCCGTATTTCTCTTTTTGAAAGGGGTAAATCCCGAAAAGGCTATCGTAAAGCTGTATCATGGGGATGATCAGGGGAAGCTGATCGGCAGCAGTGGTTGAATCTTCCGGATAAATATAGTTGACCAGCCGCAGGGTGTCGTTGCCGAAAGGGACCTGCTGGGTAAAACTGGCATAATTGGTCACTGCAAGACAAACAAGATAAGTGGCTATGGGATAGCGGTGTTTCCAGTGGAACACTGTGCTTGCCGGGCCCTGAACGCTGGACACAAGCAAACCGTTGGTCGCCGTTTTGTAAGGTAAAGCCGCGTTTATATAAATATCAATGGAATCAGCCTTGTCGGTGAGGCCGTTTTTACATGGCCACCAGTCGCTCGCTCCGTAAGGCTCTGAGAGAGTCCAGATAACGGGAGTCCCTTTATGAGTTGACTGAACAAAGGAGCCCAGGCCTGTATTGGGCGGAACCCCATGATAAAAAACCGTAACGGAATCCTTTTTATTCTCAGGCAGGGAGTTTGAAAACCCTATCCTCAGCTGATCCTGTGGATGATCCCATCTGTAATATTGCGTATTATGGTATAGTATGCCCGAAACCACCAGCGCTTGGTTCATGTCGAGTGCCAGGGTGTCAAAACTTGCCTGTTTAGGAATGAAATAAACGGTGACATAGCCTGAAATTGTATCGAGGCTGGGATCTATGGTCCAATAACAGCTGTAATATGTTACTTTGCAGGCTGATGTAGTAATCCCTTTCGCAGGCCTTAGTATCCGGGCATGAGCATCAAGTTCCCCTTTCGCGATAGTGTTCAGGTCGGCGGGATTGAATGTTACCTGGGCACTAAGCAAACCTGAAAACAAAAAACAACCGAATACGACTGCCCTGATCGTGCTGACTGCCTTTTTCAATGCATCACAATAACACGTTCCGTTTGATTGTTCAGGGTGAAAAAGTACAAACCGTTGGGCCAGTTGCTTACATCAATTGATGCGTTCCTGCTGACTGCAGATTCATACACTTTAACTCCCAAAGTGTTGAAAACGGAAATCTTCTGGGTTAAAGGATCACTGATCACAATATTCAGAACAGTATTAGCCGGATTGGGAGAGTATTTAACCGGTATTGCTGAAGTATGATCTTCCACCCCCAAAGCACAAGTGGGGCAGGTGAGGTATCCCCCGTTTTGCAACAGGTATTTTTTCGTGTTAAGATACTTGTTCTCACGGCGGGTTTCGTCGTAAACAACATTGAAGCCGTTACCGCTTACATTGATGACTGAACCGTTTGAAATTCCTGAAGGATCAGTAAAAACAGGTACATACGATTTCGCAGTCAGATTCCAGGTACTGGTCAAATCCATGGCCAGGCTTACCGAAACTGAACTATTTGCAGGGTTGATACTGCCATTTAAAGCGGTGCTGTCGGTAAATGCGATTGAAATTGAGCTGGTATTGTCACAAACGAAACTTCCGGCAAGGGTCACTTTATCTGCATTGAATACGGTAAACCCCGAGCTAAGTGTATTCACAATATTCCCTGTTGTTTGAGTTATACCTGCTTTACTGCTTATATTTATCGATCCGCTGGCTCCTTTGTTATAAAACGCATCTCCGCTGCCGGCATTCAGGGAACCTCCGCTCATGGTAAAGGAAACGCCATTAAGCGGGGTTTGTATGGTCTTTTGCATCATCACCCCGTTCAAAGCACTGGTCAGGCTGGTATTGACCAGGTTTACGCTTCCGTTTGCATCAATAAGCGCTCCATTATCCCCGTTTGATGTGATTGAAGCTCCGGAAACCGTGACCTGTCCGAGTGAATATATCCCTGCCGAAGGGCTTCCTGCTGTAGTGGCCGCACCAACGATGGTACCTCCGGTAATATTTACCATACCGCCGCCTAAACCTGCGGCAATAGCAGGCGAATTCGGGCCGGTGGTTGTAATATTCACATCGGTGAGTGTTACAGATCCGCCATTGCTAGCATCAACCCCATGCGAAAGGTTGTTTCCCGTGGTTATTGAGCCTCCGGTCATTGTGATCGAGGAGTTTGTATCGGTAGCGAATAGTCCGTTAGCCCCGGTACCCGTTGTGCTTACCGTATCGTTTGTAAAATTGATTTTACTTGCAAGTTTTGAAAGTACACCGGCATTCACACCAATCAGGCTGCTGCTGTCGGTATTTGAAGAGTTGCCGCTGGTTCTTATCGAAGAGCTCCTCAATGTAAACACCCCGGCATGAGTCACAAGTACACCCGATGTGTCATTGATGGCCGAAGAATAGGATTTGCGCGCAAGGGCAACAGAATCGCCACTCTGGTAATAATATGTCTGACCAAATCCGCTGAAACAAAGAGTGGAAAGCAAACCAATAAAAAAGACTAATTTTTTCATAATACAATGTTATTATTGTAAATAATGGATAAAATTACGCCATAAAATGATAAGGCACTATAAAATTGATAAAAATTAACAATTTCTCTTTATGGAAATTATGTTTACAGGAACCCGTAAACCGGGCGGAATGTCAAAAGCTGAAGCTGAAAGTCGCTCCCTTACCGGGTTCACTGCGAACGGTAATTGTACCTCCGTGCTTAACGATGACCCGTTTGACCGTTGCAAGACCGATGCCTGTGCCTTTAAAATGCTTATCGCTATGCAAGCGCTGAAACGGAGTGAATAAATTCTTTGCTTTTGCCATGTCGAAACCAACGCCATTATCCCGGATAAAGATAATTTTTTTGTGATTCCTTATTTCGGTTCCGATAATGATTTCGGCATTCTCGTTTTTACTGCTGTATTTCCATGCATTGTCGATAAGGTTCTGTAAGGCAATCTGGAGCAGCCTGTGGTCGGCCTGTACGATAATGTTTTCTTCAATCCTGCAATTGACTTTGTGCCCGGGAAGAGTGAGTTTCAGATCCTCGCATATTTTTACAGCCATCTCCGAAAGATTGCAGGGTGATTTGCTGACCGTTTGCCTTGTAATTCTCGACAACTTTAAAAGGTCCTCGATGAGGTTGTTCATAAGGACTGTTGATTCTGTTATATGTTTCAAGAGGTCTTTGCCCGCTTCATCCATCAGGGCTTCATAATCATCTTTAAGAAAAATACACAGAGCTTCAATCCTGCGCACAGGGGCACGCAGGTCATGAGAAACAGAATAGGAAAAAGCTTCCAGTTCCTGGTTGGTCGCCTCCAGTTCACCCAGCACCCTGGTAATTTCTTCTTTTTGCTCATTCACGAGCAAATAGGCCCGGTTAAGCCTTTTTCGGCTATTCACAATTACAAATACAACAATAACCAGGATAAGTATTCCGAATGCCCCGCCGAAGATGATAACTTTTTGCTGCCTGTTCCTCATCTCCAGCAATTCAAGCTGTTTTTGCTTTAATTCCTCTTCATTTCTCCAGCTCAGGACCGAAGCTTTGCTTACAATCTGGGCTCCGTAAACACTGTCGTAATCATTAAATGCAGCTTCCTGAAATTCAAGGGCCTTGTCGTTCCTGCCTTCGGCCTTATAAATGTCCGAAAGCAACCTGTTTGCAGTATATCTCTGGATCAGGTACCCCAGTTCGGTTGAAACCCTGATCCCTTCCTTGGCATAAGCCTCAGCTTCCCTGAGATATTGGGTATGAAGACCGGGTTTTTCCTTGCTTTGGCGTAAACAGATCCTGCCAAGAGTCGTGGAATTTTCAGCAACCATCCTGGTTGATCCAATTGTTTTGAAATATTCAAGTCCTGCCCTGATCAGTGCATACGCCGTATCAAGCCTTGATTGGGCCATGAACATATAACCAAACCTGTTTTTTGCAACAACGATTTCCCCCTTCAGCTTATACTCTTCGCTCAGTTTAAGGTGAATGTTCATGTATTTGGCTGCAGAATCAAATTGTCCCAGGTTACGGTAATTGTTTCCCAGGGTACCTGTATTCCTGGCCCTGGATAAAATATCAACAGTATATGGCAATAAAGCTGCCCCCTTTTTCATATACTCCTCGGTGATCCCCTTGTCAAGATCCTTATACAGGTATGCAAGCATGAGGTAAATGGAGCAGAGGTAGCTTTTATCGCCCAGCCCTTCAAAGATTGCCTGTGCCTTCAGGGCATGATCAATGGATTCGGGCAGACGGGATAAAATATGATAAATATAAGTCAGTGCAAAATGTGATATTCCTTTCCCATGCTGGTAATTTATCTTTTCTGAAAGGTGAAGTGCGGTGAGGCCAGGGCTAAGGGCTTCCCTGGGATTTATATTGCGAAGTTCATAACAAATTCCTGCCAGTAATTTCACTTTGACTGTATCCTCTTTTGCCCCGGGTAATTCTGCAGAAAGCGAATCGATCAGCGCCTTACCTCCTTTCTGAGAAAAGGCAGGCAGAATAAGGATGAATGCCAGCAAACTGAGAATGATGTTTTTCATGGCAGGCTCAAAAATCTGTTATGCAAATGTAAGGATAAATTAATTGAAAGATAATTTCAAGAACTTATTATTCAGATTTATATTGATTATATCATCTGAATTTTCACAATAACATTTGTTCCCAGGGGTTTCCCATCAGAATCGGCCAGGTCCTCGATTAGAGTTACAACCTTAGTACCGGTTATTTTCTGATACAGCATCAGGAATTCCTCCATGGCCTTCATCCCTTTACCCGTTGATTTTCCTGCCATTTCTTCAGCTTTTTTTCTCCCAATTCCATTGTCGGTGATTTCAAGAATAAGATGATGGTCGATCGTTTTCGCGCTGATTTTCAAATGGCCCTTACCCTGGAGGTTCAGCAGGCCGTGTTTGAGGGCATTTTCAACTGGGCTCTGTATCACCATTTTAGGAACTTCAAGATCAAGATTGAACTCTTCAGGGATATCGAATTCGAAATCAAATTTATCCCTGAACCTGAATTTTTCCATGTTAAGGTAATTCCGGGTAAAGTCAATCTCTTCGGCAAGCGTATACTTGATTTTATCGGCTGTGAGGACCAGGTGCCGGTACATTTTTGAAAAGTGGATCAGGTGCCGGGTCGCCTGCTCCTTCTCATTTTCATTGATCGCAGCTATAACGGAATTCACGGCATTCAAGGTGAAGTGAGGATCCATTTGGCTACGGACGATCTTCAGCTGCAGTTCTGTTATCTTTTTTTCGGTTTGCTGATGTTTCAGTATCTGGGCCCTCTGGATTCGCCTTACCAGGATTACAAAAAGGAAGATTGAAAGGAAGATCGCCAGGTAAACCAGCCATCGGGTAAAATAAAAAGGGTTATTCTGGTATGATATGAGAACTTCGCTTCTACCGTTAAAAATAGATAAAAGCGGAGCGCTTCCTGGTTTTTTCACGACCGACATCTGCAAATCAGACCAGTTTGTGCCTGGCAGTATAACTGAAACAGGATCTATCAGGTCGTGACGAAAAACGGTAAATAAATTTCTTTGCCCATCCACGGAAATTACTTCCTTAAAACCATCTGCATCAATATCCAGGCTGTCAAGAATACAAAACATCCCAGGCTTGATTTTTATACTTGTCGCAAGATTAAATGCAGTATCAAAGCATTTGATTTCATCTTCTGAAACACTTACTGCCAGGTAATTCAAATTTCCTCGTTTGAAAGTAATGAATGGAGCAAAAGTCCCCAGGGCGTTCCCGGGAATCGAACATGTTTTAATGATGTTTCCCTCATGGTCGAAATGGATGAGTTTCATTCCTTTCCCTGAAGTTTCAGGAGGAATATACAATCCAAACAGTTCTGACTGTCCAGCCCTGCCTTGTAATCTTACCGTTGTGAGTGCACTGTAACCGATATCGGGAAATTTTCTCGGAGTGAATAAATAATTCAGATTGTGGTCATAAACGATAAGCCAGCAGCATTTGTCATGGATGGGCACGGCAATGGTATCCTGAACATTCTGAATTGCATAACCGTTTAAAATAATCTCATTATATCCGTCCCCGTTAATATCCCCTATCACACTGGGCCTTCCATAATATCCTTTTTCGGGTGAACTGATCAGGGAATCATTCTTAATATCATAGATATAAACTCTCCTGGGATCTGCCGAAAATCCGGCATTAACCGAGAAAATCAAGTCCTTGAACGTATCATTGTTCATGTCAAGCAGGTCTTTAATGAAGACACTGAGCTGGGGTTTCCCATTCCAGGGTTTAGCTCTTGTAATGAATTTTTTTGAACTGACCGGAATTTTGGCTTTTGGGTCCTTGATGATATTCAGGAAAACAGAATCTGAGCTGACAGTGAAAACATAGACCTCTTTCTTCCCGTCATTATCGTAATCGCCCGTAATTAAGAAGTGCTTATCGGCAAATGAATAGAATCCTTTGAAATCCCATTCATTGAATGATTGAGAGGGATAGCAGGAGATTACCATCGAGGCTACCTTGTTTTCACTGGCGTAATTTTCGGCCATGATTTTATCGCTGTAACCGTTCCCATCCAGGTCATCGTACAGAATGGCCGCAACTTTATTAGGATATGTTTCATCTTCTACCTGCAGTTTAAATTTGCCGGGAACCGGAATAAATACCAGCACAATAAACACTGAAGCAACTAATGAAAGAAAAACGGGGTGAACTAAAAACCGGTTGATTGCAATTTTTACCGACATCGGCTTTCGCTGAAACAAAGTATTCCTAAACAAAAATAAAAAAAATAGAATAAGAAATATCTACATCGAAATGAATATTATCATTAAGTGTGCAATTCAGCATCCAATAAGTTCATTATGAATTCAATAACAAACCGGCCCCGGGTTATAATAAGTTAAGACGTGATCTGCTTACTTCTTTACATAGGATTTTGGATCCAGGGCCTTTACACTCCACATCTTAAGGAAACGCTCGACTTTGAGGGTGTCGTAACCCGGAACCTTGGGGTTGGGGTATTCAAAACCGTCGCTGTCGACTGTATTCAGGCGCTTGCCCTGGGAATCAAGGATCACGAAAACAGGAAAACCAAAACGGTTGGGATACTAGTAATCGGCAAACAGGGTGTAATCACGCTTGGCTTTGTCTTTGGCCGAGGGAACATTGATGAGAACATAAACGTAATTGGCTTTCATGAGGGAGTCGAGGCGGGGATACGTAGTCACAAGGGCATGAAACCTCATACACCAGGGGCACCAGTTTCCCCCGAACTGCATAAGAACATTCTTGTTCTCCTTTTTAGCCTGTTCAACGGCTTTGCGGATATCGGCCCGGGCATCCTGGTTTTCGTTGTAAGGCTTGGGTTGTTGCTGTTGGGAGTAAACCATACTTACTCCGAAAAGGAGTGTAAGGGCAAGGACTAATTTTTTCATATTTTTGCTGTGTATTTATTAACAATTGGTGGTCAAAGTTAAGAAAAACCGCAGTTCCGAAATAGCCTGGCGGATTGATTTTTGCTTAAACCCCCGGTTTAATCCCTTAAAAAATGAAACGATTTCTACTCTGCGGCATACTGCCGCTCCTGCTCGTTTTTTCTGTCGCAGCGCAAAACACTGATCAGAAAAAAGAAATAATGGAATCCAAAGAACCTGCCGAACAAAAAGCTCCGGAGAAAAAGGCCCCGCTTTTTGGCGTAGTCTTTTCAGGTTATGTTAAAACGGATATTTTCTTCGATACACGCCAGACGAACGGCTTGCGTGACGGCCAGTTCCTGCTGCTTCCCGAACCGAAAAAGCCTGATGCTGACGGTAACGATATCAATGCAAAAGCCGCCTACAATTTTCTTTCCATCCAAACTCGGTTTGCAGTCGCGGTAAGCGGCCCGGAAGCCCTGGGAGCAAAGCCATCGGCATACGTTGAAGCGGAGTTCTTCGGGAACTCAAACCCGAATATCAATACCTTCAGGCTCCGGCATGCCTGGGTCAAACTCAACTGGACCCATACCGAGTTGATGGTTGGACAATGGTGGCACCCTATGTTCGTTCCTGAATGTTCCCCAAATACGGTATCGTTCAACACGGGTGCGCCTTTCGTGGTGTTCTCCCGCAATCCGCAGGTAAAACTTACACAACATTTCGGGAAATTCAGCCTGGCTTTTACCATGCTTTCCCAGGTGGATTTCATGAGCGATGGTCCCGATGGTGCGAATACCAAGTACATCCGTAATTCGGTGATCCCCGAATCGGACCTGCAGTTCCAGTTCCTTACGGTAAACGAAGCAAGTGGTGTTGAATTCCTTTGCGGCGCCGGGATCAACTGGCAGAGGCTCCTGCCCAGGCTCTCTTCAACTATGACCCTAAGCCCTGCTTACGATACGGTGATCAACGGCAAGGTGTTTCATCATGAAGCAGTTACAGCCACTTATAAAACCGACGCAACATCATCCGCCATGGCTTATAATGCCTATGCAAAACTTAAACTGAGGTATGTGACATTTAAGATCGGCGGTGAATACGGAGGAAACAACAATGCCTATACCATGCTGGGCGGGTATGCCGTGAAATCCGTTACCGACCCCACCCGCGGTTTCGTTGATTATGCAAATATCCGTTCTTTTGCTGCCTGGGCCGAATTCCAGACGAATTCAGCAAAACTGCAACCCGGGCTTTTCCTTGCCTATGGCAAGAACCTCGGAGCAGGCGAAACGGTCACAGGTCCTTATTACGCCCGCGGAAGCAACATCGATTATGCTTACAGGATCTCGCCCAGGCTGATCTTCAATGTACATAAATTCAGGTTGGCCGGGGAACTAGAATATACCGTTGCGGCTTACGGGACCACCAACGAAAAAGGCTATGTGAGTAACCCTTCTGAAGTGGGGAACCTGAGGTTCCTTCTCGGGGTGTACTATTTCCTTTAAACTCGCAGGCTCCGGATCGATTACCGGGACCTGCCCTGAATTCTCAGGCAGGCTTTTTATGCCCGAACCACTTCTTCAGGTAGGCGTAATCGAGGTAGTATAAAACCTTTATCGAGAAGCTGTTTGTTTGAGGACTGCCAAGTGTGTTTCCCAGGTTGTTGAAATACCCCCCCTGTATTTCGGTGCCCTGGCTTGTGATCTGGTTCTTCCATACCACGCTGATCTCGCTCCCGGGGGCAAAATACCAGGTGTATTGCAAGTCAAGCGAAAATGCGTTGAAATCGATGTCGTTATTCTTGTTGTAACCGCTGTAATCAAGATGTCCGTCGCGGTTAAGAGTGTAATACTGCAGGTACCTTGCCTGCGACCAGTAATGCCTGAGCCTGAGCGAAAGCGACATCTTCGTATTGAAAATATAAGTTGCGTCAATGATGTTGTTCCAGGTAGTGATGTCCCTTCGGCCAAAATAAATTACAGTGTTTTTCAGTGAATCAACCGCAGTTTCCACCCAGCCGTAATTGTTCAGGTTCTGCTCGGTATACAGGTCCAGGCTGAGCTGGAAATGTTCGCTGATACGCAGCCGCGGGATGTATTCGAAACTGTAATCGAAATTGTTGTTGCCGGGGGTGCTCGTAAATGTGAAATATTCGGCATACCTGAACATTTTCCGACTGTCGGTCCCGAACCTGAAGGCTCCCGTATAAGCCAGGGGGGATTTGAAAACCCAGCCCCAGACCCGGGGTTCGTAATAATCGTTATACCCCAGAGGAACCAGGCCGCACTGCAGGTAAAGGTTCCAGTAATTGGTGAAGGTAGCCTGGTTCTGAAGCGACAGGCTTAAGCTTTTGAATTCATCTGGCTTATACAATGCGGTATGCCTCACGGTAAAAGTGGTGGTATTACTGATGAACTTCCACACCGGCTTCAAAATCAGATAATACAGGTTGAGCTGGTTAACCACATCATTATTGTACAGCAAAAACCCCATGTCGTTGGGATCGTAATGATCGCCTGTTTCCTGCCTCCCGATATCCCATTGGAACTTCCCGCTGGGTTTTGACAGGGAGATCACATACAGATGTCCGAAATCGGGCTGTGTGTTCATCAGGTATTTCTGGCTCACATTCAGCCTGCCGAAAACCGAAAAAGTATTCTTTTTATTGCTGATGCTGGTCTCTATGCCCGTAACATTGGCCGAATAAGACTTATCGGGGATCCAGTAATTAGTGTTGATGAGGGTGATGTAAGAATGGTTTTTCAGGTTCTGGTCTACTACAAGAACATTATAATTGGTGAAAGGCTGGGTCATTAGTTTTCGGCTGGTCTGGCTTACCGTATCTTCCAGCATGGCCCAGGTATTGGTGGTCATGGCATTGAAAAAGCCAATACCAAGGCCATTCCGGTTCCTGCCTGATATCTTGGTTGCATTGATGATGCGGGTTTCGTCGGGATTACTTGTAATGACTTCGGATGACTTTGCACTGTCGGGGGCAACATTCCCGTATTTTGGCGGGCCCCCCACCCGGCGTGTATAAAAAATATCGCATTTGTTGAACATTTCCGTGGCTTCGGTAAAGAACTGCCGTCGTTCTACATACTTCACTTCGAACGGTGTAAGATTAAGGATGAGGTCGTCGCTTTGCACCTGCCCGAAATCAGGGACCAGCATCATGTCGAGGGTATAACTTTCGTTGATGCCGTACCTCAGGTCCATGCCTCCCCTGAACTCATAGGACCAGCCTTTCGAGGATGGATCCTTCTGAATGTATGAAGAGATGTAAGGCACGAACGATAACCTTAAAGGAGGGCTTATATCCTTGATCCCGGCGAGCTGCCCGTAATACTTGAATATGTTCTGGGAATTGTTATTGACCCACGACCAGGTCGAAAACTCCTGTTTCCGGTAATAATTTCTCCACATATTGATGCCCCAGACCTGGTTTTCGATTTTCGGGAACCTCAGGGCAGAATATGGAAATTTTATCTCCAGTACCCAGGAAGAATCATTGATGCTTGTTGCACTTTCCCAAACCGCATCCCAGGTAAGATCGTTACCCACCATCGAATACTTGCAGTCGTTCTGCACCCCTGCCGGGTTCACCTTGAACTCGTACATATTCATCTCGTCATTGTATGGCAGTATATCGATAGAGAGATAATCGTTTGACAGCTGGTCCAGCATATCACGTTTGCCAAGCTGTTTGAAGATACTGTCGGGATGGGAATCAAACATGACAGCCCCCACGTACAAAGCCATGTCGTCATAAGCAAACCTGACCTCGGTCCTGCTTGGGGGCAGAGTCCCGTTCCTGGGAGCATACTCCACAAAATCCCCTGCCACCGGCAGTGTTTTCCAGAAAGCTTCGTCCAACTTCCCGTCAATTTTAGGAGGTTTGTTTATGCGGACGGCCTGAATGGTTTTTCGCCTGAGGAAAATTGAATCAGGTGAAACTGCAGCAGTTGTTTGAGCCCTAAGGAAGCTGAATGGTAAAAGGAAGAAAAATATACCTAAACAGTAATATTTCATCGGGTTATCCCAGCAGTATCCATAAACCCGGTGTTCCATTTTTTCAAAGTAAAAATTCAAATATAGTCCAAGCCCGAAATTACTAAAAAACTATTCGCCGGGAGATGTAAAATAATCGCCGAAAGAAGCGCGCCTGGTTGCCGGAATGACCCTTGAGGATCTGTCTCGTAAAATTGGCACTAAGAAAAGTTTAATTTCCCGGGTTGAGATCGGGAAGCTCGATATCCTGATATCAGTGGGTTAATCCTACCATAAAAACCCGAATAATATTAATGGAATGCCGTTCACTGACCCTGGTTGATTCAGGTTGAATTTCTCCCTGCCGTTTACTCCTTTTAACTGGGCTGAACTTTTACCCGCTCCCCCAATCTCAAAGATCAGTTTCCTGTCGTCGTAAAATAAAATATAATCCGGTAATTTCTGCCCGCGGATGCTTTTTAAATAATTCACTACCAGACCTGTTCCGAAGATATGGTGAATGAAAAATTCCTCCCTGATTGCCCCTGTCAAACGGTCCGGATCTACCCCCTGTGAAAGATTAAGCCTTATACCCGGATTCAGTAATATTTTGAGTTCCTGGATTACGTTTGCACCATATGGCATTACGACTTTTAACAGTGAAGCCGAATCCATCATGCCGATATATTGCCGGGCCATATACTTGGTGATCCCAACGTTTTTTGAGATTGATGAATAACTGCAACCTTCTATCCCCGACCTTGCAATTAACAGTAACACAGAGTGTATGTTCAGTAGATCTTCCTGCGACAGCTTCCCAAGTGAAAGCATATCCCTGCCGATCACTTTTTCGACGATGGAAACAATGAGGGAAGGTAAAGGGGATTCAAGGCATGCCGCCAATGCGCCAAGGTTTGAAAATTCCCTGAAAAATGATTCAAAGGAATATAATCCTGAATAAATATCCTTGTAATCCTTTATTATATCATCAAGTTTCAGTACCGGCAGATTATCGTTATTTGTATCGGCCTGAAACTTGGGTTCGGGTTCTGAGGTCGGAGATTCTAAAATAAAGGCGAAAAGCGAAATAAAAGATATTTTTCGCTTTTCGCCTCGCTTTTTGCCTTTATTCTACATTCCGTACATCTCTATGATCTCGGCCTTGGTCTTGCCAAGGATGTTGTACTTTTTGCCTACCTTTTTGAAAGCCTCGATAGCCTTTTCGAGATGATGTATCTCGTGGCCTGCGGATATCTGGGTACGTATCCTGGCCTGTCCCTGTGGCACGACAGGGAAAAAGAATCCTATAGCATAGATGCCTTCATTGTAAAGGTCTTTCGAAACATCCTGCGAAAGCTTGGCATTGAACAGCATCACCGGCACTATGGGGGTGTCGCCATCCTTGATGATAAGCCCGGCTTCGGTCAACCCCTTGCGCCAGAACTCGGTATTTTTTTCAAGTTTGTCGCGGCGCTCTGTTGTTGCCGAAAGGATCTCCAGCACCTTGATAACACCTGCCACAACGGGAGGTGCGATGGTGTTCGAGAACAGGTAAGGACGGGCTTTCTGCCTGCACATCTCTACAAGTTCCCTGCGTCCTGAAACACAACCGCCGGATGCTCCTCCCAGGCCTTTTCCGAAGGTCGTGGTGATGATATCCATCCTGCCCATGACCCCGCATTTTTCATGCGTGCCGCGTCCGGTCCTGCCTATGAACCCGCTGGAATGGGATTCATCGCAAAACAGCATGGCATCGTATTTTTCGCATAGATCGGCCATCTGGTCGAGCTTTGCTGTATCCCCATCCATTGAGAACACACCGTCGGTGATCACCATCTTCTGTCGCTTATCGCTGTGAAGCTGGAGCTTTTCCTCCAGGTGGGCCATGTCGGAATGCTTGAAAGTGTCGTGCATTGCGCTGCAAAGTCGGATCCCGTCAATAATGGAAGCATGGACAAGGCGGTCGGAGATCATTACGTCGTCCTTGGTAAGAACGGCTTCAAAAACGCCCGCATTGGCATCCATGCACGATGGAAACAATATAGTATCTTCGGTACCGAGGAATTCCGTGACCATCTTTTCCAGTTTCTTATGGATGTCCTGTGTGCCGCAGATGAAACGTACCGAAGACATGCCATAACCATGGGAATCGAGGCCTGCATGAGCAGCCTTGACGACCTCGGGATGGCTCGATAATCCGAGGTAATTGTTTGCACAAATGTTAATGACCTTCTTGAGCTCAGCTCCTTCGGGGAACTCAACTTCAATATCGGCTGCCTGAGCCGAATGAATATAACGTTCCTGTTTGAACAGTCCGGCATCTTTCAGTCCTGTAATGATGTCGGCATACATCCCGCGTGTTTTGTCGGTATAAGCCATATGACCTCCTTTTATTTGGTGAATTCATTTACCAGGGCGCAGATCTTGTTCACCGAGTCAAAAGCTTCAGGTGTTGCTTTATCATCGGGAATAGAGATCTTGTATTTGTTCTCGAGGAACCTTTTCAGCGATACCATCGAAAAACTGTCGACTATCCCGCCCGAAATCAGGGGGGTGTCGAAGCTTACTTCAGTATCATCCTCAACGTACTCATTGACTACGTAAGTTCGAATAATTTCTTTCATGTCTTCCATGGTGTGTTCTCCTTTTTTGATTTGCTAAATGATATTGATCTTTTTAATTACGTATTTTCTTTGTGATACAGATTGCCGGATTACTAGGTTACTAGGTTACTGGGTTGGCAGCTTAGCTGCGGTTACTAGATACCCAGTTGCCCAGCAACCCAGTACCCGAGCCACCCAGTACCCGGCTAATCATTCTCCAGAGTGCTGGTATCCCCAATTTCCTCTCCCCACTCCTTTGCATGGAGTATCCTGCGCATGATCTTTCCGCTGCGGGTCTTGGGAAGGGTCTCTATGAATTCGATCTCCTGCGGCATGGCCAGGGGCGAAAGTTTCTTGCGCACGAAATTCATGATTTCAAGGTCAAGGTCCTTGCTGGGTTCGAAGCCGGGTTTCAGGGTAACAAAGGCCTTTACGACTTCCATATTCACGAAGTCGGGCTTGCTTACTACTGCCGATTCGGCTACCGCCGGATGTTCGAGAAGGGCCGATTCCACCTCGAAGGGGCTTACAAGGTGGCCTCCGGTATTGATCACATCATCGTCGCGCCCTACAAACCAGAAATAGCCTTCGGGGTCTATGCTCGAACGGTCGCCTGGTAGATACCAGCCGTTTTTGAACTTTTTCTTATACGTCTCCTCATTTCGCCAATACGTGCGCATCATCGAAGGCCAGCCCGGCTTGATTGCGATAAGTCCTATCTTCCCGGGAACTCCAAAGGGCTCAAAGGTGTCGGCATCAATTACGGTGGCCGTGATCCCCGGGAACGGCTTGCCCATGGATCCGGGTTTTATCTTCATCCCCGGATAATTACTGATCATGATACTGCCCGTTTCGGTTTGCCAGTAAGTGTCGAGGAAGGCTTTTCCAAAGACTTTCTCGCTCCAGATCACGGCCTCGCTGTTCAGGGGCTCGCCTACCGAGGCCAAATGCCGGAGGCAGGAAAGATCATATTTCTTAATCACTTCATCTCCTGCTTTCATCAGTGAGCGGATGGCAGTGGGCGCCGAATACCACATAGTGATCCTGTGCTTTTCGATGAATTTGTACCAGTTGTCGGCCGAAAACCCGGCATCCATCACGCATTGGGTCACACCATTGCTGAAGGCGCCTATAATCCCGTATGATGTGCCTGTCACCCATCCCGGGTCGGCAGTGCACCAGTAAATGTCGCTGTCCTGCAGATCAAGCACCCATTTGGCGGTAAGGTATTGCGATATCAGGCTGTAATGAACATGCTTCACTCCCTTTGGTTGTCCCGTTGTACCTGAAGTATAATGCAATACTGACGGCGATTCGGCTTTGGTCGGGAAAATCACGAAATTCTCAGGCTTGGGGGCATTGTCCATGTCAAAGGCAACTTCCCTTTCGCCCAGGGGTTTTGCAGGATCGGGATCCACGATGATGATATGCTTGAGGTATGGCATTTTATCAAGTATCTTCCTCACCTTGGGAGCATGCTTGCGCTGGGTTATAACCGCTGTTGTTTGAGCATTTTCAAGGCGAACGATAAGGGATTCATCTCCAAAGGCGGAGAACAGGGGCTGAACGATGGCGCCGATTTTCAGTACACCAAGAAAACCGATGTACAGTTCGGGTATCTTGTCCATGAACAGGCATACCCTGTCTTCGGGCTTGATCCCAAGGTCGCGTAAAAACTGCCCCACTCCGTTTGAAGTAAGGCGAAGATCATTGTAAGTGTAACGCTTTTCCTGTCCTGATGATCCTTCCCAGATCAGGGCAGGTTTGTCGGCTTTTCCAAGCTTACAAATGCGGTCGGAGCAGTACCATCCGATATTGATATCGTTACCGGGCTGATAATCAAGTTCCTTTTCGGAGATACTCCAATCGAAATTTTTAATCCTTTCGTCGTAGGAAATGATGTTAGTCATGGGTGTAAGAGGATTTTGGTTAATACTTGGTTCTTGGCACTGGGTTCCGGGTTCTGGAGTTTTTACCCAGTGCCAGGTACCTAGTGCAAGCTTACCTAGATTTCAATTATCACAATGGCTGATGTTAATTCCTTAACATGCGATAAAGATACATGAATTTTTGAAAATCCCTCTTTTTCTGATAATTCTTTTGCCTTGCCGCTCAGGCGGATATGGGGCTGGCCAAGTTCATCATGAAACACTTCGATGTCGGCAAACCGGATGCCGAACCTCCATCCTGTTCCAGTGGCTTTCATCAGCGCTTCCTTGGCCGAAAAACGCGCTGCATAATGCTGGTACTTGTTCCTGTTCTTTGATTCGCAGTATGCGATCTCACCCTCGGTGAAGATCTTGTCACGAAACCCTATGTCACGCTCCATCACTTTCTGGATGCGCGCACATTCGATTATATCGATTCCTGTTCCGTAGATCATGTTATACTTGTCATTCCTAATCTTTCTGCCGGGGTTTCTTCGATGTCTATAAGTCCGCTGCCGTTCAAATCGCTCCGAGTTGTTTACCGACTTTCCTGAACTTGTCCAGGGCAAAACCTATCTGTTCCAGTGAATGGGCGGCGCTGATCTGCACCCTGATACGGGACTTCCCCTTAGGGACTACCGGATAATAAAATCCGATTACATAAACACCTTCTTCAAGAAGTGCATTGGCAAACTCCTGCGATAATTTCGCATCGTTCGGAAGATGTCCGAACAATACAGGTACGATTGGATGTATCCCCTCCACTATCCTGAATCCCGCATCCTGCATCCCCTTCCTGAACAGCTGGGTGTTTTCGAACAGCTTGTCTCTCAATGAAGTGGTTTCCGACAGCATTTTGAGCACCTCAAGCGTTGCTCCTGTGATCGCCGGTGCCAAGGTATTTGAAAAGAGGTATGGGCGTGAACGCTGCCTTAGCAGTTCGACGATCTCTTTTTTGGCTGAAATGCATCCGCCGGAAGCGCCTCCCAGGGCCTTCCCGAAGGTGGTGGAAATGATGTCGACCCTTCCCTGTGCATTACAATGTTCTATGGTCCCGCGCCCGGTTTTTCCAACAAATCCCGTTGCATGCGAATCGTCAACCATAACCAGTGCATTGTATTTCTCGGCCAGGTCGCAGATCTTATCCACCTTAGCGATGATGCCGTCCATAGAAAACACACCGTCGGTGACTATGAGTTTGAACCTTGCTTCGCTGGCATCCTGCAGAACTTCCTCCAGGTCATCCATATCGTTGTTCTTGTACCTGAACCTCTGTGCTTTGCAAAGCCTTACCCCGTCGATGATGGAAGCATGGTTCAGCTCGTCGCTGATGATCGCATCCTGCTCCCCGAGAAGGGGTTCAAACACCCCGCCGTTGGCATCGAAAGCCGAGGAATACAGAATCGTATCTTCCATCCCCAGGAACTCGCTCAGCTTGGCTTCCAGGTCTTTATGTATCTTCTGAGTACCGCATATGAAGCGCACGCTCGACATGCCGTAGCCGTACCTGAAGAATGTCATGTTGGCCCCGGCCATGGTCCTGGGATCATTCGACAAACCCAGGTAATTGTTTGCGCAGAAATTGAGGACCTTCCTGCCATTGGTCATGATCTCGACGCCCTGGGGGGTCGAGATGATCCTTTCGGTCTTATAAAGGCCGTCATTAATGATTCCGTCGAGCTGCTTCTGCAGATGCTGTTGAAATTTACCGTACATGTGAGTATAAAACAGTTAGTTTAGAGTCCTCAAAAATAATCAAAAAATTCATCGGATGGTTCTCAGATTTAAGGACCTGAGTTTGGGGAAAACTTTGGATGCGATAAGCACTACCAGCAGGGTCATCTCCCCCCCGAAGATCACCGATGGGATCAGCCCCATGAGCTTTGCGGCAAGCCCCGATTCAAACGACCCTATCTCGTTCGACGAACCTATGAAGATTGAATTCACCGACGCCACCCTCCCCCTCATTGCATCGGGGGTCACGAGTTGCATGGTGGTCGCCCTGATGATTACGCTGATGTTGTCGAACATCCCGCTCATCATCAGCAATGCGAACGAAAGGTAAAAATTCCTTGAAAGGGCAAAGAGGATTATCGACAGGCCGAATCCCGCAACACTGAAATACAGGTACTTGCCGGCTTTAACCATGGGGGGCCTGTGGGCAAGAATGGTTCCCATGATCACCGCTCCCACCATGGGGGCCGATCTCAGGAACCCCAGTCCTTCGGGACCGACTTTCAGGACTTCCGCAGCAAAAACAGGAAGCATGGCAACCGCTCCCCCGAACAACACCCCGAACATGTCGAGCGACATAGCCCCGAGAAGGATCTGGTTTTTAAGCACGAACTTCAACCCTCCCGATAGCCTGTGCAGCAGGGTCTCGCCTTTTTCATAGACCGGAGCAGGCCTGTTTTTCACGAACAGCAGCAGTACGAATGAAAGGAAAAGGAAAAGCAGTACGCTGAGATAAGCCGCCCTCACCCCCATGAAACCGTAAACCATCCCTCCTATCGCCGGTCCTGTGATCGCACCGATATGCCAGATGGTTGAATTCCAGGTTGATGAATTGGTGTAAAGGTGGCGCGGCACCAGCTGGGCCATCAGCGCAATGATGGCAGGATACAGGTAAGCCCTTGCAACGCCTGATACTGCAACGACAAGATAAATCGGGATCACCCCCACTTTGTTGAGTATCCCGAGTGAAGGTAAGGTGAAAAGGAAGAGCGCAAGGGTCCCGCAAAGGTAAAGAAGCATGAACCAGGTGATAATGCTTTTCCTGTTGTATTTGTCGGCGGCATTTCCCGCGAACAAAGCCGTGGCAATGTTGGGCAAAGCTTCGGCCAGGCCGATGAGGCCAAGCGCAAGGGGATCTTTTGTGATCTGGTAGACCTGCCATCCCACGATGATGCTCTGCATCTGGAAGGCAATGGTGGCAAAAAAACGGAAACTCAGAAACAAGCGGAAGTCTCTTACACGCAAAACCGCGTAAGCATCGTGTTTTTCAGGATAATTATCCAATTGGCCTATTCTTCCTCCGTCTCCTGGTCTTCGTATGCCTTGAGCAGTTTATCCTGTATATCGGAAGGAACCTGGGCATACTCGTTAAATTTCATGCTGTATGTGGCACGTCCGCTGGTGATGGAACTGAGCGCGGTTGAATACCGGTTCAGTTCGGCCAGGGGTACCCTTGCAATGATCTTCTGGAACCCGGCCTCGCTGTCCATCCCCATGATGATGGCCCTGCGTCCCTGGAGGTCGGTCATGACTTCACCCATCTTGTCTTCAGGAACAAGAACTTCAACATCATAAATAGGTTCAAGGATCTTGGGGCCTGCATTTTTAAAGGCTTCCTTGAATGCTGCACGGCCTGCGAGCTTGAACGAGATTTCATTGGAATCTACGGGGTGCATTTTACCGTCGTAGATGTTGAAGACGATGTCGCGGGCATAGGAACCTGTGAGAGGGCCTTCTTCCATTTTCTCCATCACTCCTTTCAGGATGGCCGGCATGAAACGTGCATCAATGGCACCGCCAACGATGCAATTATGCATTACAAGCTTTCCGCCCCATTCGAGATCTATGGGATCCCTGCCGCGGATGGGGAACTCGGTCTGGTCGGCCATCCCTTCCCGGTATGGCTGTATCATCATATGGACTTCCCCGAACTGGCCTGAGCCTCCCGATTGCTTCTTGTGACGGTACATCGATTTTGCCGATTTGGTGATGGTCTCACGGTACGGGATTTTCGGAGCAAGGTATTCAATGGGAATTTTTTCAAGATTTTCGATGATCCATTTTGTAAAATTGAGCTGAAGTTCGCCCTGTCCCTGTAAGATAAGCTGCTTCAGTTCCCTGGAGTATTCAAAGAGCAGGGTGGGGTCCATCCTGGCCAGTTCGTTGATGATGGCTCCGAGTTTTTCGTCATCGTTGGCGCTTTTGGCCTTGACTGCAACGCGGAACTTGGGTTCAGGGTAATTGGTGGGTTCGATGATATCGTCGGGATTCTTGATCGAATTCAGGGTATTCCCGGTATGAACGTTTTTCAGTTTAATGGTGGCGCCAATATCGCCGGGCATGAACTTCTCAACCTTTTCACGGTTCTTTCCGTTTACCACGAACAACTGTGAAATCCTTTCCTTGGTATGGTTACGGCTGGGGTTGATCATATCCTGGGTTTCGACAATCTCTCCGGAGTAAACCTTGAAATAGATGATCTCCCCTATATGAGGTTCAATGGATGTCTTGAAAATAAAAAGTGCGGTAGGGTCCGTTGACTTGAAGTTCAGCTGCTTGCCATCGGTGGTCTTTGCACCCGGCATTTCATCGGGAGCAGGAACTGATCCGGTAATGAACTCAAGCAACCTTCCAACACCCATGTTCTGTTTGGCACAGATGCAGAGAACAGGGAACATGCTGCGAGAAATCATCCCGATCTTCATGGCCTGGTTAATCTGTTCTTCGCTAAGCGTACCCTTTTCAAAAAATTCTTCCATCAGCTTCTCATCCTTGGATGCAAGCTCTTCGATCAGGGTTGCCTGCATTTCTTCGGCCTTGTCTTTCTCTGATGCCGGGATATCGCTGATCTCGGGTTTCCCGCCACCGACGGGATATTTGTACATCTTCATCTTCAGAAGGTCGATGAAGGAATTGAATCCCAAACCTGCGTTTACAGGGTACTGGATGGGCGTGACATTGCTGCCGAAACGGGCTTTGAGGTTGCGCAGGGTTTCATCATAGTTGGCATGCTCCAGGTCAAGGTGGTTCATGGCAAAAATAACGGGCTTGTTTGCTTTGTTTGTCCAACGCCAGGTGATTTCCGTACCTACTTCAACCCCGTTCTGTGCATTCACAACCATCACAGCAGTATCGGCTACCCTGAGGCCGCCGATCACCTCTCCAATGAAATCATCGAAACCAGGCGCATCCAGGATGTTGATCTTCTTGTTATCGCAAATCGTGTACATTAACGATGCACTGACCGAAGCCTGTCGCTCCAGTTCAATAGGGCGGTAATCCGAAATTGTGTTCTTGTCGTCGACTGTACCGCGGCGGTTAATGATTCCTCCTTCAAACACCATCGCTTCAGCTAAAGTGGTTTTTCCTGTTTTCGTGCCTCCTATGAGCACGATGTTACGGATCTCATTGGTTTGGTAAACCTTCATGTCAAGTAGTATTATTCTGTTTTTATGATGAAAATTTTATTTTCAGAAAAGGCCTGCAAAGTTATAAATAAGGTTGGAATAATCAAAGACACAGCGATATATAAATGGCGAAAAGCGAAATCAACCTGCATTTCGAATCCTGAATTACTGCGGATGAGGTTTCGCGAGGGCTCAGACGACTTCCGCCCTGATCCTGTTCCAACGCTCCCTGTCCATCTTCGATCCTATGAATTCTATTACGTTACCTGATAGCATAGCCCCGTAGTTTCCGCAGGTTTCCAGGGATTTGCCCGTTGACAGCCCGTAAAGAAATCCTGAAGCATACAGGTCGCCTGCACCTGTCGTATCTATGGGTTGTACATCGATAACACCGATGTCCCATGTGGCTTCCCCGCTTTTTATCATAGAGCCTTTGCTCCCGATCTTCACCACGGCTATCTTCACTTTGGATGCGATCTCATCAAGTGCTTTCCTGGGTTCCAGGCCAGTAAGCGCCTTCGCCTCTTCCTCGTTGGCAAATACAATATCAATGTATTTTGTAATGATCTCGTTTAGGAAATCCCTGTTGGCCTCCACAACATTGTAACTGCAAAGGTCTATGGCCGTTGTGAGCCCTGCCGACTTGGCCTTTTCTGCGACGGTGCGAACGAGGTTGTGATCCTGCACCAAAAAGCCCTCGATCAGTATATAATCGTAATCGGCATACCTGAAACTGTTTACGAATTCCACGGAAAATTCGGCCGATGCTCCAAGATGGGTTGCGAAAGTTCTTTCAAAATCGGGAGTTACCAGGGCAACCACCCTTCCTGTTTCGTTTTTACTGTGGACCATGTGAAGGTCCACACCGGCATTGACCATATCCCGCACAAAATGCCCTCCGATCTCATCCTCACCCACAACACCTATGAAACCTGACTTTGAGCCAAGCATCCCCAGTCCATGAATGGTATTGGCAGTCGACCCCCCTGCCGATTGTGACTTTTCGTATGCATTGACCCTTTCGAGCACCCGGTTCGAACGCGCCTTATCAACCAGTTGCATACTTCCCTTGGGAAGATCCAGTTCATTGAGAATGTGATCATTATCAATCTTTACCATGATGTCAACCAGGGCGTTGCCTACTCCTAGAATTTTTTTCATACGATTATCTGATTTAAAAAGCGAAATGGCGAAAAGCGATCTTTTTCGCTACCTCGCTATTTCGCTACTTTTTTTTGCAAAAATATACATTTTCGGTTCAGATCACTACACTTACGTATTCACCATGCAGATAATGCAACCAAAATCAAGCCCTCCCGTATAATCAAGAAAAATCACCCATGAAAACACTGAGATTTCTGATGATCGCCTTTCTGTTTACCGCATTTTCAGCTGAAAGTTACGCACTGATCGATGATTGTCCTTGTCGCAGAAAGGTTGTAAAGAAAATAGTGAAGGTAAAGCCGGTTGTATATAAAGCTCCAGAAAAGCGATTTGGGATTTTTTCTGATATTCCGTATATCCCCGAAGATATGGGTTGCAGGAGACCTGGCATTCAGCAGGTGGTCAATTACCAGATTAAGGTCATGCCCAACCCTGTACAAAAGAAACTGAACGTGATCTCTTATATACAATATGCAGGCACGGTTAAAATAGAACTCTTCACCTGCGAGGGCAAGCTCATCACCACCCTGATGAATGAATACTGGGAAAGCGGCACCAACGTTCGTTCTTTCAACCTCGAAGGAAAAGTCAAGCGTGGAATAGCCTATGTAAGGCTCACCGCCGGAACCGTGCGCCAGGTCGAAAAAATATTTGTTCTGTAATGAATCTGTCATTTACCAAAAGCAAAACCGGCTACACAATGTGCCGGTTTTTTTATGCCGGGATGTAATATTTTTTTCAATTTAACGTCTTAATTAGACTGATTCCAATTTGAATTAATTTTGTTGGCGGATTGCGGATCGGTTTAATAACCTATTTTTATGCTTCGAATACTTTTATTAATCATTGGTTTATCGTCTTTCGGCCTGAGCGGATGCAGCCAGGGGAATAAAGACAGTAAACAGCCAAACACAGGAAAAATGGAATTCAAAAAGCTCACCCCTGAAGAAGAAAATGTCATAGTGAACAAAGGTACCGAAAGGCCGTACAGCGGGAAATACGAGAATTTCAGCGAAAAGGGTACTTATGTCTGCAAACGTTGCGGAGCCCCGCTTTTTCGTTCCGATGACAAGTTTGACGCGGGCTGCGGTTGGCCGAGTTTTGACGATGAAATCCCCGGGGCTGTTAAAAGGCAGGCCGATGCCGACGGTATGCGTACCGAGATCCTTTGTGCCCGTTGCGGAGCACACCTGGGCCATGTTTTCAAAGGCGAGGGACTTACACCTAAAAATACAAGGAATTGCGTGAATTCAATTTCGATGGACTTCATTCCTGCCGGGACCAAAGCCAAAACCGATACGGCGATTTTTTCGGGAGGCTGTTTCTGGGGAGTCGAATATTATATGATGAAGTTAAAAGGTGTGATCAGCTCCACGGTCGGGTATACGGGAGGGCATACCGAAAACCCGACTTACCAGCAGGTTTGCTCAGGCAATACCGGGCATTATGAAGCAATTGAAGTGGTCTTCGATCCCTCCAATACCACTTTTGAGGAAGTAACAAAATTGTTTTTCGAGATCCATGACCCCACCCAGTGGAACCACCAGGGACCCGACTGGGGGGAGCAATACCGCTCGGCAGTTTTTTATCGTAATGAAGAACAGAAAAAGGTTACCGAAAAACTGATTTCCATTTTAAAGGCTAAAGGATATGCCGTTGTGACTGAAGTCAAACCGGCAAAGACTTTTTGGAAAGCCGAGGATTACCACCAGGATTATTACAATCACAAAGGAAGCGAACCTTACTGCCACGGGTTTGTTCAAAGGTTCTGAGGTTTTTGCTGCACATCACAGTGTGTGAAAAAGCAGTGATCCGATTACTTTAATACCACCATCTGCTTTGTGAAAATGCTTTTCCCGATAATTATACGGTAGAAATACATACCCTGGGTAAAATCCGGGGCAAAGATTGTAACCTTGTACTGCCCGGCTTCCATTTCTTTCTCTACCAGTGTTTTAATAGTTCTTCCCATAAGGTCTGAGATGAGCAGGCGTACCGTTGATCTCTCAGGTACGGCATAGGATATTATGCTGGACTCCAAGAATGGATTTGGAACATTCTGACTGAGGCTCGCTTCTTCTGCCTGCCCGCTCTCAACACCCACCGTACAATCACCGGTACATTGTGAGAAGCAGACCACCGGCAATACCGTAGCTTCAGAAGGAACAACCAGCATGCGCTGGTAATTATACCTGTCTGAATATACCCCGCATTCAGCAGGTACCAGCTCTACTCCCGAAATATCGGCTCCATTGACATATTTAAACGGGATCGAATCACCGGGTGCCAGCGGTTGGACGGCCTGGTAATAAGAGCCGTTCCCAACCTCGTTTAACAGAGTGACTGCAGGATCCCAGCTGTTAAACGAACCCGACAGGTGCACCCCCTCAGGAGATATAGTCTGCCATGCCATGCTTACCCTGAAAGTAATATTTACTCTTGGAGGACAGGAATCACAACGTGAAAAACAAACCAGTTTCAATACGGTATCCTGGCAGGGAACATTTATATAACGGTTATACCCACCATATCCATTCGGAACACCGCAGGTGCCCGGAACGTTTTCGTCCCCCGTAGTCCAGGAAATACCATTCAGAAATTTGTATTGCTCCATATTACCAGCTTCACAGGGAACGGTAAGCTGGTATATATTGTTTCCCACCGGCATCATTGCAAGGCTGTCGGTTTTCCAATTGCAGAAGGTTCCCGGGAGATGGACTCCGTCGGGCGAAACAACGCGCTCCGACATATCTACCCTGAAGGTTACATTTACAAGTGATATTCTCTTGCTGCTTTCTGCTTCCCCGGCGTGTCCCACTGTTATCAGAGAAAGAACCCCTAACAGGGAAAACAGGATTTGTTTGGTTTTCGAAAGTACATTTGTTTTCATGGCGTGATTTGTTGATAATCAAAATAAAATTACTTCACGACCAGGGCGGGTCAAAATTGGTTCTCACGAATGCAGCTTCTACTTTGCAGAAAATCAAAAATTATAATCTGTCCCCGCACCAGGAATTGCAAAATATCCAAAAACCGCTGCAAATTCCCGGCATTTATGCGAGAATTAATTTAAAAATCTGCCGGTTCCTGAAAAAAAAAGGCGCCCGGGATCACCAGCCGCCTTTGTCAATGAATGTCACTTCATATTATTTATTTGCTCCTGCGAGCTGGGGTACTTTGATCTTTGTATTCTTGTCAATCCCTGAAAGGATCTGGATATTGATGCCGTCGGACAAGCCGGTCTTAACAAACTTTTTCTCGAATTTCTGTGGCGCTGTTTCTACTTCAACATAAGCCGAATCCCCTTCGAACTGAAGGAGGCTTTCCTTGATAGCCATCACATTGTCGGCCCTTTGCAGCACGATATCCGCATTCGCGCTATAACCTGAACGGATGAACTGGTTGTTTTTAAGCACAACATCTGCCTTGATCTCAAACTGAACGGCCCCGTTTTCGAGCACTCCCTTGGGAGAGATGTATTTCAGGATGGCCGAAAACGTATCGTTTTCAATAGCGCCAACTGTAAGCGAAAGGTTCATGCCCGGCTTGATCTTCCCAACCTCGGTTTCGTCCAGCTTTCCCTGGAAAATCATGTCGCCTACGTCGGCAACCGAAGCAATGGTGGTGCCGGCATTGAAAGTATTGGTCTCGATCACCGAGGAACCGACCTTTACGGGAACGTCAAGGACCATGCCGCTGATGGTTGAGCGGATCAGGGTATTGGTGGTCTTGCCCGATTTCTTATTAACCCCTTCACGGATGAGTTCCAGGTTAGCTTCAGCAGCATCAACTTCCTGTTTGGCATTTTGATAGGCAATATCGGTTTGCTGGTTCTCGGCTTCGGCAATAACTCCCTGCTTGAACAGTTTCAGTTTTCGCTCGTAATTCATCCTGGCATCTTCCTGTGCGATCTTGGCCCTTTCAAGCCTGGCTTCCGCATTGTTCAGGTTGACCAGGTCGGGAATGATTCGCACCTTTGCAATCACGTCCCCGTCGTTGATCTTTTTCCCTGCCTCCACATAGATTTCTTCAACTATGCCTGATACCTGGGGTTTTATTTCTATTTCCTTACGGGGGATGACCGAGCCCGTAGCAACCGTCTTCTTCACGATGTTTGTCACGAATGGCTTGTCGGTCTTGAAAACAACAGGTTTTTCCCTGGATTTGTTATACAGGTAGAAGATCGTAGCAGCGAATAATCCGAGAATGATAACAAGCAGTGTAATTCGAAGAATCTTTTTCATATATGGAGGATGTTTATTGATTTTCTGTTATTTATCTGATAACCGGTTACACAGTTACCCAGTTATCTTGTTTCATTCATATCTGAGTGCATCTATCGGCTTCACCGATACCGCTTTCCTGGCGGGAATCAGTCCGGCAACCACACCTGCTACAACAAGTATGGCCAGGGCCGTAATTGCTACATTAAAATTAATTCCCGGGTGAAGGAACATATCTGAACCTGCCCCGGTTTTTTCAAGAAGGTAATTGATGAATTCGAGCAGGCCAACGCCCAGGGTCAGTCCGAAATAGCCCGAAAAGGTAGTCAGTACGACCGATTCGGTAATGATCTGGCTGATGATGATGCGCGGGGCTGCACCTAGCGCCCTTTGAATGCCGATTTCCTTTGTCCTTTCCTTGACCACTACCAGCATGATGTTGCTGACCCCGATCACGCCTGCGAAGAGGGTCCCGATGCCGACGATCCAGACCAATACCCTGATCCCGAAGAACAAGCCCTGCATCTTGTTATATTCCACCTCCAGGTTGAAATGCCCTATTGCCGCATCATCCGTTGGGGCTACGGAATGCCTTTTCTTTAACACCTTGATTGCTTTTTCTTCCACCACGGCAACCGGGATCCCGTCTTTGGATGTAATGTTAAAAAAGCCTATCGCATCTCCCATGTTGAAGGTTTTCTGGCAGGTTGTAAACGGCATATGTATTCTCTGGTTATCGTTACTTGCAGCTTCGCCTGTGCGTTTCGATTTGAACAAACCCACCACTTTGAAATAAACTCCGTTGACCTGGATATACTGGTTGATGGGATTTTCATTTTTCTCGAAAAGCAGTTCCTTGACCCTCAGTCCGATTACTACGATTTTACGTTTTTCCTTTACGTCAAGTTCGTTGATAAACCGGCCCTGCAGAAGGTTAACCGGGTCAATGCTGTCAAGCACGGGATAATCGCCGAAGATCTGGAAAGCTCCGGATTTCAGCCCCCGGATGACATTGTTGCTTCCGTTGAAACCGCCCACGTTGGTTCTCGGAGCAAGGAATTTTATTTCGGGGATTGCATCACCCAGGGCTCTGACATCCGCATTCTCATAATCAAAACGTCTTCCCCTGGTAAAGCCTTTAAAGGGAACCGAGGTCTGCTGTGCCCAGATGAAGACGCTATTGGTGGCCATATCGCCGAAGTTCTGCGAAACCCCGTTTTTGAGGCCGTCGCCCGAACCCATCATGATCACCAGCATGAAGATGCCCCAAAACACTCCGAAAGCTGTAAGGAAAGTCCTGAGCTTGTTCTTTTTAAGAACATGATAAATCTCCTGCCAACGATCCAAGTCAAACATTGTCTTTTCTTATTTATTCGCACCTATTGTTTATTTCATTTGCGTGCTCATTTCGCCTTCGGCGAACGCTTTTCGCTTTTACTCTTCCCTTAAAGCTTCAATCGGCCTTATCCCTGCTGCTTTCATCGCGGGGAAGAATCCTGCAAAAGCGCCTGCTATGACCAGTAAAATAGTTGCCCCGATCGCAATGGCAAAATTAGCTTCAGGGTTCCTGAAAAAATCCGAAGGCGGCATATTCCTGGCGATCAGTTCAAGCAGCCCTACTCCCAGCACCAGTCCAACATAACCTGCAAATCCCGTGATCAGTATGGCTTCTTGCATGATAAGCCCGATGATGGATGCAGGCGTCGCGCCCAGGGCTTTCCTGATCCCTATTTCCTTGGTTCTTTCCTTTACCGATATCATCATGATGTTGCTTACGCCGACGATCCCTGCTATGATAGTTCCTATGCCGATGATCCAGATGAACATCCTGATACCGGCAAACAAGCTGTTTACCCTTTTAACGTCTTCGCTTTTATTCATAATATCAATCGCCCTCGGATCATCAGGGGAGAAGGTATGCGAGCGGGAGAGGGTCATCTTGGCCTTTCTAAGCATGGCATCAGCTTCTTCGGGCGTAGCATTTCCTGTTGTGAAGGATATCTGGTTGATGACATTGGTGCTGTAAAAAACTTTTTGTGCGGTGGTAATGGGGATGTAGATCCTTTTCTGTTCATTGTCGTCCCTTCCGAAATCACGGAATATCCCGATAACCTTGAATGGGACCCCTCTGATGCACACGTATTTTTCAAGGGCCACGGTATCTTTTCCCTTGAACAGCTGGGCTTTGACTTTCTCCCCTATGGCTGCCACTTTCCTGCATTCCCTGATGTCTATCTGGTTGAGGAACCTGCCCTGCAGCACCTGGATTTCCTTAATATAGCCGTAATCGGGATGGCTGGGTGAAACGAAGAAAGAACCGTATTCGTTTTTATATGAAACCAGGACGCTTCCGAGGAAAAGCCGGGCAGAAATGTGGTCATACCCTTTGATCGAGTTTTTGATGAGCTTGTAATCCTGGTCGCTGAACTTGATCTCCCGACCTGTTTTAAGTCCTTTATACTGAATGCTGGTAATCCCGCTGCTGATCCAGACCCCGTTCATAGCGCCGCCTTTGAACTGTTCTTTCACCCCGTTTTCGAGCCCGTTACCCGATCCCAGCAGGATGATAAGCATGAAGATGCCCCATGCTACAGCAAAACCAGTGAGGAAGGTGCGCAATTTATTCTTCCTGATGGTACTGTAAATTTCCTGCCAGCGGTCAAGTGAAAACATACTAATTAAATAGCGAAATAGCGAAATAAGTTTTCAGATTTACGAAATTCCTCACGTTCTTCGTCACGATTTTCATTACGAACTAATTTTTAACGATTTCCGTTATCATACCATCGGTGATCCTGATCGTTTTCTGGGTACGTTTGGCAATATCCAGTTCATGTGTTACGATGAGCATAGTAATGTTTTCATTCTTGTTGATATCGGTAAGGATATCCATAACTTCCTGGGATGTAACTGAATCCAGGGCACCGGTAGGTTCGTCGGCAAGTATGACTTTAGGCTTGGCAATCAGCGCCCGTGCAATTGCAATACGTTGTTTCTGTCCCCCCGATAGTTCATTCGGCAGATGGTGTGACCACTCCTTCAGCCCCATCCTGTCGAGGTATTCCATAGCTATTGCGTTCCTCTTTTTCCGCTTCACATTCTGATAATACAGAGGCAGTGCAACATTTTCCATAGCATTTTTAAACGAAACCAGGTTAAACGACTGGAACACGAACCCCAGGTATTTATTCCTGAGCTGTGCTGCCTTGCTCTCGTTCAGGTGTTCGATTTTTATCCCGCTGAGAAGGTATTCACCATGATCATGGTTATCGAGTATGCCCAGAATATTGAGCAGGGTTGATTTACCGGAACCTGAAGCCCCCATGACCGAGATCATTTCGCCAGCATCAACTTTCAGGTCGATGCCCTTGAGCACATGCAGCTTATTGGTTCCGGTAATGTAGGTTTTGTGAATATTGGTGATATCAATCATTTGTAAACTGTTAAAATAGCGCATCATGCATCCCGCATACTGCAATCAGTCAATAAGACTCTCTTTTAACGGCAGAGTTACATCAGGAAGTCTTAAAAGGCCAAATATTTTCACCAAATTGCAGGTATGATCGGTGAATTGCCCTGAGTTACCGATGAATGTAAAGGTTTTTTTTGGCCGGGTATTGGAATTTAACGGATTCTTTGTAATTTTGCGCCCCTGAATTCCTCCTTAGCTCAGTTGGTTAGAGCATCTGACTGTTAATCAGAGGGTCGCTGGTTCAAGTCCAGCAGGGGGAGCTGAAAATGAGCCACTTACAAAGATAATGTAGGTGGCTTTTTTCTTTAGTACACATAAAAGTACACATCAAAACATGAAACATCATTTGATGCCTTGTTCAAGGATTTTCAAAAGAATCAAACCCTGTAGTGTAATTTTATAGTGTTGATTCCGTGATGTTAATAAAGCAGGAGAGGTATAAGCCACCAAGCCTTTTTCTATTAAGGGAGATATATAATTCATATAGTTTTTATAATGCTTTGATAGCCCTAACCGTGACAGAATAGTTTCTCTGGGTAATGGGAGCAACTCGACACTTTCAAGGATCTTTAGTGTTTTTTCAACATTAATTCCATTTGCGATTAAAATACTACTTACCCGTGCATTTACTTGTGCACTTACTTGTGCACTTACCTGTGCATTTACTTGTGCACTTTCCTGTGCACCTGATTTGCTGTTTACCTGTTCGATAATCTGATTAAAATATCCTATGAGATCTTCCCAAGTGGCGAGAAAAGGTTCATGGACAGGCATAACCATTGGTTCATTTTCAAATGATTTATGGACATAAATTGTCACTAAAAATACAGTTCGCTGTTCATCAGTGAATAATATGGCATCGGGAGAACCATTGGCTTTTAAACTTTGATGAATAAGTGGCACACCCGTAGCCCTACCTTCGGTGAGATGCAGCTCCTTGAGGAAATCGCCCAGACGGCGATTGCGATAATCGCGGGCAATGATGCGTTTCTTTTGCAAGTCGCGATTGTTAATCGGCGGAACCGGACCTGGAAAGCTAAGTATGGTGATTTCTTTATCCGGCCAAACCTGGACTTCAACAGGTTTATGCAGGCTATAATCTTTATGAAAAATGGCATTAGCAAGAGCCTCTTCAATTGCCTCGAAAGGGAAATCGAAGATTTTAACAGATTCGGCCTGACCATCAATTTTTATGACTTTTTGTCGGATTACTTTTTCTTTGATCACATTAAGCGCAGTACTAAGTTGTATTTGAACGGGCCCCTTGAAGAAATACTCTTCGTATTCCTTTAGTTTAAGAGGATTGTGGATCACTAATTCAATCTGAGTACCTGGGAACCAGATATCAGGCTTCTCGGAAAATAAAAGCAGCGCAAGGTTTAACGGACGCAAATTTTCAACAGGGCCGCTGGCGATTTTAAAGTTGCGACACAAATCGGGGAAAGACATTGTGGTGCTCTCCTCAAAAAGCCGGCTACCCGTTTTTTGGAGATGTTGACGAATCAAACCTAAATCTAAATCGGCCAGGGTTGCCACAGGATTAACACATTCGTCGAATGGCAAATGCGACGATTGACGGAGAAGCTCGGTAAGTTTATGTTCACGCGCAGCAACAGAGGAGGAGTTCTCGCGTATATAGAAGGCTCGCTCAGACTTCTTCTTAGATAATGATACAGAAGCAGAATATGGCCGCCGGTCTCCTGAAGGGACCCAGATTATTAAAACCAATTGCCCATCTATTAGTTCAGGTTGTACTACCGGAAAATAAAAGGGATCAATCTTGCGGGATAATTCCCTTATTTTTTTCTGAATCGCATCGGCCTGTTCTTCGGCCAAACCTTTGGGAGGAAGAATTGGTTTGCCATTGTGTTCAGCTATACCAATAAAGATATAACCACCACCCCAATTATTGAAATCGTTGGCAAACGCACAGATCGAATGAAGGATATCTTCGGGATTCCAGCCAGCCTTAAATTCAAGGCGTTCCCATTCCACAACTTTTCCGTGAACCAATTCTTTTATGTTGATGGGTAGTGCCATAGATGTTTAAGATTGTTCAATTATTTTTATCTCCTCCTCAGTTAATGCATATAGAGCATAAACCAGTTGGTCAATCTCTATTTCCTTGGAACTAGTGTCTGCATTAGGGTCGGATTGTTTAGTAAAGATGATTTGATCAACAATAATAATGATAGATTCAATTATTTTATCATTGTTTAAAATAATTGGAAGTCGACCAAGTTGATTTGTCCTAAACTTTGTGAAAGCCCCTGCAGTTAAATCGTAAGAAATTTTAGATATTATAAATGTTGCAAACTTTGAGTTTAACAACCCAAGTAAATATTTTAGATTGTTATCATTGTATTCCTTTTTTGGATAGACAGCATAAATTGAGCTAAGGAAATATCTACTTTCAAAATCTATGCATGCAATAATACGGCTACCAGTTTCACGAATTGCAATTTTATTACGTTCATAAAAATCCGTATTTTGCCAGTTTCGTGCTAACCAATTTCCATATTTAAGGTAGACATTCTTTTCTAATATTGAATAGCGGTTGATTCCTTTCCCTTGCAATGAAGGTTTCCAAGGTTCATTAAGAGTACCTTCAGATTTGACAACATAATTTTTATCGTTTCCAGTTTTAATACACTGCCGGATAAAACAATAATCACTAAGTTTTGTAAGATTTTGTAATCTTAGAAATAATTTTCTCTCCTTTTCATTAAAGCTAATATCAAAAGTAAAATTTGGATTATTGCCAATTTCTTTGCAATCAATCAAAATATCAAAATCAGAATGAAGTTCTTCTGTCATCATTACTTTCCTTCTAACATGAATTTGATTTGTTAAAATTCCTTTGAAAATTTTGATAATACAAGTATGTACGGTAGGATCTTGAAAAACATCCATTCCGAAATTTGTAATCTCGTAAAGAGAATATTGCTCAATGATGAGTTTTCTTAACTTCCTAGAGTATAAGTTAGAGAGTACTGTATTTGGCACGATAAGTGTCATTTGACCTGACTTACTTGATATCCTCAACCCTTCCTCGATAAATGATTCAAAATAATCCATTCTCCCTTCTATGGATGAAAAAGCATTTTCAATGTAAGCTTTAATCCATTTATCTTTTATCATACCATATGGAGGATTCCCAATCACCACATCAAACCCCACAAAATCACCTTCATCGTTTAGAACTTCCGGGAACTCGAAACGCCACTCAAATGCATTATCATAGATTTTATTGTTCTTGATCTCTTCGAGTTCTGTTTCAAGTTTTTTAATTTTGCCTGTAAGCTCATTTACTTTCTTATTCCATTCCGCCAATTCCTTCTTTGATCGTTCAAACAAGGAGGTTTGGTTTGTATGGGTAAAAAGATCACCGTTCAATTTTTTCAGTTGAATTAACCGCTTATCGTTGGCTGCTACTTCTGTTTCAAAATCAGACTTTATGGATTCTATCAGCCGTTCCATTTCCCTCTTTTCTTCTTTGCCTCGGGCATTACGATATGTCATAACCGCAAGTCGATAGCTAACAATATTCCACTTGCTTTTCTTTAATGCCTGCTTGATATCGGCATCCAAAGCATAGCGTGAGATGAGGGAATTACCGCATTTAATGTTGATATCGATGTTAGGAAGTGTTTCAAGCTCTGCGTAATCACTTTCGGCCTTGTAATAGGAATTCTTAAGCAATTCAATCCATAGCCTCAATCGGCATATCTTTACTGAATTCGGATTGATGTCGACGCCAAACAGACAATTTTCAATGATCGTTTGCTTTTCATGAAAAAGTGTTTCCTGGATCCTCTGGCTTTCTGAGTTCCCAGGATTGTACTCAAACAATTCTCCATCTTCATCAGTAACGATAAGTTCGTCATTGACCACTTCAACATGATACTCCTTCAATCGCTTGCCATCCTTGTCGGATAATATTTTCAATTCGCTCTTGATGGCAATGATCTCATTCAGGGCTGAAACGAGGAAATGTCCGGAACCGACCGCCGGATCACAAATCTTAAGCTGATTAACAATATCGTTGGCTTCTTTTCGGTCACCGGATTTATTATAAACCTCATCCAAGTTCATGCAATTCCAGCCTTTCAGATCATTAAACCTCTGAACAACTGCCCGGCGGATGGTTTCTCGGCACATATACATGGTGATGAAACCGGGAGTAAAAAAGGAGCCGTCTTTATACCCATTGATCTTTTCAAAAATCAGGCCGAGAACCGAAGCATTGATCAAGGTTTTATTCTCTTCCTGGATCTCTTCGGCACCTTCACCTGAAAAATCATATGAATCAAGGAATGCAAACAGATATTCTATTCCTGATAAGGATCCGTTGAGTCTTTTACCGGTATTATTCTTTAAAACAGTGCCGGAATAAATCGGAATAAGACTATTATCCTGAAGATTACTGATGAATATTGTTTCCCGCTCCAGGTCTGTTGGATCAAACAGGGAACTGTTCAGATAAGGAACCTTTTTGAATAATGTGGTCACACCAGGATCCCGTTCCTGAATCTTTTTTGCGAGTACACGAAAGAACAGGCTATCCAGGGCATCATATCCAAGGATTTTATCAGTGGAAAGGAAAGAGTAAGAGGAATCTCCCTTATGATATTTGATCAATTGAGCTTCGAGCAATTTCAGGAATAGTACACGATTCATCCATGTGATCACCAATTCAAGGGAAACATTGAACAGACGGTCCTGGGAGGTTAAACCAAATCGGGAAGGTTTACTTACCCGGCTGATCATATCCCGGCTTTCGATCTGGATTATGGCATTCTCGATGAGGGAACCGGGATCACGCTGTGCTTCCGGCTTTCGGCCAATCAGCCTTTTACTGCCTTCCTTGGTTTCGGACAACCCCATGATGTGAAGCAATTCGGTATAAAATGCTTTATCAAGACTATTGCTATCATTCGCAAAAGGAAGCTTTAATAAATGTTCAGGTGATAGAAGCTTATAAAGTGCTATTAATTTGGAATCATCCTTTTTATCATCATTTCTCAGCGGCTTCTCATATTCCCTGAAATCGAACCAGGTGAAATAAATTTCGGATGTTAACGCGGTTATGAATGGTTCGGCAATCTCCTTGTAGAAGAAGTCAGTGGTTTTACCGGCCAGCCGGCCTTCCTCAAAATCGGTGAACTGTTTTACAAGAGTCTTATTTTGAGCAAAGGTCTTTTCGAAAAAGTTCGCATCAAACACATACCATTCGTAGACATTGGTGGCGACCAGATGTTTAATCTCAAGATTATGATTTGTGATCCGTTCGCGGAGATAATACAGGATCATTTCATGGAAAGCTTTTGCATTCAGGTTATCGGGCCGGATCATCTCGGCTTTATTCGATGGCTTTTTGGCTTCGATCAGAACTGCAGGAAAGCTCTTTGAATCAGGGCCATTATGGATTACAAGATCGGTGCGGTCTTTAGTATTGATATAAAAATTCGGATGGTAGAAGGTGTTTTTGAGAAAATCGCCCAGGTCATTTTTGTTATGCTCTTCTGTTTCCGTTTCATCAAGTCCATCGAGCAAGCCTATCAGGTTTTTCTTGAACAATTCAATTTCACTCCTGGAGGGCTTTACCTTGAGGTAAGCTTTATTGAGGGATTTGCGAGGAGTAAGTGGGGTTAATTGCATTGTCAATTTTTCTGGGATTTTGCCATTTGGGGATCATTTTATCTGAATAACCTCTCTTCCAACAATTTAAGATTTTTATTTACAAAAAACATATCAGGTTCATGTTTGATAGCTCGTGCCCTGATCTCAAAATCAGGAGATTCTTTATCTGCATTATTAAATAAGATTAAACCAATACCAAATAGCCTACAAAGAGTATCAAGTCGTGAAATATCTTCGACCTGAGACTCTTTAGGAACAACAATATAGGACTTATGAGAAAATATTTTATAAGCACATGCCTGACCAAATGCAGTAATTAAACCGTTAGAATCTAGTTTTATCTCGGCAGATACTATCTCGGTTGGAAATTCAATAATATCGCTTCGTTTAGATTCTCTAATTCCAATCACATCCGGAGTACCCCATTTATCTTTAAATAAATTGCCTCCTAATGGAATTGCTTTTGTACATTCCTCTATTTCATTAACAAGCCAATCTGCAAATGGTTTATAAAAATCCCCTTCACACACTAATTGTCCTTTGGGAGTCTTCTTTTTTAGTTTTTCATCAATTTCCGGTTCAACTTCTTCATTGTATTTTAACAATCGAAAAATGCCTCGATCTGCCTTATAAATCTTTTCTGGAAATTGCTGGTCCAAATTCCAAATAGCTCCTGAGATAGTGTTTTTGTTAAAAGAAGGGTTTTGGGTTGATATTAGATTTATCAATTCAGAATACCGGATCCCTTCTGGTTGAGCTTCTAATAGATCAAAGGCTGTTTTCTTAATAATCTCCGTGATTTTCATAACAACTATTTATAAAGCAATTACACCGACGTTTTGCGACTTTACGTTGTGGAGGATTTGAAAAACTAAACTTTCTGCCTATACAAAGTTTTATTAAATACATTACTGTTAAAATTCCCACGTCCACAGACTTAACGATAAACCACTATTAACGGCTGGGCTAGTCTGCCTATCCATTGAATTTCTTGTTAATGTCGTGAATGATAAGGTTATTGAACATCATTTGAGGAATATTAAATCTTGAAACTATTGGTAAATTTTCACCTTCAAACACTAAATTTCTGTCATCAAATGTTACCTGAAAAATGTTTGTTGTCCCAAAAGCGTCTTTAGAAATTTTATTTTTTGCAAATGGATTATGAAAGATAAAAAGTCCATCAGAAAGTTCTTCTTGGTTGTCAGGGCTTACCATTTGAATTTTATAAATGGGTGCTTCATAATCTTGCCTGATGTTGATTACGGTATTAAGCTGAAGTGTAGATAATGATTGTGAGATTGATAGCGATGTCAGTTTGCCCAAAGTCGTTGTGCAAGAGAATATTATTGCTGAAATATGCTCCAGTGATTTGTCGTTAAATATACCAACTGGAATTGGTGATGTAGTATTAGGTTTTATTATTTCTGTAACTACGTCAAAATCTTTTTTTGAAGGATTAAAATAAAGACCATACAGTAAGGCTAATAATGGATAGTAGTATTCTCTTCCATAATCAATTTGTCCGTATGAACTAAGTGCAATAATAAACGGTGTTTCGGATTTAATCCAACCACAATTTGAATAATTACTTAAATATTTTTTGCTTTTGGAAAGTATTGCACTTGAATTACGCACAATAGCTTCATCCAAAAACTCTCTATAATTTTCTTGTAAATGTGGTGGCTCAAGCATACTTAGTATATTGTCCAAATTTCTGCTTTCGTCAGCCACACCACCTTGCTTAATATTTGAAACAACAGCTTCGATGTTTATTTCTAATGGTGAGATTATCATAAAGTCGGGTCTATCATAAGTAAAATCAATATTGAACCCCGCTTCTTTAAAAACTTTATATAGATAAAACTCCCAAAAACTTGAATGAAAAGTTGTCTGAAATTCCTTTATGATTTTGTTGTCCCTGTCCACAAAACCCTCTGTCCAGTTTGTTAGTATTTCTCGTTCCCCGTCAAGAAGTGAATTGTCCTGTAGAAACTTATACTTTGGATGCAAAGCATTTTCATCTACGTCATCCAGTTTTTTAAATAAGTCCAATGTCATTGTATAATATTATTTTATGCAGTCAGTTTTTAAATTAACCCTGTCGTACAAGCCTTGCCACATAACGCCCCGGGGACAGCTGCAGTGCGGGGTTTACTGGTTGTTTCTTTTCTTTACCTCCATCATTGACAGGTTTGGTGAATACTTGCCTCCGGAAACTGCCCGCATTGGAGGCTGCCGGCTTGATAACAAATGCTAAATTATGTTATATTCAACCTAAAAATTTTGTATACTACAAAGACAGACATGGTTTATCCTTATAACAGGGTAAAGTTACAAGATAAATCAGGAATGCAAAAAAATGATCATTTGATCAACCAGCCCAATCTCATATCAAAATAAATCCCATTCAAATAAAGACCACCTGCTGATATTGTGAGCTGGTCTTTGATGATGAGTTGAGCGCCTGCTTCGAGGCCGGGGAATGTTTGGAAGGAGTTGAGGGAAATGCCTACGTATGGACCGATGCGGAATCGGGGTTGTTTTGGAATAGGTTTGGCGATGCAGGTGTCGATCTGCCGGGTGATGGTGATGACTTCCTTGGGCCAGGTAAAATCTGAGAATGTGATGAATTGGAGGTCGCCTTTAGCCTGCCAGCGAAATCGGAGACCAGGTTGGCTGAATACGGAATCATACCAACATTCGCGATAGGGGATTTGGATTGTGTCGTGAATGACTGTTTTAACCGGAATGGGTTTTACAAGGATATGGCCGGATTGGCGAATAGTATCGTATATGGTGTCAATTCGTACCGGGGCGTTTTTGAACGATGAAATCAGAGTGGCCTGATCACGAAGGATCTTGTTTCGGGATGCATCGTGCAAGACTCGTTCGAGGACAATGGCACCGATAAGAAGGATGGCAAGGATGGCGGATACCCAAACCATTGGCTTTTTGATGGCTGTAATAAGTTTGCTTGAGTCAACTGAGAATTCCACTGTCAGAAGTATTTCAGTTCGTTGTGAATGAATAACCAGGCTTCGGACTTCCGACGCTTAGTAAGACCTTGCGAGACTTGCTTTTCGCCTGGTTCGTCGATCTGGCCGTCCTGATCATCATCGATGCCTGGGGAACCTGCGCATTTTGTGTACATCAGAAATGCATATTCAATAGAGATATTCGTCTCCCGACCATTGACATACCTGAGCAGAAAGGTTTTTCGGAGGACGTTGCAGCCGACATTATAAGCAAATGATATCAGGGCATCAAATTGATATTGCATGAGGCGAATTGTAAGCATTTCGTTGAGCTGGTATTCGATTTTACGGAGATCGTGCATCAGATAGTCTCTGGCTTGCTTATAGGAGATCCTGTCGTCTTCCTTAACGGGGGTTCCGTCGGGATAAATGGTTGTGCCGATACCGATGGTCCATATTCCGGCAGGACAGCGATAAGCCTGTGAGCGAAGACCTTCATAATGCTCGATAAGTGCCAGCCCTTTTTCGGAAGTGGTCATTTTTCGGTTTTTAAGGGAAAGCCCTGGCTATTGGTCAGGAAATTCTTGATCAGATAGGCAATACCTGCGGCTAGTCCGGTTAAAAGGATGGGTTGGAAGAATGCCCAGGTGAAAGTCAAAGTTCCGGCTTGGAGGGCCTGGTAAACTGCTGTGAGGATTGCACCAATGACGGCAACGAGGAGACCTTTTAACAGGTCCATCCAGTTGAGAGTTAAAAACTTTGAGTTCATGGATTTAGAATTTACAATGTGTGATTTTCGTTTTATGATTGATTTATTTTGGATTTCGGAGGTAGATCTGTATTTCGTCGATCTTTTTAAGGATTTCGCGGGTATCGGATTTAATATCGGTACGGAGGTTTTCGAGATCCCGGCTGTTGTCGGACTTGTGGAAAGAAAGGTCTTGTTTGAGGTTGGAGAGTTCGACGTTAATTTCGGCCAGACGGATTTCCATATGCACCCAGACTGAAATAATGGCCACAAGAAATGTAAGCAGACTGATTGCCTGAGGAAGCGGGAGACCGAATATTTTCCATTCTTTCATAAATTAGGCATTAGGCACTGGGCACTAGGCAAAAGGATTAAGAGCCGTAGAAGGCGACTTCGACCATTTCAATAAATGCTACCCAGCGGATCATGGTTTCGGATTCACCGGTGACTGTGATTTTAAGAGCGCCAATGGAGGTGTCGGCTGTAACAGCAGCATCCCAGTCTGAAACGCTTTCGGCAATTACGGTTTTTGTTACTAAACCAATTATTGCAGTGGAGGCAGCGGTAGCATCTTTCTTGATAAGGCCTTTAAACTCATAGGCGGCTCCCTTGGTATTATCATCGGTGGCAGCGACAAGCATGACCCTGAAGGCATTCATCTTGTTATTCATCAGGATAATGTTATCTTCTTCGCCAACCACAAGCTCCAAAGGCCCATCA
>CAIRDP010000044.1 GCA_903877385.1 uncultured Bacteroidales bacterium
AGTTTTGGAACTCATCCAAAAAATCTTTTGTAACTTTCGTTTGTGTTTTTGCCATGGCTGATGTTTTTATGTTTAATGACCTTATACGTCATTTTTTCAGCCGTGGCTTTTTTAATTTTACAGAAACAAAGTTACACTACGCCGCTGTTGTTTAATGCAGCAATTGCAAGGGTAAGTGAAGCATAGTCCCCCGGAATTGTTTTTATGCCGGTTAACTGGCCAAAACTTAAAAGACTGATCAATGTGACAGTCAGAAATAAAGAGAATCGCTTTTTCATACTGTTGGTTTTTATTTTATTTATTTGGTTTCGTTGGGTTGTTTTGACTTTTCAATCATTTTTTTCAGGATCGATGTTTGAAGTTCCTGCTTTTTCAACCGTTGTTTAATCTCCTCAAGTTCCTGCACAACTTCTATGTTGGTGCTCTCATCAGCTTCTGTCTTATTATGCTTCTTCATATAGTTTGAACATCTTGCAGTAAAATTAGACACCAGAGCCGGCATAAACCTAAAATATCATCCCAACAAAATCCATATTCCTCACGAAAACGATCTGAACATTATCCAAACATGTCGGCATGTTGTTTAAAATCAAAGCATTAAAAATTCGGAAAAATCAGACCTGCGACAGGAATGTCACGAGGCTTACCTGGGAATTTGCGATTCCCAGTTTTTTTCTTAACCTGTAACGGGCCACGTCAAGTGATGCAGGTCGTTGCCCGGAAAGCTCGCAGATCTCTTTCGTCGACAGGTTGAGGCGAAGAAGGGCACATAATTTCAATTCGCTTGGAGAGAGGTTGGGAAACCTGTCAAGCAATGACTTGTAAAAACTGTTATGAACCTGTTTGAACCTGACTTCAAATTCTTCCCAGATTTCCTCACTGGAGTTTCTTTGTAATGAGCGGATAAGCTGGATGATTTCCTGCTTGAACGACGGATCAGTGGTATTTTGTTCCATTAGGATCAAGCGGTTGGAAATGTCAACTATCAACTCATTCTTTTTAATCAGGTTCATCACGCCAAGCGTAAGTTCCTTGTTTTTAAATTCCACCTCATCGGACAGACGCTGTTTCTCGAGCCTGATATTTTTTGTTTTAACGATCTGCCGCGATAGAAAAAGGATTGTTGTTATTAAACCTGATAAAGCAATTATGATAATGATTATTACGATGAAATCCTTTCTCTGTTGTTTGATCTTGATTTCCTGCTGCTTGTTATTATAATTGTATTCAAGTTCAAACAAACTGAGCCTTGCCTGGGCCTTTTCACTGTTCAGGGTGTCTTTTTCGGCATGTTCCAGTAAAGAGTATTTATATGCGCTGTCAATTTTTCCTTCAGAAAGATAAATCATATGAAGTGCCCCGGCTGCCTGGTAAGCAACTCTCCGGAATTTGTATTTCATGCTTTCCGATAATGCAAGCCTGACATATTTCAATTCGTTTTCAGGATCTTTTAATTTTTTGTAATATGCCGAGTATTGCAAATGACTTACGGCAACACTATGCCATGCTTCCGTGACCGTAAAAAATGCCATCGCTCTATTATAATATAGAATAAAATCGTCGTACCTGTTAAGCTGCAAGTATGCTGTGCCAATGTTTAGGTAAAGAGCCGCAAGCCTTGTTTGCAATCCCAGGCGCATATTTATCGCTATTGCCTTCTGGTAAAAATCAATTGCCTTACTGAACTGGTTTTTTGCTGCATATTTAACCCCGACATTGGTCATGACCATGCCAAGTTGTAAAGAATCTTTCGTAACCATGGCTACTTTAAGGGCATTGTTGTCATAGATTAATGCCTTATTATAATTTCCCTGGTAGTAACATGTATTGCTTATGCCGCTGAGTGCCTTGATTATCCCTTCACTGTAAGCTACCTGTTCAAACAAGCGCAATGCATTAAAAAACGATTCATAGCTTTCGCTGTAATCTCCCTGGTCCACTTTTATGGCTCCGATTAGCATAAATGATTCGCCAAGGGCTTTTTTATTTTCCAGCTGGGTTGAGAGTTCCTTTACCTTTAAAGCGATTTCCATCGCCTCCTTATATTTTGATTTATAAATATCGATGTTACCTATGTTTATCATTGCCTGCAGTCTCAATTCCGGGTAATCCTTACTTCCTGCAATTGACAATGCCCAGGTTGAAAGATCCAGCGCTTTGTCTGGATCAAGTAATCTTAGTTTTTTAGAACCCGCAAGAAGGATCTCGATTTTTTGTTTTTTATTGCCAGTCTGGCTTACAATCTTTTCCATACTATCGGCAAACCGCTTTGGTTCAAGCGCCTTTAACGGCACATTAACCAAAAGGCCTATCAAAAAACAAAGGAATACCGGTTTGAGTAGCATGAAATTGTGGATGAACCAGGCAAATTTAAGATTTATTTAACCCCAATTTTCATAAGCTAAAATACCTATAATTTTTCAAAGGGTGGTTGCACCCTTATCTCGGCTATTCTCATTATTATGCTTTTAATCAGCTCAATCTTGATTTTTCCTGACTGTGGATGAGGGGGAGGCGGGAAATACCAAAGTCCCCCAATCACGAGGAATATCAGTATGATTTTTCAGGTTTTCGTCTTGAATCCCAAATATTTGTTATGAATATTGTATCGGCATGGTTCTCATAGAATATCAGGTATTCCCAAACAATCAGCACCCTGATGGTTTCGTGATCTGTTTGTTTACCAAGAAAAGCGTGGGCTGAAAGCAGGGAAATATCTTTGAGAATCTTTTTAAATAGCCTTGAGGAAAATCTGACATTACCATTCCTCTGGTTATAGAAATCAAGGATTTCAAGCATGTCCTGCCTGGCTTTATCGGACCAGATTACTTTTTTTCTTTTAACCATGCATAAATTTCCTTCTCAAGATCCTCCTGGGAGGTGTACTTCCCTTCCCTGATCTGCTTCCTGCCTGTTTCAATGTCTTTCTTCATTGGCTCGGAGACCTTGAAAACTGCATCGGATTGATTGGAATCAATGATGGTTTTAATGGCTTTGAGAAATTCAGAATCCTCTATCTCGGCTATTCTCAGTATTATGTTTTTTTTCAGCTCAATAGTAGTCATAACTCAAACCCTCTCTGTTCCTGCAAAGTTACCTCAATTAATCCCTAATTATCAATGGATGTGAAGTATTTTTTCACGGTCCTGATACTTAATCCCGAAAAGCTTCAGAAGTGATACAGAATTCTGAACTTATTTTCCCTTGGATTTCATTTTTATCACTGCGGATGAGGGAACGGCGGTAAATCCGGCAAAGTCACGGCATGATCAACTTCCCGGACCAAACCAGCCAGAAGAGATAACCCGTCACCTAAAAAGCAGGTAAGCATTGTACTGCAAACTGAATTCTTCTTAATTTCGGTAGTTGACAGTAGAAATATAAAAATCATAAACACATTAAATGAAAATGAATCATAAGCGGATAATAAACCCGGGAACGATTTTATTTTTACTTTTATTTATCAACTCTTGCGAGACCGTGAAGATTAAAGATAAAGTCGGGTCGCTGGAAATTCAGAAACAAGGGAGCTTTGCCGTGGGCGGGACAGTGATCAATAATCCCGGCACATTTAATCCTTACTCGCCGACCCCTGCAGGACAGACGTTTCATGGCGACCATGCTTATGTTTTCTACCAGATCCCGGAAAAAGCCCGCAAGTTTCCTTTGGTTTTCTGGCATGGTTTCGGGCAGTTCTCAAAGACATGGGAAACCACCCCTGACGGACGGGAAGGATTTCAAAATATTTTCCTGCGACGTGGTTTCTCAGTTTATCTCGTCGATCAGCCAAGAAGAGGTGATGCTGGTCGCAGCACTGTGGCCGGGACTATCACGCCTGTTCCTGATGAGCAGGAGTGGTTTGATACGTTTCGCATAGGTATATGGCCCGACTATTTCCCCGGCGTACAGTTTGCCAAAGATCCGGAAATGCTGAACCAATATTTTCGTCAAATGACACCCAACACCGGCCCCTTTGATTTGGGTGTGATTTCAGATGCTGTTTCTGAACTTTTTAACAAAATCGGTCAGGGAATCCTTGTCACTCACTCGCAATCAGGTGGCCCCGGTTGGCTGACCGCTATTAAAAATCATAAGGTAAAAGCAATCGTGGCGTATGAACCCGGCAGTAATTTCGTTTTCCCCGAAGGAGAAGTGCCTCCGGCAATACCGGGTTCTGCAGGCCCCCTGAGGGCAATTAGCGTACCGATGTCCGATTTTATTAAGCTTACGAAGATCCCGATCATCATGTACTACGGGGACAATATCCCGGACAAACCGGTGGAAAACCCGGGCCAGGACGGTTGGCGCGCACGTCTTGAAATGGCCAGGTTGTGGAAAGATAAGGTAAACCGTTACGGGGGTGATGTGACCTTGGTCCGTTTACCCGAAATTGGCATCCATGGGAATACACACTTCCCGTTTTCGGATTTAAACAATATGGAAATCGCGGACTTATTATCCAGATTTTTGCATGATAAAGGTTTGGACTGAGCAGGTGAAATATCAGAAATGCAGGTCTTCTTTTTTTATAAAACAGCAGGAAGGATGCAATCCAGCAAAACAACAGTGAAACAGTAAGGGATTCTGAAAGCAGTTGCAGGGTCCATCCAAGTATACACCACCAAGACATCAGGGAATAGATAAAAAACATCATCAGGTATTGCCCCGCTTTATTCCTGATAAAAAGCAGGAGGGCATAAGAAATAAAACAGGTACTTAAGGAATGAAGGATGATCTGCATAAACACGATGTTGCGGGGATTGATCCCGGCGGCTTTATAAAACAGGGGGACCGTAAAGGGCCGCGAATTGATATACCGGGGCATGAAAAAATCTGAGCTTAACAAGGGTTGCCGGGATTGCTGAAGATAGTCTTTTACATCCCTGAACCTGTTCCAGTATCTCGGATCTTCCTGCATTGTAAGGTTCAGGGCCAGTGTTATTACCAGGAGGAGAAGATTTACAATGTAAGGGAACCGGGTACTTCCCGGCCCGGCATTCCCGTTTTCGGCAGTGGGAGCATGGGCGACGGTTTTACGTTTTGCAGCATTCATGGAAAGTGGAAGTTGAAATGATCTTCAGATATGTACCTACATTAATACATATATATATTATATCTATAAAAATATAACGAACATAATAAATAAATATTATTATAACCGGAAGCAGGATTTGGGAAGACCTGAATTGATTTATCGGGATTTAAATCCGCCTGGTTGCATCGGTGGTCATATCGATTTCGTTTTCGCTGTCTGTACCGCATGCATCCATGCTCAAAGTCAGCTTTGACCTGGGAACAGCCGTCAGCACAGTATTACGGAGGGGAGGCACACCCTCAGCATTAACACCTCTGCTTATCCTGCCGGAATTTACTTTTGCACGATAACCGTAAACGATGAACAATTCGTAAGGAAGTTCATTGTAAGGAAATGATGCTGCAACACCCGAAGAGGGACTTTCCTAAAGGGCTTCCCTGAGGTTTTCCAAAGCATCCGGCGCAAACTGAAGCACCGGTTTGATGGTATCGCAGCTGAGCAGGGAACCGCATTGTCCGCATGTGCTGAATCCTTTGGACGAAGCACAGGACCTCATACCGCATTCGGCCCAGTGGCCGATATGCGCACCCTCTTTCCTGCAACCCGTGCAGTTGATCATTTCGGGAGTGATACCCGGGGCGTTGTACATCACCTTCCATTTTTCGGCAGTCTGCCGCCTAAGTTCATCATCATTTGCAAGCGTGGCGATCCTGGCATCGCAGGTAGCGCAGTTAAGTCCGCAGCAGGAGATCAGTTTTTCCATATTCTGAATTTTAAGTTGTAATCACAGACGGGAATAATTCAGGCCCGTTCTGATTAAATTCCCGTCAAAAATCGATCTTCCAATATATCAAATAATCTTTTATCCAACATACATTATTGGATTTTAAATCCGACCGTGTTAATTTTACATGCCGATATGCTTATGAAAACAAAATTCCTGCAAACCCTGGTAATCGCAATCATTCCCAAATTTGGTGGAAGTTGACTTTATATGCGTGCTCAGCCCACCGGCAGTACATATTGCCGGCAAACATTAAAAAGGGATAAACTGACCTCTGTTTTTCATAGTGAGGTAAACTGATATCTGCTTTCATTTTCCACTTCCCAGGGCAGGAACAGCTAATAATAAAACGGCATCAATAGATCAGAGGGACCAACCTCTTTGACTTTCTTTTATACTCCTCATATTCCGATCCGAATTGCCGGAGCAGCAGCTTTTCTTCAATATTGATGCGGTTAATAAAAGTCGCTATGACAGGGATCATAATGATCAACAAACTCAGCCAGTTATTAAGGCTAAGGCAGAACCCGGTAAATGACAATAAAGAGCCTGAATAAGAGGGATGGCGGACGTATTTGTACAAGCCGGTCATGATCAGGCGGTGATCATCCTGTATCCCCAGGTTGACCGTGAAGAATTTTCCCAGCGACCATACCGCGGTAAACCTGATGATCATCCCTGCGAGGATCAAACCCGAGCCCAGGTAAAGGGCAATACCGGCGGGCATAATCCGTGCAGACCAATAATACAAACTTACAATTCCCAGGGTCATTGAAACAACGATGGCAATCCAGATAAGATTCATCGAATTTTTATCCACTTCCTTTGCGTCGGATTTTTTTGAACGAACCAGCCTGTTCAGTAGGATCTCCGATAATAACCAGCAAATCCAGAGTATTTCAAAAATATATTTCATGTTGTTTGACCGGCATTTGAACGTTTGTGAACACAACCAATACTAATTCAACCCAGCACACGATAAATATTGCCCCGTTCAGGGAAATACCCGGGATGTAAACTTAGGAAATTTTTTTGACTGCGGATGAGGGAGCGGTGGTAAATTGAAATGCAACGTCTCTAATCTCCCGGTGTGACCCCAGCCTGGCCAATCTGGAGGCCGGAAAAAAAATACTGGATTCTATGCGGTTGATTTTGAATAGTTTAATATATTTGTTAATATCCTTCGGACGTCAAACCGTGAAAATATGAAACCAAAGGCGTTTTTAATGATCGCCGTTCTGCTGGCATCGGCAGGGCTGAGATCCCAGACTAATGGATTTTTACAGGCTTATGATAACATGCATAAGTCATTCTCAAAGTATTATCCCTTTACCCAATGGAAGGCCATCAAGTGGGACGATGTCAATTCCTGGATCAGGCCGATGATACAGGATGCTGAGTCGGCGGGGGATTCGGCGGGGTTCTATATAGCGCTGAAATCATATTATGATTACACCCACGACGGGCATGTCGGCTTTCGTCACGGATGGCAGAATGTCCTGAATGAGGCCAGGTACCGGCAGATCGGCGGCAGTTACGGCTTTGCAGTGACTCAGCTGGATGACGGCAGGGAGGTGGCGCGGCTGGTCAATCCCGGCTCTCCGGCCTACCTTGCCGGCATGAGGTTTGGTGCGACGATCCTGGAAGTGAATGACAAGCCGGTGGGCGAAGTCCTTGACACGCTGCCCGTGCTCTGGGCCGAGATGGTCCCTGCTACCCTCGAGTTCAAAAAGATCAACCAGCGGAGGTTTCTCGGCCGCGGGCCCGTTGGCCAAACGATAAAGGTAAAGTTCCTGAACAGGGGGAGCAGCAGTGAGATGACGGCCACTCTGACCGCGGTCGATGACAATTACCTGACCTACGACCAGACTTCCATGCACCCGGTGGAACCGGTGCTTGGAGTATTTTCACGCGTCCTCCAGCCCTCGGGTTACGGGTACATCAAGATGAACTACGAAGCCGCGGATTCAGTTCAGATCAGGGCCGATTACCTGGCTTTTAAAAATGCGCTCATCGGATTCAACCAGCAGGGAGTGAAGGGGCTGGTCCTGGATTTCAGGGTGAATTCGGGTGGTAACGACGGGCTGGCTGCAGCGATAGCGGGATTATTCCACCCCGATACCGTTCTGTACGAAATACAGACCTGGTACAATCCGAACTCCGATACCATTGAGATAATGCCCGTATACGTGGAGCATTTTGATCCGCAGACGCTCAAACTGGTAAAACGGCTTAACTACCCCAAGGGCTACCTCTACAGCGAACCCCAGGGGTTTTATTACAACAAGCCCATGGTGGTGATGGTGAACCCGAGAAACATCAGCAGCGGGGAAGGGGTCCCGATGATGCTGAAAAAGCTTCAGCGGGCGCCGGTAGTGAGCTTTTACGGGTCGAATGGCTCGTTCGGGATGGTGGATTGGTCCATTTACCTGTTCACTCCCCCCGACAGTCTGCATGTCACTTTTCCCTTCGGACAAAGCGTGGACGGGAACCTGGTGGTGCAGCTCGACAGCGACAGCCTGATGAGCGGTGGAGTAACTCCCACTGTCAGGGTGCCTCTCAACGATACAGTGCTCGACCGGCTGTACATCGACTCGATGGATGTGGAACTGAACTACGCAGTGAAGACCCTGAATTCCATGCTGGGGATATGGGACCCTTTGGCCGGTGTCCCGGGCCCCGTTCTTGATCAGAACATTCCCAATCCGTTCAGGGGCAGCACCCTGATTACATACAGGCTTCCCTCGGAAACCTTTGCCGTTCTTGATTTTTTAGATATTACCGGACGGATACTGCAAACCCTGGTCAGCCGCCAGGAAAAGGCCGGCACATACGATGTCTTTTTCAACGGTTCCTCCTATGCTCCGGGAGTTTACTTTTTCAGACTGAATGCGGGAGGGTCGGAAGTTACCAGGAAGTGCGTGATAGACTGAGTTCAGTCACTGGTTTTAGAAGGGATTTTAAAGCCAATGGGTTCCATGGGTTCAGATTTTTTCTGCATCAACTGCCGGATGGATTCAAATATCAATTGAACATTTTCATTAAGAACTCCGACAGATCTTTCCAGTTCCTCTATCTTTAAAGCCAATTCCTTATGAGTCTCCAAGAACTTTCGCATCTGGACAAATGCCCGCATGATGGCAATATTGACTTCGATAGCTTTCGGGGAATTCAGAACCGAGGAAAGCATTGCAACACCTTGCTCAGTAAAAGCAAATGGCTGATAACGAGAACCTCCCCAACTTGAGGTGCCAAAATGGTACCTCAAGTTGTTATTTTCTTCCTTTGATAACTCAAACATGAAGTCTGACGGAAATCGATTCATGTTACGTTTAACAGATCTCTTCAAAGTTTTAACTTCGACTTCATATAGCCTTGCCAGATCCACATCCAAAATAACCTTTTCACCTCTGAGAATGTGAATAAACGTAGTAATAATTTCAGGAGATAGTTTAACTTCTTTATTCATTGCCGTAAACATTTTATAACCAATTATATTTTAATATGTTATTCTAATTGAATATCTTCAAGGTGCCAAATTGGCACCTTGAAGATATCAGCATGTCTCGCTTCGTGGGTCATTGTTTCTATACCACTTAATCCGTCGAAAACCTAAAAGTGATATCCTTTGCTCTTCAAAATTCAGCATGATCTTTTCCGAAAATCGGAATGAGACAGTCCGACTTTCGGAATTATTAAATTTTTTAAATGCCTCATAATGAATTACATGCCAAATAACTAAATTTTTAATATAAATCCCTTGGTTATTAAATTCGAACTGCATACTTTTACACATCGGTGGATGAAACCGCCTAAAAATCAATCTAAACCAACCTTAACTTCAGCATGTCAAAGTTCCAGGAACTCTCTTCTTTGATTTGGAGTGTAGCTGATGATGTGCTGAGGGGCTTGTTTAAGCCGCATGAGTATGGGGATGTGATTTTGCCGTTTGTGATCCTGCGGAGGCTGGATTGTGTGATTGAGCCGAGGAAGGATGAGATCTATAATCTGTACGAAGAGTACAAGACCAAACTGGAGGATCCCGCCCCCGTGATCAAAAGCCGGATAAACGCCGAATTTTACAATATTTCCAAGTATGATCTTTCGCGGCTGAAGCAGGATCCGAAGAATGTGTTCATCAATTTCCGCAATTATATAAACGGGTTTTCGAAGAACGTGTACGATATCATCGAGAATTTCCAGCTGGATAAGCCGATGGAGAAGCTGCATAAGAACAACCGCCTGTTCCTGCTTGTCGAGAAGTTCAGTTCGGTGGACCTGAATCCCGGTGTGGTGGATAACCATACCATGGGGCAGATCTTCGAGGAGCTTCTGAGGAAGTTTTCCGAAATGAGCAACGAGACCAGCGGGGAGCATTACACACCCCGCGACATCGTGAGGCTGCTCGTTTCCCTCTCCCCCGAAGACTGGTTCACGGGCGATGCCAGAAGCAATTACTCTCATGAAAGAACAAATTCATTTGTATTTGCTTGCGGATGTCAGTCCGCGCAAATTGAAACATTACAAACGTTTGCTTGATTCAGACATCTTATGAATCTTAAGATCAGTTTATTTCTTGTTTTCCTCGGCTTTTATGCGCTGGTTGTACATTCGCAAGACTTGATCTTTATGAAAAAGGATTCTACTATTCAACGAGCTAAGATCCTTGAAGTTGGTATTGATATTATTAAGTTTAAAAAATATGAGATTCCTAAAGGGCCAACCTTTGAGATTCCTAAAAACGAAGTGATTAAAATTGTTTATGCCAATGGTTATACTGACATCTATGATACAACGTATAAGAAGACAATTAAATATAAAATGTTCCAGAAGCCCGACAACGACACTTCAAAATTTTCCATGATCTATGTTCTTTTTTATTATGGCAATGATGAGTCAGCCAGATTTCCTCTTTCCTTTAATGGTAAAAGCATTTGCCTCTTGAGAAATCATATGAGGTTAGCTTATAAAATGTATTCTGAAGGGCAGCTGCTAATTGAAAGAAAAGATGGGAAAAAGATAGGCCCATCTATTAAAATGATTATCCAGCATGGTGTTAATTATGGTATATATATTACCATTCCAAATGAATATGCTCTCGACCCCAATAAAAAATTTGCTTTTAAACTGGCACTGGACGTGAACACCTTCCTGCATAAGGATTATTTCGGATTTGACGCTTTCTCCAGCGAAGAACTAATGCTTGTTGAAGACAGAAAAGATCCGGTAATAATTTATTAAAGATTTTGAGCTAAATTAGATCCACTTAATAGACTAACTGGAAAAATATTAAAAGTATGAAAAAAGAGGTCATTCGGGAACTATTTGAGAAATTCGAGGAAGCGTGTTACATATACGAGGGAATTGAGTGCTGGAGTGGCCGTGAATTGCAGGAAATTTTAGGATATACTGAGTGGCGGAATTTTCTGAAAGTGATTGATAAAGCTAAAATCTCTTGTGAAAAATTGGAAGAGAAAACCGCCGATCATTTTGTTGACGTCAACAAAATGATCGATCTCGGGAAAGGAGCTCAACGTATGATAGATGATGTAGCTCTTACCCGGTATGCCTGTTATCTGGTTGCACAGAATGGTGATCCGAATAAAAATGAAATTGCCTTCGCCCAGACCTATTTTGCGGTACAGACAAGAAAGCAGGAGATAATTGAACAACGACTTCTTGATATTGCAAGAGTCATTGCCAGGGAGAAGCTTTCCAAAACCGAAAAAAGACTATCAGGATTGATTTATGAAAGAGGCGTAGATGAAAAAGGGTTTGCCATCATCAGATCTCAGGGAGACAGAGCTTTATTTGGTGGATTTACGACTTCCGACATGAAGAAGAAACTAATGATTCCTGAGACGAGACCATTGGCTGATTTCCTGCCTACCCTCACAATTAAAGCCAAGGATTTTGCCACTGAATTGACCAGCCATAATGTCACCGAGAAAGATCTCCAGGGAGAGACTTCGATTTCAAGGGAACACGTTGAAAATAATCAGGCTGTTAGAAAAATGCTGCTCGAGCGAGGGGTAAAACCTGAAAGCTTACCACCTTTGGAAGATGTAAACAAGATAAAACGGCGGCTGGAAAGTGAAGAAAAGAAACTACTGAAATCAGTGAAAAGATCCAGAAAAAAATAGAAATGTCTTTACGAGCGGCATCCCAAATAATAATGTTCCGGATCATTTTGTTGACGTCAACAATATGATCGATAATGGCAGAGGCGCTCGCGACATTTATCGCGACATCATGTCGCAAAGGATTAGGAGAGCTGAATCATAAGTATTGAACTTGGACAGTAGGTTGGACAAAGTGTCCAAGTGTAATGAAACGATAAACAAATTATAAGAAACTCATGTCAAAATTCCAGGAACTGTCTTCGTTGATTTGGAGTGTGGCGGATGATGTGCTGAGGGGCTTGTTTAAGCCGCATGAGTATGGGGATGTGATTTTGCCGTTTGTGATCCTGAGGAGGCTGGACTGTGTGATTGAGCCGAGGAAGGATGAGATCTACGCCCTATTTGAAGAGTACAAGACCAAACTGGAGGATCCCGCCCCCGTGATCAAAAGTCGGATAAACGCTGAATTTTACACTACGTCGAAGTAAGATCTTTCGCGGCTGAAGCAGGATCCGAAGAATTGATTCATCGTCTTCTTTCTCTACATTCTAGGGTTTTCGATATTCTTTTACGATATCATCGAGAATTTCCAGCTGGATAAGCCGTTGGAGAAGCTGCATAAGAACAACCGCCTGTTCCTGCTGGTCGGGAAGTTCAGTTCGGTGGACCTGCTTCCCGATGTGGTGGATAACCATACAAT
>CAIRDP010000045.1 GCA_903877385.1 uncultured Bacteroidales bacterium
CGATCCGTTAAACAATAAACTTCCATCATAAAACTCATACTGATCCCTCCCCGATTCAATCCGGTGTTTCCATCCCAGGATCGATTTGTTCCGGTCCGTGGATGGGATCTTAAAAGGAAATGAATAATCACCGATATCATTGAACATTGGCGATTTGAGGTTTAACGTCAATGAAAATTCCTTGGGAAGATCCAAGGCCGTGCAGTTTACTACCAGGGATAGCATAGATCGTGATTATTGATTTGAAACATCGGATTCAATAGAACCAACCTTCTTCAATTCATCCTGAAGATGAGTGTATGAGATATATGAAGGAATACCTTTATCCAGGTGTTCGTTCAGTTTTGTAATGGCGGCAATCAACTGAGGATCGGTGAAGCCGAATTTTCCTGTATTGGATGAAGATTCAAAATACCTGCCACTTGCAGCCTGTGGAGTTCTCGCATAATTTATGGCCTGGATCACCTGGGGGTAATAGGTTACAAGCTTTTGCGTGGTAACGGGATCTATGACCATTTCCTTACCGGTTTCACTTATGAGAAGCGGAGAAGAATAGATACCAGTCTGCGGATTCTTTTCATACGGAATATTGTCATAGGTCTTACCATCCTGGGCACCTATTACGGAATACCGGCCTTTCGAAGCTTGCGGAACTTCGGTACTTGAAATGATTGCGATCTGTGCAGCACCAAGGGCGGCAGTAATAATTGCTAATACCTCTCCTAAAATCGGTCCACCGGTCAGGGCTGATGTTACGGCCTGGGCCACGTTGATGATGCCTTGCGCCAAGGCAAGCTGTTTGTTTCTAACGGCTTGGTCGTGTGCAAGTTTCTTTTTCTTAGCATCAAGTTCATCATCCATGGCCTTGATTGCATCATCATACTGCTTTTGGGAAATAAGTTTATGGGAAAGCTGATCTTCAAGATTCTTCTTCTTCTTATTATTCGAATCTTCATCCTTATGAAGATCGGCATTTTCCTTGTCGGTCTGAATCTGATTAAGTTGCGATAAGGCACTGACGGCCTGCCCTCCCAGAGTAACAATTTCACCGGCAAGTTTGACATAAGCTTTTTTATTGTATTCTGCAATCTTATCGGCCGTTTCCTTGGCCATCTGCTCCTTGATAGTATTAGTTTTGGCTTCATCCCCAATATTATCTGCAAGGATCTTCTTATATTTTGCCTGAACTTCAAGCTCGATCTTTTCCTTTTTTACTGCAATATCCCGTTCACCTTTTTCACGAAGCTTTTCAAGATCATCGACAAATTTTTCTTCAAACAGCATTTTCTGCTGTTTCAATTCGTCTTGTTCTGCTCTATCAAGTATGGCAATATCTTTATTGATGCGGTGAATCGCATCAAGGCGGTGTTGCTCTGCCAGGATCAATTTATCATTATTCCCTTCAGCTGCTGCAACCTCTTGGTTATAGGCATATAAAATCGCTGAAAGAATTTCATCCTTGGCATCCTTATATTTCTGTTTGATTTCCTCAACCTGTTTCTGAGCAATGGAA
>CAIRDP010000046.1 GCA_903877385.1 uncultured Bacteroidales bacterium
CTGAAGTTAAATTCATATGCCCGTTTCTTCCCGTATAATTGTACCAATGCAATTCAGCATCATCGGTTTCAGGATCGAAATAATCAACATTCATGCACTCAGGCATCTGAAAATCGACATCAGGATATGAATAATTCCGCAATGAATTATAAAAATCCAAAGCCATACTTTCCCCGCGCCAGTGCATTTCTCCAAGGGCTTGTTCATCCAGGTAAGCTTCCTTTACCTTGTAATTGAAACTCCCGTTCTGCACATACAACGCGCCTTCATAAAAGTCCAGATTTGCTTCCTTGATCCGGACTTGTCCCGAGAAGATCACCGATCCGTTAAACAATAAACTGCCATCATAATACTCATACTGATCTCTGGTTGATTCAATCCGGTGTTTCCATCCCAGGATCGACTTGTTCCGGTCCGTGGATGGGATCTTAAAAGGAAATGAATAATCACCGATATCATTGAACATTGGCGATTTGAGGTTTAACGTCAATGAAAATTCCTTGGGAAGATCCAAGGCTGTAGCATTTACTACCAGGGAAAGCATAGAAAAGTGATTATTGATTTGAAACATCGGATTCAATCGAACCTACTTTCTTCAGTTCATCCTGAAGGTGAGTGTATGAGATATATGAAGGAATACCTTTATCCAGGTGTTCGTTCAGTTTTGTAATGGCGGCAATCAACTCCGGATCGGTGAAAGAGAATTTCCCTGTACTGCTTTGACCTTCAAAATATCTTCCGCTTGCAGCCTGTGGAGTTCTCGCATAATTGATGGCCTGGATCACCTGTGGGTAATAGGTTACAAGCTTTTGGGTGGTAACGGGATCTATGACCATTTCCTTACCAGTTTCACTTATGAGAAGCGGAGAAGAATAGATACCAGTCTGCGGATTCTTTTCATAAGGAACATTGTCATAAGTACGGCCATCTTCGGCACCAATTACTGAGTATCTTCCCCTGGAAGCTTGCGGAACTTCGGTACTTGAAATGATTGCGATTTGTGCCGCTCCCAGGGCGGCAGTAATAATTGCTAATACCTCTCCTAAAATCGGTCCACCGGTCAGGGCTGAAGTGACTGCCTGGGCGACATTGATGATGCCTTGCGCCAGGGCAAGCTGCTTATTCCTGACTGCCTGATCATGAGCAAGTTTCTTTTTCTTAGCATCAAGTTCATCATCCATGGCCTTGATTGCATCATCATACTGCTTTTGGGAAATAAGTTTATGGGAAAGCTGATAATCAAAATTGGCCTTTTTCTTATTGTTCGCATCTTCATCCTTTTGCAGATCGGCATTTTCCTTGTCGGTCTGAATTTGATTAAGCTGAGAAAGCGCACTGACGGCCTGCCCTCCCAGGGTAACGATTTCGCCGGCAAGTTTGACATAAGCTTTTTTATTGTATTCTGCAATCTTATCGGCCGTTTCCTTGGCCATCTGCTCCTTAATAGTATTGGTTTTGGCTTCATCCCCAATATTATCTGCAAGGATCTTCTTATATTTTGCCTGAACTTCAAGCTCAATCTTTTCCTTTTTTACGGCAATATCCCGTTCACCTTTTTCACGAAGCTTTTCAAGATCATCGACAAATTTTTCTTCAAACAGCATTTTCTGCTGTTTCAATTCGTCTTGTTCTGCTCTATCAAGTACGGCAATATCTTTATTGATGCGGTGAATCGCATCAAGGCGGTGTTGTTCTGCCAGGATCAATTTATCATTATTCCCTTCAGCTGCTGCAACCTCTTGGTTATAGGCATATAAAATCGCTGAAAGAATTTCATCCTTGGCATCCTTATATTTCTGTTTGATTTCCTCAACCTGTTTCTGAGCAATGGAA
>CAIRDP010000047.1 GCA_903877385.1 uncultured Bacteroidales bacterium
TACCTCCGCAATCTTGGTCTTTCTGGTCTTTCCGAGGTTTACTCTAAATCTTTATCTTTACGAACCGCCGTATGCCGAACGGCACGTACGGTGGCGTGAGAGGACAGTGAGTGAAATAATCACTCACTTCCTACTCGATTTACATCTTTTCATCAGGAAAATAAGAAATTAGTACTTTTGGGCATGATTGATTTACGAAGCGATACCGTTACACGCCCCTCCAAAGAGATGCTCGAGGCTATGTTCTCGGCAAAGGTGGGGGATGATGTTTTTCATGATGACCCCACAGTGATCATGCTTGAAGAAAAAGCAGCCGCCCTGATGGGAAAGGAAGATGCCCTGTTTTGTCCTTCGGGTACGATGACAAACCAGATTGCAGTCAATGTTCATACCCGTCCCGGTGATGAAGTGATCTGCCATAAGCATTCCCATGTATACTATTATGAAGGCGGGGCAATGATGAAGAATTCAGGCGTATCGGTTTGCCTGCTCGAAGGGGAACATGGCCGGATCAATGCGGAAGATGTTGCAGCCCATATCAATCCCGATAATGATGTTCACAGGCCGGTCACCACCCTGGTCGAGGTTGAAAATACCATGAATAAGGGGGGAGGGGCCGTATATAAGTATGAAACCCTTGAAAAGATCTCCCTGGTTTGCAGGGCACACAATATCAAATACCATCTTGATGGCGCAAGGTTGTTCAATGCCCTGGCCGAGACAGGCGAGGCCCCTTTGAAATATGCCCGGCTTTTCGATTCTGTTTCCATTTGCCTGTCCAAAGGACTGGGTGCACCTATAGGCTCATTGATCATCAGTGACAAGGCCTTCATCAAACGGGCCAGGAGGGTAAGAAAAACATTCGGAGGTGCGATGAGGCAGGTGGGATATCTTGCCGCCGCCGGTATTTATGCGCTCGATCACAATATCGTCCGCCTTAAGGAAGACCATTCAAAAGCCCGTCATATAGGCAATCTCCTTGAAACCATGCCGTATATTGAACAGGTCATGCCGGTTGAAACGAACATCCTCATCTTTACGCTTAATAATAAATACTCCGAAAAGGAATTCCTGTTGAAGCTGAAAGAAAAAGATATCCATGCCATGCCAATTGGTCCACAGGTGGTAAGATTTGTCACCCATCTGGATTTTACCGACAGTATGCTGATGAAAGTGGATGAGGTGCTGAAATCCTTATAACAGCAGGTTTAAGGCAAACAACCGGGGTTTATTTGAAGATAGCACTTACCTTATCCAGTTTAAGCATATCCTCGTCGGAAAGCCTGAAACTCATTGCCCCGGTGTTTTCTTTCACATGGGCCTCTTTTGTGGCACCGGGTATTGCAACAACCATATCGCCATGGTAGTTGATCACCCAGTTCAGGGCTACCTGTGAAGGTGTTACATTATATTTCAGTGCAAGCTCTTTAACCAGGCTGATGACAGGGCGGCTTTTCTCAAGCCCGGCCGGCTTAAACAGGGAAGTATGCTTTCTCAACCCTATCTTTTTCAGAAGTTCAGGATTGTCGTGGAATTTCCCCGTAACCAGTCCCTGGGCCAATGGCGAATATGCGATGATCGAGATACCGAGTTTTTTTGCCATTTCCATCACACCGCTGGATTCAATTTTCCTGTTCAGCAGGCTGTATGGCATCTGGTTGGAAGCCAGAGGGATCCCTTTCTTATCAAGGGTTTCCCACGCATTCTGCATTTTCTTTGCCGAAAAGTTACTGACGCCTATGTATTTTATGAGTTTCTGTGAAAACAATTCAGCCATGACAGAAATTTCGCTTTTTTCATTTGAAAATCCCCAGGGCTGGTGTACCTGGTAAAGATCAACAGGATAGGGGTTAAGGGCTTCAATCCGCTGACCAATGCTAAGTGGGATATTTGAGGCAAAACGAAACATGGGCCACCATTTTGTGGCAATGAGGACTTCTCCCGGCTTTTTTCCCGCCGCCTGAAGGGCTTTTGACAGGGCTTTTTCAGACGCTCCCTTGCCATATATTTCGGCCGTGTCGAACCAATTGATCCCCCCTTCAAGTGAAAGGGCAACCACTTTGGTAATAAGGTCATCTTCAAGAGTGGGCCAGAATTTCCCGGCCAGGTTGTTTTGTTTGCTGAACTGCCAGCAACCGAGACCGATAGGTGTAACCATCATCCCGCTGTTTCCCAGTGAACGTAAAGTCTTCATAAAGCTTAAATTTTGGATTACTAAAGGTAAATATTTCCTTTCTATTTGTAAGCGTCAAAAACCATACCTTTACTAAACTTAAGTCTTTATCATGACAAAAATTCTTATTGGCGCCGATATCGGAGGGAGTCATATCAGCTGCATGGGTATAGACCCCGGAGGTCATATTGTTTCGGATGTATTTAAAATCAGGGAAGATGTTAACAGCCAGGCTTCTGCTGAGATCATCCTGGACGGTTGGAGTGAAGCCCTGGCCAAACTGATAAAACTCATAGGAAAAGAGGACCTTGGAGGGATAGGGTTTGCAATGCCCGGCCCGTTCGATTATCCGGGGGGCATCGCCTGGTTTAAAGGGGTTCAAAAATACGACAGCCTTTACGGCATCAATGTGCGCCAGGAACTCCGCAAACGTCTTGGCCTGGATGTTTCGGTACCCTTGAGGTTTTTAAATGATGCGACAAGTTTTGCCATAGGTGAGGCCTGGACTGGTAAAGCTTCGGCTTACAGGAAAAATATGGCTGTCACTCTTGGAACAGGATTCGGATCTGCATTCATTGCGGATGGCATCCCCGTGGAGTCAGGCCCTGGAGTTCCTGAATATGGCTGCGTTTATCACCTGCCATTCGGAAACAGCATTGCCGACGACCATTTCTCTACAAGGTGGTTCCTGGCAAGGTATAAGGAAGTCACGGGAAAGGATATTTCCGGGGTGAAGGAGCTTGCTGAACTTGATGCAGGATACAGGATGCAAGATGCAGGATCATCGCCAAACGTCAGCATCCCTAACCCCGCATCACGCATCTTCCATGAATTCGGTTCAAACATGGGAGCCTTTCTTGCTCCGTGGTTACTGAAATTCAATGCTGAATGCCTGACCATGGGAGGGAACATTTCCAATTCATTTTCACTGTTTAAAGAGCCTTTCCTGCAGTCGTTGAAAGACTATGGCTGTAGTATCCCGGTCTTTATTTCCGAACTTGGTGAACTTGCAGGGATTACAGGTTCGGCAAGGCTATGCGATGATTCGTTTTATTCCAGGCTGCCTTTTATTTCTGATAAATAGCATGTACGACTGTTTTCCAGTTTTTCCCCTGGGGGATGGATTGATCCATGAGGGTTTCGCCGGCCTGGCGAAACATCTCAGCCTCGAGAAAACAGTGATAATCGATGGTTACCACGGGGTCTTCTTTGAAGATTTCAGAAAGAACCTTGATAAATGTTTCAGGGCTTCAGGCTTAAATGTTTCCTGGCAGGATGCGGGCAGGGCAATGCTTCCATCAAAAGAGATAAGCAGACTCATTGAACCCTTTCTCGGGGGTGAGGATCCTCTTTTTGGTACACGCTGTACGTTACGCCTTGCTGAGCTTTTTGATGCTGAAAAGTTTGGAAACATGCAACCTGATCCCGGGGCGGATCTGAATATTATTTACGGCCCGGGCGCCTCTCTGTCGGGATGGGAAGGATGCCTCATATACATTGACCTGCCTAAAAACGTGATGCAGTACCGTGGCAGGGCGGGCAGCATCAGCAATCTCGGGGCCCGTGAGCCTGCACATCCGAAGTCCATGTACAAGAGGTTTTATTTTATCGACTGGATACTTCTGAACAGGCATAAAGATGAAATTTCCGATACTGTGGATGTCGTTGTGGACGGACAGAAGCCGGGAACCATTTGCTGGATTGAAGGTGATGATTTCAGGTCGGCGCTGAATTCAATGAGCCGGAATCTATTCCGTGTGAGGCCGTGGTTTGAACCCGGAGCCTGGGGCGGGACCTGGATGAAAGAGCATATCCCCGGGCTGAGAACGGATGTTCCTAATTACGCCTGGTCATTCGAAATGATAGTCCCTGAAAACGGGCTTCTCCTGGAAAGCAGCGGGAACAGCCTTGAAATCTCGTTTGACTGGCTGATGTTCCTGGAAGCAGCCTGGGTGCTGGGCGACTGTCATATGCGGTTCGGGAAGGAGTTCCCGATACGCTTCGACTTTCTTGATACTTTTAACGGAGGAAATTTATCGGTACAATGTCATCCGCAGGAAGAATATATTCAAAAAAAATTCGGCGAGAACTTCGCCCAGCAGGAAGCGTATTACATTCTTGACACAAAGGATAATGCGTTGGTAAACCTGGGTTTTGTAGAAAATATCAACCCTGAAGAGTTTAAAAAAAATCTGGAAAAAAGCGCAGCAGAAAAAACCCCGCTTGATATCGCGGAATTCGTGCAGCAATTCCCGGTCTCGAAACACGATTTTTTTCTCATCCCCGAGGGAACCATCCATGGCTCAGGAGCAAACAACCTTGTGCTGGAGATCAGCACAACCCCTTATATTTTCACTTTCAAGATGTACGACTGGCTGAGGATGAACCTTGATGGGAAGCCAAGAGACCTGAACATTGCAAGGGCTATGGTGAACCTCGATTTTGAAAGGAAAGGGGAAGTGATCAGGCGTGATTTCATTTCAAAACCTGTTCCTGCGGATGAAGGGCCGGGATGGAAAAAATTCCACCTGCCTACACATTGCTTGCATTACTACGATGTATGGAGGTACTATATAACAACATCAGCATACATAGAAACAAACAATAAATGCCATGTACTGAACCTGGTTGAAGGTGAAGGGATTCTTGTTGAAACCAGGAATGGAATGAGCATGAAGTTCAGTTATGCCGAAACTTTCGCAATACCTGCCGCTGCAGGGGGTTACAGCTTGAGTAGTCAGTCAGGGGCTGAAGCTGTGGTCGTGATAGCATTCATTAAGTAAAATTTGTTTATTTTGCCGAAAAAATCCGGGATGAAAAGGTTGAAGATATATTTGCTTTTACCGATGGTTTTGCTGCTCTTTTCATTTGGGGCATGTAAAAGGGATGCGGCTTTTCACAAGCCGGTGTTTAAACTTAAAGAGGGTAATTTCTGGAATTACCAGGGAAAATTCAACGGACAGGCTGTTGAGCTAAGGATGGATGTAAAACAGGTAAAGAAAGAGGGGATGCTCACCCTGGCAGTGATAAGGGGATTCCCCACAGATGTAATGGAAGGGGTGGACTGGGAAGCGATGGAATGGGGGCTGCTGGTTGCCGGCAATGAACATTATTATAAAGTTGCAGCAAAGAGGGCAGATTCGATTATCAGGTGCTTGTCGGACCATGGATGCACGGGAGAGGGGATCGTTACTGATGCTGATCTGTTCATGGAAGCTTTGTGCGATACCGGCCAGACTTTCGGGGAAGCTGTCCATCTGACAAGGAATGATGGTAATTATTGCTGGAGGGTAGTGGAGAAAAGTGCATTTGAGCCTACTTCCATCAGGGGGCTGAAGCTCATGGGCCCGTTAGACCGGTTTGCTCTGACATATAAGACTGTAAGCGATGAAGTAACCATGGATGTAGTGCCTGAAATAGGCATTGTGAGATACCGTTACAGCCATCATGGAAGCCCGGCTGAACTTGACATGAAGCTGACAGAGGCAAAGCTGGAGTAAGCAGGATTCTCAGGCAGCCAGTTTCATCCGGCTCTCCCTGTAGGCTTTAATCCAACCGGGGACAGCATCTTTCAGGATTATCAGTACCGAAATCATGATCACAGCAGTCATTACCAGGTTGATCAATCCTTTGACATAAGACTTGTCAACACTAAGCTGGGGAATATAAATACCGATGATGTTCATGGTACCGGCTGTCAGGGTCGTAATCCCTACGAAAACCAGGGGGATCAATGTAACCCAGGCATAGCGTACTTTCCCGTTATTGATGAGGTATGAAGTGCCAACGGTTAAGGCGATGGTTGCCAGCAGCTGGTTGGCCGTACCGAACATGGGCCAGATAGTGGAGATGCTTCCAGTGTAGATAAAATATGCCCAGAAAAAAACAACAATCCCGCTGGCAAGAAGATTGGCCGGGAGCCATTCGCTGCGGCCGAGGGGTTTATAAATTTTCCCCAGTATTTCCTGGAGTATGAACCTTGCAACTCTGGTGCCCGCATCAATGGTAGTAAGAATAAACAGGGCTTCAAACATGATGGCAAAGTGGTACCAGTAGCTCATCAGGGATTTAAAACCGGGGATGGAAGAGAATATCTGAGCCATGCCAACGGCCAGGGAGACTGCCCCGCCGGTGCGGCCGGTCACGTTCTCCCCCACTTCCGCCTGCAGCCGGGGCAGGTCAGAAGCAGTGAACCCCATTGATTTAAGCATGGGAAGGAAGTGTGCAAGTTTCTCGGCGGGGACATTGATCATGAAATAGTCCATAGGGAACAGGCTTGCGGCGGCAATCAGGGCCATAATGCTGACCAGTCCTTCGGAAAGCATTGCGCCAACGGCAATGGGTTTGATGTGCGATTCGGTCATTATCATCTTTGGTGTTGTTCCCGAGCTGATCAGGGAGTGGAAGCCTGAAATGGCCCCGCAGGCTATTGTGATGAAAAGATAGGGGAACAGTGTGCCGGGGATAACGGGACCGCCTCCGTAGACGAAGGGTGTAAATGCGGGCATCTTGAGTGTAGGGGCAACAATGATGATCCCGACAGCCAGCATGGCGACAACGCCGAGCTTCATTATGGAACTCAGGTAATCGCGGGGTGAGAGTAGCAGCCATACCGGGAGTACAGAAGCGAAGAATCCGTAACCGGCCAGCAACAAGGTCATGGTCTTGGCGTCAAAGTTAAACCAGGACGAGAATATGGATCCCGGAATATATTTTCCGAATATAACGGAGAGGGTAAGAAGGACTACACCGATCACTGTGGCTTCTGCAGTTTTATGTTTCCTGAATACAAACATCCAGAATCCCATAAGCAGGGCAATAGGAATTGTTGAGGCGATGGTAAAAGTGCCCCAGGCGGAATGAGCGAGGGCGTTCACGACAACCAGGCCAAGCCCGGCCAATGAAATGATGATGATAATAAAAGTTGCAAATGAAGCGGTTACGCCACTGCTGACCTTCCCGATCTCTTCACGGGCAATAAGGGCCAGGGATTTGCCTTCATGCCTTACCGAAGCTGAAAGTATGACTACGTCATGCACTGCCCCTGCGAACACGGCTCCAAGGACCATCCATAAGAAGCCCGGGAAATAACCGAACTGGCAGGCGAGGACCGGACCTACCAGGGGGCCGGCTCCCGCGATGGCGGCAAAATGATGACCGAACAAAACATACTTGTTCATAGGAACATAATTCTGCTTGTCGTAAAACAAGGTGGCCGGAGTGGCGCGTTTATCGTCCAGTGTCAGGACTTTAGCTGTTATGAAACTGAAATAAAAGCGGTAAGCCAGGGCGAAAACGGCCAATGCGCCAAGCACAAGGGGCATAGCATTCATCAATAGAGAATTAGTTTGAGTTTGTAAAAGTATAAAATTTGTATATTTACATGCTATTGATGCAAATACATTTTACTTTAGTATCATAATTATTCAAACATCAAAACCAAAACCTATGGAAGCACAGAAAGCCGACATGTTCATCTTGACCCATGCAAAGTTTTTTGAACCTCATCTTCTTCCTGCGATCAGGGAAAAACTTGTAGCAACCGACGATTCGAAATTCATGATGATACAGTCAGTAAGCTACCGGGAACCAATCCTTATGCTTATTATTTCCATCCTTGGAGGCCATTTCGGGATCGACAGGTTCATTATCGGCGATATGGGATTAGGTGTTGCCAAACTCCTGACCTGCGGCGGCCTGGGGGTCTGGACAATCGTCGACTGGTTCCTGATCATGGGACGTACCAAGGAAGATAATTTTGAGAAGCTGAGGCAGGTCCTTGCCTAGATGACCCGGAAACACTTATACTTACTGGCCCTTTTTCTTGGATTTGCCGGGCAAGTCTGGATTGGCTACAGTTATAAGAAGCTGGAGCAAAACGAAGAAGCATTCAATACCTGTATTTTCAGGAGAATAAGCGGGCTTCCTTGTCCTTCCTGCGGAACTGTGCACTCTATTATTTCGATACTTCATGGCAATTTCAGGAAAGCATTAAGTGACAATCCTTTAGGGTATGCCGGGATCCTGGTTGCAGCGATCATCCCGTACTGGATACTTACCGACCTGATCATAGGGAAAGAAAGTTTTTATAATTTTTTCGTCATAGTCAATAACTTGCTGAAGAGGAGATGGGCGCTTTTCAGCATCCTCCTGCTGATTTTCGTACTGTGGATGTATAAACTTGGACATTTTTTAAGCTGGTTCTGATTGGATCGGCAGGGAAACATTATTTCGGCAGATTTTTCTTCGCCATACAATGCAAGAAATTGTTTAATTTGTAACAATAATTTCTGAAAATTGTATCTTTGTAAAGAATTAATCTAAATAAACTTGGAAAGAACATTCATCCCTTCGGATTACATTCCAATTTTGGTCCAATCGTTTGTCGCGCTTGGTTTTGTTGTGGTCACCATGTTTCTGACCCATTATATCGGAGGGAAGCGAAAGAAGATCCGTACCCTTAGGAAGGATGAAAATTTCGAATGCGGTATAGAAGTGAAGGGAAATGCCCGCTTTCCGTTCTCGGTAAAATATTTCCTGATCGCGATACTGTTTGTGCTGTTTGATGTTGAAATCATATTCTTTTATCCCTGGGCGATCAATTTCAAGGAATTCGGATGGGATGGGTTTTTGGAGATGCTGTTATTCCTGTTCTTTTTGCTCTTCGGGTTTTATTACATTTACAAGAAGGGGGCGTTGAACTGGGAAGACTGAGAAGGGGCACTGGGTGCTTGGTACTGGGAACCAGTTACCAGAACCCGGAACCAGAAAGAGAAGAAACAAATGGATATTATAAAACCAATATATTCAAAAGTTGATCCGCCAGAAGGCTATTCAGCCCCTGGCGTATTCGCCACAAGTTTCGACAAGGTGATTGGCCTTGCAAGGAGCAATTCCATCTGGCCCCTGCCATTTGCGACCTCATGCTGCGGCATCGAGTTCATGGCAACCATGGGAGCGCATTACGACCTTGGGCGTTTCGGCGCCGAGAGGCTGAGTTTTAGTCCAAGGCAGGCGGATCTGCTGATGGTTATGGGAACCATTGCAAAAAAAATGGGGCCTGTGGTTCAGCAGGTATATGAGCAGATGGCCGAACCACGCTGGGTCATTGCGGTAGGGGCATGTGCTTCAAGCGGCGGAATTTTTGACACTTACAGCGTTCTGCAGGGTATCGACAGGATTGTTCCGGTGGATGTCTATGTCCCGGGTTGCCCGCCAAGGCCAGAGCAGATCATTGACGGTTTCATGAGGATACAGGATCTTGTGGCCAACGAGCCCCTGAGAAGGAGGTATTCTGAGGAGTACAGGCAACTGCTGATAAAATACGGGATATTAAAAGAAAAGTGATTTTTCAAACAGCGGGTTCATCAGGTAATACAGCAGAATTCATCAATGGAAAACTCATTCATAAACGATAAGCTGCGCAAAAGGTTTGGAGAGGACATCCTGGATGTTGACGACAGCCTGGATATCCTTACCATTACCGTTGCATCCCCCGTGTCATATGAGGTCATCGGATTCCTGAAAGACAATCCCGGCCTTGGGTTCAGCTTTCTGACCGACCTCACCGGGATACATTATCCCGACAGGGGGCTGGCGTTTGGAGTGATCTATCACCTGCATAATTTTTACGAAAATAAACGGATCAGGATAAAGACGTTTGTAAGCGGAGATAATCCATGTGTAAGGACTGTAAGCGACTTTTTTTCGGCAGCCAACTGGATGGAAAGGGAGACCTATGATTTTTACGGGATCATTTTCGAGGGTCATCCCAACCTGAAAAGGATACTGAATGTGGAATACCTGGATTATTTTCCCATGCGTAAGGAATACCCGCTTGAGGATCCCACGAGAGAAGACAAGGACAATCGATTCTTTGGGAGATGAATATCGAATATTGAACATTGAATGCTGAATGAAAAGCAATATACGACCCTTAACCTCGGCCCGACACATCCGGCCACGCACGGGATTTTCCAGAACGTGCTGAAGATGGACGGGGAGATCATTCTTGATGCAGAGCAAACCATTGGATATATTCACCGTGCTTTTGAAAAGATTGCAGAGCGCCGCCCCTTTTACCAGGTGACCCCGCTTACCGACCGTCTGAATTATTGCTCTTCGCCTATCAACAACATAGGCTGGCATCTGACTGTTGAGAAACTGCTGGGAATTAAAACCAGTAAACGCATAGATTATATGCGGATCATTGTTATGGAGCTGGCCAGAATTACCGATCACCTGGTCTGTAACAGCGTGGTAGGAGTTGACAGCGGAGCCCTCACTGGTTTTATTTATGTGTTCCAGGAAAGGGAAAGAGTTTACGAGATCTATGAAGAGATCAGCGGGGCCAGACTGACAACCAACCTCGGCCGGGTTGGCGGATTCGAACGTGATTTCAACCCTGCTGTCTTTAAAAAAATAAAGGAATTCCTTAACCGCCTTCCGAAAGTATTGCATGAGTTTGAGAAGCTCCTCATCCGCAACAGGATCTTCATGGACAGGACGATAAAGGTCGGACCTATCAGTGCTGAAAGGGCGGTCAATTATGGATTTACCGGGCCGAACCTGAGGGCTGCGGGCGTGGATTACGATGTTCGTGTTATGACACCCTACAGTTCTTATGACGATTTTGAATTTACCATCCCGCTAGGAACCCAGGGCGATACTTACGACAGGTTTTGTGTTCGGCAGGAAGAGATCTGGCAAAGCCTGAAACTGATCAGGAATGCCCTGGACAACCTGCCTGAAGGAAATTTCCATATGGACGCCCCGAATGTTTACCTGCCCGATAAGCAGGATGTTTACAGTAAAATGGAAGCCCTGATCTATCACTTCAAGATCGTGATGGGTGAAATTGACGCTCCCGTTGGAGAGGTTTTTCATTCGGTAGAAGGCGGAAACGGGGAGCTTGGGTTTTACCTTGTAAGCGATGGAGGAAGGGCTGCATACAAGCTGCATTTCCGCAGACCGTGTTTTGTATATTACCAGGCTTATCCTGAAATGATCAGGGGAGGCGTTTTGTCGGATGCAATCCTGACGATGAGCAGCATGAATGTCATTGCGGGGGAGCTGGATGCGTGAGGAATATCGAACATTGATCAACGAACATTGAATGTTGAATGTCGAATTGGAGTAAATGGAGAAAGGAAGCAAGGTTAACCACCATCTTTTTGTAAGGGAGAACAAGGCTGTTTCGTTTTCAGACGAAACGCTGGCGAAAATCCGCTCCCTCATCCGCAGGTATCCTGAAGGCAGGCAGAAATCGGCTTTGCTTCCGGTCCTGCATATAGCGCAGGAAGAGCTTGGCGGTTACCTTAGCGTTGATACCATGGATTATGTGGCTTCACTCCTGGGAATAAACCCCATGGAAGTTTACGAGGTGGCCACTTTTTATTCAATGTTTTATCTTGAAAAAATGGGAAAATACGTACTTGAAGTCTGCCATACGGGCCCATGTGCGATCTGCGGCGGGGAAGAGGTGCTGAAGCATATCAAGGATTACCTGCATATTGAAACCGGGGAAACAACGCCTGACGGCATGTTTACACTTAAAGAGGTGGAATGCCTGGGTGCATGCGGGAATGGTCCGGTAATGCAGGTCAATACGGAGTTTTACGAACATATGACCGAAAAGCAGGTAGAGAAAGTGATAGAGGAACTGAGGCAGAAACAAGGTGAAGAAGGAACATCAAAAGGATGGGCAGAGCAATTCTCCTAGATAAGGTCAATATACCGGGTATCCGGGCCTTTGAGGTCTACCGGGCGCATGGCGGCTATAAACCGGTCGACAAGGGTTTGCGTGAGATGACGGCTGCTCAGGTTCAGCAGGAAGTCATCAAATCGGGACTCAGGGGACGTGGTGGAGCCGGTTTCCCGACCGGGCTCAAATGGAGTTTCCTTGACAGGAAGTCCGACAAACCCCGTTATCTTGTTTGCAATGCCGATGAAAGCGAGCCGGGAACCTTCAAGGACCGTTACCTGATGGAGAAGCTCCCCCACCTGCTTATCGAAGGTCTTATTTTATCAAGCTATGCACTCGGGGTAAAAACATGTTATATATACATCCGGGGGGAGTTCAAGTACCTTGTGGGCATACTGGAAACGGCCATCCGCGAAGCAAAGAAAAACAATTACCTTGGCGAGAGGATACTGGGGACGGATTTTTCGCTGGAGATCTATGTCCATCCCGGGGCGGGGGCCTACATCTGCGGTGAGGAAACCGCTTTGCTTGAATCCCTCGAGGGCAAGCGGGGTAATCCCAGGATAAAACCGCCTTTCCCTGCCTACAAAGGTGTATATGATTGCCCCACGGTTGTCAATAATGTGGAAACACTGGCTACTGTTGCCCCAATCATAAGTATGGGAGGCGAGACATATGCCGGTATTGGTACCGGTAAAAGTACAGGGACCAAGCTGATATCGGCTTGCGGGAACATCAACAAGCCCGGGGTTTACGAGATTGAAATGGGACTGCCAACCGAAGATTTCATCTATTCGGAGGAATACTGCGGAGGGATGAAAAATGACAGGATGCTGAAAGCGGTGATCCCCGGAGGTTCATCTGTTCCCATTCTGCCTGCAGACCTGATATTAAATACTGCCAAAGGACAACCCAGGCTGATTACGTATGAGTCCTTGTCGGAAGGTGAGTTTGAAAGCGGCAGCATGCTTGGTTCAGGAGGATTTATTGTATTTGACGAGGATGCCTGCATTGTCAGGAACACCTGGAACCTTACGAGGTTTTACAGGCATGAGTCCTGCGGGCAATGTTCTCCCTGCCGCGAAGGAACGGGATGGATGGAAAAAATTCTGTATCGTATTGAACATGGACAGGGAAGGATGAGCGATATAGACCTCCTTGTAAGGATTGCGAAAAATATTGAAGGGAATACCATTTGTCCGCTGGGTGATGCAGCGGCCTGGCCTGTTGCCAGTGCGATCAGGCATTTTCGGGGGGAATTTGAAGCGCATATAAATGTACCATGTACCATGTACAATGGACAAATGAAAGAAGAAAGAGCATTATAAAAATTGTATTTGTACATAGTACATGGTACATTGTTGAACAAAGTGAAGAATGTTTAAAATTACTATTGATAACATCCTGATCGAAGTTGAGGAAGGCACGACCATCCTCCAGGCGGCGCGCATGATAGGCGGGAAGGTTGTGCCCCCGGCTATGTGCTATTACACAGGACTGAAGGGAAGCGGGGGAAAATGCCGTTCCTGCCTGGTGAAAGTGGCCAAAGGCTCTGCCAAGGATCCAAGGCCGATGCCCAAGCTGGTGGCTTCGTGCAGCACCCCGGTACAGGACGGCATGGTCGTTGAAAATACCACTTCGGCCGAGGTTCAGGAAGCCCGTAAAGGAGTCGTTGAATTCCTGCTTATCAACCACCCTCTCGACTGCCCGGTTTGCGACCAGGCCGGGGAATGCGACCTGCAGGACCTGAGCTACGGCTTCGGGATGGAAGAAACCAATACGAGGGAGCCAAGGAGGGAATACCCGGTGGTGGACATCGGACCCCTTATCAAGCTCCATATGAACCGCTGCATCCATTGCTACCGCTGCGTTCTGGCGGCAGAACAACTCACCAAAAAAAGGGCTCACGGAATGCTTTACCGCGGAGACACCATGGAGATCAGCACCTTTATCCAAACCGCCATTGACAATGATTTCAGCGGGAACATGATCGATGTTTGCCCCGTTGGAGCGCTTACCGACAAGACCTTCCGTTTCAAGAGCAGGGTCTGGTTCCTGAACCCGATGAATGCCCACAGGGAATGCAGTAAATGCAGCGGGAAAGTCACTGCATGGATGTTCGGGAACGAGATCTACCGTATTACAGGCCGGAAGGACCAGTTTGGTGAAGTGGAGGAATTCATCTGCAATGAATGCAGGTTTGAGAAGAAAGACATTAATGACTGGGTGATCGACGGGCCGCGAAAGATAAAACGGCAATCGGTCATCAGCAGTAATCATTATGAAGAACTGAAAAAAGGGTCGATCATTCATCCTATTGAAGGTACAACAGAACCACAGGAATAATGGGCACAATGCTGATATTTAAAATCCTGCTTGCTTCAGCCGTCCTGGTGATGAGCCTTGTTGTGGCCATGTATTCTACCCTGATCGAACGTAAAATGGCCGGGTTCTTCCAGGACAGGTTCGGCCCTGACAGGGCGGGCCCCTGGGGATTGCTGCAGCCCCTGGCCGACGGGATCAAGCTGTTCTTCAAGGAAGAATTCATGCCGAACACGGCTGACAAGTTACTGTATATACTTGGCCCCTCCCTGACCATGCTTATCGCCTGCCTCACCAGCGCCGTGATACCCTGGGGGCCCGACATCATCATCCGGGGGCAGGCATACAGCCTGCAAATGGCCGATGTGAACATAGGCATCCTCTATATTTTCGCCATTGTTTCAATAGGAGTCTATGGCATTATGATAGGCGGATGGGCCTCGAACAACAAATATGCATTGCTTGGGGCCGTTCGCGCATCTTCCCAGATGATCAGCTATGAACTGGCCATGAGTTTGTCGATCATCACTATTGTCATGATGAGCGGTTCGCTGAGCATGAGGGATATTGTAAACCAGCAGCAGGGCTTCAACTGGAACATTTGGTACCAGCCCCTGGGTTTTATTATCTTCCTTATCTGCGCCTTTGCCGAAACCAACCGTTCGCCTTTCGACCTGCCCGAATGCGAAACCGAGCTTGTCGGCGGCTATCATACCGAATACAGCAGCATGAAACTGGGATTTTACCTGTTCTCGGAATACATCAATATGTTCATCTCGGGGGCGGTTATGGCAACTTTGTTTTTGGGCGGATATCATTTTCCCTTTATCGACAAACTTGGTCTTTCACCCAATGCATTTGCCTTTGTAAGCTTTTTAGTGTTGTTTGCCAAGATCACGTTTTTCGGGTTCATCTTTATGTGGGTGCGCTGGACTTTGCCTCGTTTCCGTTATGACCAGCTGATGCGCCTGGGTTGGAAAGCCCTGATCCCCCTGGCTATTTTAAATGTTCTGATCACCGGAGTAGTAATATTATTAAACCAAAAGTAGAGGTGGCCGCACTGACAAAAAGGAGCAAGGTTGTTTCGAACAAAAAGATGTCTTTTTGGGAGAAGATCTATTTACCCGCCATCCTGGGGGGTATGTGGATTACCTTAGGTCATCTGTTCACAAGGAAAACCACGGTAAGGTACCCTGAGGTTACCCGTGAATTTTCCGAAATTTACCGGGGGAAGCATGTGCTCAAGAGGGATGATGAGGGTCGTGAACGCTGCACGGCCTGCGGGCTTTGCGCAGTAGCCTGCCCGGCCGAAGCCATCACCATGATAGCGGCGGAACGCAAGCCCGGCGAGGAAAATCTCTACAGGGAGGAGAAATATGCTTCCACCTATGAAATCAATATGCTCAGGTGTATTTTCTGCGGGCTTTGCGAAGAAGCCTGTCCTAAAGAAGCCATCTTCCTGACAAAAGAAATTGTGAAAGCGGGTTATGAAAGGGATACATTTGTTTACGGGAAAGATGTCCTTCTGGAACCTTTGGATCCTTTGAAAAGGATTGATGTTTCGAAGCGACAGACCCCGGAAGTTCTGGAATTTAAAAAAGACAAGAATCAACGGCATAATGTTCAGTAATTACATATTCTATTTCCTGTCGGCATTGGCTTTATACAGTGCTGTGATGGTACTGCTTTCGAAGAAGCCCATCCACAGCGTGTTGTATCTAACACTGACGTTCTTTGCCATAGGCGGGCATTACATACTTTTAAACGCCCAGTTCCTGGCCATTGTTCACATCATTGTTTATGCAGGCGCCATCATGGTGCTTTTCCTGTTCACAGTGATGTTGCTAAACCTGAACAAGGATGAGCGGTCCCCGAAGCCCATCTGGGTAAAAGCTGCGGCAATCATTGCTGGGGTCATGCTGGGCCTGGTTTTAATTGCTGTTTTCAGGGGATATGACCTGCACCTGGAGCAGCACCCGATGGAATCGCAGATAGGACTTGTGAAAGAACTTGGCCGTGTACTTTATAAAGACTATATGCTTCCCTTCGAGGTTTCGTCCATACTGTTTCTTACAGCGATGGTGGGGGCAGTTTTGCTGGGGAAGAAAGAGCAGCTATGAATATCGAATATTGATCAACGAATGATGAATATTGAAGTAAAAAGATTGAATTTCGAATATTGATCAATGAATGATGAATGTTGAATGAAAAGAAAAAATATGATCTTGAGCTGAGGCTGATACAGTTTTCAGTTTTAGTCATTTCATTAAGTGAAAGCCTGATTAACAGCCAATCAGGGAAATATATCTCAGGCCAGATAATCAGATCCGGAATCACCCCTGCATTAAACTATGGAGAAGCGAAAAGCGCCGAATCGATTAATGATTTTGTGCATAAAATGAAAATAGCGTTAAAGGAACTTAGGGAAACATTTATCGCTTTGCAGATAATTAAAGCAAAACCACTTACAAAAAACACAGAATTATTAGATAAATGTATTGTTGAGTCAAATGTATTGATTTCGATATTCGTCAAAAGCATAAAGACTGCAGAAACAAACAGAAAAATTAATTCAAACAACAATTCGTAATTCAACATTCGTTGATCAATATTCGATATTCACAAAAATGAACGCCCTGAACTCTATACCAATTAGCTACTACCTGATGTTCTGTTCCATGCTGTTTTGCATAGGCGTGATCGGGGTTTTAATTAAAAGGAATGCATTGGTGATCCTGATGTCGGTAGAGCTGATGATCAATTCGATCAACCTGTTGCTGGCTGCGTTTTCGGCTTATTCGAACGATCCTGCAGGGCAGATATTTGTATTTTTTATCATGGTGGTTGCAGCTGCGGAAGTGGCGATAGGACTGGCGATCATTGTGCTGATATATAAAACAACGCATTCTATTGACATAGATGTTTTGAATAAGTTGAAATGGTAATTATTTAAATGGCGAAATAGCGAAATATTTTGTAAAAACTGAGATGACAATACTTGCGAAATTGATTCCTTTGTTTCCCTTGCTTGGATTTATCATCCTGGGCCTGGGTTATCGCAGCATTCCAAAACGAATCGCCTCGATCCTGGGGCCGGGAACGGTATTTCTTTCATTTATTTTTTCAGTTTTCCTTCTTTTCAACATTCATCATTCGTTGATGAATATTCGATATTTCTCCTGGATCTCCTTCGGCAATCTCAGCATTTCGTTCGACTTCCTCATCGACCCCTTGTCGATCCTGATGATGCTCGTCATTACAGGGGTTGGCCTTCTCATACATGTATATTCCATAGGGTATATGTCGCATGATGAAGGCTTCAACAGGTTCTTTGCCTATACGAACCTCTTTGTTTTCTTCATGCTGATCCTTGTGATGGGTTCGAATTATGCGGTAATGTTCATAGGCTGGGAAGGAGTGGGGCTTTGTTCATACCTGCTGATAGGGTTCTGGTTCAAAAACCAGCAGTTTAACAATGCAGCGAAGAAGGCATTTATAATGAACCGCATAGGCGACCTGGGGTTCCTGCTGGGGATGTTCCTGATTTTTACAAGCTTCAGGAGCTTCAACTATGTGACAGTCTTTGACCTGGCAAAAACCATGCCGTCCGGCAGCGGTACAATAACTGCAATTACACTCCTGCTTTTTATTGGTGCAGTGGGGAAAAGCGCCCAGATCCCCTTATATACCTGGCTTCCCGATGCCATGGCAGGCCCCACCCCGGTATCAGCCCTGATCCATGCTGCCACCATGGTCACAGCAGGAGTATATATGGTTGCACGTTCGGGTGTTCTTTACGTGCTTGCACCTGCCACCATGGAAATCATGGGCCTCACGGCCATGGCTACAATGATCCTGGCGGCTGCAATAGCCATCTTCCAGAACGATATTAAAAAAGTGCTGGCGTATTCAACTATAAGCCAGCTGGGATATATGTTCCTTGCGCTCAGCGTTGGCGCTTTTACCGGTACAATGTTCCATCTCATGACGCATGCCTTCTTCAAAGCCCTGCTGTTCCTTGGAGCCGGCAGTGTGATCCATGCACTGGAAGGGGAGCAGGATATCAGGAAAATGGGCGGACTGAAAAATGTCCTACCGAAAACTTACTGGACTTTCCTGGTCGGGACATTGGCAATTGCAGGATTGCCGCCGCTTTCGGGATTTTTCTCGAAGGACGAGATTTTAGCCGGTGTTTTCAGTTCCAGTCAGACGATGTGGATCATTGCAGTGGCTGTAACCATGATGACCGCCTTCTATATGTTCCGCCTGCTCTTTCTCACTTTTTCAGGAAACTACAGGGGTACTCATCCGCAGTCATTAAAAATACATGAATCCCCTGCTGTTATGACCATCCCCCTGCTGATACTCGCTTTTCTTGCATTTTTCGGGGGCTTCCTCAACATCCCCGAACTCATGGGAGGCAGCGGTGTTCTGAAGGAATTTCTTTCGCCGGTATTTGCCGATGCAGTGAAGCTTAACCAGGTCCCCTATCTGCTTGTTCCGGAAAAAAGGGAGTGGTACAATATCGCTTTGGTTATAATACTGGTTGTGCTGGCAATATTGGCTGCATACAGGAAGTTTGTAATAAAGCTAAGAACCGGGAGCATTGAAACTGAAGCCGGTTCATTCATTGAGAGACTTGCCGCAAACAAGTTTTATATCGATGAATTGTACGATGCCATCTTCGTCAAACCTGCACTGAAAATCTCAGGGGCCCTTCACGAATTCGTCGAAGTCAGGTTCATCGACCGTGTCGTGAATGGTGCCGGAACCATGATTGTGAGGTTCAGCAACATCATCCGTTACCTCCAGGCCGGGCATGTAGGCATGTATATGTTTTTCATGATAATAGGAATTTTGCTGATACTGTTTTTTAATATACTTTTCTGATGCTGACGCTGACCCTGATAGTATTTCCACTGCTTGTCGCCATTGGCCTTTTCTTCATAAAGGACGGGAAATGGGCGGGGAACCTTGCCCTGGCAACAGCTTTGATCGAGTTCGGCATTTCGGTAGCCGCGCTGGTACAGTATTTCCTTTTCTGCCACTGCTTGCTGCTCTTCCACCTTGAATGGCTGGCCGATTACGGCATCAGCCTGAAGTTCGGGATCGATGGCCTGAGCATGCTTCTGATTTTGCTTACGACATTTCTTATACCCATCATCATTTATTCAAGCCTTGGCCAAAAGATACAGAGATCCTCATCGTTTTACAGCCTCATCATCCTCATGCAGGCCGGCCTTATCGGTGTTTTCACAGCCTTCGACGGGATGATGTTTTATATTTTCTGGGAGCTGACCCTCATCCCTGCATATTTCATTGCAGCTTACTGGGGAGGGGAAAACCGCATCCGCATTACATTAAAATTCTTTGCCTACACATTCAGCGGCAGCCTGCTGATGCTGATTGCCATTATTTACCTGTATTTCCGCACACCTCTGCCGCATTCCTTTGATCACATCTGGCTTTATGCAAGCAACCTTAATCCGGGCGAACAGCTCTGGATCTTCCTTGCCTTCTTTATAGCGTTTGCAATCAAGGTCCCGGTATTCCCCTTCCATACCTGGCAGCCCGATACTTATGTAACGGCTCCATATTCAGGCAGCATGCTGCTGGGCGGGCTGATGTCGAAAATGGGATTGTTCGGGATGATCCGCTGGATGATACCGATAACATATACGGAACTTACACGGACCGGCGGGTTTTTCGTTATTTTCCCTGTGATCGGGATTGTTTATGCCTCGCTTATTGCCTTGCGTCAGGATGACCTTAAGCGGCTGGTGGCCTACTCCTCTGTTGCGCATCTCGGGCTTGTGGCCGCGGGAGCAATGACCCTGAACGCAATAGCAATGCAGGGAGCCATGATACAGATGGTTTCACATGGCATCAATATTGTGGGATTGTTCATCCTGGTACAATATATCGAGGCAAGGACGAAAACCAGGAGCATAGCCGAACTTGGAGGGATAGCCCTTAAAGCCCCGCGACTGGCGGTTTTTTTCATGATTATCCTGCTGGGGAGCATAGCCCTGCCCCTGACCGATGGATTTGTAGGGGAATTCCTGATCCTGCTCGGTATGTTTAAATACAATGCAGTTTTTGCCGCCGTATCAGGGCTCACGATCATATTCGGAGCAGTATATATGTTATGGATGTACCAGAGGGTGATGCTGGGCAATACAAAGGCTGCAACAGAGCAGATCAGCGATCTCAACTGGAAGGAAATGATACCGCTGATTGCAATCGTGATCATGGTGATCTGGATAGGTGTTGCGCCGGGGATGTTTATGAAACTGGCCGAAAACGGGGTGGGGCAGGTCATTGGAATTATAAGATGAATATCGAATATCGAATATTGAATATTGAATGTTGAAGTGGTTTTGAATAATCGCTTACCCGAATTTTGAATTACGAATGAATACATCACCACGCTACTCATCACTCATGGCTTATGGCTTAACTTATGAATAGTATAATATCATTATCGGTTTTAGGGGTCCTGGTGCTTTTTCTGGGTATACTTAAGAAGAAGACCTGGCTGCTGCCATTGATACTGCCCGGCCTGCTCATTTCGCTTGTAATGACAGTACTGCACTGGAACATGAACCGCGGCCTTTTCCATAATATGATCATTATCGACAATACCGGAGTGGCATTCAGTGCAGTGCTGATCTTTTCGACCTTCCTTATTTTCATGCTGGCGGCACAGTATTACCGCAAAGTCATAAGGCCCCTCGACGATATTTATGCCATCATGATCTTTGCCCTTGTGGGCGCCGTGCTGATGTGCTATTTCGGCAACCTCATCATGCTGTTCATAGGCATTGAAACCCTTTCCATTGCCCTGTATGTGCTTGCAGGCAGCCATAAGGAAGCCATCACTTCGAACGAAGCCACGCTTAAATATTTCCTCCTGGGATCTTTCCTTTCGGGATTCCTACTGTTCGGGATAGCACTGCTTTACGGCTCCAGCGGTTCCTTTGACTTGTATACCATCCATGCTTATGTGGTCAGTCATATACAACAGGGCCTGCCTCCCATGTTCAAAGCCGGGCTTTTCCTTCTCATCATAGGGCTTTCGTTCAAGATAGCCATTGCCCCGTTCCATTTCTGGGCGCCCGATGTGTACGAGGGAACTCCCACCCTTCTCACTGCATTCATGGCTTCGGTTGTGAAAATTGCCAGTGTCGTAGCCATGTACCGCTTTTTCAGCATCACCTTCTTCGGCATCCACGGGGTATGGGAAATGACGGTTGCCATACTTGCAGGCATCACCATCATTATTGGAAATGTCACCGGCATCTACCAGCCAAACCTGAAACGTATGCTGGCCTATTCCAGCATATCCCATTCAGGGTATATGATGCTGGCAATGGTGGCATTTTCAGGCTATACAGCAACCGCCCTGCTGTTTTATGCCGTTGCTTATTCCGTTGCAACCATTTCGGCCTTTGCGATCCTGATCCTGGTAAGGGAAGCAAAGGGGAACGATTACTTCGGCTCTTTCAACAACCTTGCAAAGCACAACCGTATCGAAGCCTTTACTCTGGCTGTTGCCATGCTATCCCTCACGGGAATCCCGCCCCTGGCAGGCTTTATGGGAAAGTACTTCCTGTTCTCAGCAGCAATCGAGCAGGGTTGGCTGTGGCTTGTCATCATCGCCATCGCCGGATCGGCTGTTAGCGTTGGATATTACTTCAAACCGATCATTGCCATGTATTTCAGGGAAGACCAGGAAACAGTTTTGCAGGCCGGCCCTTCCTATAAGGCCCATATCCTTTTCCTTACCCTGCTCACGATACTGCTGGGATTTTTACCCTTCCTGCTGAGCGGGCTGATCTAAGCGTTAATCAATACCTGATCAGTTTTCGGTTCATAATTCCCTCTTCAGTCTGGATTTTCAGGAAGTATACTCCCGTAGTAAGTTTGCTAACATCCAGTTTAAGTTCCATTGCCTTGTTACTGCGGATGAGATCCACCATCTGGCCGGAAGTGTTCCATATCTCGCAACCGCTGATGGAGAGTGATCCGGTAATGATAATGTCTGCAGATGAGGGATTGGGATATACCAGTATTTCGGTTCCTTCAAGTGAGGGAACCGACAGGGAAGTAACTTTCAGGGTGTCTCCCGGGGGTGATTCACACTGGAATGCATTGATTACAGGATCGTTATAAATCGTGGTAAGGTAATATAAATAATAATTGGTTTGGATCCCGGTGGGAATGGTATCATAATACACGGTATCAGAAATATCAGAGGTGTTTAGTTTGTTAAACGGTGGCATACCTGCAGAATCTGACCGGTATATGTTATATCCATGAACAATACTGCTCCCAGGTTTAAAGGGTAACACACCTTCTGCGTTCACAGCATTCCCGCAAGGTGGCTTCCACGACAATTTGTTGATGTTGCTGCCGCCCTGCCGCATTGCTTTTCCCCCGATTGGAGGAAGGCAAACCGGATCCACTTTAATATTGTCAAGGTACCAGCCCACTATATCTGAAGAGTTTAGCCCGGCAGCCCTGAACCTGAACATGATCACATCACCGATGTATTTCTGGCAATCATACTGGTAGTGGATCCAGCCTGTATCCATCACATTTGTAAAAGTCTGCAAAACATCCCATACACTGTCGCTGCCAGCCTCAATGATCAGCTTTTCTTTACCCGTGGGATTTACATTTTCCAGTTTAAGGTCAAATGAAAACGTTGCTTTGGAACAGGTCCAGATGTTCAGGGGATTCCAGAAGCTGATCAAAGCCGCCTGGTAGTTGGTATCCACCGGATTGCCTTTGAAAGCCATACAGGGTTTAGGGTTCCCTTTTTGATAATCAGCATCCCAGTTCCCCTGCTCAGGGGAAAAATGCCAGTTATAATAACCATACAGACCATTATCCCAGGTTTCATTCATAGGATACATAAAATCACAATCCATGTCGAGAATGGTTTCATTTGAGGCAGGGGATTCGCCGAAGAGCCCGGGTTGGCCATAATAACTCAGGTCATAGTAAGCGGTGAGGGTATAATTCCACAATCCCAGTTTCGGCCACATGTGATAATGCATCAAGGTATTGGAACCATCAATATATTCCAGTTTGTGGCCATTGCCGTGGAGATAGTACCCCAGGATTCCCGGCGGTGTTGTTGAGTCCGACCTTAAAGGCATGGACCACCATAGAATAGAACCATTACAGTCGGATGCACTCGACTGCAAAAACCGCGGAGGGCAAAGAGAATCGGCCGGTGCCTTTCGGTTGTCCCGTGCAGTGGCCGGAGCCAACGGTAAAAACAAAAGGCAGGAGAAGAATAAGAAAATATATACAGTTTTCATAATATATGAATATTATCAATCTGTAAATATACGAAAGCGGGAAATAAAAGTCAAGCTTTATTTGTAAAGCTTCTCCCTCTGTTCCTTTATTCTTTCATCCGTCACATAATCGTCGTATTCCATCCGTTTGTCGATCATCCCTTTGGGAGAGATCTCGATGATGCGGTTGCAAACGGTCTGGATAAAGGCATGGTCATGTGACGACATCAGCAGGTTCCCCTTGAACTTCATCAGGGTATTGTTGAAGGCCTGAATCGATTCGAGATCGAGGTGGTTGGTGGGGGTATCGAGTATCATCACGTTGGCATTGCGGATCATCATGCGGGCGATCATGCAGCGAACTTTTTCGCCCCCCGAGAGTATGCTGGCTTTCTTATAGATCTCTTCGCCTGAGAATAGCATCTTGCCGAGGTATCCGCGAAGGTAGTTGTCGCTTGTATCCCTGGAATACTGGGCAAGCCATTCCATCAGGTTCATATCGGTCTGGAACAGTTTTTCGTATTCCAGCGGCAGGTACACCTTGGTGATGGTCTGCCCCCAGATAAACGTCCCGGTATCGGGCAATTCGTGGCCTTTGAGGATCTCGAAAAGGGCGGTCATGGCGCGGGGATCGCGTGAGAGGAAGATCACTTTGTCATCTTTCTGCATGGTAAAACTTACCTTTTTAAACAGAAGGGATCCATCCATTGTTTTACTGAGGTCATGCACCTCGAGGATGGTATTTCCCGGTTCGCGATCGGGAGTGAAGATGATGCCCGGGTATTTTCGGGTTGAAGGCCGTATTTCCTCTATATTGAGCTTCTCAATCATCTTCTTGCGGCTGGTGGTTTGCTTCGATTTTGAAGCGTTGGCGCTGAATCGCCTTATGAATTCCTGGAGTTCGGCTTTGCGCTCCTCGGCTTTTTTGTTTTGTGCCAATTGTTGCCTCAGGGCCAGCTGGCTCGATTCATACCAGAAGCTGTAATTTCCCGGGAACTGCTGGACCCTTCCGAAATCAATATCGACGATATGGGTGCAGATGGTGTCGAGGAAATGCCTGTCGTGGGAAACCACGAGCACTGTATTTTCAAAATTAGCAAGGTAGCCCTCAAGCCAGTTCACCGTGTCAAGGTCAAGATCGTTGGTGGGCTCATCAAGCAGGAGGTTATCAGGTTTTCCAAAGAGAGCCTGGGCAAGCAGCACTTTTACCTTATCGCGGCCCTTGAGTTCCCTCATCAGTTTAGGATGCAGGTCCTCTTTGATTCCAAGCCCGCTGAGCAGGCTTGCCGCATTGCTTTCGGCGTTCCAGCCATCCATAGCTGCAAATGCTTCTTCCAGCTCCGAGGCCCTGTGCCCATCCGCTTCCGTGAAATCGGTTTTGGCATACAACAGATCCTTTTCGTGCATGATCTCCCAAAGCCGGGCATGTCCCATAAGCACTGTGGACAAAACCGGGAAGGCATCAAATTCTGCATGGTTCTGTTTCAACACCGAGAGTCGTTCGCCAGGCCCGAAAGTTACACTGCCTTTTGTATAGTCCATCTCTCCATAAAGCAGTTTCAGAAAAGTGGATTTGCCGGCGCCGTTGGCCCCGATGATCCCGTAGCAGTTGCCGGGAGTGAACACCATATTCACATCCTGGAACAGAATGCGCTTGCCGAACTGGATGCCCAGGTTTGAGACTGTGATCATTTCTTGTAATTTAATTATTTATAAAAGGATCCCCGCTGAACACCTTAATGTAAGCGGGGGTCATAGGTAATTTTCCCCGGGGTGCAAAAGCAACCCAGAGTTCATAAGTATGCATGTCAAGGATGATCGATTGCAGGGTAGGCGCGTGGTCGGCCGAACGGAACAGGGCGCCTGAAGAACGGGCATTTCCGTCGGTTGAAGGAAAGCCTGCTATCTTTTTCATTTCTTCAATACCGATCTTCCCTTTTTTCAGTTCTTCGGAATATTGTGATTTCAGGCTGGCCCAGCGTTTGAGGTTGCTGGGGCTTTCGGGGTTTTCGACGAAGTTGCCCGGGAGACGGTTGTCATTCACCGTTGCAAATGTATTCGCGATCCCCCATTCGGCGCCTGTTCGCACTTTTGATGAGGAAGTGCGAAGTCCGCGTGCCTTGCTGCCGATGTTATCCTCAAGAACCCCGGCAGCGTATTCATCCGCCAGGAAAATCAAATGATTAAACGTATAGTCCTTATCCTTCATGAAATCTGCAATCCCGGTAATGGTTGAATCATGTTCCAGGCCATACCTGAGGTCGAAATGATAGGAACGTTTTCCCTGTACGGGCGGATAGGCGGCGCCGGTTTCGCAGTCGAGGATGGCGCCGAAAACATGATGATCGTTGAAGCCGCTGACCGGTGTAAGTTGTCCGAGGAAATTAACAAAAACAACGGAATTGCTCCCGTTATGAATGAGGGTGACAGCATGGATCTTTGCCAGGCTGTTGTCTTTTAATTCATACCAGTCGAGGTTGCGTCCGACAATGGTCTTTCCTGTGGCGGAAGCCCCTGCAAAAGCTGCTGAAGCGGAGCACTGGGTCGGCCTTACAACATCTGCATAAAACTGCCAGACCAGGAATTCATTTCTTGAAAACACCCCGTCGCCGGGCTCATCTTTCGCAGAAGGAAAGAGGGTGGCCATGCCTTCGATCTCGTCGCGGTATTCGGGCTGAATGGACTGCTCCAGCGCAACCGCCCGGTTCTTCACCGTTTCAAATGTCAAGCCGGCCTGTTTCAGCATATCAAACTGGTCTTTCATCATTTCGTCCATGACCTTTGGGTATTCAGGCATGGCCTTAAGGATCTTTTCGCCGTATTTCTTTCCCATGTCTTTATGTGAAAGGCCTTTAAAATCTATAGTTACAAGAAAATAAGTTCCGTTTACCTTCTTTATCTCCACAGGGCAATCGTCTGAAACCTGGTGCAGTATCCCATGATGGGCCATGAGAATGAAAGGCGTGGTCTTCAGTTCAGGGACCTTCTTCAATGCAGCTTCCTGGGCAGGGGTATCCATATTGAAAATGTCGGTGAAATGCACGAACTTCCCGTTCTTGTATGCCACGTTATCGCCGGTAGCAAGGTATTCATGGTTGAAGAGGTAGCAGCATGAACCGGGAGTATGTCCGGGAGTGTGAATGATCTGGATGCGGAGGCCCCCGATTTTCAAAGTGTCGCGGTCGCTGAGCAGGGTGTATGGGGTGTATTTCCAGTGCAGGCGGAGGAAAAACATCTTCCCGTTCTTCCCGTTGATCATCTGCTCCTCATCCTTATGCATATATATTTTTGCATGTTTGAAAAGGCCCATCGCGCCTGTATGATCCGAATCGGTATGGGTGAGAAGGACCGTCGTCACCTGCTCAGGCTGAATTCCCAGTTTATGCATCTGGGAAAGAAAATTATCCTGGTTCACCCCGGCATCAACCATCACAAAACCCTGGCTGGTCCTGAAAAAATATGCATTCACGAATTTATCTTTCACGCAAAAGACCGAGTCGTTGAGTTTCTGTGTTTCGGCGGGGGTCATATCCCTTGTTCCATACCAGAACCTGAAACCGAAAAATCCGGCTGCAAGGACCAGTATGCCGAGGAAAATAAGGAATCCGTAAAGGATCCGCTTCACTGGTTTTTTCATGGAATTAATATTATTTCAGGCTTACGCCCGTTGATATCATATTGTATTTAGAACCAGTCAAATTTACGCAATTTTGCAGGGCACAGGTAAAGTAATAGTTTTGCCTTATGAAAAGGAACAATGGGTAAAAAGGTACTGATCATAAAAAATAAAACAAGCGAAGGTCCCGGGCTGCTTGAGGAAGTCCTGAAAGAGAAGGGAATAAAATATTCCGTTACCGACCTCGTGTATTTCTTCTTATAACTTCAATTGGGGTGCTAGGTATTTACTGGTTTGATCCAATCCAATTGGGTGTTGATGTTTAGTTAATGAATAAGCAGGATTATTAGAAATGCCAAAATTGTCAAGTGAGATAAATGTTTGGCGGTTTGTTATCTTAATATTATTTTTGTTCCTGATACAGTTCGGTTTTTAAACTGAAGTTTAAAATAGTACATCCCGCGAACCCAATCCGAGACATCCACTTGCAAAATCAATTGGTTTTTAGGAATTTGTCGGGAATAAATCATTTTCCCCTGCTCATCAAATACTTCCAGCATTGTTGCATCCCATTGATAAAAGTTGGATACTGTAGTCATGCCCAATTTTTTATCAACAAGTTGTAAATAGTTTGGAAACTCAATTGTAACCGACGAAGTTGCCGGATTAGGATAAACCTTTAATTGAGATGCCTCTGATCCGCTGGAATATTCGTCAATTCCAACAATCAGGTCACAATCCGGATCGATGGTATCTGAAATCACCCCGCCGGAACAAAGGCTGTCATAGACATACTGATGGTTATAAATTGAATCATAATTCAAATCAGAGTTTAACTTATATAAATAAATTATATGATTTGTCCCCTTGGAAACACTTACAAATTTACTATTAAAGGTTTTAACCGTGTGCTGGGTACTTGTCATCCATGAATCAGCATACTGTTGATAATAGTAACAAATACCCATGGTATCAGTTTTCATCCAACGTAAAATAAATTGGTTACTCAAAGTACCACCTGCGAATGTAATCATTGTTGTATCATTTAAAAAATTAATACAACTTACACCTCCCGGACAAGCCCCAGGTATTAAATCTTGAAAATATGATGCCTAACCACTACCTAAACATTTGACCAATACAGGTGTATCACAATAGTTACTGTGCCACCCTATTGCATAATAATTCCCCGAGGAACTTTTTATTGTTGCATCTCCAACAAATCCATGAAATCCATTTCCACTACCATATACCACCCACCAGTAAAGATTTCCAGATGTATCGGTTTTAATAAAGTAGGGGTGCTCATAACCGCCTGCACCCGGGTTCTCGGAATAAAAGCACTTCCCGGAGATCAAATACCCATCTGAATCCACCCTCACATTATGGTCTTCTTCATCAAATATGAGACTATCAGGATGATAATTTTTTTTCCATAACAGGTTCCCTGCTGAATCAAACTTGAAAAGGTTAACTATATATGAAGGGTCGGAATACATTGTTAACATTATATAATTGCCTTCCGGGGTTTGCTTGCAACTTGTTGCAAAATCATACCTCCCCTGGGTATGAATAACAGAACACCAATCGAGTTCACCACAAGAATTAAGTTTTATAATACAAGGATCAGTGTTGTTTATGTCATATTTGTTAAAATCGCCCGCTAACACAAGGCCCCCATCCGAAGTTTGTTCAATATTATCAAACCGGATATGATTTTGCCCTGTTCCAATTTTCTTTTCCCAAAGCTTATTTCCGTTAATATCAGTTTTAATTAGCCAAAGATACCCTGGAGGATTTTCATTGTCTAAAATTAAATAACCTTTATCATATGTTTCGATCACCCAGGTAACATCGACCCATCCACCATCCGTGAAGGTTTTGATCCAATTTTGTGAAAAAATATGACTTATGAAAAGAAGATAAAAGGAAAGTGAAATACTAAACTTCTTCATGGGTGAAAATATTAAAAATCAATAGCTGCCTTTTGAAATATGAGGCAACCATTGCTGACAGGATACCAATTATGTCGGTTTGCTATTTCAGTATTAATTTTCTTCCTGATACATCCCGGTTTTTAAACTGAAGTTTAAAATAGTACATCCCGCGAACCCAATCCGAGACATCCACTTGCAAAATCAATTGGTTTTTAGGAATTTGCCGGGAATAAATCATTTTCCCCTGCTGATCAAATACTTCCAGCATTGTTGCATCCCATTGATAAAAGTTGGATACTGTAGTCATGCCCAATTTTTTATCAACAAGTTGTAAATAGTTTGGAAACTCAATTGTCACCGACGAAGTTGCCGGATCAGGATAAACCCTCAATTGAGATGCCTCTGATCTGCTGGAATATTCGTCAATTCCAACAATCAGGTCACAATCCGGATCGATGGTATCTGAAATCACCCCGCCGGAACAAAGGCTGTCATAGACATACTGATGGGTATAGATTGAATCATAATTCAAATCAGCATTAAGTTTGTACAGATAAAGCCAATAATCGTTTACCTGAGCCACGCTGATGAACTTCCTATCCCTGGCATTGGCTGTGTGAGCAGTACCATCGATCCATGAGGGATAATCTTTTGATAGTTTTAAATTACCGAGAGTATCCAATAGCAGCCACTTATGGATATTTTGACTCGCAACGGTACTATATGCATGAGTGATAAGGGTTGTATCATCAACGAAATTTAAAGATCCCCAATATCCTCCCGGACAAAGTCCGTTAAGTAAATCGTGATTATATGATTGTGTCCCATCTGAAAGGACTTTGACAAAACCGGGAGTATCACAATAATTGCTATGGACAACAAAAGAATAGTAATTGCCTGTTGAACTTTTTTGTATTGCATCCCACGAATATCCGTGATACCCACTGATGCTTCCATAAACTAACCACCAGGTTAAATTACCGCTCGTATCTGTCTTTATAAAATAGGGTCTCTCCCATCCGATATTAGGATTATTTGGATCAGGATAATAGCATTTCCCTGAAATAAGGTATCCATCAGGATCAACCCTGACGTCCCAAGGTTCTTCATCAAAAATCAAACTATCGGGTCGATAGTTTCTTTTCCATAATAAATTTCCATTCCAGTCAAATTTGAATAAGTTAACAATATAGTGTGGATCTGAATACATTGTAAGCATCACGTACTCTCCCTCTGAAGTTTGTTTGCACCGGGTTGCAAAATCATATCTGCCCTGTGTATGAATAACTGAACACCAATCGAGTTCACCACATGCATTCAATTTGATGAGAACAGGATCCTGATTATTTATATCATATTTGTTAAAACCTCCTGTTAAAATGTACCCTCCATCGCTGGTTTGCGCAATATTCCAAAAAACAATACTATAGGAACCAGCCCCGATTTTCTTTTCCCATAATTTATTACCATTAATATCGGTTTTAATTAACCAAAGATAGCCTGGTGGATTTTGATTGCATAATGTAATATAACCATGATCATATGTCTCAATTACCCAATGTACAGCAACCAATGCACCATTTGAAAAAGTTCTTACCCAATTTTGCGAAAGACTATTGGTTGTGATAAAACAGTAAAAGAAAAGGAAAATATAAAACTTCTTCATGGGTGAAAATATTTAAAACAGTGGATGCCTCTTGAAATTTAAGGCAACCATTGCTGACAGAATACCAATTACTGAATTACCGTGAAAATTTTAGAAGCAATGACTTTACCTGCCACTCTTAAATAACAGATGTAATTGCCTGGTTTATAAGAAGATGTTATAATTAATACCTGGTCCTGGGATTTATATAATATCCTCGATTCAATCAGTTTACCTTCGTTGGAAGCTATGGAAAGAAGTATTTGCTGGTCATCCTTCCTCTCTTTTGTTGTCTTATATTCTGCAATGACAAACTTATGCGCAGGATTAGGAAATAGCTTTAGATAAACACCTTGTTTGAAATGGCTTGTTTTTAATCCAATTTTATCAGGGGCAGATTTTGTATCCTCCGGGATAATAATAGGTTCAATATATGAAAGAGAGCCGTTGGCGATAAGAATTCCCCTGATATATGATGAAACCGGTTCACCCATAGTTGAGTATAATGTGCCAAGCTGCGAAATCCGGGTGCTGTCTAACATTAAGATATCCTTATCAGGCGACTTTAAGCCTTTCAAAAAATTAAAATAGGTTATGTAATCCTGATATTGTTTTTGCTGAAAGCGATCCAGGGTAAATGATTGTGTTATTGAATTTAAAGTACTATTCATAGTTGTAGTGTCGCCGTTTAAAAGCTCCTCGAATGCTAAAAGATACTTTCCATCAAGATCCACGATTGATCCTAAAAAGGTTACCAGGCTGTCACATGATAAGGCGCAAACAGAATCAGTTTTATAAAACAGAATCAAAGAATTATAGAGGTTTTTATAATTCTGCATATGTATCGCTAATTCAGCCTCAAGTTCTTCCTTGGGGGAAAGTTTATCCATGCCATCCATGATGTCTGCCATCAGTGAATCGGGCATCGGTATGGAACGATCATTCAATGTATTTAAAACATCATCGCTCCTGGCCGATTGAGGATTTGCAACCAGTACATCGCGAATCATCTCATTAGGCAGTACATTTTCCTTTGCAATTGCCGATTTCATTACGGTATCGGAAAGATAAGGCGAGCTATTTAGAAGATTTTGTTGAACATCAAGGGCATCTGGTGGGGAGCTGTTGGTAATTGTTGAATTCAGATCATTTGTTTCCCCTCCGTCGACTATATTTTTCAGCAGTGTTACAAGGGAATCAATAACATTGATCTCTGCCACCATTTGCCTTTTTAAATCGTAAGTACCGGATTTTCCTGAAGTAAGTTTTGACGGACAACAACTACTATAACTAAAATCCTTATTTACCAAGGAATCAACAACTTTTGGTACTTGTGTATGATAAGTTGGATCAATCCTATATCCTGTGGCAGGGTTTTGATGAAAATAGATAAAATTATCTGCCAGGTTCCTAATATCTGATTCTGGAATTTGCACCTGCGCATGGTAGGGTGAAAAAGAATTTCCTGCCTGGTCCTTACAATCATTAGTTTTTCCCCCCTGATATTTTGCAATACCCTCCAAACCGGATGTATAATACCTTGTAGCCATCTCGTCGTAGGAATTATTATTAAAGGTATTGCACTTGATAACCAAACCTGAAGGATTTCCATTGGGATATGGAATCCCATTACCCACCGGGCCATTAGTAAAAGCGCCTCCATCCTGCCGGTTCACCCGTTGAGCATTGATTGCAACATCAAGCGAATCAAAATAATTGCGGTAAATCTCATTGGGGGATCCACCAGAGTTATCCACAATTAAACCGATTTCACGCAAAGTCAGGCTCCCTGATTGCAATAAGGTATTTCCGGGAGAGGAGAAATTATTTGCCTCAATATGATATCCAGAACAAGTCCCAAGATAAAGTCCATAACAGGTATCATTCCCGGCCTGTGTATGATTTGGTACCAGAAATGTATTTTCCGTTACTGTTGAATAATTTGAAGATCCAAGATAAATTCCTCGGTAATTATGATCAAACGTCGAATGCTGAATCTGAACATACCTGGTCGGATCTGAATTGTAAACCCTTATTCCATAATACAATCCCTTAAAAATTGTTGGAGTATATTCATATCGATCAACTGTATATGAAGCATCAATACTGTAAATTCCACGCCCTTTCAAGGATCCGGGAACGCAATTCGCAGGTACCGTTGTATTTTGGAATGTGCATCCTCTGAATGAAACCCCCTTGACACTGCATAAGCTCACAAAATCCTGGGGCACAGAATAATTGGTGTCAAGATAATTTCGCGTTGTTTCAAAGGTTGCCCTCTTGAATGAACTTGCCTGATTATATGGATAATACTCAAATTTTACTGCACCGTAATTATTTCTGAAATAAGCGCTGTCCGCAACGATGAGACCTCCATTTGTACTGACGCCAAAACGGGCATTTTCAATTACTGCACCATGTATAAAATTAGCACAACCCTGATTTGAAGCATTTTGTTGCAGATTTGAATGACTTCCTATTTCAACTCCACGCCACATGCTATAACATCTGTTGGTAAGGGTTCCTCCATCAACAATAAGCCGGGCGCCTGGTCTGACAGAAATTGCTGCTTCAGGAGGAAGTTTTAATTTTTTCTTGACTGTCAGGGTATAGGAAGAATCAATCACAATACTTTGATCAACTGCCGTATCACTATTAATCGTAACATTGCCCGATATTACCCAATCAATACTGTTATAATTGCATGTCAGATCTGTTTCATAAAGACCCCGGCCAAAAGTTCCTGCCCGTATTTTTTGTGTATTATCATTAATTTCCAGATCTGTAACCATACACACAGGAAGACCGGTATTAAAAGGCTGCCATTCGCTGACGTATTTATCCCTGTAAAACACGCCTTCGTCGGTTGCAGCGAAAAGTCTTCCATTACTTCCGTTCATATATTTTATACAATTGACGGGAGAATTGGGCAAGCCTGCCGAATAATTTGCAGAAGTATCCCTGGTACTTCCGCTATCTGAAGATACTAAAACGCGATGGTGTGCCGGATCATTCCAGAATCCTCCAAATGCAATCCAAAGAGAATCCGGGTTTGTGGGACTAACTTCAATTGAAGTGATTCCATACTTATGTAAAAGTGAGCCTAAGGATGAAGTCAGATCAGTCCATGACTGACCATTGTTTTTAGACCTAAATAGTTTCTTGTGCTGATAACCCTGCGAACTGTTTATCGGACCATCATATGCTAAATAGATGGTTGCGGAATCTCTCGGAGCGATCGCTAATGCCCTGATCCCATCATTGTTACCTGTAGAATCAACAGGAGTTACCTGAATTTTAAAGAATGACCCTGTGTCTCCATAATGAACCGATTTCCACAGGTTATGATATCCAATATAGATCGATTTATGGTTTTGGGGATTTATAGCGATCGGGCTATTGGGGATATGATATTCGGAGTTTTCAAACACAAACTCAATATTTGGAGGAATCAGGTCCATTCCTCCATCTTTTGATCTAATCACACCTCCATTTACCCAGTAAGGAACAAATAATGTATCAGGACATACTTGATCAACAACCGGATTCCCGTTATCTCCATCAGAGGACAAATGCCAGGCTCCTGCATTATAACGAAAAAAGGAATTATCCTGAGCTCCGCAATAAACCCTGTCTGGTCTCTTATTAGCTCCACCTATACCCCAGAATTCCGTTATTACCAAACCATTTCCACATAAATTTACCCAGTTCGCTATCCCGCCTATACTCTTCGAAAAACCTCCGTCATGACCACAATAAATTGCATCGTGCTTGCTTGAATCCGGTAATGTGATTTTTAAAATTTTAGAACATCTGATATCCACATGTATACTATCCATATGATTCATGTTATTACCTACCAATTGCCCATGAAGAAACTTGTTCCAAAAAATCCCACCTACATAGACTATGCCGGTATCCAGGGTAGAAACAAGAATCTCAATTTTATCCCAACTAATGCCCTGAAGGCTTGGTACTTGATCTTCAATTAAATCAATTCTTGGCTTCCAGTGATTGATATTGTCATATTTCCATAGTTTAAATTTGAATTGTGTTGAACTGCCTTGTGGTACAATCTGTTGACAACCCACAAAAACAGCGCTTGTATCTAAAGGAGTCACGGCGATCTGGAATCTTTGCGTCAACATGGTATCACCCTGGGCGATAAATTGCTCATCCAGGCTTTGTACATGTATATTGGCTAAATTAGTACTGGTGGCATTTGTAATTTTATAGACTTTCGCCTTGCACAGAGATTCAGCATCCGGCTTCCTGTCATCAGATGCAACGTACAATGTGGTGTTATCCATCGGTTTCATTAAAATATCGCGTAATTTTCTGCGTTCCCCGGAAACAACATCAGGACACTTAAAAATGGTATCCCAAACTCCAATCCCAGCATTGTTATTTCTCACAACAACGCTATCCACCAATGCATAAATCCGTTGAGAATCTGTTGGATCAACCAGTATCCGGTATACTGCCAGATCCTGAACTTGGTTCAAACTCATTATTTGTTGCCATGTAACGCCTCCATCATAGGATTTTATAATTCCAATGCCCCCACTATGTAAGAGATCACTACAAAAGAAGCCGGTTGCAGCATAAATTACATTTCCATTGGTTGGATCCCCCGTAATATCCGTTATACCCAACAAAGTAATTCCTGTTGGATCTGTCACATTGTGCCAATTTAATCCGCCATTTGTTGTTTTCCATATCCCGGATGCATTGGTACCAATGAATATTGTATTTAAATTCTTATCTGCTGCCGAATCAATATAAATTGCCGATACCAACCCTCGTTTTGAAGCCGTAAAATTATCAGGGCCAAGACAATGCCAATCAGATCCAATCAATGTTGATCGTTGAAAATAACCAAGATGATCCCTGTATTCATTAACGGCAGCGCTGAATAATTGGAAACTTCCCCGTTTAGTTGAATCTCCTCCATAAACTCTGTCATGCCAAAACATTTTCCATCGGATATATCGGGCATAATCTCCATCGTCCTCAATTTTAAGAGCAGGATTTGCATCAAAATACTTATCCAGAGAGTCAACAATTACATAATAATTGTTGGATGATTGAGCCTGACAATGATTGAACTTTACAATATTCAATAAAATAGCTAAAAGTGAGAAAATGAAGTAAATGTTTTTCATGGCTTTGGATTATAAATTTATAATACAAATAGAATCAAGTTACATAAAGAACATAAAGAACCAGATAATTATTTGATTATCAGAAAAGCAAGTATAGTGAAAAAAACAACAGATTGCAACTTTTTATACAACCTTTTTTAAGGAGGCGTTGGAGAATCAAGAATTTTAAGAATTTCACCTTCAATAATGTTTTGATATTCGGACCTCCTGACCCGACAGCAATTTTTTTTACAAGGTTCCCTTTACCAAAGAGATTGCGTAACGCACTTTCATTTATTCTCAATGTTTAACCAATGTGTGTACCTGGCTATCTCTTTAATGCAAATCTCCTCAAAGGTATTTTCGTAAAGTTATAATCCACAAGGTCAGGCCCTTCGGGGGCCTTCATTTATTTAACCCTTTTATTTTTTAGGGGTAAAAAAATGACTGGCAGCCTTGCGTATTAAAATTTACCCCGCTGTTTTGTACCTACAATTTGTTATTTATGCATTAAACCCAATTGTTAAAATTAAAAGTGAAGGTTTGTATGTTAACTTAATCCAATCATTCATCCAATAAAGGACATCAATGAATAAACCTGTCGCTACCAAGTAACAGAATCCCGTAAGGTTATCCTGCACCACAACGGCCATGCGGTAAACTGGTCATACACCTTTAAAATAACCCTGTTTTCCCCGGGCGGTAAGGAGTCGGCAATTTTTCGGTTTTATAACATCTATGAAGCAATGAACTTTCTCCGGCTCAACCAGCCTACACAGTGCATGATCTGGGGGTAACAGTTCGTATCTTTAAACTCCAGGGCCTTGGTTCCTGAGTTTAATGTCCCGAATAAAAAAGCCACCACATTTGTAACCGTAAGTGGCTGATTTTACCGCGAGCCCGGAGGAGTCATTGAAGGTTTTTCATCTTCATGGCGAAACAGTTCTGCTTACGGATGACATGCTGCTGCTGGCAAGCGGGAAGTTCTGCCCCGCCCAGGTCGTCAGGATTGGCGCTAATGCATACGGCATACAATGCCATTTTGAACTGACAGCCGAAATGTTTGAAAACTGGATGAATGAAGACGAGGACCTGCTCAAAACCGACAAAGAAAATCTGAACGCAATATTCCGGAATGAGCAGCCTGATTACACCCGCACGGGCCGGAAACTGATGCTGAACTTTTTAAAAACAGCAGGTTACTGATTAAAGGAAACGCTTGATCCTTGTTGCATGCGCCTCTTCCTCGGCGATGATCTTTTTGATCAGGTTTTTGGAATCGCTCTTGGCCTTGTTGTAAAGCTCTTTGTAGAACGCCACACTGTCGAGCTCGAATTTGTAAGCAACTTCAAGGGCTTCCTTGGGGGTTTTCAGGCTTGAAGCAAGTTTAGCCCCGGCATCGGGTTTTCCGAAGATATGCTTGTCGGCAAGGTTCTGGATGTAAGCCGAAAAATTCTCATCACCCTGCTCGTAATCTTCGGGTTCGTAATTGTCGAAGATCTTCTGAAAAGTGGCGGTGTGCATGGTTTCCTGTTCAGCCAGGTCGATGAACAGGTTTTTGATGTCGGTAGACTCCCGTATCATTTCGGCAGCAGCAATGTAAAAAGCATAGCCGTTCTCTTCAATGCGGACGGCGATTTCAACGATTTCTTTTCCTGAGTAATACATAATTCGGATTTTAGTATCACAAACGTACAGGAATTTGATGAATTCCACAAGGGCGGAGCCGGTTTTTTGGTTAATTTTGCAGGCGGATGAGGGAGCTACGTAACATAATCCTTACAACATCCCTGCGAAAATTCAGACTTTAACTCCATGACAAAACATCATACTTCAAGAGAATTCAGTTCAAGGGAACTTGAAAAATACAGTTCGGCATTTACCTTGTCGGACATGGAAATTTTCATCTTCCCTGAACTTTTATATGCCCTGGTCTACGCCAATATCATGTCGCCCGAAATCTGGAAATGGAGGGACGATCAATGGTTTTCGGGCATTGATAAAATGGGCCCCCTGAAAAAGATGCACAGGGTGAAGCAATACATTATGGATCATTATGATTTCAACCTTGACCTGGAAACCTGGGGGTTGACTGATAAGCAAACCGAAATCAGCCGTTTCAGCGAATTTATCGATATGGAAACCTTGTCAAGGTCCAACGCATTGTTCGGTTATGAGGGGGATAAATATTATTTCGACCTCGATATCCGCAAGCATTTCGGGCTTGATAAATTCGACACCGAGATCATACCTTACTGGAAGACTGAGACCGTTGAGGCAATGAACGCTTTCAGGTTCAAGCCTGAGCATAGCAATGGAGCGGGAGAATGCGTTTCACTGGCATGCCTTTATGTTGCAGCCCTGTTTATAGTAGCTAAGGTTCCGCTTGAGGATATTTTCATGATGGGAACCCCGCTTCATTCGCAAAATTTCATACTGGTAGACGAAGGGGTGATCACCAACAACCGCCGGGTTGTGACCAAGAGCATGTGGTACAACGGAACTGAGCTTTCGGCCCTGGCGAGGCGGGCCCTGGAGCATGAGCAGGTAACCATTGTGGCCCATTGCAGCGGGTACATACATTCGGTGTATCCCGAAGCCACCATTGACAAAGCTTCGTACAGGCGGTTCAGGGAGAAACTTTCGAAGTACCTTGAAACCCTGGTCGACCTGGAGATCTTCCTTAACTTCCTCAGGGATTACAGCCGTTACCAGAAACTATTCCAGCTGGCATTTTTATGCCAGGGGACGAGCAGGTTCATCAAACTGGAACGGGCCTACGGTTATGAGCACGGAAGCAAAAACCGCCTGGGCGACAAAACCGGGAGGAAGCTTCTTTGCGAGATGGACGAGGAGGAGATGAACCTGGCAGTCTATCCCGGCCGGCTGATCCTGAATTTCGATGATGATATTTTCAGGATGAGGCCTTACCAGGAATTTGTCGGCCTCCTGCTTGAGAAATACCCTTTGCTGAAGGAGAATCATGAATTCATTACCGACCTGAAAAAGTTCGTTCACCTTATCCCGAGAATTCCCTCTGAGAATAAGACGTTTTCGCTACTTCGCCACTTCGCTATTTCGCCACTTCAGCCAAGAGAAGAAATTATCGCCATTCTCCATTCGATGCGTAACAGCAATCCAAGTGCCGACCTGGCCTTTTATGCCGGCAGGTTCATGGATTCCTGCGACTGGAAGCCTTTCTTCAAAGCCGTTTTTGAGCGCAACCCTGTTTCGATCGCTTATTTCAAAGATAAATCTCCTGAAGAGATCTATGCTGAGCTCAAATCATGGCCGGCTGAATCCATTTATGAAGGCATGCGGATTTCCCTTCCTGATGAGGTTGTGAATTACAAGCGCGGCGACGGGCTTGAAAAAGCGATCACCCTGATGAATGTGTTAAAATCAAGGCAGCAGGATGACCTGCATTTGCATGCTGCAGGGGCTTTGGCTAAAGTTAAAGGCCCGGGATTTACCTATGAGTTCAATACAGGGAAGAACCTTGAAATAAACCTTTGATAACCTTTCCTGTTTTAATCGCTCATTCTACTTCCTACAATCATTATAATCCCAGCTGGTTCAGCAGGAATTCGAAATCCACAGTAGAATTTTCTATCCTTTGTTTCGTGGCCTGGCCTGAGCCATGACCCACATTATAGTCGATATACAGCATGATGGGGTTGATCTGCCCGGGATTGTTTTGTAGGGCTGCGGTGAACTTCTTCGCATGAAGTGGATCAACCCTACTGTCGTTGGCGCCCGTGCGTATCAGCATGGTGGGGTGGTTCACTCCCTGCCTGATATGCTGGTAAGGCGAATACTGGAGCAGGTTTCGGAAATCGGCTTCATTGTCGGAGGTACCGTATTCAGGGATCCAATACCTTGCGATCAGGAATTTCTGGTAACGTATCATGTCGATCAGGGGAACGGCGCAAAGTATGGCCTTGTACAGGTCGGGCCGCTGGGTCGCTATGGCTCCCATCAGCAATCCCCCGTTGCTTCCGCCCCAGGCCACGGTGCGGTTCGAAGTGGTATATTTTTCACGGACCAGCCATTCGGCGCAGGCATTGAAGTCGTCGAAACAGTTTTGTTTTTTGAACAGCATGCCGTTTTGATGCCATGACTCCCCGTATTCATCGCCTCCGCGTATCCCGGGTTCAACCACGACAACACCCCGGTTGATCAGGGGCGCATATCCTCCGTAATATCCGGGTTTAATACCATAGAGGAACCCCCCGTAACCTGTAACCAGAACCGGGTTAGTGCCGTCGAGTTTCATATCCTTGCGGTGGACCACCAGCACAGGGATGCGGGTGCTGTCTTTAGAAGTGTAGAATTTTATCTCTCCTGTGATGTTAGACATGTCGACCGGTATTTTCTGTTCGTAATACAGCCTCCATTTGAAATCCTTAGGAGAAGCGATATAGGTTTTACCCGGGGAAGTAAATGTGCTTAATGAAACATACACTGAATCTTCGTCACGGTCATAGCCAAATGATGAAACATCGCCGAGTTCGGGAAGGCTGATTGGTCCTATCTTTTTCCCGTCGGGATCAAGTAGTGTAAGCCGGCTCTGAATATCTTTTTTATCCTGCAATACGAACCTTCCGTCTTTCAGGACTTCAACATTTTCGATCACTGTTTCACCTTCAGGGATAAGGACTTTCCAGTCTTTATATTCAGGCTTGCCCTTGTCGGCAACCATGAATCGTTTGTTCGGGGCATTGTCATTGGTGAGGATGTATAGCTTATCATCTATGGCTGAAGGATAAGCCTGGAATTTTTTGCTTGCATAGATCAGCAGGCCTTTTTCTTCGGTCCCGGTTTTCTTCATCCATAGAGAATCTGAGTAAAAATCACTGTTCCCGAAAAAGGTCACATCACTGTATTTGTTATCATAGATGAACCAGGAATTCTGGGCATCATTGGTCGAGCCGAGGAATTTCATTTTATCGGCAGGGTCTCCCACCTTCCACAGCCAGGTCTTGAGCGGGCGCTGAAGTTTCACATCTTCCGGGCTGCGCAGGGTAACATACATATGCTGCTGGTCCTTAGTCCACTGTACGCTAAAGGTATTCTGAAGAGGGGGGAAGAGTTGCTTCCCTGTTTTTGTATCGATGAAATAAGTTATCCCGATCTCCGATCCGCTCTGCTGCACATTCACTGCAGCCCTTTCGCCATCGTATGTATATTCCACTCCCGAGGTCGAAGTTTTACCCGAGGTGTCAATTTTTACAGGGTCCCAGATCAGGATTTTTTTCCCGTTCAGCATGGTGTAAAGGGAATACTGTTTATCACCTTTCTTTTTGATGGTCTGGAATATGCGTTTCCCTTCTTTGTCGAGTGCGCTTTCATAATCCCTGTCAACGTAAGCCGTGATCTCATCACGAAGCCCCGGATGATCTTTCTGGGTAGCTTTCATGTATGACACGGTATAATCGTGCTGGGCTTTTGTCCAGTCTATGACCTTGTTGTCGGTCTTGTCTTCGAGCCAGCGGTACTGGTCGGTAAGGAAGTAGCCGTGCAAAGTATCAGTCACAGGCTTCTTCTCTGTGACAGGAGGATGAAACGGCAGCTGGCAGATTGCTGAAACGGGCAATGCCACAACCAGGAGGGAAATCAATGTTTTCATAAGAAAAAATTTTGGTAAAGTAAAAATAGCGACAAATACGTGACCTGCAAAGCAAAATCGGGGAAACCTTTGAAATATCAGGTAAAATCCCGGATAAGGACAAACATATTTCGCTACCTATTCCATTGTCACTATCCCCAACGGTTTTGCACCCTGCCAGGCGCCACGGGTGAAATCGGGGACTTCCACTGAATTCCCACGCATATTCACCGATATATTGCTGAGTTCTACGATGGATGACCAGGTGGCGGCATCATACACATCCTGGTCAAGGGGCAGGCCCTTGCGCAGGCAGTAACTGAGGCGGGAATCCATGATGAAGTCCATTCCGCCATGGCCTCCAACCTGTTTTGCTTTTTCACCTATCTGCTTGCTTAGCGGGTGTTCGTAATCCGCCATCAATTTTTTAAAATCCTCATCTTTTAGCCATTCATGGGCTTTTGGCTCCAGGGCGATCTGTTCAAGGGGATACTTCCTTGCCATGCCTTTGGTGCCGACGACCATGTGGATCCGGCTATAGGGCCGGGGACTGGTGGTATCATGTTGTATCATGATGGTTTTGCCGTTAACGCTGCGTATCACCGTTGTGTTCATATCGCCAAGAGCATACGGCTGCAAAGCTTCGGGACTTTCGGGCCCCAGTTTTTCCTTTGCATACAGGCTCATTCCCACCTGTTTGGTCGAGATGGAATTTAGGTATTCCATACGGTCGCCGCGGTTGATGCACAGGATCTGGGCAACCGGACCAAGCCCGTGCGTGGGATATGGGTTCCCGTTATGGTTGCGGCTGAACTTAAGCCTCCACATCCCGGCATATCCTTTCTCCTTATCAAACTTGAGCCAGCGCAGGTCGTGGATGTATGCGCCTTCGGCATGCATGATCTCGCCGAAAACCCCCTGCCGGGCCATGTTCAGGGTATTCAATTCGAAGAAATCGTAACAGCAGTTTTCAAGCATCATGCAATGCCTTTGGGTTTCTTCGGCAGTATTCACCAGTTCCCAGCATTCCTCAAGCGAGGTTGCAGCCGGGACCTCGGTGGCCGCATGCTTGCCTTGTTTCATGGCATACACCGAAACGGGAGTGTGCAGCAGCCATGGAGTACAGCTGTAAACCAGGTCTAAGTCTTTCTGTTCGCATAGGTTCATCCAGTCCTCTTCGCCTTTGGAATAGCCCACCGGCTCCTTCCTGCCGGCATCAGTGACGAGTTTCTTACCCTGGACGACGCGTTCGGAGATCACATCGCAGATTGCAGCGATCTCAACCCCATCCACATAAAGAAGACGGCCCAGGGTATCCATCCCCCGCATTCCCAATCCGACAAGACCTATCCTCACCGTTTTCAATGGTTCGGCGGCAAAGCCCATCACGCTTTTACCTTTTCGTTCAGGAGATGGAAGGCTGATGGAATTTGGGCTTGAAGCAAAGCTGCTGAAATCGGCAAGTGATGCAGCAGCGATCCCTGCAGCTGCTGTCCTTAGGAAATTACGACGGTTTGTTTTCATGGCAATGATCGTTATGAGCAGGTAAATTTAGAGAAAAAGCCCTAATTTTGCGGCCAATTAATTCGACAGATGGCCAATAACGAAGAATTATTCAAGAAGATCATTTCCCATGCCAAGGAGTACGGTTTTGTATTTCCTTCAAGCGAATTGTACGACGGATTAAGCGCGGTTTATGATTACGGTCCTTTTGGTGTTGAGCTAAAGAACAATATCCGTGAATACTGGTGGAATTCAATGGTCCAGTACCATGAGAATATTGTTGGCATTGATGCCGCTATCTTCATGCACCCCATGGTGTGGAAAGCTTCAGGACATGTGGATGCCTTCAGTGATCCCATGATCGACAACAAAGATTCGAAGAAAAGGTACCGTGCCGATGTATTAATTGAGGACCATATACAGAAAGTTGAAGACAAGATTAGCAAGGAAGTTGAAAAAGCCCGCATCCGTTTCGGTGAAACTTTCGATGAAAAAATGTACCGGGAAACAAACCCCCGGGTGAAAGAATACCTTGACAAGATCAATGCGGTGAAACAACGTTTTTATCCTGCACTGGAACGCAATGACCTTGCTGATGTAAAACTGCTCATCGAAGAACTTGGGATTGTTTGTCCTGTTTCAGGAACCAAGAACTGGACCGAAGTAAGGCAGTTCAACCTGATGTTCTCGACCCAGATGGGCTCGGTGAATGAAGATGCCAACGAGATCTACCTTCGCCCTGAAACGGCCCAGGGGATTTTCGTGAATTTTCTGAATGTCCAGAAGACTGCCCGTATGAAGATCCCTTTCGGGATTGCGCAAACGGGGAAAGCTTTCCGCAACGAGATCGTGGCAAGGCAGTTCCTTTTCCGCATGAGGGAGTTCGAACAGATGGAGATGCAGTTTTTCGTGAAGCCGGGCGAAGAGATGAAATGGTATGAATACTGGAAGGAAGAGCGGATGAAATGGCATCTTTCACTGGGAATGCCTGCCGGCAAATACCGCTTCCACGACCATGACAAGCTGGCCCATTATGCCAATGCCGCAGCCGATATTGAATTTGAATTCCCCATCGGTTTCAAGGAAATCGAGGGCATTCACAGCCGCACCGATTTCGATCTCTCGGCCCATCAGAAATTCTCGGGCCGCAAAATACAGTATTTCGATACCGAACTGAACGAAGGCTATGTGCCTTATGTCGTAGAGACTTCCATCGGGCTTGACCGTACCTTCCTGGCGGTTTTAAGCCAGGCCTACCGTGAAGAAAAGCTGGAAGACGGAAGCGAACGTGTTGTGCTGGGCATACCCGCAAAACTGGCGCCCATCAAAGTAGCCGTGCTTCCTCTCGTCAAGAAAGACGGCCTCCCCGAAAAAGCCCGTGAGATCATGGATAAGCTGATGTACGACCACCGTTGCTTCTACGAAGAGAAAGATACCATAGGCCGCCGTTACCGCCGAATGGATGCTCTCGGCACCCCGTATTGCATAACCATCGACCACCAGACGCTGCAGGATAATACCGTAACCATCCGCGACAGGGACAGCATGTTGCAGGAGAGGATCGCCATGGATGAGGTGTCGGCGGTTGTGACGAAGAGGATCAGAGGGTAGCTGGGTACTGGGTACTGGGCACTGGGGGGCAGAAAGTTTTTTCTGCATATGCTCCTTCAGATTTTCTCGGGGGCATTGAATTAAATGGATTTTCCGGGCTTAAAAAAATATTTTTCAAAAAGCTTGACTTTAGATGTTAGAAATATCTAACTTTGCGTTAGAAATATTTAACATCTGAACAATGAAACGATCTTTTTTTCTTGTATTATTCGGCGTCTTGCTGCTGGCCAATGGAATACATATGGTATTCAGTCCCCTGGTCATCAGATCCTCATGGACAGATTGGGTTCAGGGCATACTTCTGATCATCATTTCCGCATTCGGGCTGTACCAGGGAGCCTCAAATTTATGGTCCTCCTTTAAAGGAGATCCGATCAGGGATGAACGCATAGAAAAGATTTACAGGAAAGCATCATCCCTGGCATTTCGCATCTCAGTTTGGTGCTGGATAGGGCTGATGATAGCTGAGAGGCGTCTGAGCAAGCCTCCTACGGACATTCTGCAGACGGGAATACTGATCATGTTAGGGGTTTATATCATATCAATCGTGGTCATCAAGATCTGGGGGCTGAAAGATGAATAACCGGATCAGGGAGCTGCGTCTAGGGCTCGACATCACACAGGACGAACTTGCCAGGCGGGTTGGGGTGAGAAGGGAAACGATAGTGTTCCTTGAAAAGAACAAGTACAATCCTTCTCTCAGGCTTGCCTATGATATTTCCCGTGTTTTCGGTATGACAATCGAGGAAGTTTTTATCTTTGATGAGCATGAAACATCATGATGGCCTGATGAAGAAATTTCTGAAAATATTTATGATAAGCATGGGCGGGATGTTTGCTCTTATCATAATCCTGGCTTTCACATCGGGGCCTTTCTGGATGTGGTACGGACTTAGTGTTTCAAAAGCTTCACTGAACCGTCCGCCGGATTATATCGTAGTTCTCGGGGGAGGAGGGATGCCCAGCGAGAGCGGATTGATGCGCTGCTGGTATGCAGCTAAAACAGCGAATTACTTTAACCGGGCAAAAGTGATTGTTGCACTTCCCGGAAACACCCGCGACAGCCTGAGTTCCATCAATGGAATGAAGAAAGAGCTTGTTATCCGCGGGGTAGCTCCTGAGCGTATTATTTTCGAGGATTCAGGTACTAACACCCGGGCCGAGGCGCTGAATGTGTTAAATATAATTTCGAATATTGATCAACGAATATCGAATGTTGAAGTTGATCATAATTCAAAATTCAATGTTCAATATTCGAAATTCAAATCTTTACTGATCGTCACCTCACCTGAGCATCTGCGACGAGCAGTGCTTACATTCAGGAAAGCAGGTTTTTTGAAGGTGGATGGCGTTCCGGCGTTTGAAGAAGCCATAGAATCGGATCTGAGCTTTAAAGGACGAAAGCTGGGCGGCCGCCTCTGGGTCCCTGATATAGGGAACAATATCACCCTGCGCTACCAGTTCTGGACCCAGCTGCATTACGAGGAACTGATCATACGGGAGTTCTTTGCGTTGGGGTATTATTGGATACAAGGCTGGATCTGAAAGGATGTACAATGTACAATGTACCATGTACAAATTATTTTACCCAGAACTTTTCGATTTCTTCCAGGCTGCGGCCTTTGGTTTCGGGGACAAGTTTCCAAACGAACATGGCGGCAAGGAATCCCATAAGCCCGTATATCCAGTATGAAAATCCATGATTGAAAAGGCCGGTAAGCCAGGAATTATCGTTCAGGATGGGAAAGGTCCATGAAATAAGGAGGTTTGCTATCCATTGGGCCGCAACGGCTATGGACATGGCGCCACGTATGGAATTCGGAAAGATCTCCGAAAGCAGGACCCAGGTAACAGGGCCCCAGCTCATGGCAAAACCTGCAGTATAAATGAGCATGAACACCAGTGCAAGCAGGCCGGGCTTCCCGAAGTAAAATGCAAATCCCAGGCAGGTCATGCTTGCACCCATGGCAAGGGCGCCCATGATCATCAGGGGTCTGCGGCCAAAGCGATCCACCGACAAAATGGCAACGACGGTGAAAAGCAGGTTGATTGCACCGACGATGATGGTCTGTAAAAGCGAAGAACCGGTGCTGGCCCCCATGTTCCTGAAGATATTCCCGGCATAGTAAAGAACCACGTTGATCCCCACGAACTGCTGGAAGACCGAGAGCATGATCCCAATAAAGATCACGAAGAACCCATAGGAAAGCCAGGGAACAGCTGATTCATGCAATGTGTCTTTGATCTCGCCGAGTATCCTGCCGGCATCGCCCTCACCCGATATCCGCCTTAAAACTTTAAGGGCTTTATCATCCCTGCCTTTCATCACTAAAAAACGGGGAGTTTCGGGAACAAAGAACAGCAGCATAAGGAAAATACCGCTGGGGATGATCCCCGAGAAGAACATCCACCTCCAGCCTTCGCTGATAAGCCAGGCTTCATCGCCCCTTTTCGCAATGAACCAGTTCACGAAATAAATGATCAGCATACCGAAAATAATGGAAAACTGGTTCCATGAAACCAGTTTCCCTCTGATGTTCGCCGGGGCGATCTCGGCGATGTACATGGGTGAAAGCATGGAAGCAAGGCCTACGCCAATACCACCGATAATACGATAAACGACGAAAGAATATACATCGAGGGTGCCGAAAAAATTGAACGCCTCGGGTCTCCAGGCTCCTATGGCCGAAACCGTGAATGCCAGGGCCGAGAGGATCAGTCCTTTTTTCCGTCCCAGTGATTTGGAGACGAATCCAGCCAAAGCCCCGCCTATGATGCATCCAATCAAAGCGCTGGCGATTACGAAACCTTTCACCGAGTCGAGGCAGCCTTTTATTTCGGGGCTGTCGCCGGCCGTGGGCATGGGCCGGCCAAGGTAAATTACAATACAGGCTGTAAGGACAATCATTAAAAGCAGGCTGATGGTCCCGCCTTTTTTAAAGCCCAGCAGCCGGATAAGTTGGCCCGAAACAACCATCAGCACCAGGTAAAACACCAAAGCAACAAGGATGCGGTACTGGCTGATGAGGCTGAACGCATAGGCGGATTGCATGGGATCCAGGGCTTTCAGGATAAACAGGCCAACCAGGGATTTTTCGGCTCCGTTAACCACCGCGGTATCATATCCGAACAGCAGCCCACCAAGAGTGGCCACGAGGGTCAGAAGAGCGATGTAGGGTTTTAATTTGGGGGATGAAGTCATTTAGTTTGAATATCGGATATTGAACATTGAATGGTGAATTACGAGTCGCGGTTTATGGTTAAAAATACATATGCAGCAACTGTTCGAATTTTTCCTGTTTCCCGCTGATCTGTTCCGGCTCCCCATACTCCAGGGCCAGGTTCCGCAGGTCTTCCAGGGAAAGTTTCCCTGCCTCAAACTCAGCTCCCCTGCCGCTGTCGAAAGAGGCATACCGTGTTTTCCACCAGGTTTTATAAGGTGAACTGCCAAGTATGAGGTGAGCGGCTATAAGGGCATGTGAAAAGATATCCATGGCCGTGATATGGGCGATAAAGAGATCTTCGGGATCGGTGGAATTCCTGCGGATCTTGGCGTCGAAATTAATACCCCCGTTGGTAAACCCGCCTGCTTCAACGATCACCAGCATGGCTTTGGTTGTTTCGTAAAGATCGACAGGGAACTGGTCGGTATCCCAGCCGTTCTGGTAGTCGCCGCGGTTTGCGTCGATACTGCCAAGAAGTCCGGCATCGGCCGCACACTGCAGCTCATGCTCAAAGGTATGGCCTGCAAGGGTTGCATGGTTCACCTCGATGTTCAGTTTGAAGTCTTTATCCAGGCCGTAATGGCGAAGGAATCCAATCACTGTTTCAGCGTCAAAGTCATACTGGTGCTTGCTGGGTTCCATGGGCTTCGGCTCGATGAGGAATGTACCGGTAAATCCCTGTTTCCGTCCATAATCCCGGGCCATTGCAAGGAAAGCTGCAAGATGGTCTTTCTCACGCTTCATGTCGGTATTGAGCAGCGAAAGATATCCCTCCCTGCCTCCCCAGAAAACGTAATTCGTCCCGCCCAGCGCAATGGTTGCGTCAATTGCGTTTTTAACCTGGGTTGCAGCCCTGGCTACCACCCTGAAATCGGGATTTGTAGCAGCTCCGTTCATATACCTGGGATGGGAGAAAAGATTAGCAGTCCCCCACAGCAGCTGTATCCCGGTATCCTCCTGTTTGTGACTGGCATAATCGACCATGACTTGCAGGCGTTTCTCCGATTCAATTATACCCGCTCCCTCATCCGCCAGGTCAAAATCATGAAAACAATAAAAGGGGATTCCCATTTTGGAGATGAACTCAAAAGCAAAATCCATCCTGATCTTTGCTTTATCCATAGGGTCCGACACATCGTCCCAGGGGAAGATCCTTGTACCACGGCCAAAGGGGTCGGAACCCCCGCCGCAGAAGCTGTGCCAGTAAGCCACTGCAAACCTGAGGTGGTCTTTCATTGATTTGCCGCCGATTTCCTGGGCAGCATTATACCATTTAAATGCCAGGGGATTTTTGGATTGGGGGCCTTCATAAGCGATTTTCCCGATAGAGGGAAAGAATTCAGAGGAACTCATAACATTGGGTTTATTTAATTTTTACTGATATTCCTGATCCGTAATATTTGAACGATTTCTGTGTGACCCCGGCTTCGGTAAAGCCATCGGGGATGGTTGGCGAAATAAGAACGACCCTGAAGCTGCGCTGCTTCAGCATCCCGGGAAATTCACCCTCGCGAGGGCCGATGGTGACTGTTTGTTCCTTGTCGTTCCAGTGTATCGGAATAAGGGAATATGTGCCTTTCTCATAATTGTAGCCGTCGTTTTCATCTTCATACAAAACGAAATCCCCGTCGGCCCCGGGGTAAATCCTCAGGTCAACAGGATCTGATGGTTTTTCGCATGCATATTGCATCAATGGGCCATACGGAACAATGCTGCCGGCGCGGACAAAGGCAGGAATGACCTCGAGGGGCGAAGGGGTTAAAATCGTTTGCCCGCCTTCAAACCTTTTCCCAGTGTAGAAATCATACCAGGCTGTACCTGCAGGAAGGTAGAAATTGATGGAATCAATCTGAACACGCAGGTTCTGCGGTTCAGTGGCAGTGTCGTGACGCGGCCTGAAATACTGCTGTGAGGTGACGGGCTTAAGCAGGAAGGCAGTGCCGAACATATACTCATCAGCGATATTGTATACAGTTGTGTCGGTCTTGAAATCCATTGGCAGACCACGCAAGAGGGTATACCCATCGGCATGCATTTTCCAGGCCAGTGAATAAATATAAGGGAGTATCCTGTACCTGAGCCCGACCCATTGCAGCAGGGTTTCGTACAGCACCGATCCTTTTTCACCGAATTTCCAGATTTCATATCCCGTGGCGCTATCGGGAGTACGGAAAACAGGGCAGAATGCAGCAAACTGGAACCAGCGGAGATAGAGTTCGCACCAGGCCAGGTCGGCGATGGCCGGGGTATGTCCACCTCCAACAACCGAGGGAAGAGATCCACCGATAGCCGTGCTCCAGTATGGGTTGCCGCTCATGCCGAAATTCACGGCTATTGTGATCTGCTGCTTCAGGCTTTCAAAATCTGATGGAACAACTCCCTGGCAGGTAATAGCGCCGGTACGCTGCTGCCCGGGCCAGGATGAAGGTGTAAGGATAATGCCCCGTTTTGAACCGGCAGTTTTCAGGGGATTATCGTATACCCTTACGGTATCGGGAAGGCATGTATCCTGCATGCTAAAATCCATGGGGATGTTTCTTGAACGGTATTCCTTTGTAATATGCCTGACCTCTTCAGGGCTTTTATTTTTTTCACCCGTTTGCAGGTAAGCGTATGCCAGGCGTGGGAGCATGGGAACCTGGCCGGTAAGCTGCCTGTAAGCTGCAATAACCTCATCGGCATTGTTCCCGGTAATGATGTAAAAGTCAATGGCCCCGGCCGATTCAGAATGAAACGACATTTCAGTTTCGCTGCTTTGAAACCTGGTACGCGAGGGATTGTCCCAGAAAATTCCATAGTTCTTTGTCGAAAACAGGAAGGGAATAGCCACATTCGTATTTTCACGCAAGAGGCCCTGGTTTCGCATATGCAAGTTCAGCAATCCGCCGGTCTGACTGCCCAGGCCATACAGGCCTTCACCCGGGTCTATGATAAAGGTTTGGCGTATGCTGTATGTTTTCTTCTCGCGGATGAGGGTGTCGCGTAATTCACCCGGTATGGCGGCTTCAAGGTAAACGCTGCGGCCGGAGGTATCCCTGATGATCAGCTTCCCTGATTTTTCAGGCAACTCGCAAATCAAACGCGAAGTGCGCAGGGTCCATGGTTTTTTCGAGATTTTATAAAATACCCCGGCTTGAGAATCCCGTTTTTGTATGAACTTGCTGTGAGATGCATATCCTTTGTTTCTGGCAAAAGTCAGATGAAGAATATTATCCTTGACAACTTCGATCTTCAGGAAGCCCTTATTTACTTTCAGTTCAGTCGGACCTGAATTCCCTCTGGCCTGCAGTTCCCCGCAAACAAAGAGAGAACATCCAAATGCGAACAATACTGAAAGTGTTTTTATAACGAAAGTTCTCATTTTACTTTAAGAGTTTTGTGCGGATTAGTTTTTCCCATTGATGATAACAGGCTGTAATTATTTCCTGGTCTTTGCCTGGGTAAATCCTGCTGATGCATTTAAGATTACCAAAGGCTTCGTTGGCGGATGAGTAAATCCCTGCGCCCAGGCCAGCTCCCAGGGCTGCGCCTGTGGCTCCATTGGTATTATACAATTCGATGCTCACTGAAGCCAGGTTCGCCAGGGTGCTTGTAAACACCGGGCTCAGGAACATATTTGTATGGGCGGCGCGGATCACTCCCGGCCTGATGTCCATACCGGCCATGATATCCAGTCCGTACCTGAAAGCAAAGGCAATGCCCTCCTGCACGGCCCTGAACATATGACTTTGTGAATGCCTTGTAAAGTCAATGTTTTCGAAGGATGCATTAACGGAGGCGTTGTTCAGCATACGTTCGGCCCCGTTTCCAAAGGGGATGAACGACAATCCGTCCAAACCTGCACATACCTGGCCGGCCCTGTCATTCATCTCGTCATAGGAAACTGATCCTCCAATCCTGCGTATCCAGGAATTGCTGATCCCCGTTCCGTTGATGCAAAGCAGAACCCCGTTTCTCGGGGCTTCCATACTGTCGTTCACATGAACAAACGTATTTACCCTCGACTGCAGATCAAATGCAGGTTTGTCGGTGACGCAGTAAACGACCCCCGATGTGCCTGCAGTTGCGGCTATATCCCCGGGATCGAGAGCTTTCAGGGAAAAAGCATTGTTGGGCTGGTCTCCCGCACGATAGCTTAGGGGTATCCCCTCGGGAAGGCCAAAAGCCTTTGCCGCTTCCTTATGAAGCCGGCCCTGTATGCAAAAAGTATCGCATACAGCCGGGATCATCCCCTGGGGAATTCCGTAATGGTCGATCAGTGTTGTTGCCAGCCCCTTGTGTTCAAAATCCCAGAGGATGGCCTCGGAAAGGCCCGACCTGGTGGTGAGTCTCTCGCCTGTAAGCCTGAATGCCAGCCAGTCGCCGGGAAGCATAATGGTATTGGTTTTATCAAAGACCTGAGGCTCGTTCTCTTTAACCCATCTGAGTTTGGATGCAGTGAAATTGCCCGGGGAGTTCAGGTAATGCCTGAGGCAGAATTCATGCCCGAGTTGTTCAAAAGCCTTGTTCCCAATGTCCACGGCCCGGCTGTCGCACCAGATGATGGAAGGGCGGAGCACAATCCCGTTTTTATCGAGACACGCAAGACCGTGCATCTGGTAAGTGATGCCTATGGCCCTGATCCCCGAACTCCCGAGTGCAGCTTTTTGCAAAGCTTTGCCGATAGCTTCTTTTGCATGATGTTCCCAGTCCGAAGGATTCTGTTCGGCCCATCCCGGCCGGGCAGCCGATATCTGCATCTCCGAAACAGGGGAATAGGCCGAGGCAAGGCAGATCCCGCTTTCGGCATCTACAATTGCAGCCTTTACCGAAGAACTGCCGATGTCGATACCGAGCAGGTAAGCTGACTTCTTCATAAGCTATAAAATTGGCTGCGGCGGTCGCTGAGCAGGTCGTTGTAAGGATTGACCGATTTGTCATCAGCCAGGGCGGGGTCTATCTCAATGATGCTCAAACAGGTTTCATCCTCAGGGGCTGAAGCCAGGACTTCGCCTTTGCAGCCGGTGATCCGGCTCTGGCCTGTAAACGTAAAATCATCATCCCCCCTTTGTTCCCTGCCGATCCGGTTGGCAGTAACTGCAAAAACACGGTTTTCAAGGCAGCGGGTGGTCATGGCCTGCTGGGCCCAGGGAAGCACCAGGTTGGAAGGATGCGCGATGACCTGTGCCCCTTGTAATGCCAGGCTGCGGCAGGTTTCGGGGAAGATCCAGTCGAAGCAGATCATCATCCCGATCTTCATATCCCTTACGGTGACAACCTGGGGAGGCCTGTTCCCGGGAGAGAACCAGAGTTTTTCTTTATTGAAGAGGTGAATCTTACGGTAAACAGCAAGCAGTCCGGTCGCATCAGCCAACAGAGACGCGTTATAATAACAGCCATTTTCGCGTTCAATGAAACCTGCAACGATCACAGCTCCTGTTGAAACGGCCAGCTGCCTGGCGAATGCCGCGGTTTCCCCTTCAAGGCTTTCCGAAAACCCATTCACTTCATCCACAGAAATAAAGGTATATCCGGTTGCAAAAAGCTCAGGCAGCACCAGCAGATCGGCTTTGCAGCCTTTAAGCAATTCCCTTACAGAAGTGAAATTCTTTTCTTTTTCACCGAAGCAGGGGGCGAACTGTACAAAACCTATGCGCATAGTATCAATTTAGCAGGAAAAGAACCAACCAATTATTTGTACATGGTACATTCTACATTGTACATCCTCCTCACACCCCTTCCCCCCTTTTGTTGAAAACATTCATCGTCCTGTCGGGGCCGATCAGCACAAAGCTCTTGATCATCTCAACCGCTTCTTTCACCCGGGGGATGAGGGTTTTGGTCTCCTCACCAGTCCAGCGGCCCAGAACATAATCAACCTGGTACCCTTTTGCATAATCGCTCCCAATGCCAAAACGGATACGGGTGAATTCGTTCGATTCAAGGTGCTCTATGATGCTGATGAGACCATTATGCCCCCCGTCGCTGCCTTTTTTTCGCATCCTCAAAGCTCCCAGCGGAAGGGCAAGGTCATCCACAACCACCAGGATGTTTTCCAGGGGGATGTCCTCCTTTTGCATCCAATACCTTATGGCTTTGCCGCTAAGGTTCATATAGGTTGAGGGTTTGATCACAACCATGATGCGTCCTTTGAGTGAAACCCTGGTCATGGAGGCGTGACGTTCGGCCTTGAACACCGCTTTCCCTTCCAGGGCAAGGGCATCAGCAACAATGAAGCCGATATTATGACGGGTATCGGTATAATCATCCCCTATATTCCCGAGCCCTGCAATAAGATATTTCATGCTTGATAAACGATTTAGGCCATCCGCAGTAAATCCAAAAACCAGGATCTGAAAAGCTATTCAAAATTAAAGAAATATTGACTTTGGACTTTGTTTTTATCTTTGTACTGAAGTTTTATTTATGCAGAAACTTATTTTGATATACAGGGGGACCCGTGAAGCCTCATATTCTTCTTTTATTGACTTCATGCTTAGGCTTGCAGGACTGGTATCGGAAACCTGCCAGCCTTATAAATTGCATATAACATTCACCGATTCAACTCCGCCCGTTATTTCGGTTATCCCTTTCAGAAAGGACAAGATCGGGCTTATGTCAGTCTGTTTTACCGACAATCTGCCTGTTTCCGATGTGCGGACCCTTCTGGGCCAGTACATGAAGGAATTAAAAAACCCGGCCGGCAGGTTTGCCGGCTCTTATTCCGTGGAGGAAGCCCTGCCGGTTGAATATCAGAAGTCCTGGGAAAATGCTGTTATAACACCCGGTGTTTGCCTGCTTACCTTGTTCAGGCGCAAGCCCGGCATAAGCCAGGAAGTATTTCTTGACCGCTGGCATAACAGCCATACTCCATTGTCGTTGCGCATCCATCCTTTATGGCATTATAACCGCAACGTGGTGCTAAAGGATCAGGCCGGTGACAGCGAAGCCTGGGAAGGTATTGTTGAGGAACATTTTTGCACACGTGCCGACCTTTTGCTTCCTTTCCGTTTCTTCGGAAATCCTTTCACCATGATCCCCAATATGATAAGGGTTTACAAGGATATCCATGCTTTTTTGGATTATAAAACGATAGAGACATACCTGGTCAGGGAGGTGATAATCAAAGACAAGGATTAGCCTGCTTCATTGCAGTGAAGTTACAGGTTCAACGGAAAGCTGTCGCATTCATCGCCTTATCAGCCCATCGCGATTTTGAGTATCTTTGCATATGAATTTTAATGAATTTGGCTTTGAGCCTCAGCTGGAGGAAGGGATACATGCCCTGGGATTCGAAACCGCCACTCCCATCCAGGAGCAGGCGATACCCGTAATCATGCAGGGAATGGACCTTATTGGAACGGCGCAGACAGGGACAGGCAAAACAGCCGCCTTCCTTCTTCCGCTCATACAAAAATTGATGACCTCCGAAGAAAAGGGAAACGTAAGGGCCCTGATCATTGTTCCCACCCGTGAACTTGCGGTGCAGATAGACCAGCATATGCAGGGGCTTTCTTATTTTACCCCGGTAAGTTCCATCGCAATTTACGGTGGTACCGAAGGCATGGTATTCAACCGCGAAAAACAAGCCCTCACCGAAGGATCCGACCTGGTGATCTGCACCCCCGGCAGGATGATCGCCCATGTGAACATGGGATATGTTGACTTCTCCAATGTTGAATATCTTATACTTGATGAAGCCGACCGGATGCTGGATATGGGGTTTTACGATGACATCATGAAGCTGGTAAACCTGCTTCCGAAGGAAAGGCAAACCCTGATGTTCTCGGCGACCATGCCCAAAGCAATCAGGCAAATGGCCCAGAAAGTCCTGAAAGAGCCTGTGGAGATCAACATAGCGATGTCAAAACCTGCCGAAAAGATACTTCAGCTGGCTTATTCTGTGTATGATAACCAGAAGCTTCCTTTGACCCAATATCTGTTGCAGGGAGCCAAAGGCAGGACAGTGCTTGTGTTTTGTTCAACCAAGAGCTCGACCAAGATATTAAGCCGTGCCCTTCACCAGATGGGCCTGAATGTATCGGAGATCCATTCGGACCTGGAACAGAAGGAAAGGGAAGAGGTGCTTAACCGTTTCAGGAATAAATCGCTGAACGTTCTGGTGGCAACCGATATAGTTTCGCGCGGCATCGATATCGAAAATATCGACATGGTGATCAATTACGATGTGCCCCATGATGCCGAGGATTATATTCACCGTATCGGGCGTACCGCCCGTGCAGCTGCATCTGGCATTGCCGTGACCTTTATCAGTCCCAAGGAACAGCGGAAATTCCAGGCCATTGAGAACCTGTTGGGAAAATCGGTGCACAAAGGGGAAGTCCCCAAAAACCTTGGTCCTGCCCCCGAATACAGGGCATGGAAACCCCGGAATTAAAAACGCGGCCGGCTTATACGGAACTGCTCCCGGCCGAAAACAAAGACGCCGGGCGAATGTCCGGCGTCTTCATAAAATGTATTGTTGAATAAGGGATTATTTTCCTTCCTTCTTGCCTTCTTCTTTCTTTCCCTCTTCTTTCTTTTCTGCACCTTCGGCGCCTTCAACAACTGCTTCGGCTCCGGGAACAACTTCCTCTACTACCACGCGGGCGGTGCGTACACCAATAACCACGTTATTCGGGGCATCAAGGAATGTGACATTGTCAATCTTCAGGTCGCTGATCTTGGCCGAATCCCCAATGTCCATCGGGCTGATATCGATCAAAACATAATCAGGAAGATCTTTTGCCAAAGCTTTGATCTTGACCTTACGCATTTTTTTCTCAAGCCGGCCGCCGCGGAGAACTCCGGGTGACACTCCTTCACATTTAACCGGAATAGCAATGACTACCGGCTTATCGGGAAGGACCTGCAGAAAATCGACATGCAGAAGCTTGTCGGTTACAGGATGAAACTGGATTTCCTGGTAAATGGTGTCGTACTCTTTCCCGTCGATCGTGATCTTGATCAGGTTGACTTCAGGGGTGAACAGGATTTTGGAAAAACTTTTTTCGTCTGCCACGAAGTGGATCTGTTCAGGACCACCATACAGAACACAGGGAATTTTACCCGCCCTGCGCTGCAGTTTGGCATCTTTTTTCCCTACGCTTCCTCTAAGGGAGCCGCTCAATGATACCGTTTTCATAATGGATTGTTTTTTTAATTGGGGTGCAAAGGTAAGAATAAGTAGCGAGATAGCGAAGTGGCGAAATTTTAATTTTGTAACTTTCCCCCACTGTTTCACGTCTCAAGCTCTCATTAAATCAAATTTCCCATGAAAAAGATTGTTTATTTATGTTTGTGGATGACTGTTTCCATGACACTTTCATCCGCAGTAATTGCGCAAAATAAAAACACTGCCGAGTTCGACAAGATCCTGTCTTCACAGTTCAAAGCTGATGCACCGGGCTGTGCCGCCCTGGTCATGAAGAAAGGAGAGGTGGTATACCGGAAAGCTTTCGGTAAAGCCAACCTTGAACTGAATGTCCCAATGCAGCCCGGCATGATCTTCCGTATCGGCTCGATTACCAAGCAATTCACAGCCGTTGCAATTCTCCAACTGGAAGAACAGGGCAAACTGGCGCTACAGGACGAGATCACGAAATTTATTCCCGATTATCCCACCCATGGATACAAGATCACAGTGGAACACCTTTTAACCCACAGCTCGGGGATTAAAGATTATACGGGGATGAAGGAATGGACTGATGAAATGAAGAGTAAGGATATGACGCCAAAAGAGATTGTCGATTTTTTCAAGGACCAGCCGATGGATTTTGAACCCGGAACGAAATACCAATATGACAATTCCGGTTATATACTGCTTGGTTATATCATTGAAAAAGCCAGCGGGGAAACCTATGAAAACTATTTGATGAAGCATATCCTGAAACCTCTCGGCCTTGAGCATACAAGCTATGAACACTCAAAGGATATCGTAAAAAACCGGGTGGAGGGTTACAGCAAAGCCGATTCAGGCTATATCAATTCATCCTACCTGAGCATGACCCAGCCATATGCAGCAGGTTCTTTATTATCAACGGTGGATGACCTTTACACCTGGACCAAAGGTGTTCGCTCGGGCAGGATCATCAAACCTGGAACCTTTGCAAAAGCAGTTGTTCCGTATAAGCTTAAGGACGGCTCAACGGCTGGTTACGGCTACGGGCTTGAAATAGGCGAGATCTTTGGAAGCCAGGCCATATGGCATAATGGCGGCATCAATGGCTTCCTCACGATGGGAATATATATGCCGGCTGAGGATATTTTCGTGGCGGTTTTTTCAAACTGCGACGGGAATTCGCCCGATAATGCCGCATTTAAGATGGCAGCTCTGGCAGCCGGAAAGATGCCTGTGATGAAAGCAATGGCAGTTGACACGCTTACCCTGAAGAAATACACAGGGGTTTATGAAAATACATCAAAAGAGCAAAGGGTGATTACGTTCAAAGGAGGAAAACTCTATTCACAAAGGACCGGCGGACAGCAATTCCTGCTCACACCCTACGCTTCCAATAAATTCTTTTACAATGAGGGAATGTCTTTTTATGAATTTGTTTCGGATAAGGCAGGGAAGGTAACTACCGTTAATTACCGGGCTCTGGGGCAAGCTTCATCAAGCTGGCCAAAAACCGATAAACAGGTGCCGGTTCATTTTGAGGTAACCCTAAGGCCCGAAGAGATGCAGAAATTCACAGGAGAATACCAACTTGCCCCAGGGTTTTCAATAACAGTGACTTTAGAGAATGGGCACCTCATGGGCCAGGCAACAGGGCAGGGAAAATTCGAGATGTTTGCCGAATCAGCAAATATCTTTTTCCTTAAAATCGTGGATGCAAAAGTTGAATTCATTGCTGATCCCGATGGGAGTATAACGAAAATGATACTCCACCAGAATGGGGATCACGAAGGGAAAAAGAAAGTAGCGAGATAGCAAAACGTCCTAAAACTTAAACAACGAAGAGATTGATTCCTTCTTTTTAAGCCTGCGGAGGACTTCAGCAAAGAGGTCCGAAGTGGTAATAACTTTTATTTTCGGGTTTTCTTTTTTCAGTGGGATGGTATCCGTAACAATGAGTTCGGTAAGCGCCGAGGCTTCGATCATCTCGTATGCATTGCCCGAAAGGATGGGATGGGTAACCATGGCCCTGACCGAAGAGGCCCCGTTATCCATGATGATCTGTGCTGCTTTGCAAAGGGTGCCCCCGGTATCCACAATATCGTCGAGGAGAATCACATTCCTGCCTTTAACATCTCCGACCAGGGCCATTTTTGCGATTTCATTGGGTTTTGAACGGTGCTTGTAGCAGATCACAAAATCGGTATGGAAGAACTTCGCATAGGATCCTGCTCGGCGGGTTCCGCCTGTATCGGGCGATGCGAAAGTGAGGTTGTTCAGGTGAAGGGTCTTCAGGTAGGGGATAAAGACAGAAGAAGCGTAAAGGTGATCCACCGGCACATCGAAGAATCCCTGGATCTGGTCGGCATGCAGGTCGAGTGTGATTACCCGGTTTACACCCGCTGCCGAAAGCAGGTTGGCAACAAGTTTTGATGCGATGGAAACCCGGGGTTTGTCTTTGCGGTCCTGACGCGCATAACCGAAATAAGGGATAACGGCTACAATGGTCCTGGCCGAAGCCCTGCGGGCTGCATCTATCATCATCAGCAGCTCCAGGAGATTGTCAGAAGGCGGCTGGGTGCTCTGCACCAGGAATACATCCGTTCCCCGGATATTTTCTTCGAACGAAGGCTGGAATTCACCATCGGCAAAGCTAAGGAATGATACTTTTCCCAGTTCGCTCCCATAACTCTGGGCTATTTTTTCGGACAGGTATTTCGAAACCTGTCCTGAAAAGACCTTGACCTTTGTTGCCATAATGCATGCCTTGTTTGTGAACTGCTAAAATAAAGCATTCGGTGAAATGATGCAAGAAAGGTTATTAACAGGGGGGAAGATTTGAATATCGAATATTGAACAACGAATTTTGAATATTGAATTACTCATGGCGCATGCCTTATGGCTTATGGCTTGAATACTCGAATAATCGAATAACGAACGTTGAATTGCGAAGTAATTATTAACTTTAAAAGTTGAAATTAATAATACGTATCCATGAAAACCAGGTTGAAAGAGAATGAAAAAGTGGCCCTGACCATCAGGCCGCATGGTATAACGCTTGTCCCTTCGGCCCTGATCTCGCTGGGTATTATAGCTGCCGGCATCCTTATCATTTATGCAGGCTGGATATACGGCGGACTGGCTTTCTTCCTGATAGCCATTTTGTTTTTTCTGTATAAGATGGCTGAAAGGAAGAACAATCTCTGGGCGGTGACAAATTTCAGGGTCATTGACGAATTCGGGCTTTTCACAAGAAATTCGAAGGAATGCCCTATCGATAAGATCAATAATATCACCTATACCCAGTCAATCTGGGGGCGAATGTTCGGTTTTGGGGATGTCCAGATCCAGACAGCTGCTGAGATGGGCTCCACTACCTATCGTACCGTTGAGCAGCCGAAATTATTGAAGGATACCATTACCATGATGCAGGAAGAATACAGGAATTACCAGATGTCGAGGCAGGCTGCCGAATATGCCAGCGCTATAGGTTCCAAGGGAAGCGGTAACGTTACCGGGGTGGCGGCAGAGATCGAAAAACTGCACCAGCTGATGATCAAAGGCATCATCACTGAGCAGGAATTCCGGCAGAAAAAGGAGCAGTTGCTGAAAGGGTGAGCCCTAAATTCACCGCAGTGCCCAGGAAGGCAGATTGGTTATAAGCGAAGTTCAGAACAATAGGAGATCAAATCCTATTCCCCGAACAAAACCTTCCCGTGGAACACTCCTTGCCGTGTTTCGATTGTTATGATGCCGACGCTCCGCTGTCCGAAGTCAAAAGTTAAATTATTCCGGTTGAAACTATACGTATGAGAACCAGCGGATTCATCTGAAATAAGCTTTGTACAAATGGTTCTGCCGGTAATATCGTTCATGGAAATTTTTATATCGGAACGCTGGGGAAGGTTTAAAGCAACATTAAACCTGTCTTTGCAGGGATTCGGGTAGATCCGTAAAGTCAATGCCTTGCTTTTTATCTCGTTGACGGCTACCGTGGAGCTGTCATATCCGCCCGAAAGGCAGAAAACAGATCCGTCGCGACCTCCCACCATCAGTTCACGGCTCAGGTCTCCCACAATATCCGGGATTGAAGAAACCGCATCACAGGGATTTGCCTGGGGGACCGAGGTAAACGTGTTGCCGTTCTTCCCGTTCAGGAAGTAGGCTTTATTGTTATTATATAGTGTGCCGATGGCTGCGTCGTTCACCCCGTCCCAGTTGATATCGCCCATGTTGGTAAGATTCCAGGCCTGGTCCGAAAGAGGTTTCTGCCAGAGGAAGGTGCCATTGAAACCGTCAACGACGATTCCGGTGGATCCGCTGTGCGCGACAAGAAAATCAGGATGGCCGTCGTTGTTCACATCGCCCATAGATTCAAAACGCAGGATGATATCATTGCCCACATTCAGGTTCTTCACCTGCGCCCCGTTCACTGCATCCTCGAAATAGATATGCCCGCTGAAGTCACCCGAGGCTATATCTTTGATGCCATCTCCCGTAACATCGTCAATCTGTATCAACGCCCAGGTGGATGAACCCGCAGGATTGAATTGCCATTTGATGGATCCGTCAACACCATCCATGCCAAAGACCCGGCCGTTTGCCTGGCTTGCATTGGTTGCCCCTGCGACTACATCGGGCTTGCCATCTCCTGTGAAATCCTCAACCCCGATCACCGAAAAGGCAGCGCCCTGGGTCGACCTGCTCCAGATAACCTGCCCGGTCTTACCATCAAGGCAATACGCCCGGTGAGGACCGGTATTGTTCCCGTCATCTCCAACCGCGGCAAGAACATCAGGGAAGCCGTCGTTGTTATAATCATATTTCGCTTCGACCTGGTAAACCCATCCCCCGCCACCGTATTCGTGGGTATCGTGTTTCCATAGCTGCTGCCCGGTCTTCCCCGAAAGAGCAATGATAGACTCGCTACCTCCGGTAGTTCCCAAAATCACATCTTTATAACCATCATTATTGATGTCGTCTATGATTGCAATGTCATTTTCATTATAGACTGATCCGTTGATAATGTCGTATTCCCACATCACATCCGCGGTCACCGAAGCATTACCGTTGAAACAACGGACATAGTCATCCTCCGAACCAATAATCACATCGGCAACGGAATCACCAGTGATATCAGGGATGGGCCTTATTGATTTGGGACTGTTGTCGTATCCGTCGTTGATCAGGTAAGTCCAGAGCTGGGTTCCCATGGGGTAAAGCGTATCAATACCGGTACCACCCAGGTTGACAATAAAAGGATTCTGCGTGGCATCGTTTGAAACAATGCTCAGGGTCCCGCTGTTGGCACCGGCCCCGGTCGGATGATACCATAAACCGATTTTGGCTGTCTGAAGCGTAGGAATATTTAAAGGCAGCGTCACTCCCTGGTCAACAAAAAAGTGAGAATCCGACATATTGAGAGCCGTAATGCTCAGGGGCTGGTCCCCGTCGTTTTGTACCTGGAGGTACCAGCGGGAATACGCGTTCTTCCTGCGTTCGTGCCAGTTGTAAGAGGTTGTCTGAATGTTAATGTGCGGGCCTGCAATGACTGCGTTCCCCGTGAGGGTCACATTCACCGTGGGAGTAATAGGGTCATTTGAATTTATACCGACCTGGGTATTGAGCGGTCCGCCTGTTACCGGGGTATAAGTGAGAGGAATATTGACCGAATTTCCCGGGGTTATGGTGGCCGGCGTGACGAAAGTCGTTGAAACCGGCTGTCCGCTGGGGATGCTGATGCTGTTGATCACCAGGTTGGCCGATCCTGTATTCTGCACCTGGCAATTCCAGGTAGGGGAGTTGCCGACGGTGACCGTCCCGTAATTATGAGAGGTAACAGGCACTGTAATGACCGGAGTGCCGCTGCCGTTCATATCGACCTTGTAGAGCGTGCTGTTCCCGCCCAGTTCCCCGTCGCAGTACCAGAGATAAGTGCCGTCGAAAACAATTCCTGATGGTTTTCCTCCTTGTGAAGCATGGCTTTCTATCAGCGCGCCGTTATTCGTGACCTTATACAGCATGTTCCCGTAATAGTCGGCTATCCAGAGATCAGCTCCCTGCATGCAGATGTCCCAGGGCTGGTTGTTCGGAGGGACGAATTGTGAAATGATTGCACCCGAACCGTCAAGGTGGTAAACTTTTCCCGGGTCAGGGTAGTACGTGCACACCCAGTAATTTCCCCCGTCGTACGCAACCCCCGACATATAATGGTCGGGCAGGGTTATCGTTCCCACCTGGGCTCCGCTCATGGTAAACTCATTGATATGCGCAGGCTGGGAAGAGCTTGAAGGCTGTGTAATATTCACCAGGTTGGGGGCTTTGTAAGTCAGACCATAGGATTCATCGAATGTTCCAGTACACTGAAGGCTGTAGGTCCCGTTTGTCGGGTCGAACTTATAGACCTGGTTGCCGTTCGACCAGTACATCCCGAAATAGATGTAAGTACCATCCCATGCCAGGCCCGAGGCTTTTCCCGGGATGCTGTAGGAAGCTACGATTGACCATGTATTCGGGTTTTTGACTGCGGATGGATATTGGGCGGACAGCCGGGGAGCTGCCGGTCCGGCGCAAACAGCCAGCATGATAAACACTGAAAGAAAGGGTATAAGTTTTCTCATCATTCGCCGGGTAAAATTTTAATAGGATCATAAAATTACATTTTATTCAAGGATAATTCATTATGAGTAAGCAGATTTAAAATAATATATTGTAAATCAAGCAGCAGATATTCATTGCATCGGCGAAGTCATAGTAATTGTACAGGTGACCATAAACTTCCATAAAGAAAGTGCATGATCAGGAGATTTCTTAATTTTGCACGCTTACATGAATTTTTTTAAGATCATCTTTTGAAAACGGTTTGATATATATGCCGCCCGGTGCCTGCTGCATAGCCAGCCGGCCAACCAGGAATACGGTTATCACAGCTACACAACACAGAACAAAAAGCATGATTGAAACATCCCTCAGGAGACTGGTTTTTGCCTCCCTGCTCCTGGCTCCCTCCCTGCTGGCGGCACAGGCTGTTCACGACAGCCTTCCGTCAACGATGACGCTGCCCCAATGCATCAGCTGGTCGCTGTCGAACCAGGCCATGGTCAGGCAGGCCCTGATCGACGAAGAAATAACCAAAAGGGATGTAAGGATCGCTTTATCGGGATGGTACCCGCAGGTGGAATTTGATGCCAACATCCAGCATTATTTCCAGGCACCCATGACGAAGTTCCCGAATTTTATCGATCCTTCAGGGCCGCCCTTCACTTTTCCGGCCAATTCAAACCAGACTTCTTCGGGCCTGTTACTTGCAAACCAGACCCTTTTCAGCAGCAACCTGTACCTGGCAGCCATCAATACAAAAGACCTTCGCAAACAGGCTTCTCAGAATACCGAACTTACGAAAATTGACATTTACGTAGGCGTTGCCAAGGCTTTTTTCGACGTGCTTTTTACCGGTGAACAACTCAATGTGCTCGATGAGGACCTCCTGCGCCTGCAGCGCAATTACAAGGATGCATATAACCTTTACAAGGACGGGATTGCCGATAACATCGACTACCAGCGGGCACAGATCTCCCTCAGCAACGTACAGGCCCAGAGGAAGGCCGTGCAGGAATCGGTCAAAACAAAATATGCCGTTCTGAAGCAGCTGATGGGGGTTCCTGCAGGGAAACAATTCACCGTTTCATATGACTCAACCCTCTTCGAGAGTGAAATACTGATAGATACTGCAAAGATACTCGATTACAAGGCAAGGGTGGAATACCAGCAGATGCAAACCGCTCTGAGCCTGCAAAATGAGCAAGTGAAATATTACCGTTCAAATTTCATTCCCACACTTTCGGCATATTACGAGTATATCCCTTCATACGGGAGCGACCAGTTCTCTGACCTTTACACCACGACCTCCCAGAGTTCGTTTGTAGGCCTGAAACTATCCTACCCTCTTTTCCAGGGCCTCAGTAGGTTCCAGAGCCTCAGCAAGGCAAAACTCCAGTACAAGAGGCTGCAGGTAGGTACAGAGTACCTGAAGAATGTGATCAGCAGCGAATACACCAATGCTCTTGCCCAGTATGTAAGCAACCTGAACCAGCTGAATGTCACGAAAGCAAACGTGGTTATCGCGAAGAAAATCTTCAATACCGTGAAATACCAGTATGACAAGGGGATCAAGGCCTACATTGAAGTCATCGTCTCCGAAACAGACCTTCGCACGGCCGAACTCACATACCTCGACATGCTCTTCCAACTGATTGCGAGCAAGCTGGACCTTGAAAAATCACTGGGCCTCATTCAGCCCAGGTAAAAAGAATTAAACAAAATCAAATGTACAGTACAGTCCGAACAATTTTGATAACAGCGGCATTAGCGGCTCTGATTTCATGCAGCAGGGATAATGCAAATCATCTCAAGGGTGAACAGGCCGTTGCTGTGACGGTTACCGCCGTAAGCATGAAGAACGCGGTCTTCTACAACCGTTACCCCGGGAATATGGTGGCCCTGAAGGAGGTGGAGCTCCGCGGGCAGGTGAGCGGGTATATTACCGGCATTTATTTTGACGAAGGGAAACGGGTCCGCAAGGGAGATAAATTGTACGAGATCGACCGGCGCAAATATGAGGCGGCCTATAACGGGGCCCAGGCAGTTATGAAGATCGCCGAGGACAATCTCGAAAAAGCCCAGCGTGATGCCGACCGTTACACTGATCTTGCAGGCAGGGAAGCCGTTGCAAGGCAGTTGTACGACAATGCGATGACCGACCTGAAGAATGCAAAGCAGCAGATCAATACAGCGAATTCGGAACTCATCAGGACTAAGACCGACTATGAATTCTCGCTGATCACCGCCCCCTTCAACGGCACCATTGGGTTTTCGCTGGTCAAAATGGGAGCCCTTATCACCCCCGGGCAGACCCTGCTGAACACGATTTCTTCTGATGATTCCATGGGTGTGGATTTCGAAGTGAGTGAAACCGAACTCAGCCGCTTTGAGAAACTGGCTGCAGGTGCCCGTCCTTCCGATGATTCCACCTTCAGGCTGTTACTTCCCGACAATTCAAGGTACCCTTATTGCGGGAGGATAAGCGTGATAGACCGCGCCGTCGATCCGAAGACCGGGACAATCAGGGTAAGGATCATTGTGCCTAATAACGAAAAGACCCTAAAGCCAGGGATGAGCTGCAAAGTGAACGTGCTGAACTCGAGTTCAGGACGGCAGATCCTCGTGCCATTCAAAGCGGTGATGGAGCAGCTGGGCGAATATTTTGTATTCGTGGTGAACAACAACAAGGTGAGCCAGGTGAAGATCCAGCCAGGCCCCAGGGTCTTCTCCGATATCGTGGTGTTGGGAGGGCTCGAAGGCGGCGAAACCATCGTGCTCGACGGCATCCAGAAACTGACCGACGGTTCGGCCATAACCCTTACGCAATCCGCAGACAACAATAAAAAATAAGACAGGGACCCATCTCCAACTGAACGCTGACCCATGATAGCCGATACCTTCATCAAGCGCCCGATCACCGCGATCGTGATCTCAATAACCCTGGTTATCCTCGGGCTGCTGACCATTCTGACCCTCCCTGTGAGCCAGTACCCCGAGATCACCCCTCCGGTGGTCCAGATATCAAGCCAATACGTGGGAGCCGACGCCACCACCGTGGAACAGACTGTGACCACACCCATCGAACTGCAGGTCAACGGGGTGCCCGGGATGAATTACATGCAGAGCAGCAGCACCGACGACGGCCGCTCATCAATGAACGTGTATTTTGACATTGGCACTAACATTGACGTGGCTACCACCGACGTGCAGAACAGGGTGAACATTGCAAATCCCATCCTCCCCGACGAGGTGAAAAGGCTGGGTGTCACCGTGCGCAGGCGTAACCCCAGCGGCCTGATGATCGTGGCTCTCTTCTCTCCCAAAGGCACACACAACATACGGTTCCTCGATAATTACACGAATATCTTCGTCAGGGACGCCCTGTTAAGGGTGAAGGGAGTGGGCGACATTTTTTCGAGGACCGATGATTTCAGCATGCGTATCTGGCTGAAGCCTGATAAAATGGCCAGCCTCGGCCTGACAGCTGCGGATGTGCTCGCCTCGGTGCAAGAGCAGAACATACAGGTGGCTGCAGGCTCGGTGGGGACGCCGCCCCAGCCCAAAGGCCAGCCATTCGAATACTCGGTGATCGTGAACGGCAGGCTCAGCTCGGTGGAGGATTTCAGCAACATCATCGTCCGCACCAGCCCGGCCGACGGATCCGTCATTTACCTGAAAGATGTGGCCAGGGTTGAACTGGGCAAATTCAATTATTCCGGAGTGTCATTTGTGGATGAGCGGCCGGCATCGTACATGATGATCTACCAGACGCCGGGCAGTAATTCACTGGAAGTTGCCGACGGGGTGTACAAGACCATGGACAAGCTCAGCAAAACATTTCCGGCCGATGTCGCTTACAATGTGCCGTTCGAATCGGTCTCGGTGGTAAAGGTGTCGATAGACGAAGTCATCAAAACCCTTCTTGAAGCCCTTGCGCTGGTTGTGCTTGTGGTATTTGTCTTTTTGCAGGACTGGCGTTCGACCCTCATCCCTGTACTTGCCATTCCCGTTTCGATCGTGAGCACTTTCATTTTCTTCATCCCTCTGGGGTTCACCATCAACAAGCTTACCTTGTTCGGTTTTGTACTTGCGATCGGAATCGTGGTGGATGACGCCATCATCGTGGTGGAGGCGGTGAGACGATATATGGAAGAGGACCGCCTTTCGCCGGGGGAAGCGGCCCAAAAGGCGATGGCAGACATCTCGGGACCTGTGGTTGCCATAGCCCTCGTGCTTGCGGCGGTCTTCATTCCGGCCGGCTTCATGCCCGGCATCGTGGGAAGGTTGTACCAGCAGTTTGCGATTACCATTGCCATTTCGGTGCTGATATCGGCCTTTGTAGCCCTTTCGCTCACTCCCGCCTTATGTTCGATCCTTCTGAAACCTCATCATATCAGTGAGAAATCAAAAGGGTTGAATTACCTCTTTTACCATTTCAACCTTTGGTTTAACCGGAGGAGCGAGGGGTACACCAACAACGTCAGGATCGCCATCAGGAATTCAAGGTACGTGGTCATTTTACTGGTACTGGTCATCTTCGGCGCCTACTTTATGATTCTGAAAAAACCCACCGGCTTCATACCGCTCGAGGACGAAGGCCGTGTGTACATCACGTTCGAGCTACCCGAAGCCTCTTCAAGCACCCGAACCCAGGAAGTGATGAAAAAGATCAGGGATGTCCTCGGCGGGTTCAAAGCGATCGGCCACTATACCTCGGTTGCAGGGCTCAACGTGGTTACGGGCGCCAGCAAACCGAACAGCGGCACAATATTCTGCATGCTCAAACCCTGGGATGAACGCACCGCCAAATCAGACCAGCTGTTCGCTATGGTTGCACAATTGCAGTCGAGGCTTTCGGCCATAAAAGAAGCCAATGTGCTGGTGATCCCTCCCCCGGCCATTCCAGGGCTCGGTGCCACCGGTGGTTTCACTTTTGAGCTTCAGCAACGCGAAAGCAACGACGACGTGAAGACCTTCGAAAAGAACGTGCGCATTTTCATGGCTGCCGCGAACAAACGACGAGAGATCAACCGCGCAATCACTTTCTTCAATGCCCGCACACCGAGGTACCAGCTTACGGTGGACCGTGAAAAATGCAAGAAAATGGGGGTGAACCTGGCTGAAGTCTTCAACACCATACAGACCTATCTCGGCAGCATCTACATAAACGATTTCACTATTTACAGCAGGAATTTCAGGGTCATTGCCCAGGCCGACACCCTTTACAGAAACGATATCGTGGATGTAGACAAATATTACGTGCGCAACTCCATGGGCACCATGCTGCCCCTGAGTTCGGTCATGAGCTATAAGGTGGGAGAAGGCGCATCCATGCTAAGCCATTACAATCTTTACCGCACGGCCGAATTCGTGGGCGATGCCAAAGCCGGGTTCAGCACAGGCCAGGCGCTGCAGGCACTCGAAGAGACGGCAAACCAGGTGCTGCCCAAAGGCTACGGCTATGAATTCTCGGGACTGAGCCGCGAGGAGAAAAAAGCCGGCAACACCTCGATGTATATTTTCATGCTTTCGATCCTCTTCGTTTTCCTGTTCCTTTCGGCACTTTACGAGAGCTGGTCAGTCCCCATAACCATCCTGCTCGGCGTGCCCCTCGCAGCTTTCGGGGCCATACTTGCGCTCACCCTCAACCCCCATTTGTCGAACAACGTATATGCCCAGATCGGGCTGATCACCCTCATAGGACTCGCTGCTAAAAATTCCATCCTGATTGTTGAATTCGCAAAAGAGCGGGTCGATCGCGGCATGGAAGTTATATCCGCCACCACCGAGGCCGTGCGCCTCAGGCTGCGCCCCATCCTGATGACCTCCTTTGCCTTTATCTTCGGGGTTTCCCCGTTGGTTTTCTCAACCGGGGCAGGGGCAGTCGCCAGGCAGACTATCGGCTGGTCCGTGCTAGGGGGCATGATCGCAGCCACAGCCTTAGGCGTATTCATCATCCCGGTGCTCTTCATCCTCATCATTAAACTGGCCTACGGCCGCCAAAAGCTGGAAAAGCTGCAGCTAAACCGTGAACATCACTGAAAAGTGCCGCCACAAGGCGGTTTTGATTTTATGCGAACACCCCCTTCATCACATCCCTGAGCACCAGGTTGTAAATTGACTGGTCGGCTCTGAGCCCTTCAGAGTATAATTCCCTGATTTCAGGCCTGGCGGCAAGAGCTTTGGCTTTTTTACAGGCCAGCCTGAATCTGAGCCTGTGTTCATTTTGCTTTTCTGACCAGGGTTTGGTGAATACCGGGATCTTCGAGATCACCGATTTCCCTGAGTAATTCTTTAACACAAACTGGTCCCCGACTTTACCCCTGTATGTTTTGGTCAGTATATTGGTGTTTGAAAATGCCATGGTTTATTATTTATGTGGATGACATGGTTTGAAGGCAAAAGGAAGTCCAAAGATAGGAAAATAATATTTACAGGATAGATACAGAATAGATACAGGATAAACTATTGAAAAACAAACGAAATTCAAATAGAATAGATAAAAAGGAGATCTTACAAAATGTATCCTCTCAATAAATGAGGGTAATTCTTTTACCAAAAAAAATGATGGTATGCCCTATATATGGGGACTCAATGTTGATGGCTTGCCTGGATTCTTTCTCTGACTAATTCGGGCAGATAGAATTCAGCATCACCGTTAA
>CAIRDP010000048.1 GCA_903877385.1 uncultured Bacteroidales bacterium
AGGCCGGGATTTTGCCGCCGGCTTCCTTCAGATTCCTTCTCGCGAAGGACACCCTTGCCTTGAGCTAATGATTCCTACTGCCAAGTTCATAGCGGACTTTCACCGCCAAGTTATCGCCCATGCCGGGCGCACAAAAAAAAGGCTGAACCGCGAAAGTTCAGCCTTTTTATATAATGGAAATTAATCCTAGTTTTTCTTCAACTGGTATTTATAAATAGGCTGGCTCAGGTTGAGAATAACAGTGTAGTTTCCGGCGGCAGGTACAGCTATATTGGCACCACCCACTGAAAGTTTGCCTGAATTCGTACCATCATCACCATAGTTAAGGTCCCATTTATGGTTGGCACGGAACTTGATGTTAGCGGCACTCAGGTTGACCGTTGCCGACCATGTCTTTGCAATAGTGTCGTAGGTCATATCAGTGTCGGTGTTCCATCCTCCCGATGTTGCATCTCCGATCAGTGACCAGGCCGTTAAAAGGAAAGTATGCTTCAGGTTGGGAAGGTCGACATCGAGCTTATAATACCCGTGAAGGCCGGCTGCGATATTGTCGCCGCCTGGGACCAGGATGCCTTTTTGTCCTGTATCACCCCAGTTTGTGTTCCAGTTAGGTCCTTGTGTATACTTGAACAGTGCATTATCAATGCCAAACCAGATATATCCTTCGTACAGCCCGTTGGATGATTTTGAAGTGACAACGGTTGAGGAATCAGCAGGGTTCCAGCCCTGGTAGCTCCCGGGAACGAACAATATAGGATATATTATTTTCACAAAATATGGTGTGATAGACTGGGGTACGACGGCCGAATAAAGCGGGGCGATATTGGCATTGATCACAGCCTTTACCCTGAATTCCAGGTTCATCGGAGTAGGGTTTTTAGGATCGTACTCCATGGGGAGTATCTTCTGGTTCAGATCCCAGGTAGTTATGGAAGCTGTTAGAACATTGGTTGCCTGCACCACCGGGATGGCATTTTTGAAATTATTACCAACCAGGTCCATTTCAACGGTATAGCCAATTACAACAACCTGTCCAAAGGAAGATGCGGACCAGGTGTAAGTGACCAGAACAGCTGAATCGCTCTTCTTCAGGACTACCTGTGCCCCGCTTGCAAGGTTTAAAACCGAGGCATTCGGGGAAGAACTAAGTGTGGCTTTGGTCTCATCCTTCTTACATGAAAGGAAACTCACAAGACCAAGAACCAGGATTAATATTGTTATTTTTTTCATAGTATCTAGGTTTTAAACTTATTAATATCCGGGATTTTGCTTGAGGTTTGGATTTGCAGATACGTCGGATGAAGGGATCGGGAAGATGTTGTAGAAAGCAGGAACGGAGATACCGTTTTTAGCTCCGCCTTTCCATGGCCATAAATAGGTGCCGGTGCTGAACTGTCCATAACGGATCAGGTCGGTTCTGCGCACGCATTCCCAATATAATTCGCGACCTCTTTCGTCAAGGATGAATTGAAGCGTAAGCTCGGCTGCATTGATATCGCCGGCCTGGTCTCCATATGCCCTTTCACGAATTGCATTAACAAGCGCCAGGGCCTGTGAAGTGGATCCACCGCCACCTCTAAGGACAGCTTCGGCATACATCAGGTAAACATCGGCCAACCTGAATAAGGGGAAGTCTGTATCGGGATAGGATAAACTGGAGCCTGCTGTCCCTGCTCTGGTGATGTTCTTGAACTTGGTTACGGCATAACCGTCGGTGAATGTACCAACATCCTTGATATCAAGTGCCTGTCCGCTGGTATAAAACATGGCTCTTGTATCATAGCTGTTCCTTACGATAGTATAAGTATAGTCGGGATAACCCAGTTTCATTGTTACAATATAATTGCCGTCTTTCGGGATAACAATGTTATCACCACCGGCTTTAAGGATCCCGGTTTTGCTTCCGTTGTCTCCGTAATTAACATCCCATGCCCCGTTAGCGCGGAACTTCAATCCTTTGGTGGCAAGCAGATCAACTTTTACGGTCCAGGTTTTTGAAGCTGTATCATAAGCCATTGGAGTATCGGTGCTCCCTCCTCCCGGGGTTGCATCACCTATTACAGCCCAGGTGGTTTTCAACAGGGTGTAGGTAGGAGGTGTTGCCGACATGTCAACGTTGACTTTATAATAGCCTGCATCGGCTACCTGGAGGTTGCTTCCCGGGTGTACAAGTACTCCCGAGTTACCGCTTGAAGATGTATCTCCATAGTCGTTACCATCCCATGCCGGGGTTGTTGAGAATTTAAACTGGGTGCCGCCTGTGGCGAAATTCAGGTAACCTTCATATTTCTGGTCGCTGTTAACAGAAGCCAGCACGGTGAAGGTATTGGCAGGATTCCATCCCTGGTAAGATCCCGGGCAATAAAGCAGGGGATATGATTTTGCACTCCTGGGAGGTGTTGGTGAACTCCATAATCCATCGGTCAGGTTCGGGTAAAACAATTGAACAATGGGTTTTGTTGTACGTGTTCCTCCCCAGCTGTTGGCTGTTCCGTAATCGGCAGGTTTCATAGTTCCGCCAATGGCAGCAGAGATAATGAAATTAGTTCCGCCATAGGTTTGGGTATGAGTTCCGTCATATTCAATCGGGAAGATGATTTCGTCAGTGCATAAATTATTATCGGCTAGGAAAAGGTCCTGGTAATTAGGTTCCAGGGTATATCCTGCTCCGATGATATTATTACAATAAGTAATACAATCGGTATACCTGGGGGTGCCTGTGTACACTTCGGCATTCAGGTAGAGTTTTGCAAGAAGGGTCCAAACAGCTGCTTTGTCGGCGCGTCCATATTCGTTGTAACGGGCATTGATCATCAAAGGTTCAATTGCCTTAAGTTCCGACTCAACATAAGTAAAGAGATCGGCACGACTTTTCTGGGGAGGGAAGAATGTCCCGGGAACATCGTTTTCAGTAACAAAAGGCACATTTCCAAAGAGGTCAATGGCATGCCAGTAACTCAGAGCCCTGAGGAATCTGGCTTCGGTACGGTAAATCTGGCAATTGATCTTATCCTGCCCTACAATTCCGCGTGAATCCAGTTTGCTGTCCTGCGACTCCCTGATAAATTCATTGCAGAGGCTTACCTGGTAAAAAATCCTGTAATACATGGCGGCAATGAAAACGTCGCCTGAGCCCCAGTCCTGGGAATGAAAGTTATGGACCGTTTGGTCATTCCAGGCGATCACCGCTTCATCAGTGGGAAGTTCCTGGTGGTACCAATAGCCGCGGAGGTATTCTCCGAAACCTTCGTCAATACCGGCGATATCGGGATTCCCTGCGGGTCCCTGCTGGCCGGAGACTGAAAGGCCTGCGTAGCATTTTGCCAAAACCTGCTTGTACCCGGCAGCATTGATATATGCATTTTCCGGGGTATACAAAGTGGGATTGATAGGCTTTGTATTCAAATCCTTGGTGCAGGAGGCGAGAAACAGCGTTAATGCTGCTACTATGAATGTTATTTTAAATATTCTTTTCATCTTTCAATTTTTTAGCGTTATAACGTAAGATTAACACCTATAACATACACCCTTGATCTGGGATACATATTGTTATCAATACCCAGGGTTGATCCGAGGTTCACTTCGGGATCAAGACCCTTGTACTTGGTGATAGTGAAAACATTGTTCACAGTAAAGGAAACGCGCAGGTTCAATGTATTTTTTACCAGGTTCCCGAAATTATATGCAAGGGAGAGGTAGTCCAGTTTAAAGAACGAAGCGTTCTGTACATAATAATCAGAAAGATACTGATTGTTATAAAAATTAGTGTTTGTAACCGAAGTTGTGAGGTTTCCAAGCCATGGTCCGTTGCCCCTGTAAATGTTGGCATAAACTCCCATATTGGCTTCAACATTATTATACATATAGTTACCCACATCAGCATGGCCGCTGGCGGCTAATGTCCACTTTTTGTAAGAGAGCTTGGTATTTACACCAAAGGTTGCCGTAGGATTCGGGCTCTTGTATGCATACCTGTCGGCATCGGTAATTTTCCCGTCGCCATTGCGGTCAACATATAAGCCTTCGACCGGGTTCCCGTTTTTATCATATACCTGCTGGTATACATAAAATGAATTGATCGGGTTCCCTACCCTGTCGATCTGTACAGTGTTGCCAACGCCTCCGGCGATTCCCCCTACCATAACGCCAGGGTAGTTGGGATCATCGGAAATATTCAGCTTTGTGATCTTATTCTTGTATGTTGTTGCATTGGCACCGATATCCCAGATCCAGTCCTTGGTTACAATGGGCTTAACGTCAAGCATGAACTCAAAGCCCTGGTTCTGCATGCTTCCTACGTTGGTCCAAACATAATTTGAAAGATTTGTTCCGGCAGGTACGGGAATGAAGTTCAGCATATTGGTTGTGTTCTTATAAAAATAATCAGCCGAAGCGGTGATCCTGTCTTTCAGGAAGCCAAGGTCTATTCCAACGTTTGAAGTGGCGGTTGTTTCCCATTTAATATTGGGGTCATAAGCGTTGGGCCTTAAAGTCTTTAACCATACATTACCAAACTGGTACTGTGTGAAGCCGTCGCTGAGCGCGTAAATTGGAAGGTAAGGATACCAGTTGGCGGATATATCCTGCTGACCGGTTTCTCCCCAGCCAACCCTGAGTTTCAACTGTGAGACAACTTTTGAATCCCTGAGGAACTTCTCGTCGTTGATTTTCCATCCAAGGGCTACCGATGGGAATAATCCCCAGCGGTTGCTGCTTGAGAATCTCGACGAACCGTCATCACGCAAGGTAGCAGTTAAAAGATACCTGTTGAAAAGGGTGTAATTTAAACGTCCGTAAAACGAAACAAGATAGTATTCCTGTTTTACAACAATCGTATTGGCGTGTGCAGTGTCCTGTGGAACATTGTTATTGTAACTATTGTTGTTTACCCAGAAATGCTGCCATGAATAACCTGCCATAGCGTCGAACTTGCTGTGAATGCTTTTAACGTCTTTCACATAATTCAGGTAAAAGTCGAGCAGGCTGTTCTTCTTGGTCTGGTCATATGTATTGTCAACACCATGGTCGTAATAATTCCAGGTTGCATAAGTGGGCACATAATCCTCACCATTGCTTTTTGAATAGTCCATCCCAAGGTTGAGGTTAACCCTCATATCGGGGAAGAAATGCAGCTTATAATCGAACTGGATATTACCAAGAAACCTGTTTACCGAGGAGGTGTTCTGGGTTTCATTGAGACGGGCAACAGGGTTTGTTGTTGCAGTAGTTACAGGAAGGTTACTGGGCTGCAACCATGCAAAGTAATAGTTATATAAGCCGTATTTGCCGCTTCCATTAACAGTCTGGGTCGGGTCAAATGCAACGGCGTCGCCGATTGCTGACTGGTCCGCAAACCTGTTCTTCTCGTTCATGTACTTGGCATTGACATTAATTTTCAGGTAATTCTTGAAGAATGTCGGGTTAAGTGTTACTCCAAGCGTGGTCCTCCTCATATTGTCGGTAAGCAGAGTACCGTCCTGGTACGAATAACCTAAAGAAACGCGGTAAGGCATTGTTGCCACAGCGCCTGTAATTGCCAGGTTATGGTCAGTTCCGAGAGCCGTCCGGTATATTTCTTTCTGCCAGTTTGTATTGCTTGTTCCAAGCAGGGTTGTATCTATATTCTGGAGTCCCTGTCTTGCCCTTGACAATACCAGCGCCCGGTAATCATCTCCGCTATATACGCCAATAGTTTTGGGGACAGTGGAAATGGATAAATTCCCGGTATACTCAAGACCGATTTTCTTAGATCCCTGAACCCCTTTCTTGGTGGTGATAATGATAACACCGTTGGATGCACGTGAACCGTAGATTGCGGTTGCGGAAGCATCTTTCAGAATGGTGTAGGTTTCAATATCATCAGGGTTTAGCATCCCAAGGGTACTGCGTGCCCCGGAAGTAGATGCATTGTCGATGGCAACACCATCAATGACAAGCAAAGGATCGTTATTTGCATTGATTGAGGAACCGCCCCTGATACGAATGATAGCATCACCGCCCGGGCCTCCGCCTGTGGTCGTCACCTGCACACCCGCGATCTTACCAATGATAAGTTGCTGGGGGGACTGGATAGCTCCCTGGTTAAAATCCTTACGGTCGATTGCAGCAACGGATCCTGTAGCATCAGATTTTTTTACCGTTCCGTAACCGATCACGACAACTTCGTTAAGACTTTTCGTACCCACCGAGAGGGAAACATCAAGTTTTTGCTGTCCGGTAATTGTAATTTCCTGTGTCTGATAACCAACATAGGAAAAAACAAGCACCGCATCCTTCTTTACCTTGACAGAGTATTTTCCGTCCGCATCGGTAACAGTACCCGTTGTTGTATTTTTAACAACGATAGTTACCCCCGGGAGTAAACCTCCATCTGTCGCATCCGTTACTTTACCTGAGATTGTGATCTCCTGTGCAGAAACCATAGAGGCTGATGCCAGGGCGAAGAAAATGATCAGGTAACGCAACCAAAGTACACGTTTCTTCATAGAGTTAAAATTAAAGTGTTAGTTTTCCGTTAATTGTATCTTCTTTTGTATTTTATAATATGTATTGCCGTGCAGAATTAATAAAAAATTTCTTACCCTCAACAAATTTAACCATGTTTTTTTTGTTAAAACCCTTAAAGCACTGATTTTGATGCAAAAAAATTACTCAAAAACTTTTCCGTGTAAAATCGATTCCCCAACAAGCTGAGGGGTTTCAGATTTCATCCTTTTATTACATTTGCAATAATAAATTCCACCAAAATGAAAAGGCTTCTAATTTATTCAGGCATTCTCCTGTTTTGCACCCTGTTAACCAGGACAGCTTCATCCCAGACCATTGTAACAGTACCGGTGTATCCTACCGACCTCGACTCCTGTACGGTTACCTTCGATGCCACCAAAGGCAATGCCGGTCTGATGAATGTAAATCCTCCCATTTATGCACATACAGGCGTTATCACGAACCTGAGCACTTCGGGGAGTGACTGGAGATATGTATTGGCAGCCTGGGATCAGAATATCCCCAAAGCTTTGATGACCAGCCTTGGCAATAATTTATACAGGATCAAGCTGCTTCCCAGCATCAGGGCATTTTACGGGGTACCAGCCGGTGAAATAATTCAGCAACTGGCTTTTGTTTTCAGGAATTCCGACGGGTCCAAGAGCGGCCGCGAAGCCAATGGCGGGGACATTTACGCCAACGTATATCCTACTGCCACAAGCGTCACGATCAACCTTCCTAAAAATAAAAACCTTTTCGTGTCAGAGCTGAATCCTATTCCCGTGAATGCAACCAGCCCCCTGGCCGATACGATGAAATTATACCTCAACGGGACTCTCATAAAAACCATTGCCGGCCATATGATCACCGATACCATCCTGGCGAATGGGTTCGGCCGTAACTGGGTAAAACGCTGGGTCAGGGTCCTGGCCAAGAACGATACGGCTGCAGTTTCCGATTCGTTCTGCTACACCGTGATCCCGGCACCTTCAGTTGCTGCCCTGCCTGCAGGCATTAAGCCGGGCATTAACTATGTGGATTCAACTACCGCGGTACTTTGCCTGTATGCCCCTCAAAAAAATTCATGTTTTGCCTTTGGCGATTTCAGCAACTGGCAACTGGATTCCCTGCATTATATGTTCAAAACCCCAAACGGAAACAGTTTCTGGATACAGCTCCAAAACCTGACCCCACGCAAGGAATACATCTATCAATACCTTGTTGACGGCAGCCTCACGACCGCCGACCCTTACTGTGACAAGGTAAGTGATCCCAACGATCAGTATATCGACGCGGCAACCTATCCCGGACTACTCCCTTATCCGGCCGATAAAACCAGCGGCATAGCAAGCGTATTGCAAACGGCTCAGTCGCCGTATCCATGGTCCTCGGCGACTTTCACACCACCCGCCATCACCGACCTTGTGGTGTACGAACTCCTGATCAGGGATTTCACAAGCCAGCACACTTTTCTCTCGCTGATCGACACCCTGGATTACCTGAAAAACCTCGGCGTCAATGCAATTGAACTGATGCCTGTCATGGAATTTGAAGGAAACAGCAGCTGGGGTTATAACCCCAATTTTTCATTTGCCGTTGATAAATACTACGGCCCAAAGAATACAATGAAACAGTTTGTCGAAGCAGCGCATGCCAAAGGATTCGCCGTGATCCTCGATATAGTCTGCAACCATCATTTCGGAACTTCTCCCCTTGTACAGCTTTACTGGGATTCCCAGAACCAGAGGCCTGCCGCAAACAGCCCGTGGTTCAACCCTATCCCGAAACATCCCTACAATGTCGGTTACGATTTCAACCACGACAGTCCCGACACCAGGTCTTACATGCTCAGGCTGGTAGAATACTGGTTGCAGGAATACCATACCGACGGATACCGCTTCGACATGTCCAAGGGTTTTACCCAGGTGAATTCATACCCAGATAATCTTACTCTCTGGGGACAGTACGACCAGGACCGGGTAAACATCCTGAACACTTACGCCGATACCATCTGGTCGGTAAATCCCAATGCCTATATGATACTGGAGCATTTTGCCGACAACAGCGAGGAAACGGTACTTGCAAATGCCGGGATGATCCCCTGGGGCAATGGGAACGGCAGTTATAATAACGCCTCCGGCGGATGGACGAGCGGTGTTTCATCCGACCTTTCGTGGGGTTCTTACAAAAACAGGGGATGGTCGAAACCCAACCTTGTATGGTATATGGAAAGCCATGATGAAGAACGACAGATGTTCGATGATTACAGCGCCGGCAACAGCAGCCAACCGCCATATAATCCAAAGGATACAGCAACGGCACTGCAGAGGGGAGCCCTCTGCGCAAATTTCTTCTTCAGCATTCCCGGTCCCAAAATGATATGGCAGTTTGGAGAGCTTGGTTACGATTATTCAATCAACTATCCTACCGGAACATCCGCCAGCCGGCTTGATCCCAAACCTGTACGCTGGGATTATTATTCCCAGTGGGGAAGGAAATACCTTTACAATGTATACCGCTCGCTTATAGATCTTAAAAAGAACCAGGCCGCGTTCCGCAGCAGTTTATACACCGTAGATCTTACGTCAGCAACAAAAAGGATCACCCTTACCGCCCCCGGCATGGACGCAGTTGTGCTTGGCAATTTTGATGTGGTTGCCCGGAATGTCGTACCGGGTTTTACGAAAACCGGTATGTGGTATGAATTTTACAGCGGTGATTCACTGGCTGTAACCAATGTATCAGACCCCCTGGCTTTCATACCCGGAGAATACCGGCTGTACACCACAGTGAAACTGCCCAAACCTGCATATACAGGTATCGGCAATCCCGCAGTGCAGCAAGGCACGGATTACAGCTTAAGCGTTTTCCCGAATCCTTCAAGCGGTCCGGTGACTTTTGGGCTTTTTCTTGCCAAACCCTCTGAAATAAAACTTGTTGTTTATGACTTCAGCGGGAAACCTGCAGGCATAGTCTTCGACGGCAAACTGATGCCGGGAATGCACGATCTCAGCTGGAATCCCGAAAAGCTCAGCCCGGGAATGTACTTCTATAAACTGGTAAGCCTGGGAGGTACCTCAGGAGGAAAATTCATTATCCTTTAATACTCCCGACCATACATACAGACTAAACCCGGGATGCAAGCGTTAATTATTCTATCTTTGCAACGCAATCCGCATTACCTTAAATGAAAAGATTTAGCTTAACTATCTGTACTGTACTGATCATGGTCCTGGGCATGTTCACTGCACAAAAGTCAGTTGCTTCAACTGATACCGTATTTGTCCTCTCCCTGGAGGTCAACATGACAAAAGCTGTAAAAAGCGGCATCTTTGATCCGGTCCTCGACCGTTTGTATGTGGTTTTCGACACCGGGATGGCAGATCAGCAACTCGTGGCTTCGGGCAACAACAGGTTCACACTTTTGCTTGCCTCCGGCTTTGATTCAGGAGCCGTTTACCATTTCAGGTTCAGGATCAATAATTCCCTTACCGAGAATATTGACCGGCAGATGCTTATTCAGCAGGGGATCAATTATTATTATTGCTGGTTTAACAACGATTACCTTAATTACACGTGGTTTCAGGCCGACATGAGCTACCTTGTTCAGCAGCATACCTTCAGGCCCGATACCGACTATGTTGACGTAGTCGGGAGCATGAACAACTACCAGGGCTCCCCTCCCCTTACACGCGTGGGAACCAGTTATGTTTACCAGACCATGTACAATATTGAACCCGGTTTAACAGCAGCTTTCAAATTCAGGATTAACGGAGATTCAAACAGGCTCGAACTTCAGGGTAAGCCAAACAGGTTCCTGCTGGCTCCCGACAGCGTGATCCATAAATCATACTGGTTCAACGACTATAATCCGGCGAAGGTTTCTATGACGTTTTACTGCAATATGAAATACATGACCAGGTCGGGGCATTTCAGCAGGGCCGATGACCATGTTGATGTTGCAGGATCCTTTAACGGGAACGGGGCGTATGACCTCCTCTATGATTATGATAAGGACAGTATTTATACCGCTACGCTTCTTATCGACACTGCATATTACAAAAAGAATCCTCTCACTTTCAAATACCGCATCAACAGCAACTGGGATTCGGCCGAGTTAGAGGGCAGGCCTTTCCGCACCTATGCCCTGCACGATACCGCTTCGGGCCGCAACATCGACAGTTCGTGGTTCAATAACTGGAACCCTAACGTCCCCACACCCCCTATTGCCTATGATGTTAAAATCCAGGGCAGTTATGTTTTCAAGCAGGTCCTTTCGGGAGTCTATTCATATGAAAACATTAACGGTTTCAAGGAAGGTGGAACCACTTTCCAATGGTACCGCAGTGCGGATTCTCTGGGTATCAATCTTACTCTACTTGATACCGCGACACATATTACCTATACCGTTGACACCCTCAGCATACACAAATGGCTTGTCTTCGAAGTAATTCCAAAGGCCGACAGCGGTGATTCAGTAGTCGGGTACCCGGTGAGGGTGATCACCAAAACACCTGTGGGTGCAGTCGGGATTGCAAACCACGGGAATCTTGTTTCGCTTTTGTATCCCAATCCCGGCAACGGCAAACTAGTTATTGAAGGGCAGGCCGAGATCCGGAAGGTTGAACTTTATGACCTTACAGGCAGGTTGGTATTTCTTGAAAATGGGTTGAATTCAACTAGGGTGATCATACAACCTGATGGATTGCTTCCGGGTGTGTACATCCTCAAAGCTATTGGAAGGGAGAACGAAAACGGCTGGGCAAGGGTTATCAGGCAATAAGCAGCCGGACTTTACTTCCTAAGAAGGAAATCAAGAGGATCGCCTGCAGAATATTCCGGGGTTTCAATTATTTTTTCCATGCTTGGATGTACGCTTCCGAAAACCGGCCCATCCAGGAATTTGAAGCGGTGTAGCGCCTGAGTATGCTTTGGGGATCGGCATTTTTATAAGCAAGCTTATCCTTTGCGGCAAGTGAAAGGGCCAGCTTCTCCTGGTACATCGAGGACCTGTCCTCGGGAATCCCCTGAATATGCAGCAATATCATGTATCGCATGGCTTCAACAGGATCATCAGAAGCGATATAATACTCCAGCGCCTGCTCCGTGATGAACCGGTTGGATTTCATCATAACATAATCGTAAACAGAGGTAAGGGATATTCCAAAATGATCAATGCGCCTGGATGAATACAGTTTTTCATTGGCTGCCAGCAACTGCATTCCTCTCTCGTATTCCCCCGCGATCATATTCGTTGTCACCTCCTCCAGGTTATTCTGGTAATCGGCGGCATCCCTGTACTTTTTAACCGAATCCTGCATGGCAGTGAGGTTGAAGCTGCAGGCTCCCATATTTCCTGCCTGACGCATGGCATACAGAAGTACCATGACACCCCGGTTAAAGTTATGGATGGCGAAACACCTGCCGGCCCTTATGTTATATAATTCGAGGCTGTCCTCCATCAGTTCGCAGTTGTGGCTGCCGATCTTTGAGCTGTATAATGCCAATGCCTTTATAATATCAGGATCACTTTCCAGTCCCTTGCTCCTTGCAGTTTCCGCTGCCAGCTTTAAAAATCCGCCGGCCGAATCGGATTTGTTGTTCCATATCAGCTGCTGTTCCCGCGATATACGGTCAAGAAGCCATTGTTTATAGGATTGGTGATACGGGGAGTCGCTGAAAGTATCTTCAGCAATTGAATACGCCGAGGCTATTTTCCCTGCCTGCTCAAACTGCAGAATAGCTCTTGAGAACTGCCGCTGGCGGAAATATGCGGCTGCAATTGAATTGATCTTTTTTACCCTGATCACGGCAATTAAAGGTGCAAGGGAATCCATGGCCTTGATGTCATGGCTTCCATCCGGCAAATTCTGCCGCTGTGCCGATGCCCGGTCGAAGAATGAGAGCGCGCTGTCGGCCTGGCTTTGCCTGAGCGCCTTCATGCACCTGGCTGCAAGCCCTTCGATTAAACCTTTCCTGGCCTTTATTTTCATTTCCCCTATATCGGGAGCAAGAATTTCATACGCCCTTCCCTGGTATGTCACTTCACAGCTGTTCAGGCATTCCAGGGCGTCTGAATAATTCCCCTCTCCCAGAAGCCTGCTGCAGTTCTCGATCTGCCCGAGAAATATCGCGCGGTAAACCCTTCGGTAAACCGAATCGGAAGTAATAAATACAGGATATTGTTCCCTGTATTTTTCTGCTTTCTGAAGGTATTCCATGGCAAAGCTGGTATTCCCCCCTTCAAGGCTGCTCGAAGCAATTCCCGCATAGGAATTGTAGATCCCGTTAACTGCCTCTGACATCATCCCTTCCCATCCGTTATGATTTTTTAGATACGGGTTTCCTGCAGCCATGCTGCGGGCATTTTCGATAAGCATGACCGCATCGGAATACTTCCTGGAGCTCATCAGTGAGGCGGCTTTCTTTTTGTATGCCTTCATCAGGCTTTCCGATGCATACGAAAGGAGAGTGTCGGGCCGGGCGGCAGGGAACATCCTGGCAAGCATGGCCTGAACAAAATCACTGTCGCTGTCATAAACATGTTTTGAATAATAGGTATTAAGGTAATCAGGGTATATCATTCCCTGGATATCATCCATTAGTGAACTTAAACGGATATACCTCATCAGGCTTTCGATAAAATAATCGCTGATGGTATCCAGTGAGCCGTAGCCTGGTAAAGGTCCTGACTTTTCTAATGTTTCGCGGAGGTTGAAAATGCAGGTCCTCGAAATTTTATAAAGGGCCAGGGTCTTCTCAGAAAGATTTCTCGGATCCCCTCCCCCTTTTATCAGCCGGTTCCCGAAATCCCTGGAGTTTACCAGGTCAAGTATCCTCACCAGTTCCGAAAGCCTTATATAATTGAAAGGCAGTTGCGGGGGATCCCTCATATCCCTGTTTTGCACTTCGGTATCAAGACTGTCAATCATGGCCGCAGAAGCATAATAATCATCGACCAGGTTCTTTTTGGCATAAAATTTTTGCCAGCAGGTTTCGGAATAGTCAAAAGAAAAATTTCCTGCAATAAGGGTATCCACTGCGGTATCCATGGGGAGCCCGTTAACCCTGAAGGTCAAAGCATTTCCTTTTAGCGGATCTTTCGCGTTAAATTCGCGTACTGTCAAATTGCCGGTGTCGAGTTTTGTTGAGAACCTGAGTGCGAACCTGAATCCTGATGGCAACAGTACATCGCTCATCGGAAAAGAACGGTACTGACAGTATCCCGACAGTCTGAAATCCGAAAAGTTAACAATAGCTGTCCAGTAAGAAGGCTGTTCACTCCGGAGCAGGATCTCATCGGTAAAGTTTACAGCAAGGTTTACGAATTGCGGAGGTTTCAGAAGATCCCTGGCAAGTTCTTCAAGTATATCGTTGCCGAAGTTGGTTTTCTGGGGGAAATATCCCGTATAAGGCAGCCTCCAGGTTTGGCGGCTTGCCGAATGCCTGAATGCCTGCTGTGAATATGCAGGCCCTGAAGCCATTAAAAGTAAAGCAAGGGCAATCAACAAAAGAAAACGCTTATTCATCCGGGATACTTAATTCTGCCGCAAAATTAAAAAATAGCTTAGTAAACAAAGTTTATTTGTTTTTGAATAAACTTTATTGCTAATTTTGAGAATGAACAATCAAACATTCTTACTATGAGAGAGAAATACGTCGGCCGGCTGATATGGCTCGTGGCAGCAATCATCATTGCAACATGCCCTGCATGCAAATCAAAAGAGAAAGGGCCGGTTGAGGCACCTGAGTTCAAAGTTATGCAGCTGAAAGGAAGCACTGTCCCGATTTTCCTTGATATGGTCGGCCAGGCTGAAGGTATTCCCACAGTCGACATCCGTGCCCGTGTGGAAGGGTATCTCATGAATTGGTCTTTCGAAGAAGGAAGCATCGTGAATAAAGGTCAGAAACTTTTCACTATAGAGAAAGACCAGTATAAGAACACCCTGGATTATTCCAAAGCCGATCTTGACAGTAAGACCGCAGCCTGGGAGAAGGCAAAACTGGATGTGGCCAGGTTAAAACCACTGCTGGCAACCAATGCCATCAGCCAGAACGACTACGATGTTGCAGTCACCACCGAGAAACAAACCAGAGCTGCAGTCGCAAGTTCCAAAGCCGACCTTGAGCAGGCCAGTCTTAATCTTTCATACACCGATATGGATTCCCCCATTACGGGCTATATCGGGTCGGTACAGGTGAGGCCGGGAAACCTGGTCGGAAGGGGCGAAAGCACTTTACTTGCTACTGTTTCGGCGATCGATCCAATGTATGTCAACTTCCAGATGAACGAAACGGATTATCTCGCTATCATGAGATATTATTCGGCCCATAAACAACAGATCAAGGGCAACGGCCCGATCAAGGTCTATCTTACCCTGGCCGATAAAAGAAAATATCCCATCCCCGGCGAAATAGATTTTATCGACAGGAATATCAATCCAACAACAGGGACCATTGCATTAAGGGCCAAAGTATCCAACCCCGAACATATAATCAAGCCCGGCAATTATTGCCAGGTTCAGCTTGTACTGGCCGAGAGGGACAGCACAGTAATCGTTCCCCAGAGTTCCCTGACGATTGTGCAGGGAAAATATTTCGCTTTTGAAGTCGGCAAAGACAATAAGGTTAACCGTGTGCCGGTAGCTATCGGCCGCAGTTTCGAGAACAAGATCGTGGTCAATGCCGGGTTAAAACCCGGATCAATGATCATGCTTGAAGGATTCCAGAAATTCCAGGAAGGCATGTCGATAAAACCCGCAATGGTACCCGACACTTTAACATTACCCGGGCCGGGAGCATTATAATCAGTCAATCAATATTCGATATTCAAATCCAATTAACCCCCATATAATATGCTCCAGAGTTTTATCACACGCCCGATATTAGCTTCGGTTATCGCGATCCTGATTACGCTGGTCGGGATCCTGGCCATGTTTACCTTGCCTATTTCCCAATATCCCGACGTGGTGCCTCCAACGGTCACAGTCACGGCTTACTATCCCGGTGCAAGTGCCGAAGTGGTTCAAAAAACGACTGCAGTCCCGCTCGAGGAGCAGATCAACGGTGTTGACAACATGATTTATATGCAGTCACAATGCGCCAACGACGGATCCTGCCTGATCACTGTTTATTTCGAGGTAGGCACCGACCCTGACATGGCCACCGTAAACGTTCAGAACAGGGCTCAGCGTGCTTTTAACGTCCTCCCCCAGGAAGTTAACCAAAGCGGGGTTATCATCATGAAGAAGAACCCGGCCATCCTTGCATTATACACCCTTAGTTCTTCCGATACCGCCTATGACACCAAGTTCCTGTCGAACTACTGTAATATAAATATTGTGAACGTTCTGAAGCGTATCAACGGGGTCGGTGACGTTCAGCTTTTCGGAGGTGACGACTATTCAATGCGAATCTGGCTGAACCCCGAACGGATGGCAGGTCTTGGAATTACCGCACAGGATGTTGAGAAAGCAATCAAGGACCAGAACCTGGAATCCGCACCCGGACAGATCGGGAAGAACCCTGCAGCCAGCGGGCAGCAGGTCAGTTATGTTGTTCGTGTAAGAGGTCGTTTTACCGAAGAAAAGGAGTTCGACAATATTGTCATCAAATCGAACCCCGACGGATCATTCATCCGTATCAGGGATATCGGGAGGTCGGAACTCGGGTTGAAAACTTATGACTCATATTCCAGGCTCAATGGCAAGACCGCCCCGGCAGTCGCGGTTTACCAGTCGCCCGGATCAAACTCCCTGGCTGTAAAAAAAGCCTGTGATAAGGCACTGGATGAACTGTCGAAGGAGTTCCCGAGAGGGATCACCTACCAGGTTGCCCTTGACACAACGGCTTTTGTAAGCGCATCCATCGACGAAGTCATCAAGACACTGATCGAAGCATTTATACTGGTATTCGTTGTTGTGTTCATTTTCCTGCAGGACTGGAGGGCAACCCTGATTCCGGCTATTACCGTTCCCATTTCTCTTGTAGGAGCACTTGCGGCATTCACTTTCTTCCACTTTTCGATCAACCTGCTTACACTGTTTGCACTGGTCCTTGCCATAGGAATAGTCGTTGACGATGCCATTGTGGTGCTGGAGGCTATCCAGGAGAAAATCGACCACCATAATATGAAGCCTCTTGAGGCGGCACAGGAAACCATGAAAGAAATAACCGGTGCAATTATTACTATTACACTCGTGCTTTGCGCGGTTTTCGTGCCGGTAACCTTCCTCGGAGGGACTACGGGTGTTATGTACCGGCAGTTTGCGCTTACCCTGATCGCTTCCATTTTAATCTCGGCAGTTCTTGCCCTCATCCTCAGCCCTGCCTTATGCGCGATCATTTTAAGGCCTACAACCCAAAAGAAGGGACTCATAGGAAAATTCTTCAACGGTTTCAACAACGGCTTTGAAAAAACAGTGGAAGGTTACAGCAAACTTGTGATGAACTTCCTGCACCATACTTCCAGGCCTGTGATGTTTCTGATCCTTGTTTCGGTGCTGATGATATTTATCATGAAATCCCTGCCTACAGGGTTTATACCTTCAGAAGACCAGGGATATTTCTTTATCAATGCTGCCACTCCCAAAGCAGCCTCCCTGGAACGTACCGACAAGGTGATGCAACAGGTTGAGGCTATCCTGGCCAAAACCGAAGGTGTGAAATATTACCTGATAGTACCCGGTTACAGCATCCTCGACAACTCGGTTAACACGACCAATGCTATGGCATTTATCAATCTTGTTCCATGGGATAAAAGAACCAGATCGGCCGATCAGATCATTACCGATGTACAGGCCAAAATGATGCATATTCCGGGCGGGGTCTGTATGGCCTTCAATCCGCCTGCAATTCCCGGGCTTGGTAAAACCGGCGGACTGGAATTCCAGATTGAGGATAAAACAGGATCGGGATCGGCAAAACTCGCCCAGGTTACAGGCGCATTTGTGGGTGAGATGAACAAAAGGAAGGAAATATCCTCGGTATTCACATCCACCCGTAATGACGTTCCCCAGTTTTTCATCAACCTTGACAATGATAAAGCCAAGAAGATGGGAGTTTCGGTCAGTGACATTTACGGGGCTCTACAGGCAATGTTTGGAAGTTATTACGTAAATGACTTTAACAAATTCGGCAAATCCTACCGTGTGATCATTCAGGCCGATGGTAAATTCAGGGCAAACCCCGAAGATCTCCTGAAGATTTATGTGAGAAATATGGAAGGCGGAATGGTTCCCCTGGGAACTTTACTTACCATCAAAGCAGTTTCGGGCCCCGATATTGTTAAGCGGTTTAACCTATTTAGTTCTTCGGATATGACTGCGAGCCCGGCTCCCTCTTATTCCTCAGGGCAGGCCATTGAGGCTGTGCAGGAAGTTGCTGCAAAAACGCTACCTTACGGATTCGGATACGAATACTCGGGGAATACAAGGGAGGAGCTAATTTCGGGAGGCCAGGCCCCGTTTATTTTTGCCATGTGCTTCGTGTTTGTTTATTTACTCCTCTGCGCCCAGTATGAGAGCTGGCTGCTTCCCCTGCCCATCCTGCTGGCCCTCCCGTTCGGGATATTCGGGGCCTTTGGTCTTCAGTGGGTACGCGGTCTCCAGAACAACATTTTTGCACAGATCGGACTTATCATGCTGATCGGTTTGGTTGCAAAAAACGCCATCCTGATCGTAGAGTTTGCCAAGCAAAAATATGAAGGCGGGATGGAATTGCTTGAAGCAACCGTAGCAGGAGCCAGGCTGCGTTTCAGGCCTATACTTATGACATCGTTTGCCTTTATTCTCGGGGTGGTTCCCCTGGTCATCGCTGCAGGGGCAGGAGCAAACAGCCGCCACGCTCTGGGAACTTCCGTTTTCGGAGGCATGTTAATGGCCACCTGCTGCGGAGTGCTCGTTGTTCCAACGCTGTATGTAATTTTCGAAAAACTGGATGAAAAGATCAAGAAAAAGAAACCTGCTTCTGACGAAGAAATTGCCGGTAAAAAGTAAAATCAAATCATACTTAAATATCTGATATGATCTCAAAGAAATACCTGGCCCTTTTATTGGCCGCAATCGTTTTAAGCAGCATCAGCGGCTGTAAAATCGGCCCGAATTATAAAAGACCGCAAACAAACCTGGGCAAGCAATACAGGTTTTCAAACCAGGCCGACACCTTGTCATTCGCCGATACATCATGGACTAAGCTGTTCAGGGACACCGTGCTGCAGAACCTGATAAAAAAGGGACTTCAGGCCAATTTTGACCTCCGCATCGCGTTTGCCAGGGTTAACGAAGCAAGGGCGCAGTTCAAAGCCACCCGGGCTGAATTATTCCCATCTATAGGCGCACAGGGAGCCGCTCTTTACCAGAGCAGCCAGATCCCTTCGGGCGGAACGGCTGAATATAAGGATGCAAACCTGGTAGGGAACCTGAGCTGGGAACTCGATATCTGGGGAAAACTCAGGCGTGCCAAGGAATCGGCCAGGGCCCAGCTGCTTTCACAGGAAGCCTACCAGCAGGCTACAACGATTAACCTGATATCGAGTATTGCTACAGGATACTACAGCCTGCTTGAATACAGGGACGAACTCAGGATAACCAGGGAAAATGTAAAAATCCGTGAGGAGGCCCTTGCCCTGGTTAAAGCCAAACTCATCGCTGGAACCGCCTCCGGGCTTGTGGTAGCACAGGCTGAAGCCGAACTGGCGACAGTTAAAACCCAGATCCCGGCCCTGGAAAGAGCCGTAGGAATGCAGGAAAATGCAATCAGGCTCCTGCTGGGCGATCTTCCCGGTGAAGTGAAATCGGGGCAGCCCTTGCTGGCCCAGGTCGATACAAATATTGTCCCCAAAGCAGGCATCCCTTCCCGCCTCATAGTGCGCAGGCCCGACCTTATGGCCGCCGAGCAACAGCTTGTTTCGGCCAATGCACAGATCGGTGTTGCCAGGGGAATGATGATGCCTACCATCAGCATCAACGCATCGGCAGGATATTCCACCCTGGGAGCAGGCTTTATCGGATCAGCTGTTGGCGGACTTGTAGCTCCCATATTCGGATGGGGTAAGCTCAGGGCGAACCTTCACAAAGCCCAGGCATACCATGAGGAAATACTGGCAACTTACCAGAAATCCATTTATAACGCGATCAGCGAGGTCTCCGACGGGATACTTTCTGTTGACAAAGAACACCAGATGGTAAACCAGCAGATGATCCTTCAGACTGCGGCACAAACCGCCTTCGATCTTTCAAACCAGCTGTATAATGCAGGGTATGCCAGTTACCTGGATGTTATTAATGCCCAGAGGCTGCTTTACCAGGCCGAGATCCAGCTTTCACAGGCCCAGCTTACTTCACTTCAAAGTCTTGTGAACCTTTACCTTGCTCTTGGAGGAGGATGGAAATAAAACCTTAACATAATACTCTTATGCTTATCGCTTTCAACAGGCACAAAAACACCATATTCCTATTGCTCTCACTGATGGCATTATCCATGCCGCTTGCAGCCCAGAGTAAGATGGACAGCCTTACCGACGACATGAAAACAGAGATGTTCAGGAGGCTTAAGCATTTCACTTTTGGCTTTTATGTTGATGCCTATTATAATGGCACCCTGAAGAGCAAGAATGACACTTCCAACGTGGTACCTTATTCAAGCAACTGCCCTATTCAGAACCAGATCAGGCTTAACGTGGCCGCTCTCGAAATAAGTTATACCGCCGATTGGGTCAGGGGGAAACTGGCCATTCAGTTCGGCGATGCTCCAAACCTGCTGGCCGCACCCCAGGCCCAGTTCATTAAAAACCTCCGGCAGGCGAATTTCGGGTTCCGGCTTAGTAAGAAGATCTGGCTTGATTTCGGATTTTTCCTTAATCCTGTCGGGATTGAATCCTCCTGGCCTGTGCTCAACTATCTCAGCACTGTTTCAGTGGGTGGATATTATGAGCCCGGGAGTGTACTTGGTGTCAAACTAACCTGGAACGCTTCTGAAAAATTCTGGGGAGGCATCATGTTAGGTAATCCGTATTCGCTGGCATACGCAAAGAATACCCATATGGCTGGCCTCATGTTTGTGTATTACGTTCCAATACCCGGGCTTACCATTAATTACAACAATTTCTTCGGCAACCAGGCTTTAGTCGATGCCGAGATCGACAATAATATTTTATATAATAATCTCATTGTCAGGTACAACCCCCTCGACCAGCTCTTCCTCACCGGGCAGCTTGACTTTGCTGCCCAGACCAACAGCGGAATGAAACCCGATACAATGAAAACAGCAACTATGTTTTCGGGAATGGTCGAGGCAAAATATACCTTCCTTAAAAAGTATTCGGTCTCGGGAAGATATGAATTCTTTAACGATTACGACGGGTTTCTCTCCGAACCTCTTTTTTATAACAATCAATGGCGCGGACTAAATGTGCAGGGCTTTACCGTGGGGTTCGAGTACAAACCCGTTAACATCGGGTATATCCGCATAGAATACCGGCATTTGTTTGCACCCGAGGGCTATTATGTGTTCCACGGAGGCCAGAGCGACCAGCTCCAGTCTGTTGTCTTTACTACCGGGGTGAGATTCTGATTATGATCACTTTATCCCGCAATGATATAGAACAGCGTTACCGCAAGGTTGTGGAAGCCATTTATGAGAGCCACTTCAAATCGGCTCTCGATGATTTATCGCAATGGATTCGTTTTTCAAACAAACAGGAATTCTTTTACCAGCTCGAAACCCTGGGCGACAATTACAGGACCCTGCTCCGCTATGCGTTTGAAGGGTATAAGGATCCCCAGCAGGAAACAATACTGAAGAGCCTTGCCATATCCCTTTTGTCCTTAACCGATGAACTGCAGCAGAGCATGAGGGAACCGCTTTTACCTTTTCATTACAGTGAGAAGCAGAACCTCTTACAGGATCTGGGCCAAGACCCTGAACAGATCATTGCCGCCATTGAAGACATCTTTCTTCATCGCGAGGTGAATAAGCTCATCGATACCGCAGGTAATATGTCTGAAGAGCCCTCCGAAGCCCTGCCTGCTGAAATGCTCGATAAATTATTTAAACTGATCTGGCTCACCGAAAAGATCAAAGACCATCATATAAACCTCGCTAGGAGGATCAACCGTTCGGGAACCATTGAATGGCATGAAAAATCTCTTGTTGTAAGCACCCTCACCCTGAGCCTGCTGAATTATTTTGACCCTCAGAAATTCGTTCTCCTGATCGAATTTACCGAGGCCGGCGAAAAACATGTTTGCCAGAGGGCACTTGTTGGCCTGGTGCTTGGACTTATCAAATACGATCGCAGGATCAGGAACTATCCCGAACTGATAGAAAAGCTGTATTCCCTGAGCAGTGACCAGGATGTCATGAAAAACGTCGAGATCATCCTTCTTCAATTCCTCATGGCAAGGGAAACCGAAAAGATCAACAGGGAGTTTGAGGAAGAAGTGCTCCCCGATATGAAAAAAATGATGCCCAGGATTGAAGACAAACTTCAACTTGGCGACCAGGCCGATGAAACCGATATGGAAGGGAAGAACCCGGGATGGAAAGGAATGGTTGATGAGGTTCCCGGTCTGTTTGAGAAGATCGAGAAATTTTCCAAAATGCAGATGGAAGGCGGGGATGTTTTCATGAGCACCTTCCAGATGCTTAAACGTTTCGACTTTTTTAACAGGATGTGCAACTGGTTCCTTCCTTTTTACAGGCAGAATCCCGAAGCAGGTAAGCTGTTTCCCGGGAATGACGACCTGAACAGGAGGTTGTTCGACAGCTTAGAGCATGCTTTTTATATCTGTAATTCCGACAAATACTCTTTTGTACTGAATTTCCAGGCTATTCCGGTTCAGCAACGCAACCTCATCGTTACAAATTTCGAAGCTGAACTGGCCCAGATGAAGGAAATGGCCACGGAGGAACAGATGCTGGATCAGTCCATAGGGGAAAATGCCATCATCATACAATATATACAGGACCTATACAGGTTCTTTAAACTCTTCCCAAACCGGGGTGAATTTGAGGATATTTTCAGAAGAAAGATCTCATTCGGGGACCTTTATTTTTACAGGACTTTTTTCGAACAGGAAAAATTCAGTTTGAAACTGGCTGAATTTTATTTCGAGAAATGCCATTATTATGAGGCAATCGATCTTTATGAATACCTCTGCAGCAAAGGGAAGCCCTCGGGAGAATTCTACGAGAAGATCGCATTCAGTTACCAGAAATCGGGCAGGTACAGGAAAGCTGTGGAATATTATAAAAAGGCTGAACTTTTCGATTCCGACCATTTATGGATACTTAAGAAACTTGCATGGTGCTATATCCACCTGAAGGACTTTCAGAGTGCATTGGGATATTTCAAAGAAGCCATGGAACTGCAGCCTGGCGACCAGTCGGTGCAGACCCAGCTTGCCCAATGCTATCTGAACCTGAGGGATTATGAGAAAGCTTCCCAGGTTTATGCCCAGCTTCTTTTTTATTCCCCAAACAACCTGAAATATCTGAGGCCCGCGGCATACTGTGACTTTGTTACAGGAAAACTCAGCCAGGCAGAATCAGGTTACAGGGAACTGCTGGCCCTGTCGGAAAAGCCTTCGGCCTACGATTACATGAACGCCGGACATGTGTTTTTATGCAAGGGTGAGAGAAAAGCCGCGCTTGAATATTATACTCAAAGCCTCTCATTAAAGCAGTTCACCGAAACGGAATTCATGGATGCATTTGATGAAGATGTTGCACATTTGCTCAGGTACGGCATATTGAAGACCGAAATTCCGCTAATTAAAGATTATTTGTCGTTTCAGACCGAAAGATCGTGAGGAATAAGGTAAGGAAATGTTTATTGCATACGTTTGGCACACTGTTTATCCTGCAGATGGCATCCGCTCTTAACCGGACATCGGCCCAGTCAAGCTTTTATATATCAGGATCAGAGTTTCACTGGACCAGGGGGGCGACTCCTCCTGTCGTTCAGATGAAGATCGGCAGGGAACTCTCCGAAAACAATTTCCACCCCTCGCCCGACAGCAGCAAAGCCGATCTTGTTATCAGGGTAAAATGCAATTCATACTTTAACGGCCAGACTCCCTATTTTTTCTTTGCCTGCCTGGATGCCAGCCTGAGCGTTTATGACAAGAACAAAGGTAGGCTCATTTATTCAAATGACATCCGCAGAATAAAAGGAGGAAGTACTTCTCTCGAACTGGCCGATGAAAAAGTTTATGCAAATGCCTCCCAGATCATTGCCGATACACTTTTGCGTTTCATCTATTTCTATAAGACCGGGAAGCAATTGACCGCTTCGGCCAAACAAGTTGAATTTGAAGCCTTTTGCGATGCCGACCGGGATATCCCCGACATGGCCGCTGAACGGAAGAACACTTATGTTCTGATCATTGCCAATGATGCATACAGCCCCATGCAAACAGCCCGGTGTTTCTTCGATTCTGTTGATTATCATGCCCGCGATGCCAGGGTTTTCAGGGAATATGCCATCCACACACTGGGCATACCTGCAAAAAATGTGAGTATGACCATCAATGCAAAGTCTTTCGAAATACGAAGGGAACTCATCAAACTCTCATCTTATTCCAAGGGAGTGGATGGAAATGCTGAGCTGATTTTTTATTATGCCGGTTATGGGCTGATCGATGAGAAAACCCTTGAACCTTACATTTTACCGGTCGACATTGAAAACGACGACCCGAAATTCATTGTCAGGATAAGCGACCTTTATAAAATGCTGCAGGAGGATGCTTCGAGGCGAATCAGCATCCTGCTCGAATGTTCTTTCCAGTTTGATGCCCTGAAACCAAAACCGGCAAAAGCCAGATTGCAGAAAATCCAGCTGAACTACCCGAATGTTCCCGCCAATGCGGTTTTCATGGCAGCGGCAGCTCCAACTCAAAAAGCCTGGTCAAACAAGGAAGCCGGGCATGGCTTATTCACACTTGCCTTGCTGAATAAGTTAAAAGAAACCAGCGGGAAAGCCAGCCTCAAAGAGCTGTCCGATTTTATCATCAAGGACGTACGCTCGGCTTCCCTGAAAATGAAACTGAAAGAACAGGTCCCCCATTCCTCATTCGGGTCCTCACTCACAAAAAGCCTTTCCGTACTGAAATTTTAAAGCCTTTACCCCCAGCTTCCCTCATTGGACTTTACCAACGGCCTCCTTCAATGTATAGGTTCTCTTAAATCTCCAAAATGTATTCGTATCCCAAAAACATTAACCGGGCCCCTGTCTTGGTTGTAGGCGGGATTAAAAACAAATTGGTAATCAGGCGAAACCCACAGTCATTTCTTAAAGAACCTGAAATTATAGTAAATTTCTTCATGGGGCGAAAATACAAAAAATGAACAGAACCAAGCAGGCGGTCATTCTCTTTCCGGGAATCACAATTTATAGTATTCCAGTCTTGTTCTGTTTTTACAATCGGCGAAAAAGATTAGGAACCCGTTGATTTATAAGTTATCTTTACAGGATACAAGCCATTCTCTCATCAGAAATCCTTAATCCCGTTTTTCATGAACACCAGGAAGCCCAAATCATCAGAGCCTGATCCCGGGCAGTTTCCCATTGTAGGTATCGGAGCCTCGGCAGGCGGGCTGGAAGCATTGGAGCAATTTTTCGGTAATATGCCCAGCGACAGTGGAATGGCTTTCGTGGTCATTCAGCACCTCGACCCAAACCACGTTGGCATTATGCCTGAACTGTTGCAACGGATTACTCCTATGAAAGTATGTCAGGCAAGCGATTGCTTAAAAGTGAAGCCGAACTGCGTTTATGTAATACCTCCCAATAAGAGCCTGTCGATACTTAATGGCGCCTTGAATTTGTTCGATCCGGTCGAATCCCGGGGCTTACGCCTGCCGGTCGACATATTCTTCAGGTCCCTGGCTATTGACATGCAGGAGAAGAGTATAGGGGTTATTCTTTCGGGGATGGGCTCCGATGGCAGCCTGGGCCTGAAAGCAATCAAGGAACAAAACGGCATCGTGCTGGTACAGGATCCTGCATCGGCCAAATTTGACGGTATGCCCCGAAGCGCTACCGAAGCAGTAATTGCCGATATTGTGGCGCCTGCCGATGAATTGCCGTCCAAACTGATAGCTTACCTTAAATTTATTCCGCCGGTTAAATCCGATCCCGATATTGACAGTAAAAACCAAAGCAACCTCGATAAAATCATCATCCTGCTTCGCGAAGAATCAGGCCATGACTTCTCGCTATACAAGAAAAATACCCTGTTCCGCCGTGTTGAAAGGCGAAAAGGCGTTCACCAGATCGACAAGATCGCAAACTATGTACGTTTTTTACAGGAAAATCCCAAAGAGGTTGAAATCCTCTTCAAAGAGTTGCTTATAGGCGTCACCAGTTTTTTCAGGGATGCTGCAGTTTGGGAAATGCTCAAACTGAATGTACTGCCTGCATTGTTTGAAGAATTACCCCATGGCTATGTATTGCGTGCCTGGGTGACGGGATGCTCCACCGGTGAAGAAGCCTATTCCCTGGCGATTGTGTTTAAAGAAGCGATGGATAAAATCAAGAATCACAAAAGCTTATCGTTACAAATATTTGCCACCGACCTGGACCTTGATGCCATTGAGAAAGCGCGCAAAGGTCTGTTCTCTTCAAATATTACTGCGGATGTATCACCCGAGAGATTAACTAAGTTTTTCACCATTGAACCTGAAGGTTTCCGGCTCAGTACTGCCATACGTGAAATGGTTGTGTTTGCAAACCAGAATGTGATCAAGGACCCTCCCTTTACCAAGCTCAATATACTCACCTGCCGCAACATGCTCATTTATATGGAGTCCGAATTACAAAAGAAAGTGATAGCCCTGTTTAACTACAGTCTTAATCCGGGGGGTATCATGGTACTTGGCAGCGCCGAAACATTGGGGACCTTTAAAGAAGGGTTTGAGGATGTAGATGCCAAGCTGAAAATTTTCAAACGCTCGGGAACATTCCGGGCATCGGAACTGATTGATTTCCCAAGCTCCTTTCACCATAAAAAAACACCAACACCCAGTATCAAAACATCGGAAAAACCAGCGGAAAACATCCAGGTTCTTACCGATCAGCTTTTACTGCAACGTTTCTCCCCTGCCAGCGTACTTATCAACAGCACAGGCGACATACTATACATGACCGGCCGTATAGGGAAATACCTTGAACCGGTTGCCGGCAAGGCAACCTGGAACATCTATGCCATGGCGCGTTCAGGATTACGCGATGTATTGCCTGTAGCCTTGCGCAAAGCTTTGCAAAATTTCGACCCGATTGTTATACGCAATGTTATTGTAGGCAGCAATGGCGGAACTCATTTTGCGGATGTTACGGTTCAGCGTATTGAAAACCCTGATTCCATCAGAGGCATGATTATTATAATATTTACGGATCTTCCCGTTTCTGTTGAGCATAATGACCCGGGGTCTAAAAAAGGAAAACTCAGGACATCGGGCAGGCAGAAGGACCTTGAGATTGAACTTCAGCGAAGCTATGAAGACCTGCAAAGCACCCGCGAAGAAATGCAGACATCCCAGGAGGAACTGAAATCGACCAACGAAGAACTGCAGTCGACCAACGAAGAATTACAGTCAACCAATGAGGAACTTACGACTTCGAAGGAAGAGATGCAAAGCCTGAACGAAGAGTTGCAAACCATTAATATAGAACTTCAGAGCAAGGTAAGCGATTACTTGCGGGCCAACGACGACATGAAAAACCTTCTCAACAGCACCGAGATAGCAACTCTTTTCCTCGACAGGGACCTGAATATCCGCAGGTTTACCGACCAGGTTTCCAATATCATTAAATTGCGCCCAACTGATATCGGCCGGCCGTTTACCGACCTGGTTACCGAGCTGGAATACCCCGAAATTGACAAGCATGCACGGCAGGTGCTAAGAAACCTGGTATCTATTGAAACGGCTATCACAACCCATAAGCACAGGTGGTTCAATGTAAGGATAATGCCTTACCGCACCCTCGACGACCGTATCGACGGATTGGTCATTACATTTACCGACATTACTATGGCCAAGCTGGCCGAGCAGGCAATGACCATTTCTGAAACCCGCTACCGCCGTCTTTTTGAATCTGCCAAGGACGGGATACTTATCCTTGATGCCGAAACAGGGAAAATCAAAGACGTGAATCCGTTCTTAATTGATCTGCTGGCTTACTCAAAAGGTCAATTCCTTGAAAAAGCGATTTGGGAAATAGGATTTCTCAAAGATATCGTTGCGAATAAAGATAAATTCTCGGAATTGCAGCAGAAGGAAATTGTACGTTATGAAAATCTGCCGCTGGAGACAGCCCACGGCCAAAAGATCAATGTTGAGTTCATCAGTAATGTGTATTTAGCCGCAAATATCAAAGTGATACAGTGTTTTATCCGCGACATCACCGAACGAACAAAGAAATAGAGCCAAATGCCATAGCCTATGAAAAAAGGAGAAAAACAGGAAGCAGATAGTTTACGCCAAAAAGCAGAGTTTTTGCTGAACAAAAAGTCCGTTGAAACAAATCAGCAGTTTTCTCATAACGACACCCTGAAACTTATTCATGAACTGGAAGTGCACCAGATAGAGCTGGAATTGCAGAATGAGGAGCTAAGGCTGGCAAAAGAACAGGCCGAACTTTCTGTTGACAAATATGCTGAATTATACGATTTTGCGCCTTCCGGTTACTTTACACTTTCACAAAGAGGTGAAATCATTGAGTTAAACCTGAAGGCCGCTCAAATGTTGGGAAAAGATCGACAAAATTTAATAAATCATCCGTTCGGCTTCTTTATTTCTGACTTGTCAAAACCAGTCTTCAGTTTCTTTCTCCAAAAAGTGTTTTTCGGCCAAACCACCGAAACCTGTGAAATAACCCTTTTACCGGGCCTTAATCTGCCGGTTTATCTTCACCTTTCGGGCATCGCCGAAAACAGGAAAGATAACTGCCTGATAACTGCAGTGGATATTACCGAACGTAAGCAAGCTGAACAGGAATTGCTCATAGCCAAAGAACATGCCGAAGAAAGCGACCATCTTAAATCTGCCTTCCTCGCCAATATGAGTCATGAAATCAGAACACCCATGAACGGCGTTCTGGGATTTGCCGAATTGCTTAAAGAACCAAAATTATCGGGTGAGGAACAGAAAAAGTACATCGACATTATCCAGAGAAGCGGAACCCGCTTGCTGGGCATTATCAATGATATTATTGACATCTCGAAAATAGAAGCCGGTCAAATGGGAGCAAGCTTTTCAGAGACGAATGTCAATGAGAAGATTGAAGAAACATATAATTTCTTCAAACAACAGACAAATCAGAAAGGGATTCATTTTTCCTGTAAAACCCCCTTGCCATCAATACAATCTGTAATCAAAACAGATGGTGAAAAATTATCTGCCATTCTCACCAACCTGGTTAACAATGCCATTAAATTCACTCATTCAGGCTCCATAGAATTTGGATATGTACAAAGGGACGGGCTCCTTGAATTTTATGTAAAGGATACCGGCATTGGAATAAACCGGGCTCAAAAGGAAATTATTTTTGAACGGTTCAGGCAAGGTGGCAGGCAGCTTGCCGAAAACATAGAAGGTACCGGCCTGGGATTATCCATTTCTAAAGCTTATGTGGAGATGATGGGTGGAAAAATCAAGGTTGAAAGTGTAGAGGGCCAGGGCTCAGAATTTTATTTCACCATACCATACGTTACTCAAAACCAAGGTCAAGTCGATAATCCGGATTTTCTTCAGGCAATGGAGGGATCAGCCCAGGTTAACAACCTGAAAATACTTATTGCCGAAGACGATGAAACCTCGGATTTTCTCATCACCAACATACTCAGCAAAAACAGCCATGTTATTTTACATGCGGCAACCGGGGCCGAAACAATAGAAAAATGCCGTAGTAATCCCGACCTGGACCTGGTCCTGATGGATATCAGGATGCCTGATATCAGTGGGTTAGAAGCTACCGAGCAAATCCGTCAATTCAATAAAAGCGTCATCATCATTGCTCAAACAGCCTTTGCTTTGTCAGGCGACAGGGCAAAGGCGACAAAGTCAGGCTGTAATGATTATATTTCAAAACCCATTAGCAGGGATGAATTAAAGGCATTAATTCAAAAACACTTCAGGGTAAAAGCTGCCGGTTAAGAAAGAATCTGCTTTACCTGCTAAGAATCAGGCGATTGCTATATTTACTGCCCGATGCAAGGTGCAAGGTTACGATGTACTTCCCCGAAACATAGGAGGAGAGGTCAATAGTGAATCGTCCACTGACCACCTGCGAGATGGAGATCATGGTGCTGATCTGCCAGGGACTTACTTCCCAGGAGATATCCGGGAGGCTACACAACTCGACCAAAACGGTGGAAACCCACAGGTGCAACCTCTTTCTCAAAGCCGGTGTCCGCAATGTGGCAGGGCTCATCGCCTGGGCTGTCAGGAACCAGTATTACTCCATCAACTGAGACTTGCCGCCGGTTCAATCAGGGTTTTCCCTTAGCTGATTTCAGGTCATTCCCTTTTTTCTTTCATTGATTCTACTGATTATTGCGGATGACATCCTCAGTAATTTCCCATCTTGGTTCATTGTGCATCCCATGATAGTGATCGCTCTTGCCGACGGAAACCCGACCTACTGCCAGGGACTGAAAACCATGCTGGAACAGGTGGAACTGAACTCCTCTCATTACGGGCTGGAGGTGCTATACAAGGGATCGGGGAAAAAGGAATTTGAGCCGAGAATCAGGAAACTTGCATTTGCCAACAATAAGACCAACAGGATATGAAGCCTTTACTTTTAACCCTTCTGACGGCAGGAATGATATTTCCCTCTGCCTCATTTTCCCCTGCCAGGGGCCAGTTACCTCACATCTCCGGATTGACCTATAACTCGATCACACAGAGCAGTGTGACCCTGCATTGGATGACCTCCATCCCTGCCGATTCAAGGGTTTTCAGGATGGTCTCCGACTCGAACGAACAGCCGGTGGCTTATACAGACTCAGCCAGGCTGGCTTCGCTCGTCACGGAACATTCGATGGAGATCGGGAATCTGCAATCCGCAGTCATGTACAGGTATATGGTTAAATCGGTTGCAGCGGGAGGAAGCGACTCGGCAACAGGGTATTTTATCACCCAGTCCTCATCCTCGGGAAAGGTCAGTGTTTGGTTCAATCATACGGTGGATACCTCGGTAAGCACGGGAACCCCTGCCAACGGGAGTGCCAACATCCAGAAACTCTTCATGGATCAGATCAACAAGGCAAGCCACAGCATCGACATTACAACATGGCTTTTCGATGATGAAGATTCTGTCGCTGCATGCCTTATCAGGGCAAAAGAGAGGGGGGTGAAGATCCGATTCGTTTACGATTACACTCCCTTCACACCCGATATCGATACCCTTGTTGCCCATGGTATACAGGTGGTCCCGAGGAATTTTGACACGACATTCACCATGCACGACAAGTTCTGGATCTTCGACCACCGGCATAACACCAGCGCTGCCGACCAGTACCTTTTGACGGGTTCGACAAACGTCACCCATACACAGTTCCATAGCGACCGCAACAATATCATTATCATCCAGGACCAGTCATTATGCGAGGTCTACACCCGTGAATTTGAAGAGATGTGGGGATCGCATTTTGACAACCCGGATATCTCAAGGTCAAGGTTCGGGACCGAAAAGAAAGGCGAACTGGCCCATATCCTGAATATAGGAGGAATCCCCATGGAGGTGTATTTCGCTCCCACCGACAGCATTGCCGACACCCTGGTAAGCCTGATCAGCACCAAACCGGTGAAAAGTATATGTTTCTCCATGCTCAAGTTCGTCTTCCCGTCCGTTGAATCCGCCCTGCATGAAGCCTTCATGAGAGGCATTAAAGTCAGCGGGGTCTTCGACTCCTCCTGCTCGATAAAAAAAGGCTCGGCATATCCACGTATGAAAGGAGAGGCGGTAACAGGATCATGGGATCCGCATGCTAATGTTTTTATTGATACCCTTCCCGGCCTGATCCATCACAAATATTCCCTGATAAACGCCGATACCACGGCCGGAGAAAAGATCTTGACCACAGGCTCTTTTAACTGGGAACTTCCGGCTCAGCAGGGGAACGATGAAAATATGCTGGTCATCCATGATGCGGGCATTAACAACCTTTATTACCAGGAGTTCATGGCAAGGTACAGGGAATCGGGGGGTAAAGGGCTCGGGATTAACTCGGTTACAGATGAGGAATCCGGAGCCGATGTGGCTGATGTGATCTGCTATCCGAATCCTTTTCAGGCAAATACCAACATTCAATTTTGCCTGAAACGAACCTCACAGGTAAAGGTGGATATATATGGGCCCATGGGTGATCTGGTTTTCAGCCTTGCCAACTCATCTATGGATCAGGGGGGCCATATTATAAGCGTTGACGGCAGTATGCTTCCTGCGGGAATACTGCTTTGCAGGATAGAGGCAGGGGGAAAGGTTCATTCCCTGAAACTGATCCGTAAGGGAGGTTCATAATGACATCCGCAGACAGGAATGAAGATAATTGTGCAGATAAAAAGATAAGATGGGATGCAGGATTATCCCTCGGTTTTTACTTAAACATAAAATCTCAATATTATGAAGACCATTTTCAATCTTGCTTTGACAGTACTGCTCCCGCTGGCAGTTTTTTCCCAATGGACCAACAATCCCATGGCCAACACACTGATCGCCGATATCGGTCATAATTGCATACAGTCCAAGACCGCCACCGACGGCCACAACCAATGCTACATCTCATACTGGGTCAATATTCAGGATAGCACAGACCGGTTTGAGCTGCGGCTTCAGCGTATTGATACGAACGGTTACAGGATGTGGGGCGACAGCGGGATCCTGGTCAGCAGGCATCCCACCCGCACCTGGCTTTCTGATTACTCCCTCCTGGTAGACACGTCAGGAAATGCAGTTATTTTCCTCGAGGACAAGCGTGATACCACTTTCAGCCAGGTATTCGGTTATTCTGTAACCCCTTCCGGACAAATGAGATGGGGTGCCGACGGGATAAGACTGGCTTACAACACTAACTGCAGCAGCTATTCCCCGAATGCAATCCTGACATCCGCAGGCAATATCATAGTTGGTTGGAATATTCTTTTTTCTGGTACAAGTTCGGCCAATATGGCCATGCAGGTGATGAAACTTTCAGATAACGGAACAAAACTCTGGAGCCAGCCGAGGACATTCACAGGACCTGATACAACCTATATGTTCCCACAGTTCACAGTCACTGATAACGATAATTTCATCATGGTGTGGACCCGTTACGTCGAGCATCATTCCGCTGTGGGCGAGGTAGCCTATAAATATATTTATTCACAGCGTTATGACGACAACGGGATAGCAGTATGGCCAGCCAATGCAGCCATCTGCGACCTGGACACACTTGCTTTAACCCTTCCCGACAGCCCCGACTGGAGCGTTGTGAGAGACGGTTCAGGCGGTACGTTTATTGCCTGGTACGATGACAGAACGCAGTCGGATTATAACAATGTTTATGTTCAGCATGTCGACAAAGACGGAAACCTGGCGTGGCAGAAAAACGGGATCGGAGTATCGACGATAAATTACGGAACTGACCGCCGCTATCCGGTGGCCTGTTACCTGCCCGGAACGGATGAGCTGTCCGTTTGGTGGAGCGAAGTGAAACAAGAACCACTCACCTATTTATATCAGCTTACAGCTCAGAAATTCAATATGAGCGGGGGAATGCAATGGAGCGACACCGGGAAAACATACTGCAGTTCAGGACCCGACAGCAGTTTCATGATCAATAATGTATTGAATGCGACAAACCGGGATGTCGTGGTCTTTTTCAATAAGACCTTCCTGAACATTATCGGGCCTGACACAACCCTCAGCGTTTCCTTGTCGGCCTTACGGGTTGATAATGACGGAACAACTGAATGGAACCCGGCAAGCGAACTGCTTTCCGGAACAACGCCTTTGAAGTTCAGTTCGATGGCTTCAAGGTTTAACAACCAGTATTTCGTTGCATGGTCTGAAAACAGGAACGGAGATCCTACGAATCCCTATGGCGAGATATATGCACAGAATATATCAATAGACGGGAAGCTGGGCCCCCTCGGGATAAGTGAACCGGCGGCAGCCCTTAATGAATCAAGAATCATACCAAACCCATCCACCGGCCGCTCGGAGTTGTCCTTTACAACAACAATGAGAGGTGAAGTTGAGATAAGCGTTTATTCTTCAACCGGGACCTGTCTTCAGACCATAAAATCTGCTATTGCACAGGATGGCACAGGGGTCTTACTCCATGGTGAGTCCCTGCCGGCAGGACTTTATCTGGTCAAAATTACCGGGACCTTACAGACCGGGGTTTTGAGATGGATGATTATGAGATAGAAGGCTGTATGAAGGAAGAAGTTATTCAGATTCATTAAAATAGTCCGGACATGATTGTATGTATGGTCTTTTAATGTCATCATATAAGTTTTTAAAACAGTTTAACTGAATTCTGAGTTATTTCTGTGTGCTCATCTCCTCAACTGCTAATCCGTCAAAATCGAAATCAAGTGTGGCAACGACAAACAGAACCCCGCCCAGGCAAAATATCAGGCAGAAATCGAAAAAGCCGGCGGCATTTACATCATCATTCGCACGTTTGATCAGTTCTAACAGTGGTATATTACTTTGTTTCCCTAGCTGATCCTTCGGCAATCGTTATGGAAGCGTCAAACTTGAAACTTTTTCTCTCTATACAGACGACATTTTGACAGATATTTCGTACCATTGGTAAGTGAAAACACCGAAAAAAATATTAGTTGATCTTGAGATCGACAAGTTGACCAATTCTATAGAGAATACGATTTATGGTGATGTTTTTAACACAGACATTTTTCAACTTTCCAATAAGGATATCAGGCAAATAGACAAATATACCTAGCAATTTAACTGGCAAGACCAGTTAAAACGTAATGACCGAGAAACGTTCAAACTTGTAATCAAAAATAATCCAAAAATCATTCAAGGCTTAATCCGTTTAAGCGACTATATTTAAATTAATGAGGATGGCCAGTCAAGGATCAAAAAGGGAAACTTTTTTAATCAACAGGATGTGGACGAACTGTTTGGCGGGTCCGGGAAATGGGGATTGACAGGCCTTTGGGCAAAGTTTGATCTCGTGTTGTTGCTGAAAGAAACTTTGCGTAGCTTTGTCTGGAAATCCGTCAGAAATGCTTCTATTTCTTTCACTTGCCGGTATCATTCTTTCTGTGGTTCTGCTTGTATTCAATGCCGGAAGATACAAACCAACGTACTATCTGGGTGGATTTTTTTTCCTGATCAGTATTTATGCTTTGACCTTTCATTTGTTTATAAATTCATATCCCGTTCTGATCCTTACCATCTTCTTTGTCCACTCCGACATCCTGATTTACCTAACCGGCCCCTTGCTTTTCTGGTATATCAGAAGTGTGCTTACCGACAAGTCCCATCTCCGGAGATCGGATCTTTGGCATCTGCTGCCTGCATTCATCTACCTGATCTCGGTAATTCCTTACTTGTTTCTCCCCTGGAATGAAAAAATGGCAAATGCTGCAATGCTGGCTTCCGACATTGGAAATTTAAAATATATCAGGGCTTCCCTTCTTTATTCAGTGTTACCCCCGAGACTGGTTTTTATCAGCCGTCCCGTGCTGGTAGCAGTATACGCAATTGGGTCTTCAGTCATCTTCATCCGGTGGCTGATAAACCGTAAAAAAAGGACCGTTTTATCCCATCAACACTACATGATCCCCTGGCTGACAGCGCTGTTGGGATTTGTCCTCATCCTGACCTTCAGCCACCTTACCGCGATGACCGAGGCTTACATTGCCCAAGATCTGAAATTGTTCCTTACCCTTCGATTGCTGCATGTCTTTTCAGGTATCGGACTTACCGGTTTGCTTATCTCTCTGCTGTTTTTTCCTTCTATCCTTTACGGGATGCCCAGTATCCCTGGAGCCAGCTCTGCCACTACACCACTGGTTCCCAACCCGGTTCAGGGTCCCAAACTGTTGTCCCGGGTTCAGGAAGAACCGGGAAAACCAGATTTTGAGGCTGAATACCTGCAAGAAATCGGGCGCAGCCTGGATGAATGTATGGAGAAGTTACAGCCATATTTGCAAAACGATTGCAATCTGGCTTACATGGCGAAACTCACCGGGTTTCCCGCTCATCACCTTGCTTATTACTTTCGGGAAGAACGTCGACAGCCTTTCAACGAATACCGAAACCTTTGGCGTGTTCAACATGCCAAAAAGCTGATCCGGGAAGGCAAGACCAAAGAACTGACCCTTGAAGCCATCGGTCTGCTTTCGGGATTTTCGACACGAAACACGTTTTACAAAGCGTTCCTGAAGTCAGAGGGGTCTCCTCCTGGCGCTTTTGTTGATAAGGAGAGCGGGAACAAGAGATAGGAATCCGGGCTTGGCTCCAGACCTTCTTTTCTGCATGTTTTTTCAAAAACGATACAACTTGATCTCGACGGGCTTGTTCTGCTACCCGGCGTTCTGCTTACATTGTGACCTGGATCAGAATTCTGGTTACTAATTCTACTTTGGTACATTGAAATTATAATAACGTGCAATATCTCGTTGACGTTGAAGATGTCGTTTCTCTAGTTGTTCAAAGCGTTTGTCATCACTTGCATAATCATCTCCGGAACGTATTTCTTTGGCAATCAGCA
>CAIRDP010000049.1 GCA_903877385.1 uncultured Bacteroidales bacterium
AGGCCTTCTCTCTGGTGTTTTCACCGTCATAAACCTTATTGCTGGTGAGTTGCTCTCCAGCAGAGCTCACTTCCTCTTCAGATTTACCACACAAAGTTAAAAAATAAATAGCCAGCCTATTGTTTTACAACATAGAAGGGGTCCTTATCAGACCATATCCAATTAAACTGTATCATAGATGACCTAAGGAAAAATGCCTAGTGTATTTATAAATTGAAAAACAGGCCTTTAGCTAGATCTGATATTCCTTTATCGATTCTCCGAATCAGGGAAAGATGGCACTTGAATGATTGAACAATAACTTTACTTTTTTGTGTGAGTTTTGGTTACTTTCCAACTCCATTTGTTCAAGTCAATAGTTTTTTCAATCACATTCTCTTCATCGTCAGGTAATTGATAAAAGAAATCATTACCAGTTAACCGTTCCACGCTATCGATAGTGACGGCAAAATGTTGCAACATCTCCTGCGACCCCTCATTGGGAATAATAAATCCAATTCCCTTGATTTCAGGTTCTTCGTAGTCCAGAATAACTTTATAAAAAAGGAGTGGAACAGTTATCCTGTCTGAACCAATAGTTGGCAATCCCTTTTTTAGAACTGTGCCAGTAACGATATAAACGGTCTTGTCGTCGATGGCCCACTGACGAACCTGCTCTTCCAGTTTTTTCCAAATGCCACGATTGAAGCTGGGGTTCTGTGGGGTCATGTTCGACAAATAGAACGATTCAAACATTGTCTGCTCGCTAAAGGCCATATCGGCAGCTGGAGCAAGATGTCCGCGATCATAACCAGAACCTTTATAGTCTGCATTGGTTGCGGAACCTGCTTTTAGCAAGGGATCTGGAATGAAGTGATTGGTACGTTCGACCACTGCATTTGTTTCTTCAGAGGTTAGTTCATAGGCCACCCAGTTGGCAACATGAAATATTTGATTATAAGAGAGGATATAACCCTTATGATGGATGATTTCATCGGAGGATTTTGTTTTCGGAAGTTCTAAATGGGGGATAATGGCTGAGTGAATCTTGTCTGTTGATTCGACATTGACAGGTTTCCATGTTGCGTTGGGATTTTGGGAGACCTTCTGACCGGCAGGGGTAATAACCTCCTGTTGGGAGAAGGAAATACATGGAATCAGAAAAAGAAGAAAAAAAAGATACTTTATCAAACTGTTCATTAGGTATTAGTTTTCATTATATGACTCACGAAAATATTGTCGAGGTTGTTCTTAGTTATTCGGAATATTTTATATGACCCTGAAATGTATAACCTTGAATGTCAATTGACAATTGGTAAGAGTTATCAATAACCCAAAACCCCTTCTTGTTTTATTGCCATCGTAATACTTCCTGACACACCCACAAAGGTATCTTTTTCTATTAACTTGTTTTATTCCGAAAAAAACTATTTAGTAGCTAGATGCACATAGTTTGCGATATAAAAAATACATCTTTCTATGTGTAAATAGGATATACTTATTTGATTTGTTGTTTTTCAATCAACGAAAGCAATGGCTTTCAAGAAAACATAAACTTCAATTTTGCTTAATGCCCTTTCAAAGGATCGTGCTTTCATCCAGGCTGAATCCAAAATCCAATACAGAATTGACTTTAAAAATTTCATGCGGCTGAATGGAAACTCCCAAAAGGTTAAAATCCATCATGCAAATCTATCTGTGTCCAAGTGATTCCTCTCCTTTGTCAATAAGCAAACTTTTAATAATCTCTAAGGCTTCTTCATCACCATGATTCCATCTCACTTTTAAAAAAGACATTGAGTAATTAGCTTAAGAAAAAAAAAGAATTTTTACTTAAACCAACGATCATTTACAAAAACATAGCGATAATCATGAAAATAACGCCAGAAAATAAATTAACTTGCAACTTTGAAAATAAAAACTATTTTTGTATGAGTATCTTTTGATTCATAGACAATGAGTAAGTATTTGGTCATAAAATGGATTTCATTACTGGCATTTGGATTGTTTTTTTGTGTTTCATGTCAAAGCAGAGAACAAAACTTGATATCTTCATTAGAAACACTAGTCAGTGATGTTGAAAAGAATAAATCTGAATTTACAGAAAAAGACTGGGAGCTAACTGATAAACAAATGGTTCAACAACTTTCAGAATATAAAGAACTTCGAGCAAATTTCACAGATGAAGAAAGAACTAGAATTGATCAATTGGTTGGAAAATATGCAGGATTTAGAGTAAAAAATGCAGTAAACGATTTCACACATGCGCTTCAGGATTTTGGAGAACAATTCAAAGGAATGTTAAATGAAATTACTGATACGACACATAAATGATAACCCCAATTAACTAATGACATTATGAAAAAAATAGCTTTATTATTGAGCGGCAATTTATTTGCAATTATTCTGCTTCTGTTAACGTCATGTGGATCTGGCAATAAAGATTCTTTTGATCAGGCTGGATTCAACCCCTGGGATAACAATCTAGTTAATAGAGTGGAAGCGTATTATAGGGCTTCCTTACCTGGGTTCTCTCCTGATTCATCTTTACCTCCACGGGTTTATATAGACTTCTCAAATGGTTTAATTCAAGCATATAAGGGAAATCCTGATAACTCATCAATGATTGAAAAGATTACTCAAAAGCTAACAGGAGGAGATATAAAATGGTACGGTCTTGGACAAAGCAAAATTTATCCTTTGGAGTTCCCCACAACACAGTTATTCAATAAAGTGACGGATCCGAATTCATATGCTAAGGATATCATGGCTCCAATTGAAGGAGCAATAAAAGAAATCACTTCTAACAAAGGAGATGCACTTTTAGTTACTGATTTTGAAGAATATACAAAGGATGGAAAAGAGCAATTTGAAAATTTTGCTAAGAATTATTTCATCGATTGGCTAGGTAAAGGTAATTCCATCGATTTTTTAATCACAAATTATAATGAAAAGACTAAAGATGGAAGAAGTGTCGCAAAACACCTTTATTTTATTGTTTTTAACAATGGCAGGGAAAAAAAGTTGTATAATGACATCGCATATTCTTTAAAAGACAGGGGATATAAATTTGAGACTTTTTCATTGTCAACTGATTTTTATAAACTATCAAATGATTATGGTGCTGAAAAGAAAGGTGGAAATTATTATGACAAGGATGGCAATGATGTTGTTGGTTCTTTAGATGAAAGCACCTACTTTAACGGTTTGAAAAAGGGTAATGAAATGTTTGAATTTTATGATTTTAAACAACCCTGGAAAGACATTTATACCAATTCGAAATCTTTAATGGAGCCAGGGGTTCCTGTTCCTTTTACGGATTTTTTCAGGAAGCTGTATATAGATGCAAGCAAGGATGATGTATTCCAGTTAAAAGGTCTTGACATTAAGGTTAATGACATAACTGATGACTTTATTTATTTTGCAAAGTCAGAAGAAGCTAAAGCGCATAAACCTAAATTGGCTAAGGATGCTAATGGAAATTCTATTTTTGCAACAGACGAAACAAATCCTATCGCATTATCTTGCTATGATACCAAAGGCAATTTGCTGCAAGCATGGGTCTATAAACCAAAAGAAAAAGTCCAACTGAACGAAGTCTTTATGTTCAACACACAGTTATTCAACAATGGATTTAAAGATAGTAAGAATCAAATTGAGATAGGAACCAAATATAATTCTAATTTCAATGGCAGCCAAATAACTAATCCAAACGGACTTGTTCGCTGCGATGTGGTTATTTCAGATTGTAATCCCAATTTCGACAAACTTGGTATGTTCAAATGGGAATCAGTTACTGTTAAAGGGAAAACTAATGAATCGTTGGCAGAAGCCATCAGGAATACTTTGGATAAGGTAAATCCTAAAGGAAAAATTATTTACAGTTACTTTATCAAAGCCGCGAACCAATAAAAGAATCCAAATGAATATTAACCTTTAAAACAAATTATATGAATGACAAATCTCTTTCGGCATACGTTATCGCTGTGATAATTGCCGTGGTTTTCCTGCTTATAGCAGTAATCGTTTCAAATTTAATACAATATGAAGGTGGGAGCAACCCTAAAGATAATGCAAAACGGAAAATGTGGTTCTGGATCTTTGCAGTTTTATGCCCCATCGTCATTTTTATCTATGGATTTTTTGTGGTTCGTGCAGGAATCAATGTGCCTACATTGAGAGACAAATACACAACAGCAATGATGATTAGTCTTGGTGTCGCATTTGTCTTATATATTCTCCTGGGATTTGTATTGAGTAAAATAAATAAGAACGGCAAACTTGGCCATTGGTTTTAATTTGACTAAATATTTGGTTATTAATAAATTGAACCATTTTTTTATCTTAATTTAACTCGAAATCAGTCATGAATCAGGACAAGTTGTTTATTATTGCTGTAGGTGGAACCGGGATGAGATGTCTGGAATCATTCACCCATCTTTGTGCAATAGGGATGTTTGATAACCAGGAGATTGAAATTCTAACTCTTGATACAGATCAAACTAATGGGAATAAAGCAAGAGTTGAACAGTTAATAGAGTTATATAATAGAGTTAAAACATTTGACGGAAAAAAAGGTGGAAGTCCTAATGCTGACACTTTTTTTTCCGCTAAGCTTAATTTATACAAATTCTGGACAAATTATTCAGGATCAGGTCGTAGGAACTATAGAAATATTTCCAGACTAACAGAAGGAGAACCTTCCGAACAAAGTCAGAACAAGATGCTTTCTGATTTGTTTCTTGAGGAGGATACCGTACAGGAGTTTAACTTATCTCATGGTTATAGAGCCCAAACACATTTAGGGTCCCATTTGATGTTTCATGGAATTGTGGAAGCTGCCAGGAATCTTGCGACCGGAGAGAATCTTCAGGGAGGGGAAAAGGATCTTGAAACTTTCCTAATGAAGCTTGAGAAATCCTCTGAAAATGCCCGTGTTTTTGTATTTGGTTCTGTATTTGGAGGAACTGGTGCATCCTCGATTCCAATCATCCCCAATGCCTTTAAAAAAGCAATAGAGGTTAGATCAGGCGATAAATCTAGCATAAACTTATCAAAAGTTAGATTTGGGTCAACGTTACTTACAGAATATTTTTCTTTTAAAAAACCAGACCTTAAACAAATGTCAACAAAGGATGACAGTGTTATCGCTGATTCATCATTCTTTCCGTTAAATAGTCAGGCTGCATTGCAGTTTTATCAGGGCGATCCCACTGTTCAGTCCACCTATAATTCAATGTATCATATTGGTTGGCCAATTGAAAGTAAGCCAATGAATACTGGCAGCAAAGAGGATAAAACAATTACGGGGGGTGCTGAGCAAAAAAATCCTTGTCATATAGTTGAACTTCTTTGTGCATGTGCAGCCTATGATTTCTTTACAAGGAAAGTGGAATCAACTGAGAATAAGGCAGAATATTTATACCGGGCAGTTGAGTTTAATAATGGTGCCTTTAATTTCGATGGTAACGACATGGTAGGCAATGAGAATAAGGCCGGAGATGTTTTCACAAACAGGTTGGGCGCCTTCCTTTCACTTGCTCATATAGCTCTTTCGAAAAATGGTGCAGCCATTGGAGATAAGGGGATCAAAGGGTTTTTAAATCAATTGAAGCAAAATAAAATTGATAAGTACAGCTCTTTATCTGACGAAGAAACTATTGAAATAGATGAGTATCTTAAACTGTTTGCGTATACTTTTGATAATAATAAAAATTTTATTCCTGGTTGGATTTACCAGATACGTAGTACAGTCAACCCGGGGAAGTTTTTATTTAATAATTCAGCATTTACTGAGAACACAAAAGAACTTCAGAATTTAGATATGGGTGCAATTTTGCTTGAAGAAAAAAATCATTGGGAAAAGCCTATAATGGGATCTCGATATGATTCATTTGTTAAAAAGTTGATTAATCAAGGCCACCCAAAAGAAGCCCAAAAGGTTACCACAACCAAGGAGGAATTTCTTGCGCATATTTACAACGGAATTACAATTTCACAAAAATTCGGACTTTAAGCTATGGCAGAGAAAACTTTAAAACCCCTTGTGATAAAGGTACAGCCTAAGAGCGTACCCGGAGGAGTAGAATACAAATGGGCTCCAATCACTTCTCAAATGCAGAGTTTTACCAAGGATATCATTACTCCTGAAATAGGCGTTGACAAGGATGGTCGAAGTACTGTAAATATTGGTGCGATAGTTTCTGGCATGCCCACCGTTTTTGCCAGGGCGAATTTATTCAAACTGGCGCTTGATACCATTACAGACAAACGGGCGGAAGCAGCCGGACTATTGGGATTTTACAAGTCACTTGTTGACGAATGGCGTGGCTTTATTGCCTGCATCGCCCTGAATTATGAAAATATACAGGTTGAACGTATCAATTTAGGTTATTCGGATGGAAAAAATATCAGGGAAACTAAAAATATGTACGAACCTAAGGGTGCGTTTGGTAACCTGTTATTTGAACGGAAGCCTTTGTGGTGTGATCAAAATGCAGTTGATAATGCTGAAAAAACACCTTTTATTGATGTAATACTTTATCAAGGAGAAGTAGTTGGCGGAACAACTCCCGACAGTTTCCTTTTTACTTCAGTTGCCTATAAAATAAGGGAAAAGGCGCCTTTTGTCAGTATTCAGAATGGAAAGTTTACTGACCCTTTGCACTCCGATATTCAGCCTGAGCAGTTATCTTTACTATGCGGGTACGTGTCTCACCTTGTAAGCAATATTCAGAAGTTTGCCAATCAATACCAGCAATTACCAAAATTTCTTCAGCCTGATTATAGCGATATTACAAGTAATTTAACCAGTTGGAAAAATGAAATTGAGACCTTTGCAAAAAGCAAAGGAATAAAACTTGATGAACAGGCTCCTCCTGTTACTAATTTCCGATCGCCTTTTAATATTTTATTTAATATATCTACAGAATTATATGGATCCGAAGGGATTATCTCAGAGGATGCTTCAAGCCTTATTAGTCCAATTGCATTTGATCCTGACAATTTATTACTTCCCGATGCAACAGAAATAGCTCAGATTGATTTTGGTAAAGAAGGGAAGGAGCCAGATTTCTTACAGAAACGTCCACTACTACTTTTGCAGGCTGAGATCAAGGGGCAAACAAACCAGTTTCGATATTTCACTCTCCCTTTAACCCCCTTGGCTCTAAATATCTTTGGACAAACCCTTGAGTCTTTAGTAGGCCTTAAATCTCTTATAGATTCCAGAATAAGAGGAGATTATGATCCCGTCGCTGAGAAATTAACTGTGACTTTAACTTTGTTTACGAGTAGCAAGAAAAAAATAAATAAAATAAAAAATTATAAGGTCGGCAATAAAATGCAGGGCAAGGATATTCTGATTTGGCCAAATTTCATATCAAAAAAATGGTCCAGGTATTTTATTTATTCAGAAATTCCTCATAATGATGCAGGTTATCAGGCTACACCTTTCGTTGGTGATGTCAATGATGACTTTTTTAGAATTATAACTGAAGACAATGGTGAACCTGTTTACCTTGCAAAAGGGGGCAGGAATGTAATCTCTGATAAATACAAGGACATCATCAAGGCAAAGCTGCATGTTGTCAGCAGCAATGCAGTATCTGACATTCAGTATAAATATGAAATTTATGAGAGCAATCAACCTTTTAAGGGTGTAAAAATATCTCATGCAGGCAAAGATTGTGGATTTGCAATTATCAGGTATACCACCGACAAGGATGATGGTTTACCAACCAATAATCTTAGGCTGAGTCCGAATTTATCTCCAGCGAATATTGGTATTGATTTTGGAGGATCAAACACATCAATAGCATATTATTCACAAAAGTATGGTGGTATAGTTCCTAATTCTTCAGGTTCCAGTTCAGCACCCTCGGAATTAAAACTTAAGAACAGGAGAATTTCACTATTTTCTACTGATGCTAAAAACAATGATGAACGCCCTGCTGTTGAAGACGAGATTTTCTTTTTTCAAAATGACGAGATCCATACAAATGCGATAAAATCAGTTCTAACATTACACGACCCTCGCCGCTTGGTAAAAGACAGTGAGATGCAAACCAATGAATCTTTACTGGCTCAAGCCATTAAAGGTGGTTTCCCTTGTTTTGAAAAGAATTTGCCTATTGAAAATGCTTCTGAAAACCGATACACCTTGGGATATCCCAGGGCTAAAGAGGCCATCTTAGTTCATAATATGAAATGGTCAAGTCAGGAAATAGATAGTAGTTACAAAAAAGCATACTTGAGTTCATTGGTACTGCATGTTTATGCTCAGTTATTCGAGGAAGAACATATTCCTGTTTCACTAAAATGGTCATATCCCTCCTCAATGAGTAACAACCTGATTCAATCGTATATTCAGATTTGGGCGACCCTTGGTGAAGTCAACCCGATAACTGAAAGTAAGCCTTTGGAAATTTACACTCCTGTTATTTCCGTTAATTATGATACTGCTGGAGCAAATGTATTCAGCAATACACAAGGTACTTCAACATGGGCCAATTCAGGTCAAAATACTCCGGCTACTCCCCAATGGGGTGCGGGCTCGGCAGGTAGCGTTTGGGGTAATAATCAACCTGTACAACAACCACAGTCAAATGTTACTGCAGGGTGGGGAAATACAGCTCAGTCTGCAACAAAACTAAAAGAAATAAAAATAGACACAGGACCTATCACTTTTAATTTTAAATCTCTTGGGAACAAGGAATCACTGACCGAGGCATGTGCTGTTGCAAATTATTTAGCGAATAATCCTTCATTTGAAAAAACATTAGATTATTTAACTCTTTGTTTTGATGTAGGGGGTAGTACTACTGATATATCAGCTTTATGCCCAATGAAGGGTGGGCCGAATGGTTTTGGACTCGCAATGGTTAAACAAAACTCTATTCGCTTTGCCGCTCAAAGGTTGGCTAATGCCACAAAATTTTCGCCTAATTTCAGGTCTGTTTTAATAGAAATGTGTGAACGAAAGAAAATTACGATTCAAGGTCTTAATAAAGGTGATAATAAATTTACTCCAAGCACAGCCCCATATTATTTTGAGCAATTGATTGATCGTTTGAATGAAAATGATCATGTGCCATTTTACCAGTTAATTGCAGGTAAATGTCCCGAGATGATGAGCGTCAATATTTATATTACTGGCTTAATTATGTATTATGCGGGTCAGATTGCTTTCAAACTCAGGAAGGACATTCTCAACTCACCTGACAAGCATCCTGGAATGACAGATTGGAAGCCAATTATTAACATAACTTTTGCTGGTAAAGGTGCTAGGATTTTTGATTGGTTTAAGGCGATAAACCCTCAAGCAGCCCATAAGTATTTTATTGATTTGTTTATTCAGGGCTTCGGAGGAAACCAAAAAGCAATGGAGTGTCTTTATCCTGGTGGATACCAGGGAGGAGCTCCAATTAGGATTAATCCGACCAATGAAAATGGAACGACCAATATTAAATATGAAGTTTCCAAAGGATTAGCTGATGTTACTGATGCCCTGCTTGTTCCAACAAACAATGAGGCAATAGAGATATTAGGTGAAGAGGGTTTCATTGTTTTAAATTCACAAGGGCAGAAAGTTAACTTGTCCTATGACAATTCAATTACTCCGGAGATGATGGAGAACATTGGAACGTATTTTATGAGTTCACCCGCTCCCGGGCAGTTGCCTTGTCCTAAATTCATGGAATTTGCCGGAATCTTTTTCCAGGTAGCCTCATCCATGTTCGGATTGAAAATGACCCAGCAGGAATTCATGCAAGGTTTCCAAAGCATGAATATTAACAGCTACATCAAACAGCTTCCGGAATATCGTATGGCACTTGACAGCCTGCAAAAAGGAGAAAGCAAGCAATTTGATTTTGTTGCGCCTATAATTATCCTTGAAGGAATGAAATTTATGGAAGATACTTTATTACGCGGTTTAAGCAAATAACAATTCAATAATGAACTTTTGTGTTCTGATAAAAATAGGAAGGAATAAAATATCTTTCTGGTACCAAATGGAAGGATCTGCTCCAGCTGCTTTGAGTATCAAAGATGGTAATGAAGTGCCTTTGAACTTTTATGTTAATGGTAATGAGTTCATTGTAGGTCCTTATGCAAGAGAAAGATTTTTAAATGGTGATCCTTTCGCCTTCGGAAATTATTTCGAAATAGTCACAGATCCTACAATTTACTTTACCATTTACGGCAATCAAAAACCAGTAAAGCAATTACTCTCAGTTGGTGTTGAGCAATACCTGTCTCATTTTATTAATACAGTACTTTACAAACAGGACTCGATTGAATCTTACCGCCAGAACTTCCCTTTAAGATTTATTTTTACCAGTGATCTTGAGGAAAAAGAGAAATTATTGATTGAGAACCTGTTCCAGGAGGCTGGCTATGATAATACCGAAAGAGTATCATATTATGATGCATTATTTACATTGCTTTCTACTCAAGGGAAAATTAATGTGTCAAATCCTGTTCTTTTATTTACAGGCTTAGACAACAATTTATTTTTAGAGTTGTTTAAAGGACGGTTTGTTCAGCCTCAAAGTCAAAAGAAAATAGAAGGGCTGGGATCTGATCCGAGGATAAAGATTATGGCTGAATTGATCCTGGAAGATGTTTTAGCCAGGAATCCATTTTTAAACCCTAATAAAGCCAACGAAATTATCCATCTAATCCCATATGCTAAAAAGGCTTTGGAGAGTAATAACCCTCTTCCAAGTGGGGACATTACCCTGTCTGATGGGACAGAGTGCTATTTTGACATAGAAATGAGAGATCTTCAGAAAAGATTATCATTTTATTCAGGAGAGGAAAAGATTTACAATGCTATTGAAGAAATATGCAGGGAAAATTCAATATCAGTCACCTCATTGCTCCTATTGTTGCACGGTGGTGATGTAAATACAAATTATTTTGCAGAGCGCCTTCTAAAGAAATACAGCAACGTGACCGGGATTCCCCAGAATATAGAGAATGATACATACCAGCTTGTATTTAAGAGAATTGCTGAGTCAGGTTACAGGACTTCAAAACCAGTTCGAAGCCCGTCATTTACTCCCCCCCCCTCCTCTAGAATTCCATCGCAAAGCTTTGGGAGTAACGTACCGCCACCTCCCCCACCTCCTTTTCAAAAAGCTTCACCACCAACTGCCCAATCCCCATTGCATATGGCTGCACCACCTCCGCCGCCTCCAATGCAGAAAGCTACGCCTCCACCACCACACCAAAATACAACTCCAAGACCGGCCCCACCTCCTCCGCCTCCGATGCGCAAAGCACCACCCCCTCTTCCTCCGCAATCTACAACTCCAAAGGCAGCACCACCTCCGCCTCCTACGGTACAGAAAACTCAACCTCCACCTCCCCTATCTACAACTCCAAAGGCAGTGCCACCACCACCACCACCACCACCACCTCAATCTCCAAAACCCAAGGCAGCAACCCCTCCACCGCCTCCGACAAAAAACGAAGCAGCAATTCAACCAACCCAAACTCAGAGCTTGAATCAATTTGGAAAAGGTTTTGGATTTAAAAGTGCTCTTGCTGCAAAGGATATGATCAATAAAATGAAATCCTCAATCGATGCCTTGCCAGGAGCAGTAGATGGATTTATTGAGGGTGTTAAAGAAGGCATTGAAGAAGCGAAAACAAAAAAACCTAAATCTAAATTTGGCAAATGGTGATGCATGATTTTTCATAGGCTACATAAAATATAATATTACAAAAAAATTGTTGCGATGGCTATAAATCTTCAAAAGACTTTGGTACAGGATGAATATTATTACTTGAAAGATGGTAATGAATTTGGTCCCTTCGATTTAATGTCACTAATAAAGCAAATTAGCGGAGATACATTGGTCCGGAAAACAGGTTGTGAATTATTACCTGCACGGAAGATTCCTGAACTACAAAATTTCTTCCCTTCACAGGCAAATGCGAATCCTAAAGTCGATGATCAACCAAATGTGTGGCAACCTTCTCCTCCTTTGAATAAAAAATCATTCTTCAATAATCTATTTTCTTTTAATGGGAGGATCAAAAGAAAAGAATACGGCATTTCGGTTGCAATCTTTTTGGTTCTTTACTATATCTTTTTCTTCCTTATCCTTGAAGGTTCAGGTACGGTATTAGCTTCAATTTTATTTATCCCACTTTTTTGGTTCATGCTTGCAAAAGGGGCTCAGAGATGTCATGATTGCGGAAACAGTGGGTGGTTTCAGCTTATTCCTTTTTATGTAGTATATCTTCTTTTTGCTGAAGGGACGAATGGACCAAATGAGTATGGTAATAATCCGGGAAACATTTAAAAAAAATAAGTATGGCAATAAATCTCAATAAAGGATCTAAGATCAATCTTCGGAAGGAAACACCTTCAGGAGGTAAAATCTATGTGGTTGGGCTTGGATGGGACCCCAACACATCTTCATCTTCCAAACCTTTCGATTTGGATGCAAGTGCTTTTCTGGTAGGAAACAATAATAAAATAATAAGTGATGAATATTTTGTTTTTTACAACAACCCTGCCTCCCCTGATGGATCGGTATTATATGGTGGAGATAACCGTACAGGTGCAGGAGAAGGTGATGATGAGACTTTGATAGTCGACACATCAAAAATAAATCCAGCGGTACAGCAGATTGTTTTTTGTTGTACAATAAATGAGGCTGATGTGCGCGGGCAGAATTTTAGCATGATCAATAATGCATTTATAAGAATCTATGAACAGCAAACTGGAACTGTGATTGCGACTTATCTGTTAGCTGAAGTGGCCAATAATGAAACCGCCTTTATTTTAGGTCGTTTATTGAATTCTGCTGATGGTTGGGATTTTGAAGCATACCCACTTGGTTACTCCGGCGGCCTTGAAGAATTGGTTGAACTTTATTCATAATTTCGAGAACAATTAACATCTAAAACTTGTTTATATGGCTATTAATCTTCAAAAAGGGGGCAGATTTAATCTGCAAAAAGAAAATCCAGGTCTTGAAGTCATTGGAGTTGGATTAGGTTGGGATCCAAATGACCAACCGGGCGGTCCAGCGTTTGATCTCGACGCAAGTGCATTTATGATCGGGAGTAATTATAGAATTCCAGCAGATGGTTATTTTGTTTTCTACGGGAACCAGCTTTCTGCTGATGGCGCTGTACAGTCATCAGGCGATGATCAAACAGGTGGAGGTGAAGGGGATGATGAAACGTTATTTGTAGACCTAACCCGCGTTAATCCGGGTATTGAGCAAATCATCTTCACCGTTACAATCTGTAAATACCCTAATGATGCACAAAAAGACAAACGAACACTTAATCTGAATTTTGGGCAAGTTGAAAATTGCTACATCAGAATCTATGATCAGAAGACAGAGGTTGAATTGTCAAGATATAACCTTAATGAGTCTTTCACAAATGAAGATGCAGTCGAGTTTGGAAGATTATACAGATCAGGAAATTCATGGGAGTTTGAAGCCATGGGTAGAGGGACAACCGGGAGTTTGAATACTTACGTTGAAACATATACTTAACTAAAGAAATAAGTCATGGACTTAAGAAAAAGCAATAATAAGGATGAGGACCTTAGCTCTCAAGGGGCAAAGGAAGTCAAAAGCAAATTCAACCTTGCTAAGAATAATGATGAGCCTGAAAAGACATTGGACATGTCACAAAAGAAAGAGGAACCGAAGATGAAAGTAAATCTTTCTAAAACAAAAGATCCTCAATCTCAGACAGTAAAAAATGAACAGGCACCTACTCAAATTGGATCCGAGAAGAAAAAGTCAAAATCGCCAATATTCATGATTCTGGGAATATCGGCAATCGTGATTGTGGTTTTTGCATTATATTTTTTCATTAAACCCAATGGGAAAGAATCTGTCTCCATAACACAAGACTCAACAAAAATTGCAACACCATCTACTAATTTGGATAAAGAGGTTAAGAAATCTGATAGTGTAAAAGCATTAAAACCCCAGGCTGTTGGGCAAATTGAACCTATTATTCAAAAAATCAATGGAAAGATACCTAGTTCTTTCCCCAAGGGTTCTTCAATTGTCAACGTTTCTGATAATTCAATTATTGAAAACCTTCTTAAATTAATAAATATCGATCAAAACAAAAAAATCATTGTTTACGGTTATGCCAGTAGTGAAGGAACTGTTGAGGTCAATCAAAAGCTATCTCAGGAACGGGCGGAATCTTTGAAGAAATATCTTATAAGTAAAGGGATCCCCTCTGAAAAAATTGATGCTATAGGGAAAGGCACTACTGAACCAATAGCTTCAAATGATAGTGAGGAAGGAAAGGCTAAAAACAGAAGAGTAGAAATCCAAATAAAATAAAACAACATGATAAACTTATCAAATTTGAAACAATCAATTTTAGCCGATGGCAAAATTGATAAAGATGAAGTAATCCTGATTAAGGATGCGATTTATGCTGATGGGAAGATTGACAAGGACGAGGCAGATTTTTTATTTGAATTGAATGATGCCGTTTCTGGAAAAGACAATGATTCTTCATGGGAAATATGCTTTGTCGATGCTATTACATCATACCTTTTAGATGATGAGCAGTCTCAAGGTTTCATTGATGGATCAGAGAGTAATTGGTTAGTTGAAAGGATAGATAAGGACGGAACACTGGATAGCGTTGAGAAAAGTTTGATTATTAATCTAAAGAATAAATCCAAGAATTTTCCTTCAAAACTGGAGAAGTATCTTTAGTGAAATCAATTGATTCTTTTCATTTGGAGATGTTGATTCTGTAACTAGTTTCGCAACAATCTCACTTCGTGATAAAACGAGAGGAGAATGTTTTAACTTAATATGTTTAAATGCCTCCTCATCCAGGGAGGCATTTAAGTCAAAGACTCTGCCTTTAAACTAACAACTATTCATTTGTTATTACCACCATTATTGACTGAGAGAATTTATTGGCACTGAAGCTCTAGATGTTTTTGCGATCAAGGACTTGTTGAATGAAACATTAGTCATTAACAGACTGTTTAAAGATAAAATAAATCAACATCTCCCTGAGTTTATTCCAAATAAAAAAGCATACTATTGATTTTCAATTAATTTACTAAACCCATTTGGATCTAACTAATAGCAATAATATGGAAGTAAGAAAGCATAGAACAGGACTTACTAGTGCACAAGTTATTGAAAGTAGAAAAGCACATGGGACTAATGTATTAACCCCTCCCGAAAGAGAACCTCTTTGGAAATTGTTTATAGAAAAGTTTGAAGATCCAATAATTCGTATCCTATTGATAGCAGCATTTCTATCATTAGGAATTTCATTCGTTCATGGCACTTATGCAGAGACAATTGGAATATTTTGTGCAATCTTTTTAGCAACGAGTGTTGCATTCTGGTTTGAATTGGATGCGAATAAAAAGTTCGATATACTTAATCAGGTCAATGATGATGCACTTGTAAAGGCTATTCGCAATGGAAATATTTCTGAAATTCCAAAAAAAGATGTTGTAGTAGGTGATATTGTGTTAATAGGAACAGGGGAAGAAGTTCCCGCTGATGGGGTCTTGATGGAGGCAATCTCCTTGCAGATTGACGAATCTTGCTTAACTGGTGAACCAATTATTGACAAAACCACGAATCCTGAAGAATTTTTTACAGAAGCAACCTATCCTTCAAACTGGGCCATGATGGGTTCAAAAGTAATGGATGGACATGCGGTTCTGGAAATTATTAAAGTAGGGGATAACACAGAATATGGCAAAATTGCTGAGAAATCAGCAGAAATGAGTGGGGAAGAAACCCCATTGAATAAACAATTAGATGTTCTTGCAAAATTCATTGGAGTTGTAGGCTTTGCACTTGCTGTTTTGACATTTATGTCGTTATTTATTAAAGATTTATTCTTTGGATATGAAAAATATTCTTTGCAGCAATTAGGTTCAATAGGGATTGTTGTCCTGGCTGCTTTGGTTTTCCTGACAAAGGTTTGGGTGCCTATTATTTATGATGCGTTAGAATTACTGGGTAAAGAAAAAGAAATTCCAGAGAGCATTGATAAAGGAAGTTGGTTTAAATGGATCGGTTATGGAGTTTTAACCTTTCTTCTATTGAGTTCACTGGGATTCCTATTCGGAATCAATCCACTTAAATCCGAATCATGGGTAAATCTTGATACTGCAGGTCGCATTCTTCAGTATTTTATGGTTGCAGTTACTTTGATTGTTGTTGCGGTCCCAGAGGGCTTGCCAATGAGTGTAACCCTTAGTCTTGCTTTAAGCATGCGCAGGATGTTACGGACAAACAACCTAGTACGGAAAATGCATGCTTGTGAAACTATGGGTGCGACAACTGTAATTTGTACAGATAAAACAGGAACACTTACACAAAATAAAATGACAGTTTTCGATACACATTTCTTTTGTATTGATGGAAAGAAACCGTCAGAAGATTATTTTAGCAACCTTGTTAAAGAAAGCATATCAGTTAATTCGACCGCATTTCTCGATTATACCGAACCTACTCATATAAAATCAATAGGTAATCCAACTGAGGCAGCACATTTACTTTGGCTTCATAATAATGATGTAAATTATCTTGGAGTACGCGAAGACGTTGAGATTATTGAGCAATTAACCTTTTCAACAGAGCGAAAGTACATGGCCACGCTGGTTGAATCCTCATTATTAAAAAAGCGGGTACTTTACGTAAAAGGTGCTCCCGAAATTGTTTTGGCACAATGTAGGGATGTACTTTTTGAAAATGGATGCAAGTCAGTACTCGACTCTGAAATAATCATCACAGAGCTTCTATTGCAATATCAGAACCAGGCAATGAGGACTCTAGGTTTTGCTTATGAAATCATTGAAGATGAAAATGACAGGTTCCTTAATGGGAAACTAGTCAATACTAATCTGACTTTTCTGGGTGTTACTGCAATTTCAGATCCTGTTAGAGAGGATGTTCAAGCTGCTGTGAATAAATGTTTAAGTGCTGGAATTAATATAAAAATAGTGACTGGTGATACTCCGGGTACGGCTAAAGAAGTAGGCCGTCAGATTGGTATTTGGAATGATAGTGATACACTGGCTAATATTATCACTGGCAGTGAATTTGAAGCTTTAAATGATGAGGAAGCGGGGAAAATAATTCAAAGCCTAAAAATAATGTGCCGCGCACGTCCAATTGACAAACAAAGACTTGTTCAACTTCTTCAAAGGACAGGTGCTGTTGTAGCTGTGACAGGTGACGGAACAAACGATGCACCTGCGCTTAACTTTGCGCATGTAGGTTTATCTATGGGATCGGGCACAGCAGTAGCAAAAGAAGCAAGTGATATTACCTTATTAGATGATTCATTCAATAGCATTGCCACTGCTGTTATGTGGGGAAGGTCTGTTTATCAAAATATCCAAAAGTTTATCTTATTCCAATTAACTATAAATGTTGCAGCACTTATCATAGTTCTTTTAGGATCAATTTTCGGGCATGAACTTCCTTTAACTGTTACACAGATGTTATGGATTAATCTGATAATGGATACATTCGCTGCAGGTGCTTTAGCTTCACTACCTCCCGATCAAAATGTTATGCAAAATAAACCACGTAAGAATGAAGACTTTATTATCACTCCTTCAATGCGCTTCAATATACTTTTTGTTGGTATTTCTTTTGTCCTAATCTTATTAGGATTACTATTCTTTTATTCTCACGATGGAAGTATTAGCACATATGATTTATCCCGATTCTTCACGTTTTTTGTCATGCTTCAATTTTGGAATATGTTTAATGCGAAGGCATTCGCTTCAAATAAATCAGCCTTTTACGATCTCAAAAATTGTGTCGGATTTCTTATTGTAGCAACTGCGATTTTTTTAGGACAGATATTGATTATTGAATTTGGGGGAAGTGTTTTCAGAACGATGCCTTTATCCTTTAGAGATTGGATGATAATTATAGCATCGACCTCGTTAGTCCTTTGGATAGGGGAAATTATCAGATTCTTTAGACGTTAAAATTATCTTAATCGATCACAGATATCTCATATAAAGGTATAAAAGAATTATACTTTGCTGTTTGAAACTCAAATAAATTGGTATTAACCCCAGGGCAGAGCCCTGGACCCGGGTTCCGCCCCAGAGGGGCGGGGAATTTACCGGGAGAGATTAAATTTTAGTGATAGAAACCATCAATAGGTTTTATAATCCGAAGCAATATACTTGTATTGTCCTGGTTTGTTCATGTCTTACATTGATTATTTCTTTCAACACCGTGGTAGCCTCTACCAAAAAAATTCCATTTCACCCTATCAAGAAAAAATTGTTTATGATTTTGCAAGTATTTTTAGTGAAAGCGAAAGAAATGCTTTAGAAAGTAGTCTTATTGCTTTTGATGACAGTACATCTAATCAAATAACTGTTGTTCTTGTCAAGTCCTTAATGGGGTATGAGATATCAGATTTGGCTTATCGAATTGGGCAAGAATGGGGAGTTGGAGATAAAAACTATAATAATGGAATAGTAATTTTGATAAAGCCAAAATCAAATGTTGAGAAGGGGGAGGTTTTTATAGCGGTTGGATACGGCCTTGAGAGTGTACTTCCAGATGCAAGATGTAAATGGATAATTGATAAGGTTATGCTACCTTATTTTATTCATGAGAAATATTACGAAGGAATCATTTGTGCTTTAAGTTTCTTAAAATCCTTTTCACGACAATCATTTTCAAAAGAACGACCTGAAAAAGCATCAAATGACTCTCCAAATGAACATAAAATGGGGAATTTTTCTTTATATTCGGTCCTTATATTATTTTTGTTATTGTTATTGTATTTAGGTTTTAAACTGAAGAAAAAGAAACTCTTTTCATTTGACAATCGAAGTATAAATATTTTTCCTGTTGTTGATCACTGGCGAATTAATAACACCAAGGAGGATTCCGGTAATTCCGCTGAAAAAAAAGAGCTAGAGTTTAAACCAGTAAATCAATCTCATAATAAAAGTAATATTGCAAATTCAAATGAATTAAGTACAAAAGAAACAGACTCAGAAAATAAAACAAGAATATTTAAAGGGTTTGGCAGAGGTCGATTTGGTGGAGGAGGCTCCGGTGGAAGTTGGTAATCGACATTTTTAATGATCAATTTGTTATTAAATAAAATGTAGCTAATATGAACTTTTTATTTAACCTGTTTTCAACGTGCCTGTTGATTTGTTTCACATTATGTGCTAATGGTCAATGCGCAGATCCCAAAATTGAAGATTTTGCCCAGTTAGTAGCCAAAAAGGTTGTTAATGATTGTACTGGAACGCCAAATAAATTAAAGATCATTGTAACAAAATGCAATTACGACAAGAACTTGGTTGACAGCAAAAAAGGATGGAAAATTTGGGTGACAATTTCTTGGTCAGGCAAGTATACTACACTTGATTATGGAATAAAACTTTATATTGAGAAGGTTGATCAGGGTAGCATTGGAGTATATTATCTTGAATATTCCAGTTCTCTTGTTCACCGATGTATTGATCTAAGTAACACTAAACCTTTGAAAATTAAAGACAGTGCTGTGGAATATTTTCCATTTAAGGAATTTCAGTATTCTGAGTTAGAATAAAATTTTAAGGTTAATATCGATTAATCGTTTTTTACATTGGAAATGAAACTCTATCGAGAGTTTGCAGAAGAGTTCGCCAAGGCTTGGACTTATTGAATTCTGCTTACAGCTGGATTAGCATTCTCATACTTCTCGTACTGCTAACCGGGATATTTAATATAATGTGGTTATATGTAAAAGGGGATCAGAGTGGGGATGGGTTTGTTATCTGATTAATGCCGGGGTGACACGATAAATGCTTTTAACCGGAAAAGGCCCCTTTTCGCATATAACATCATGTTATGTTAATATAGACCGGGGGACTCGTCGTACTGAGGGAAGGGGTTTGAGGGCTACCTGGGTTGTCTGCTGGTTTGGAGGATGAGTGATTGCAGCTGAAATTGACAATTTATACACCGGGCGTGAGGAACGAGCGCCGGTTGTATACCTTATGTAAGAGCCCGGAGCAACGGCTAAGCCTGAACGAATGAGCGGTGAAGCCGTGAGGAGCTTGCGACGAAACGGAGCGGAACCGCCGAATGAGTGAATGGATTAGTGGTTGCGGAGGGGAACTTGTTTTCCCACAGTTTTACCGTGACTATTTCGGATCATACCTACCTTTTTTTCTTGCTTAATTAAGCAGCAACTAAAAATGCAGGAAATCGGTAAATAAATGGAGCGTTAACCAATCGTATTTCAACCTTTGCTTTTCAGGCAGGGCTTTTAAAAGATGCCTTAGTCTTTGGATTATTTTTCTGAAATCAATCATGAAAAAAGTTCCTTCAATCGAGCAAGTAATTTTAAGGCTACTTATTTTATTTCCCTTGTTTTTATCTGCAGCAGCTGACAGTCAGGATTCAGTGGTGTCGGGGCGGGGATTCATGAAAGATCTTCCGGCAGAGGTCATGAGAGGTCAGTACAGGATACTGGTTGCAGAATGCAGTTTAAATCATATGGAGGAGATTAAAAGCCTGGCTGAGGAGTTTACACTGAAAACGAAACAGAATTCCTATTACATTAAGAACGGGAACCGGGTTGAACTGCATACTGGGGATTATTACTCAAAAGAGTTTGCAAAAGCAAGATTGTCGTGGCTTAAAGAGAATGTGAAAAAATGCAGTCTGGTCAGATCAAATAATGATTCCATCGTTATGATCGCAGTTTATTCGGGTAAAAAATGCAAGTTCAGGACCCGCGACGATGAAATTGCCGAACAGGAAACTGCAGATGAACTTACAATCGCGCGTAAAAATGATGTTGTGGACTTTTCTGTTTGGGAGAAGCCTAAATACCTTGAAGCAAACACGGCTGTGAATGAAGATTATCTGACATCCGAAGAGAAACAGGTCTATTATTACCTGAACCTGATGCGCATGAACCCCGGTTTGTTTGCTGTGACCTATTTAAAGTATCTTAAAGGTTCAAAAGATTACTACGAAAGCACACTTCTCAGGGACCTGAACCGGCTTAGCCCCAAACCCATCCTAAAACCTGACCGTAAACTCTTCGAGTCGGCGAAATGCCATGCTGTGGAATCGGGCAAATCGGGCTACATCGGCCATAACAGAAGTAAATGCAAAGAATATTTCATTGGGGAGTGCTGTGACTATGGCGATAACAAAGCCCTAGAAACCGTTGTACGATTGCTTGTCGACAAGGGAGTGGAGTCCCTCGGGCACAGGAAGATCTGCATGATGGATTTTGAACGTCTAGGGGTTTCTATTAAACCTCATAAAATATACAAAGCCAATACTGTCCTGGATTTCGGGTATGATCCGGATGAAAGCCTGCTGCCTTCAAAAAGCATTAATGAACAGAAGTGAGTTTGTTGTTAAACAGCTTAAGGGTTTCAATCAAATACAACCATAAAACAATAAGCGAAAAAACGCTGGACGCCATCAGGCTTGATATTGAGAAGGCCGGTGAGTCCGCAACGATGAGGAAAAACTTATTTGGGGAAATTCTCTTCCCTACCCTCCCTGATAGTTAAATGAGCTGATTTTAATGGTATTAAAAGGGAGGGTAGGTTAAGGGAGGTTTTATGCAGGGCAGTTGTACTTGAGTTGAATTTGGGGACAATAAATTCATAAGGGAGGATTGAAGATTGAAATTGAACTTCCCTAACCTTCCCTCCCTTTGGAAATCCTTGACAACAAAGAGTTTTTATAAATAAGGGAAGGGAGGGAAGATGGTTTATTGAAATCTCAATTGTGTATTAAGACTGATTTTTCATCTATGGCCCAGAGGCAGAGACCATTTGATTTACGCTTTTCGAATCCGAACTTTTTGAGGGCCTTGCCCAGGCGAATAATGGAGCCAGGGTTTATTGAGATTACACTTTTTGCTCGTTCGGAGATGCGGGCCAGGATATTGGCGGCGGTGAGAAAGCGGGTGGCTTCGTGGAGGGGGATTTTCTGAAAGTAAGTCAGAAGTAGTTCTTCTTCGGCGGTGTTGATCTGGAATTGCTCATTCGACTGGGTTATGGCTGTGATTTCCTCCCTATCGAAATAATACCTAAATCCTTGTTTATACAGTTCATATGCCTGAGAATAGACTTGCTTCAAAGCCAGGTTATGCTGATAATTTATAGTGGTGGCCTCAAAACAGAGAAACCGGCGGGAGCCGGTGGTATCGGTGAGGAATTGGCTGGAGTTGACAGATCCCATGAATGAGGCCCTGCGGGTGAGTGCTTCGATGTGATGGCCATAAGCCCGGCGGATGCGGATGGCTGATTTTGTGATGATCTCTTTAAACGTGCCTATTTCGGTACGGTTCATGTTTTCAAGCTCATCCATATTGATGAACATACATTCGGCCAGATGGATGAGTGTATCTTTATTATTGGGGTTGATGGTTCCGGAAAAGAGATAATCGGCAAGTTCAGGCGGACAGAGGTTAAGCATCCAGGTAGTCTTACCAATACCCTGGGGACCGGATAGAATGATGGCGGTGTGATTGACGGTTGTGCGGTCCAGGACGGAGGCCACGGAAGCAATGAGCCATTTCTTGAAGCAGAGGTGCCAGAGATCGCCGGAAGTGGTTTGGACAGTTTCTGAAAGCTGACGGATATGGTCGGTTTCACCGTCCCAGGAGGGAAGGTGATGGAAATAATCCCTGAAAGGATCGAAGAAGTCGCAGTAATCGGAGAAGAGGATGCTGCGGAGGAGGGTGGAGGAGCAACGGAGGTTGCTTTTGAGGATTTCGCGGAGGAGGGAGTTTTCGGCGTAGTCGGTCAGGGGATGAAAGATGTTGGATGCAGGATCCAGGATGCAGGATGAGGAGTCAGAGGAATTAGATGAGTCGAGTTTACGGAGTTCGAGTTTGGAGGTGACGATGTTGTAGCGGAATTGGTAGTGATCGGAGAGATATTTCTCGATGGTATCGATGTGGTTTTTCTTGCGTTTCTTTTTGGGTTCGGAAGTATCCAGGGTATCGTTTGGCAGCAGGGTCAATTGAGGTGAAGGAGGAGATGGTTTTGGAGCGGTTTGAAGTTTGGAGATATCTATTCCATTATCACGGGCCAGATAGTAAAGAGTGCCGATGGTAACCCCAGTGTTTCCGGAGTGGAGGCATTTATCAAACTGGGAATCGCATTGGGAAGCATCATAGCCTAGATAGTATTGACTTATCCGGTGGAAGTATGAACGTCCCTCCTCCCCGATCGCATCGATCAGGGCAAACGCAATCCGCACCCAATCTTCATAATTCTTTGTCAGGTCAAGCTGGCGAAGCTCAATAAGGGCAATCAGTTTATCAATATCATCCTCCACCATATTAATATATGTCTTAAAACAAGCAGCCGCAGGGTTCAGATAAAGGACCTCATCCCAGGAAACAAAACAAAGACGAGTAATATCCTTACCCGAAGGATCGATCTCAAGTTTCAGAAGATCCTCGTAGAATGACTTGACCTGGTTGAAGGTGCGCTTATGAAACACTGGCCTGGAAAACACCTTTACCAGGACCTTAAGGCCTTGTCCGCTGGGGCTGATGAAACAAGCATAGGTATAGGTACATTCCTGGATCTTCTGACGGGCTGCGAGCAATTGTTCTTGCTGAAGGTCATCCAGATCGAGGATGACCAAGCCGGAATACTCTTTGAGAAACTCCAGTTTTCGTCCGCCAGCAAATAAACCTGAAGGAGTAAATGCCGGCAGGGATCGCTTGGCAGAATCATATTCCTCGGATTTGCCCTGGCGGAGGAGTTCCCTCAGCGCCTGCACCCGGGCTTTGTATTTGCCGGAGCGGATCTGTTCCAGAATTACGCCAATTTCAAGATTCTCCTCAACCTGGTTGAAGTTCCGGAATAACGAGACTTTCATGGCCGGGATTATTTCTTGTTGAAGGCTTTGTTATAATGGCTCTTGAGGTGTTCCTCGATATCCTGGGCCCGGAAATAGATCTTCCCTCCTATCTGGCTGAAGGCAAGGATGCCGTTGTCGCGGTATGACTGGAGGGTGCGTTTTGAGATTTTGAGGAGGCTGCAGGTTTCCTGGATGTCGAGCCAAACTTCGGTGAGCGGGTTGGCGGGGGTTGCTTTTTCGAGTTTGCGGCCGATGTTTTCGATTTTGTCGAGGAGGCGGGCGAAGTCGGTGGTGGGAATTGTGATGCTTTCCATAAATCAATGAATTTTGAGGTTTATGGAAGCAAATGTATGCGGAGGAATGCCAGATTGGAGGTTGCAAAAGGTTGTACAACCCCCTGTTAACTGTTTGTTGATCAGCAGTTAGGATAGTATCTTTTTTTCAATTTCCGGGCGTAGGAGGCCATCGAGGCGAACAATTCCTCACAAAAAGTGATATCTTCCAGAGAGGGTGAATCAGCATGATTTTTCAAATTGTTGGCAGAAATTGAATCGGTACCCTTGCTTTGGAAGATTTCGACACATCCACGAAAAATATCTGATTTATTACGAGTGTCGAAGAATTCATTATCGATGAGGAAGCGGAGGACGCAGGCCGACTGAGGGACATTGGTTTTGAGGCGAATTTTAACACTGGTTTTTGTCGTAATCACGGGTGGTGGCTGAATTGGGAGGAACTCGACCATAGTAGAAAGCAGCGTTAGCTTATATTGAACATTTGAAATTGCATCCTCCCAAAAGAAAGCATATTTATATGCGCTTAACAGAATGCGATCAATAAAATAATAAGGGGCTTCATGATATTTATCGCCTTTGAAACCGGCCATTTGAAATATATGTACCCCAGAGAGTGAATTGGGTTTCTCCAGATCACTTCCATCTATGTCATTATTTCGGCAATAAGTATCGTACAAGTCGGACTGTAAAAAATAATGTTTCGTGTGAAAAAATTCAAAAATGACTACTTCTAAAAGCGGAGCCAAGCGTTCCATTACCTCTTCCATAAAGGATGTTTTCTCTATGGGAGGAAGGGTATGGTATGTTCGGTTTACATCGCCGAGAAACTTATTACACAGATTTGTAATGCGATCAGCGAATAGTCTTGGACTGCGATATCCGTTTACGGAAAGAATGCGAAAATCACGAACATCACTTTCATCGTCGGTGGCGGAGGGATACCCTTTGTATTCGACGAGGATGCTGGACTCGTTGATCAGTTCATCGAAGATCTGATCGATGATTTTGTGGTATGTTTTCTGTTGGGACATATAGCAGGGAGCTTAGATATCGATTCGAAAGGGCCTGAGATAAGGGGGACAGAGGGTTCATGCTGGGTAGCTTGGGTGAGTGTTGTTTGAGTGTTGAGCGAGGTTAGGGGCTACAAGGTATAAAGAAAGTATAAAGTTAAGCATTACTTTGGCATAACCAAACCACGTTGTGATTTTTTTATTGGCGGTGGAAAAGGGATAAACGAATGGAGGGAAATGATCGATGGCCCGGATTTTTGGTAATGCTCCGGGACTATGGGTAAATCAATAGAAGTAGTAGAAGAAGATTATAATTTGTATCCTTCGAAGACCATCGGCCCTGCCAATCTGATGGCCAGAACCATCATACAGTCGATCTCCATCAAGTCTGCCAATCTGATGACCCGAACTGTCGAAAAGAGAATTCCCATCGGCCCTGCCTATTTGGTGACCTGAACCATCGTAGAAATGATTGTCATCAGTATGTCCGATCTGATGGCCTGAGCTGTCATATATCCTGTCGGCTTCAATTCTTCCGAGCTGATGCCCGGACTCATTGTATATTCTGTTATCGTCGAACCGGGCGACCTGGCGACCTGAGGCGTCATAAAAGCGTTGGGAGAAGGCGAGGGATATAATGAAAAGGAGCAAGAAAGTGAGAAGGGGTCTCATCTATTTGGTTATTACGTACAGGTTATTATCATACGGGGGCATTTGAATCCCTTCGCCGGTTTATTTTGACTGCCCTACTTTATTAGTAATAAATTAAGTGAGGTGGTAAGAGTAGTCGGGAGAAGGATGTCAAAGCTAGCTTTTTTTTCAGGATAGGTAAAGGCCGAATGAAAATAAAACTGGAATTTAACCAGGAAAAATTTAGCCTGTTATCATCTGGTTAGCATCATCCAGTATTGAATTATCAAAATCATCCAGGTAAATCTGGGTGGTTTTGATGTCTTCATGGCCGAGGCCTTCGGAAATGACGGCGATAGGGACATTCAATTCCTTGCCGATGGTGGCCCAGGAATGGCGTGCGACATAAGAGGTAATATTGCCTTGGATTTTGAGTTCCCCTGCTATCCTGTTGAGATATTTATTAAAGAGTCTCCGCTCATTGTAGAGATCTTTCATCTGAAGTTCGGGTTTATCACGCTTGATTATCGGAAAAATACGATCATCGGGTTTCTTTCCCTTTGTATAGTGTTGCAGGATTTCGCGGGTCGCATCAATTAACTTAACAGAAAGAGGCTTACCGGTTTTGGACCGATTATAGATAATCCTGTCATTTTCGATATCAGACATCCGCAGCTTAGCAATATCGGCAAAATTCATCCCACGGTTATAAAAGCTGAAGAGAAAGATGTTGCATGTATGCCACTGGTGAGTATTAGGTTTGGCTTGGTAAGATTTGAACTTATCCATGTCGGTTTTGTGGATGGCCCGTTTGCGTGTCTTGGTTTCCTTGATGGAATACAGAGTGAAGGGATAGTTGTCGCGTTTGGCTTTGCCTTCTTTGATGGCCCTGTTATAAATGGCCCTGACTGTGCGGAGGTAGAAGCTCAGGCCGTTGAGGGTATTACCTTCGTTTGAAAGAAATTTAGATTCAACGGATTTTATCATCTGAAAGTTAATATCATCGAAGGTAAGATCCTTGCGACCGGTAAGTCTTACCACGAAGTTTAAAGTTTGCTGATAAACGTCGGCATTGCCGAGCTTCTTGGCTTCTTTTAGTTCGGCGATGATTTTTTCGGTGAATGGTTTAAATGATGCTGATTCTTCATTTGAAGCAATGTTGTGACGGACATCATTGACTTTCATCTGAAGTATCTCTCCGCTGGAATTCAATTTGGTGATATTATCCGATGCATCGAGCAATTGCTGATGCAGGTGATTATTGACCCGGGTTACATTCCGGTACTGTTTGGAGGTCATTTTTATTGCCTGTTCATCAGGATTCCAATCAGCTTCAACGACCGAATATTCGGTAAAAATATACCTGGTGATTCTGTTCTTGGTTACCCGGATGACGATGGGATAAGTGTCATTGGCCTTCTTCCTACGCTTATCGAGGATCAGTTTTACTGTTGCTTTTTTCATATTCCAGAGAATTAATGAAGTTAAAACGGTATTCTGAAACCTTTAAAAAACGGGTTTTGCGCATAACTTTGCGCATAACAAATATACGAAAATGCTGCTTTTCTTTGCTTTCGTTTGCAAAATATATTTTCAGGATGGGGCATAAAAAGAGCCCCGTCAACCTTGTTTTAGTGAGGTTTACGGGGCTTTTGCGAAGAAATCGGGTGCAATTTGCTGTGAGCGGTAAATGGGACTCGAACCCACGACCCCCAGCTTGGGAAGCTAGTGCTCTACCAACTGAGCTATTACCGCGATTTGGTGGCGCAAAAGTAATAAAAATCGAAGGAATCTCAGCCCCCCCAAAGGAATTTTATTAAAAATTCAAAAACAGCTTGATTTAAGGACTGTAATTGATTATATTTACCCTCTCAATACCATAACTATGCTTACCGAAGGAAAAAGTCTGACCCTGTCGGGGATCCGAAAAAAGGCATCCAAAAGCTGGGTTATTGTTGCTAACCCTGAGTACAACCGTTCCGACGGGCAACTGGAAAGAGGGGAGCTTATTTATTTCAGCAAAAACAAACTTGATGTTCATAAGTTTATCATCGAAGATATCCCTGTAGGTGTAACACGATACTCCATCTTCTATACCGGTAAACAGGGAAGCGTTAACTAAGCTGCCCCTCTTGCTGTATATTCAAATCTCTTATCTTTGGCATCCGACAAATAACAAAAAGTTTTTGTATGGATAAAATTATTGCCGACAGCCTGGTTGAGGAAACCATGCATAAAGCAAGAACAGCAAGCCATCATTTTGCCAAACTTGACCAGGAACACACCGACCGTATCCTTAGGGCCGCCTACGCTGCCGGTTTCGGGCAAAGAAAAAAGCTTGCCGAAATGGCTTATGAAGAAACCGGGATAGGCAACGTTCATGATAAGACCATTAAAAACATCATTGCAACCCGTTTTGTTTACCGCGACATCAGGGACCAGAAAACAGTAGGGATCATCTCTGAAGACCGTAAAACGGGCATAGTGGAGATCGCGAAACCCATGGGGCCAATATTTGCTGTAACGCCGATTACCAATCCCACCTCCACCGCCCTGTTTAAAATCCTGATAGCCCTCAAAACAAGGAACCCCCTGGTGATTTACCCCCACGGAGCAGCCCGTAAATGCACTATTGAAGCAGCCAGGATTTGCTATGAAGCTGCCCTTTCAGAAGGAGCTCCCGAAAACTGCATACAATGGATACCTAAAGCAAGCCGTGACCAGGTGCTGGGTTTCATGAGCAATCATTTCACCTCCATGGTAATGGCAACAGGATCGGTAAGCCTCGTAAGGGCAGCCTACAGCTCAGGAACCCCGGCCATAGGTGTGGGGCCGGGGAACGTCCCGGTATATATCGGTAAAAGCGCTGATGTCAATTTCGCCGTCGACCAGATACTGATGTCGAAATTATTTGACAACGGAACCATCTGTGCAAGCGAACAGGCCGTAATCGCATCAAGATTCAATGCAAACGAGGTAAAACGAGTTTTCAAAAAGAAAGGGGCATATTTCCTTGACCCTGAGGAAACTGAAAAAGTGGGTAAAGTCTGCATCAACACCCATACCCGTTCGATGAATGCCGAGGTTATTGGCAAACCGGCAACTTTCATTGCTGAACTTGCAGGAATAAAAGTCCCTGCAAAAACCAACCTTCTCATAGCCCCCTTAAACACCGATGAAGTCGGCCTGAAATGGCCTTTATCCCTGGAAATCCTCGCCCCTGTCCTGGCTTTCTACCGCGTGGAAAACTTCGAGGAGGGCATCAATATGTGCAAGAAAATAAATGAGCATGGAGGGCTGGGGCATACGGTCAGCATATTTTCAAATGACCATGAGAAAATAAGATACTTTGCCCAAACCCTTAATGCCGGCAGGATTGTTGTAAACACCCCTTCCTCCCAGGGCGCGCTTGGAGGTCTTTACAATGCACTGGTGCCTTCGATGGTTTTGGCCTGCGGTTCGGGAGGCAAAAATTTCACCACCGATAACATCACGACGCGGCACCTGTTGAATATCCAACGCATTGCCTACCGTAAAGTCAATTTCTGCGCTGAACACCAGCTGGCCGAAGCATTCTGCTGTGATGACAAACTTTCGGTGGATGAGATCGAAAGGCTCTGCTCGGAGAACCGCCCAAAAGAAAAATAAGCTGGGTATAAATGATGGCACACTGAATGTTTTCATAACTTTACATCCACTATTCACCTCTCAATTATTTACTATGGAATATACCGGGCTGCTCGACAATCTGCCGGGAATTGTTTATCGGTGCAGATACGACCGTAACTGGACCATGGAATTTATCAGCGACGGATGCCTCGAACTTACAGGGTATTCGGTAAGCGACCTGCTGGGAAATTCGAAGCTTTCATATAACGACCTCATCCTTCCCGAAGACAGGGAAATGGTCTGGAAAGAAATAGGTCTGGATGTTGTTAAAAACAAATCCTATACCCTCGAATACCGCATCAGGACTGCCGAAGGGAAGATCAAGTGGGTGTGGGAAAAAGGCAAGGCAATTTATTCGGATGACGGAACGGTAAAGCACCTTGAGGGATTCATCAATGATCTCACCGAGAAGAAGCATACCGAACTGCTTCAGCAGGTAGTATTTGAGCTTTCCAAAGCCGCTCTCAGCGCTTCTTCCCTGGATGATATGTATTCTACATTACACCGCGAATTAAGCTATATCATTGATGTCAGGAACTTTTATATCGCAATATACAACGAGGCGGCAAATACAGTAACGTTCCCCTATCATGTCGACGATAAGGATAAATTCTCTTCCAGGCCCGCGGGCAAAGGGCTTACAGGATATGTGATCCGTACAAAAATGCCCTTACTGGCTACCGAAAGCGATATTGCCGAGCTGAACAGAAAGGGAGAGATCGAAATCATTGGGACCCCGGCTAAGGTCTGGCTGGGCGTACCCCTGATAGTGAATGAAAAAGTTTTCGGCATCATGGCCGTTCAAAGCTATACCGACACTGAGCAGTATACAATAAAAGAACTTGAGCTACTCAATATTGTAGCCGGACAGATCGCAACCATGCTATCACGCAGATCGGCCGAGAACGATGTAGCCAGGCAAAAAGCTTACCATGAACAGCTTTTCGAGGCCAGCATGGAAGCTATCATCATGATTGACGTTAATGCCACCGTGCTTTCGGTAAACTCGACATTCACCAGGTTGTTCGGGTTTCTTCCCGAAGAGATCATTGGTTCCAATATTGACCAAAAGATCACCAACCAGGATATCCTGGACGAAGCCCTGTCGGTCACCCGGAAGGCAATGGTTGGAGATCTTTCAGAGATGGAAACACGAAGGGTTCATAAAAACGGTCACCTTATTGATGTTTCCATCATTGTTACTCCTATAAGGCTTAATGGAGAAGTAGTTGGCGCATATGGAATATACCGTGACATTACCGAAAGGAAAAAGATTGAGAAGAACCTCGTATTAGCAAAAGAGAAGGCCGAGGAATCGGACCGCCTGAAATCGGCATTCCTGTCGAATATGTCGCATGAAATCAGGACCCCCATGAACGCAATTATCGGGTTTTCAACCCTGCTGTCCGATCCTTCGGTAAGCGAGGAGGAACGCCTGGAATTTATCAAAATCATCAAGGAAAGAGGCAACGACCTTATGAGGATCATGGACGACATAATCGACATTGCAAAGATAGAAGCGGGGCAGGTCAAGATTGAGATCAGGGAATGCCAGGTCAACACCATGCTTTCGTCTCTCCTGATCACCATGAACGAATTAAGAAAAAAACATCTAAAGACCAATGTGGACCTGCTGTTTAAACCCCTGTCACCCGACAAGGATTTTACCATCATGACCGACGGCAACCGTTTAAGACAGGTCCTTACCAACCTGCTTGAAAATGCCTTTAAATTTACCGATCGCGGCTCTGTGGAGTTTGGTTATACGTTTAAAACTGAGGAAACTTTAGGGCCGGTTATCGAATTTTACGTACGGGATACCGGTATAGGTATTCCGAAAGATAAACAGCAGGTTGTGTTCGAGCGATTCAGGCAGGCCGATGACAGCAGCACACGTAAATACGGGGGCACAGGCCTTGGCCTTACAATTTGCAAAAACCTGATGAGCCTGCTTAACGGGGACATAAGGCTTGAATCGGAAGAAGGGAAGGGAACTTCATTTTACGTCACCCTGCCACTTACTTCGGCAGTGAGCAAAACGGCTCCTAAATCCGGGCCTAAACCATTACCGGAATACTCCGGCCTGCTCAATGGCAAAACCCTGCTTGTGGTCGAAGATGAGGAATCCAATTACTTCCTGCTCGAAAGGATACTGAAGCGTACCAATGCCAATGTTGTGTGGGCTAAAAACGGGATTGATGCCATAAACATGACCTCGGCCGGTAATATTGACCTGGTTCTTATGGATATCAGGATGCCGGTGATGGACGGGTATGAGGCAACGGCGGAGATCAGGAAATTCAACAGGACCATTCCCATTATCGCCCAAACTGCCTATGCCCTGAAAGGTGAAAAGGAAAGAAGCATGGCCGCAGGCTGTGATGGTTATATTTCGAAACCCATTGACCCGAAAGAATTTCTTGATACAATAATCAACATCCTTAACCCAAACAGGTAAAATGCAGGCCCCGGCCGGGAAACGGTTCTCACTCCGACAGAGAATAAGAAGTTTTGGCTTTGCCTTTAAAGGTATTGCAAGGGTTTTTGGCAGCCAGCACAACTTCCGCATACATGTTGCAGTCTTTGCCCTGGTCGTTTTTGCCGGCTTCTTTTTCGGGATCAGCCCGGCAGAATGGTGTATTGTCCTGCTTGTATCGGCCCTGGTTTTATGCCTTGAGATCATTAATACGGCCATGGAAATGACTGTGGATATCATCTCTCCTGAATTCAGGGAGAAAGCGGGTATGATCAAGGACCTCTCTGCAGCTGCGGTGCTGCTTGCAGCCGCCACCTCTGTAATTACGGGACTTATCATCTTCGGTAAATATATACTTGCATTCATTCATTCGTAATCAGCAAACACAAAACAAAATTTATAAGCCTTATGAAAAAATCAATTCTGATTCTGCTTACCCTTGCATTGTTCGCAGGCTGGTCCTGTATAAGGGAGAAACAGTCGGGCGAAACAAAAGCCCCTCTTATCGCTAAAAGCATCGTCAAAGTACAGTCCGACCTGATGAGCCCTGAAGTATTGTGGGCGTTCGGAAGAATATCGGAACCCCTTGTTTCCCCCGATAAAAAAATGATACTTTACGGAGTTTCATATTACAGTCTTGAACAAAACAAAGGCAACAGGGAACTGTTCGTTATGGATATTGACGGAAAAAACTGCAGGCAGATCACGCATACTGCTTTCAGCGAAAACCAGGCGACCTGGTCGGCCGACGGCAAAAAAATAAGGTATATGAGCTCCGAAAGCGGCTCTATGCAGCTCTGGGAGATGAACCCCGATGGGAATAACAGGATACAGCTCAGCGATATCCCCGACGGGATCAGCGGTTACCAGTATTCACCTGATGATAAAAAATTGCTTTATACTGCCGATGTACAGGCGAAAAACCCATTGCAGGATCTTTACAAAGACCTCCCCAAGGCTACCGGTAAGGTCTATAATGACTTTATGTACCGGCATTGGGATACCTGGGTTGAATCCTACGGGCATGTGTTTGTAACCGATGTTGTAAAAGAGATGATCAAAGGGGGAAAAGACATCCTCAAGGATGAACCATATGAATGTCCCCTTCAGCCATTCGGCGGCATGGAACAGATCTGCTGGAGTCCCGATGGCAAGACCGTCGCTTATACCTGCCGTAAGAAAACAGGGGTGGCCTATACCCTTTCAACCAATTCCGACATCTACCTTTACCAACTCGATAACGGAACAACGGTAAACATCACCGAAGGAATGATGGGGTATGACGTGGCTCCCGTTTATTCTCCCGACGGGACTAAAATCGCATGGCAAAGCATGGAACGCGACGGGTATGAATCGGACAAGAACCGTTTGTTCGTTTACGACCTGGGCAGCAAGTCTAAAACCGATTATTCGAAAAATTTCGACCAGAGTTCCGAAGGGCTTGCCTGGAGCGACGACAGCAAATCAGTTTATTTTATCAGCGATTTCCATGCAACGGACGAGATATACCAGCTTACTCTGGCCGATGGCAAGATCCGTAAGATCACCGAAGGCATCCACAATTATACAGGCGTTATCCCTGCAGGCGATAAGCTGATAGCAACCAGGGTCTCAATGTCGTCCCCTCTCGAAATCTATTCAGTTGATCCTGCCAGCGGAAAAGACACCCAGCTTAGTTTTGAGAATAAAGATATTCTTGACCAGTTGGCATTCGGCAAGGTAACTCAGAGGTGGCTTAAAACAACCGACAATAAAATGATGCAAACCTGGGTGATCTATCCTCCTCATTTTGATTCCACCAAAGTGTATCCAACCTTACTTTATTGTGAAGGCGGACCACAAAGTACCGTAAGCCAGTTCTGGTCGTACCGCTGGAACTTCCAGATGATGGCGGCCAACGGCTATATTATCGTGGCCCCCAACCGTCGCGGACTGCCCGGTTTCGGTAAGGAATGGAACGAGCAGATCAGCGGTGATTATGGCGGACAGAATATGAAAGATTACCTTACTGCTATCGATGCCTTATGCAAAGAGAAATATGTAAACAAGGACAAGCTGGGTTGTGTGGGCGCCAGTTACGGCGGTTTTTCGGTATACTGGCTGGCCGGCAACCATAATAAAAGGTTTAAGGCATTTATCGCCCATGACGGGATGTTCAACCTCGAAGCCCAGTACCTTGAAACTGAAGAAATGTGGTTTGCAAACTGGGATCTTGGCGGGCCTTTCTGGGATAAAAACAACAAGGTCGCCCAGCGCACATATGCCAACTCACCCCATAAATTCGTCCAGAACTGGGATACGCCTATACTGGTTATTCATGGCGGACTTGATTTCAGGATCCCTTATACCCAGGGAATGCAGGCCTTCGATGCAGCCCTGCTTAAGGGTATTCCTGCCGAATTCCTCTATTTCCCCAACGAAAACCATTGGGTGCTTAAACCCCAGAATGGGGTTTTATGGCAGCGTACATTCTTTAACTGGCTGGACCACTGGCTAAAATAATCCGGATGGAGAACCAGATAAAAAGAGCTGCAGACCTCATCCTGAAATCAAGGTTCACTACTGCGTTTACCGGGGCAGGGATTTCAGTCGAAAGCGGTATCCCTCCCTTCAGGGGGAACGATGGAATCTGGACGAAATACGATCCGAAATCTCTTGAAATTGCCTGGTTCATGAGCAATCCCGTTGAATCATGGAACATTATCAAGGAATTATTCTATGACTTTTTTGAGGAGGCAAAGCCCAATAAGGCACATCTGGTTTTAGCCGAAATGGAAAGGCGGGCCCTGCTTGGGAGGATTATAACCCAGAACATCGACAACCTCCACCAGGAAGCCGGGTCAAAAGAAGTGTATGAATTCCATGGCAATTCAAAACGGCTTATTTGTCTTGACTGCCGCAAGTTCTATGCAGTAAGTGAAATCAGCCTTGACCATATCCCTCCTACCTGCAGGCAATGCGGGGGGTTGCTGAAACCCGATTTTGTATTCTTCGGAGAAGGCATCCCCCAAACGGCGCTTGCTGCGTCGTATGAAGCGGCAACTATCTCGGATGTGTTCCTGGTCATCGGAACTACCGGTGATGTAATGCCGGCAAACCAGATCCCCTATATGGCAAAATCGGCAGGTTGCAAAATCATCGAAATCAACACTGAACCCTCAAACTACAGCGGGGATATTACAGATATCTTTATCAGGGGGAAGGCCGGGGAAACAATGAAAAAACTGGGGGCGGCATTATTTACCACGCCCCTGGATAATGATCAGGATGGTATAGATCAGGATTTTGAAATCCATGGCCAGTGACATGTTCTCAATGTAAAGCAGGTCGAATTTTAAACGTTCGATCATCTGTTCCAGGTTTTCAGCATAGCCATATTTTACCTGTCCCCAGGAAGTGATTCCCGGTTTCACCTTATGCAAAAGCTTGTAATGAGGAGCGCTTTGCGTAACTAGGTTGATATAATACTGGCGTTCGGGGCGTGGGCCTACAATACTCATTTCCCCTTTAAGCACCGTAAAGAACTGGGGGATCTCATCGATACGGAATTGCCTCAGGACTTTTCCCACCCGGGTTATTCTAGGATCATCCTTTGAAGAGAGCTGGGGGCCGTTCTTCTCGGCATCCTGTATCATCGTCCTGAATTTATACATGATAAAAGGCTTGCTGCGCAGTCCAATCCTTTCCTGTTTGAAAAACACGGGGCCGGTTGTTGTTAGTTTAATGATCACTGCCGTGATTATCATTACCGGCGATAACAATAACAGTGCAATGACCGAAAAAGCAATATCGAAAACCCGCTTCAGCGACATCTGCCAGTCGGGCATCAGGTCAGGATATATCTGGATAAGGGGGGCATGAAAGATGGAGGTTGTTTTGACCGATCCCATCAAAATATCCTGCATCGCAGGGATTATCTTGATTACAACATTAGTATCCTCCAACTGGGTAATGATATTTTCGATGGTGTGGTTCTCGGAGTGCTCGATGGCAATGACTACTTCCTCAATATTGAATTGTTTAACCAAAGCGCTGAGATCCTTAGTCTCGCCAATATGCGGCAGGAATTCCGACAGCTTGTAGTTCGTATACCCTTCAACGTTAACAAAGCCCACAAATTTATTCCCGGATGATTTTTCCTGGTTTTCGATCTCTTTGTAAATGGCAAGGGCGTTACCGTTGCTGCCGACGATAATAGTGCTGAACCCTATCAGTTTATGATGTATCTTGTAGGCTGTCCTGGAGGTGAGGATAAACCTGAAAGTCGCCGTAAAGAAAAGATGCAGGAAAAAGAGCACAAAGAAGAATTCAATATAGGTTCTCTGTGTAATGATCATATCATCCAGGATCAGGGAGAAGAAGAGTATTGTAACCCCGAGCAAGCTGATGAGGAAAGTCTGGGCAAATTCGCGTAAACGGGCTTTCCTGTATATCTGCCTGTAAGTTCCAATCAGGGTGTACAACGCCAGCCAGAACAGGCCGATCACAACAAGCCCGTAGTAAAGTTTCGCATCATCAAGAACCACGTGGAAATGATCCATCACTCCATGGTCAACCCTGTATTTGCGGTAAATGAAAAATAATGTCCAGGCAAGGATAGCGGCCAGAAAGTCGGCTGTTATATATTTGATCACCTGAACCCGTTTATTCATCGTGGCTTTATTTACTTGTAACAATTTTCACATTATCAATAACCATGACCCCCTGCGTGAGACCCGTATCCAAAAAGCCCCCGAAATAAACCCTGAAATGATCTATTCCCGTCGTATAGTTGAGGGCCGGTGTAAGTTCAATATAGATCTTTTTTGATTTGCCGTTCGTGGGATTCAGGTTAATAATGGGCAGCTGTATGAAAGCAGCAGCCCCCGTAAGAATTACACCGACCGTGAGAATAGTGTTTGTGTTATAATTCATTTCAAGGTATACCGTGGCAATAGGGATAACATAATCAGTATGAGACTGGGCTTCAGCAAAATCATGAGCCGTATCGGTAATCATAATGGCCGAATGCAGGCCTTCAATGGTCAGAGGCGAACCCTCGGGGGTCGTTTTAACGGGAACCGTGCTCCGGTTGGTGGAATCAAGGCTTATTGAAGACCCTTCAAAGTCCTCTTTCCACATGAAACTGGCACTGGTGGCGTAAGTCGTCCTGATTGTCTTCATCCTGGTAACGCTGTCCATCCCGAATTTCATGTTATAATTGATCGGGGCGTAGAAATCATAGGCGGTGCGGGTGGCAGAAATCCCGTTTTTCTTGATGCCGGCAAGTACAGTCACCTTATGTGTTCCGCTTTGCAGAACAGGGAATTTGGCAGGCATCTCAAAAGCTCCGATCAGCTGCCCGTCAACATACACCCATGCGTCTGTAACATTATGTGAAGCCGAGCCCTGGGTGGAATAATCACTGTAGATGGAGATGGAATCGATGCTGAGGTAAGCGGGAATTTCCTGGCTCCCGCTGAATTTTTCGCAGGATGACAGGACAATAATACCCAGAAGAAACAAGCAAAATCCCCCAACAATCCTGGTCCCCGGCATGAGCATTAAAATAATTCTTGTTTCAAAACGCCTTTTCAGCATGAATATTGTTAAATAAATCCGGAAAAGAAACTAACATTTTCGCGGGAATCAAACGAGCCGCTTAACTGAATTGGTTATTTCATCAATGATCATATAAGCAACTTCCAGTGCGCGATAACCGTCTTCAATGGTGACGGGAGGTACAGTATTGTTAATGATCGCCGAACAGAAGCTCTCAAGTTCCGATTTTATTGCATTATTGGGTTTTACCTCAGGTTTGAGGAACGAGATATGCCTCATCCCTTTTCCCGGCCCCAGGTCGAGGGGCATACCGAATCCCTGGCCGGTACTTCCAGGCTCATCAATCCGTATTACTTCCAATTCCTTTTTAAGGAAGTCTATTGAAATATATGCATCCCTCTGAAAGAAACGCGATTTACGCATATTTTTCACAGAGATCCTGCTGGCAGTAAGATTTGCTACGCAACCGTTCTCAAACTCTATGCGGGCGTTGGCAATGTCGGGGGTATCGCTCACAACTGCGACACCCGATGCGCTGATATTCCTGATTCCGCTCTTTACCACCGACAGGATGATATCAATATCGTGTATCATCAGGTCAAGGATCACGGGCACATCGGTACCTCGCGGATTGAACTGCGAAAGACGGTGGCCCTCGATGAACATAGGGCCGGCAAAGAATGGCTCTGCCGCCAGGAATGCAGGATTAAACCTTTCAACATGGCCAACCTGAACTTTTACCCTGGCTTCACCGGCGATTTTAATGAGTTCCCGGGCCTGGTCAAGAGTAGTCACTACAGGTTTTTCTATAAATACATGCCGGCTTTTTAAAAGCGATTTCGAAGCACAGTCAAAATGCGATATGGTGGGAGTAACTATATCAACCACATCTACCGTGTCGACCAACTCATCAAGTGAAGAAAATTTCTTCACCTTGAATTCCTGTTCAACCCGGTCGGCTATGCTGGTATCCGGGTCGAAAAATCCACAGAGGTTATATTCAGGAATTTCCTTAATGCACTTGAGATGGATTTTGCCCAGGTGGCCGGCTCCAAGGACTCCGATTTTAAGCATACCGGGTATTTTTTTGCAAAGTTAGTCTTTTAAGATTTTGAAATTACTATTTTCGTGAAAAATTTCCCCGCCGAAAATCATGAAACTCTCTAAAAGACAAGATACTTACCGTCACCAGGGACTTAGGAACCAGCTGATCAAGGTAATCCGGATGAAAGGAATTTCGGATGCACCCGTACTTGCAGCGATGGAGAAAGTGCCCAGGCATTTCTTTTTCGACTCCTCCTTTCTCGAGTACGCATACGAGGACCAGCCGTTCCCGATCGGGGCGGGTCAAACCATTTCGCAACCCTATACCGTCGCGTTTCAATCGTCCTTACTCAGGATAAACAAAGGCGACAAGGTGCTTGAGATCGGGACAGGAAGCGGATACCAGGCCTGCATCCTTGCTGAACTCGGAGCCAAGGTATTCAGCATTGAGAGGCAGAAGTCACTTTACGACAAAACAAGGATACTGTTATCGGAGATGGGGTACCAAAGGATAAAATTGTTCTATGGGGATGGTTATAAGGGTCTGCCGTCATACGCACCTTTTGACAAGGTGCTTGTAACCGCCGCAGCTCCGTATATCCCGGAACCCCTCATCCGCCAGCTGAAACCGGGAGGTATCCTGGTAGTGCCTGTTGGGGACGAGACCCAGGTAATGACCACGATACACAAGATTTCAGAAACCGAGACACGCAGGGAGGAACACGGCAACTTCAGGTTTGTTCCTATGCTTGAGGATAAGGCGAAGGATCATTAAAGCATTGAATTCTATTGCGAAGCTTTCCTGCGAAGGCGGATTTTTCGTACCGTGGCATAGGCAAGACCTGAGACCATCAGCAAGGCGCCGGCCCACAGAACATTGATAAACGGGTTCATGATCGCTTTGATCACTATGTATTCAGGCCCCTCTCCTACCTGTGATATATAGGTATAGTAATCCATAAGAGGGTAATGCCTGGTTTCGGGATTATATACCGCTCCCATGGTGGGATGAACATTCACCGAAGGATAAAGGCTGAACTGCTTTGACATCTTCCCCTCCCTCATCCGCAGAAAATCAACACGGTAATATGTGGTGTTGCCCGACCTGGAATGGTTGACATAGGTCACATAAAATCCTGCCATATAAAGCGTATCGCTTTTCACGAGCATGAGGTTCTCAGAATTGGTTCTTTCATTGCCAAGGTCATACCTGGAGGTGTTGGTCGAAATCACCCGGGAATTGGAAAATGTGATGAGGGTTCCCAGCAAAAACAGCATAAAGCCCAGATGTGTAAGCGCGCCTCCTGTATTCCCCGGGAAGGAAGAATGAAATAATAAATTAAGCAGGGTGGCAAAGAACCCGAACAATATAAAATACAGGAAGAGAATAAATGCAAACTGGGTAACGATTCCCGAGAAGAAAAACGGGATGGAACCGAGCAGGGCAAGTAATGCCGGCAAATAAAGTTTTTTCAGGGTTTCCTGCCATTGGTTTAGAGCATAATTCAGGACCTGGCTGATGCCGATGAAAGCCGCGATGAGCAATGCATAAGGCATTTGCCAGCGGTTGTAAAACCCCACATTGTCGGTGGGAGGCGCTACATGTGTGCCGAAAAGTTTGTTGAATACCGGGATTGAAGTTGTAAAGATCACCTGGAAAGCGGCCAGTGCAACTATGAGTGAACCGATGAACATCCAGAATTCCTTCGAAAGCATTTCATCTTTTTTATAATCCAGGATTTTACGGATGTTCAGTACAATGAACACCAGCATCATGAAAATGAATACCAGAAGGTAAATGAGAAGCTGGGTAGTGAGGCCGTTATCGCCGAACGAATGGGCCGAAGTTTCGGAAAGCACACCGCTGCGTGTGAGGAAGGTGGCGTAAAGCACAAGTATGTATGAAATAAGGCTGAACAGGAAGGCCGATAAAAGGCCGAAATGCTGACGCCTGGAAATGATCATGAAATGGAGGCTTGCGACCAGGGTCAGCCAGGGGACCAGTGAGGAATTTTCAACAGGGTCCCAGGCCCAGAAGCCCCCGAAAGTTAGTGAAACATAGGCCCAGGCTCCACCCAGCAATATTCCTGCGCCAAGAAAGGTAAGCGAAAGCAATACCCAGGGCAAAGCCGGCCTGATCCATCCCTGAAAGTCCTTTTTCATAAAGGCTGCTATGGCATAGGAGAATGGAACAAGTGCAAGTGCATAGCCTATGAAAAGGATGGGGGGATGGATGGTCATCCAGATATTTTCGAGAAGCGGATTAAGGCCGTTACCATCCTTCAGGTACTGAAGGTAATCGGGATGCCCGAAGATAGAGCCTGTTTGACCTGCGTAAGTCTCGCGCAAAAGGATAAAGGGGCTGCTGCCGACTTTAAGACCGAACAGGGTGACCCCCAGCAACATTGAAGTTACAAAGACCTGCGAGAGCGAAACGATGACCATTACAGGAGATTCCCAGTCCCCTGCTTTCCTGATCAGGAACAGGCCCAGTATCGCCTGGCAAATGCCCCAGACCAGGAAACTTCCTTCCTGGCCTGCCCAGAAGCACGAAATAATGTATTTGACAGGGAGTGTTATCGAAGAATACTGCCAAACATAAGTGTATTCAAAATAATGCCTGAAGATCAGGATGTATAAAATCACGATCACGGCAAGAAGAGATACAACGTGCAGGATATAGAAACTCCTGGTAATGCCCCGGATGACCCTGAGGGGATTTTCCCTGCGTGAAAAATGGAATAAAAACAGCAAGGTGGAGATCAGTGAAGTTGCAAAACTTATCCATACAAACGACTTCCCGAGTACCCCGTATAGTAAATGTTCACCTGTGAAATTCATGAAAAGATGGTTCTTGGTTTATGGCCGCAAAGATACAGTTTTAGGATTTAGCATGATTACTCATAGGTGTTTCTTCGAATGTTGGCGGGAAGCTGTGTTGAAAACTCCCGGCAATTTGTTATTAACAAAACTTAATGCAATTGCATACCGCCCCTATTTCTATTAAATTCGCTTAAATTTATTTTGTGGCCCAAATAGGACTTATTGGAGGATCCGGCCTTGAGAAACTAAACATACTCAGGGAAACCAGGGAGGTAAGTGTTGAAACACCTTACGGGGCTCCCAGTTCGTCATTCTTATGCGGCAAACTGGCTGATAATGAAATATTTATCCTTTCGAGGCATGCCAGGGATCATTCCATCACTCCCTCTCACGTAAACAACCGCGCGAATATTTTTGCGCTTAAGGAACTTGGTTGTACAGCGATACTGGCCACCACTGCCTGCGGCAGCCTTAAGGAAGAAATATCGAGGGGACAGATCGTATTTCCCGATCAGTTTCTTGACTTTACCCGTAACAGGATCAATACCTTTCATGATCATTTTGAGCCGGGGGTGACCGGGCATGTTGCAATGGCCGATCCTTTCTCGGAAAACCTGAGGCAGCGCCTGATCAGCAGTGCAGACAGCCTGAACCTGTCATACCATCCCAGGGGAACTGTGGTTACCATTGAAGGCCCCAGGTTTTCAACCAGGGCCGAATCAAATATGTTCCGTATCATAGGGGCTGATATTATAAACATGAGCATTGCGCCTGAAGCGGCGCTGGCTAACGAAGCCGGGATTCCATATGCAGTGGTTGCGCTTTCGACAGACTATGATGCCTGGAAACATGACGAGGAACCTGTTACATGGGCCGAGATACTGAAAGTTTTCGAAGAGAATGTCAGGCATGTAACTGCACTGCTTGTTAATGTTTTACAGGATTTTAAAGTATAAATAATTGCGGATGAAGCAATACATTTTTCTTTTATTCGGATTGCTGATTGTATCAGGGGTTTCAGCCCAGTATCCGGGTCAGTCGGTAAAGGATAAACAAAGCACCGATAACCTGGCAAGGTCGATGGGCGATTTGCCGATGGTAAGTGAAACCAGGGCAATGCTTGAGTTTGCAACCGGGTGGACTCTCCAGGACAATGGCAAATGGGTTTCGGGCCAAAACCAGATTCCCTGGAAAGACCCTGACCTGAACAAGTCCTCGAAGCATTCCTACAAGCTGGGAAAAGAGAATTTTATCAATCTTGAAGTGCGCGACGTACTTATAAACAATGAAATGTACGCCGTCATAATCATGCGTTTTAAAACCGGCTGGTACGAATTCCCCATGCTTATGGAAGACTGGCACAAACAGGTTGGGATCACCTATTACGTATGCAAACTATCGAAATTCCAGGCTGTAATCCCCGAAAAAATGGAATTCAACAGGCCATATATTGAAAATCTTGAAGTTCTTTGCGATAATACCCTGATCAATTTTGACGAGCGTTACCTGAATTCGACCATTGCCTATAACATACACCAGATCCTCACTTTAAAGAACATCACATCGCACAACCTGCTGATTGCATTCCTCCCGGTCCAGGGAGGAGGACAGACCTCTGCAAGGTTCAGGCTCATACAGGTGATGAACAAGGAGAAGTTTTACGGACCTTATCTTGACATCAAGAACAGGGACAAACTTTTCAAGGGGTCTTATTACGAATCAGACTTTGCTGCATTCAGGTCATTTATCAATTATAGCGGCGGATCATACATACAGGCGTTTACAGGCGTGCCCAAATCGGCTGAAGAATACTACAAACGGGGTTTGTCGGATTACGCTTCCGGGAATTACGTCCAGGCTATTACAAACCTTACCGAGGCCTCAAAATACCCTCCGTATTCAACTTTCTTCCTCACCTATGCATACCGTGCAAATGCCCGGCAAAAAGTCGGAGATAATGCAATGGCGATGATGGACTTTGACCAGGCTATAACTTTGAAACCTGCCGAAGCCAATTACTATTCGGCCTGGCTTACCGTTATTTACAACAGGGGGGTTGCAAAATTCAATAACAAAGATAAAAACGGGGCCTGTGCCGACTGGAATACCGCCCTGCAATTCGGCTTGAAAGACGTGGCCAACGACCAGGCCATTAAAGACCATTGCAAAGGCTATCGTTTTACAGGACCATCGGTAGCTATGACCCAGACTGTTTCCACTAACCTCTCAAACTCAAGCGGACCTGATGCCATGACCGATTATTATAAAGTTTATTGGGAGGGCGTTTGGAAATACGAGCACGGGAACTTCCAGGATGCACTTTTATATTTTAACCGTGCCATTGAATTAAGGCCTCAGGACAAAGCCTTTATGGTGTATTACTACAGGGGGACTTGCAAGCTGAAACTGAACGATTACAGCGGCGCCATCTCTGACCTTGACATGTCGCTTGCTTTTAATTCCAACAACCAGGGCGATGCCTCCATGATGAAATCAGTTTACTATAATCACGGAATGGCAAATTACATGCTTGGAAATTACGCCATGGCCTGCAGTGACTTCCAGAAAGCAAAAGCTGCAGGTATGAACACTGCCGAATCAGAAGATTTCATGAACCAGGTGTGTAAGTAAAGTGAACCGTGAGTAATGAGTAACGATTCAAAAGTCACGGGTCAGTAAACGACCACATGATGTCTTACTCCGTTTTGGTACGCGATAACCCAGGCATCATGTATACCCTGCTTCCTCAAACGGTTGCAAAGTTCTTTTGCAATATTGAGATCCTTGTAATAATGTCCTATGATATAACGGTTCAGTCCGTTCTCACTCTCCTTTATCACAGGCATATCAAGATGGTAATGCTTTTTAACCCAGGCCACGGTATAGTCATGCTTTGCAAAGGCACATACCTGAACAACATAGTTATACACTGCGGAGGCCGACGGGATTTCCTGGCTCTGCCTCGGGGGTTCCGCAACAGGAACAGCCACAGGTTCCGTAGGCCTGGGCTGGTATGTGACGGGGTTTGAATATGAATATTCCTGTACATTGATGTTCTTTTTGGAAACCCCGAACCTGTATGAGGCTGTGAATGCCAGAAGGTTCACGAAATCCCATTTAAAACCTCCAACGGTCTGGTCAACCCGGTCTGAAAAGATTGTCCTGACTGTATATTCTGCACCTGCATTGATTTTATTTGTGACAGCAAATTGTATACCCAGCCCCAACGGGACTACCATTGCGGCTTGCATACCTTTTGTCTGATCAGGACTCCCGGTCACACCGTTAACCGACTTGCCGAGAATTGAATTCCATGCATTCACCCCAATGCCCACCGTTCCATAGACAAAAACCTTTCGACCGTCATGGTAGGGTGAAACCAGGTTTGAAAAATTGAATACCGAGTTTATGGTAAAATCGATGAAAGTGCCTTTGAAGTTCCAGTTCACCGGTTTGGAACCCTCCAGCCCGTCTTTGCTTCCGTTAAGGCCTCCTAACAGCAATTGCCCCTTCAGGCCGACCACGTTCGTAAACTGCCGCATTAAAAACAAGCCTCCTGCAGCGCTGATGTTGCGGCTGGGCAGGAATTTGTTTGAACTGAGATCACCGTAAAAAAAGTCAGGGCCAAGCATAGCTCCGGCTTCCCAGGTCCCGGCCAGGGATGCATTTCCGGCTTTCCTGCCAGGATCAGGCTGGGAGTCAGCATAACCATAATTAGCAACGGATTGTGCGAAGATGGCAACATTAACAAACACCAATAAAAAAACAAAGGCTGTATATCTTAATTTTAGCGGCATGGCCCGAATTAACAAGTTCAAATATATAACAGCCCCGGCTGTTTACGTAGAGTTCCGAGGTCTTACTTACTACAATTTGTTAACAAAATCCACAGGACATTTGAAGTTTTTACCCGGTAAAGGAGTGTCGCCCAAAGCCGTGTAATCGAGTAGGAAGTGAGTGATTATTTCACTCACTGTCCTCTCACGCCACCGTACGTGCCGTTCGGCATACGGCGGTTCGTAAAGATAAAGATTTAGAGTAAACCTCGGAAAGACCAGAAAGACCAAGATTGCGGAGGTA
>CAIRDP010000050.1 GCA_903877385.1 uncultured Bacteroidales bacterium
AGTTTTGGAACTCATCCAAAAAATCTTTTGTAACTTTCGTTTGTCTTTTTGCCATGGCTGATATTTTTAAGTTAATGACTCTTATACGTCATTTTTTCAGCCGTGGCTTTTTAATTTTACAGAAACAAAGTTACACTACGAGCCCGGGCGGACATCTTCTCATAATCAATATTAAATACATTTGGTTTAAAGTAAATATTAAGTTCCTCTGTAGGGTATTGACCACTTGGATCAAGCAATTTTATTGATGAAGAATCAATCTCAAGAGAATCCAATACATTTGTTGAATCGTTCCTATATGTCCAAAAAGAACCCACCTTGAAAAAATACCACGCTTTCGTTGAGGATTCAAATAAAGCTGTGTGAGAAATATCAACTTGATTGTCCTGGGATTTTTTACAAGAATTTAGGAATGCTATAATTCCTATAACAAAACATACGATTATTTCATTTCGCTTCATCTTTAAAAGATTCAATTACAAAAATATAATGCGAAATTCATCATAATAGACAAATAGATGAGACCCATTTGGTATTTAAAAACTTCAGGCTTGGATAATTTTTCTTATACATAACAATTTAAGTATATAGACGTTTATAATATAATTATACCGGCTATGGTTAAGGTTTTTGTTATTGACGACCATTACATCCTTCTTGATGGGTTCAACCAGCTGTTTGATCCCGAAACAGATGATATATGTGTTGTGGGAGCCTCAACCAGCGTTGAAGAAGCTATACGATTGATCCCTTCCCTCAAAGTCGATGTGATTATCCTGGATCTTTTTATAAAGATGACCGACCCTGTTCTGAACATCAACAGCATAAATAAGAGCTTGCCCGGGATCCCTGTCCTGGTCCTTTCAGGGGAGGTATCGCTTGAATGGCAATTAAAGATGTTCCGCGGTGGAGCCAAGGCCTATGTTTCAAAAGAAGATAATAAAGATGTTTTAAAGGGATACATTCTCCTTGTCGCTGACGGTCAGTCAGTAATTCCCGATGAAATCCTGTTACAAATTAAAGGCAAGCAGAAGACTTTTCAGAAAACTTCACTCGACATACAGGAACGTGAATTGATCTTAAGCCTTGTGAACGGTTTTACGATAAAAGAAATTGCCGAGAGGGGAAATAAATCCATCTCGCTGATGGAGAAAACCCTGAGAAAAGCACGTTTAAAATACAATGCCCAAACCACCAACGAGCTGATCAGCATACTGTTTCACCGCAAAGAAATTTTCTAGTAAAGTTCCCAAATCCTATTTTCTTACGGATCTCATCTTCCAAAATTCCGAAAATCGGAATGGAATTTTACGGATTATTTACCTTCTCCGTTGAAAGGATGTTACATAATTTTACAAAATAATTAATGAAGTTTCGTTTGCTCAATATTAAGACAACCCGTTAGAGAATCCCGTAAGTTTGTAGTATAAATGTGACAATAGCTTCTAGCTCATCAGTAATCAACTCAACCTGTCTGTCATCATACTATAAAATTTCACTACAAAATCTTTCCGTGTAAAACCGGGATTTCTCTACTCGGGCTTTTACTTCGCCACCCCCGCCTCCAGCCAGTCCTTTACAAACTCCACCCAAACATCAAGCTTGTCAAACAATTGGTAGTTTGGCGGATAAGGGATGAACACATCGGGGCGGATCCCTATATTGTCGATCGGATTATCGGGCAGCCGGCGCGAACGGGTCATGGGATACCTCATGTAATACTTTCCTGAAGGGAGGTCAATGGCCACCGAATTAGAGTAATCAAGAACACCTGCCGTATTCTGATCACCAAACAAGGTGACTTTGCTGCTTGTTTTTGCCGCCAGCAGGAATTGTTCAGCTGAGGATCCATTGCGTTCATTGATGATGATACCAACCTGCTTTGGGTTTTTATAAACCGTATCGAACCTTGCCCAGTCGTCATGCCCCATCATGGGATGGATCACATATTCGCCCTGGTGCTTTTTCATTTCATCCAGCAAAGCCTTTGTCCACTTCATATCCTCCTCGTTTTGTCCCGGTACAGGATTTTTCAGTCCATTTTCATACAATTTAATATTATCCTCACAGGCATACCATTCCACCCCTTTACTGAAAAAAGGTCCGGTATACAACAGGCTGAACAGCATCTGCCATTCAGGGTCCTGCCCTCCCCCGTTGCCCCTTATGTCGATGACCAGGTTTGGCCTGCTCATGATGTCGATCCAGTGATCCTTTATGGTTTTTTCAATCTTATCCTTAAAACCGTCAAAACTGTTTGCCCTGATAAAAAAGGTGCTGTCGCTGAGTATGCCGTAAGTAAAATAAATATTACCCCCGTTTGGATAAAGGGGTGTATACGATCCTATCAGGGCTAAGTCGTTGCGTGGAGACGATGTTTTCCGCACAAGGAACATCTGCTCATGAATTTCAAGGACATGCCGGTTAAGATGCAGGCTGGCTTTGGTTTTCGATGTTTTCGCACCCTTCCAGGTCGTATGCTCAATTACATTAAAAGCAGTATCATTGGCCTGCGGATGATTGTTGCCGTTAAGCCCGCTCTGCCCCTCAGAGCTGAACTCAAACATCACCTGCCCGGGTTTCCAGTGCACCATGCTCACCGAAACACCAAGGTAACGACCGCTAAGCTGGTCTTTCAACACCGCCAGCTCACCCCGGCCTGAAACCCATAGTCCTTCTATGGTTTTGGAACCGGCAGTTTTTGAAAATAATGCATTGGTGTCAACTGCAATATTCTTACCGTACGACGAAGTATCACCCTGTACCCATTCCTTGTCCGGACCGGGATTCCTTCTCACCTTGAGATGATGGTCCCTGAAAAACCGGCAATACTCGTCAAGGTAAAGCCCGCAGGAATCGGGATATAATGCTATCTTTTTGCGGAGATCCTGCTCAAACAGTGCAAGCTCCGTCACCTTATCCCCCTTGATCTTGACATCATACCCGGGGTAATCAGCTTTAACTTTGGCAACAACAAAAATAAAATCATTCATGCAGGAAGATTCCTGGGAAAATGAAACCCGGAAGGCAAGCAGCAGGATCAGGACTGTAATAATGGTTTTGCGTATCATAAAAAAAGAGTTCTGTCACAAAAATAATAATTTAATATCTTTACTATTCCTTTAGAAATAATTCCTCCAAAATTAAAATCCAGCCCTATGTCACCCAGAAAAAAACTCCTGATTTTTGCGGGCATCCCCGCCCTGCTTATCCTGGTTTCACTGGTCCTTTTCCAAAGCCTCGGCCGTTCTTCGAAAGGGCCATTAATCCATGTTAACCCGGCATTCAGGCAATATGTACAGGCATTCACCTCAGGGCTGGTTTCCGCGCATTCAAGCATTAAGATCAGGCTGAACGACGATTACGTGGACTCGGCTTCCATGAACATCCCGCTTAAAGAAGATCTCCTGAACATCAAACCCTCAGTAAAAGGAACCGCCTGCTGGACCGACAGCCGAACCATAGAATTCAGGCCTGATGAGCCTTTGCCGCAGGATAAGGTGTTTACCGTGCAGTTCTTCCTCTCAAAACTGGTCACTGTGCCCGATTCCATGAAAACCATGACCTTCCAGTTTCAGACCATACGCCAGGATTTTGATGTTAGCATTGATAACCACAAAGCGGTTTCGGAATCGGATCTCACCAAGGAAGTTCTTCTGGGAACCGTATATACCGCCGATGCAGCCGATGACAAACAGCTAGAGCTGATGCTCTCGGCCAGCCAGAACGGGAACAGTCTGCCGGTCACCTGGCAGCATGATTCAAAAAACAACAAGCATGCTTTCCAGGTTGAAAATATTAAACGGGCTGACCAGGTTTCCAGCGTAAAACTCGACTTTAACGGCAATTCAATAGGTTCGCCTGCCAACAAAGAATTCAGCGAAGAGATCCCCGCCCTGGGCGATTTCAAATGGGTGGAAATGCGGAACATTGCCGCCGGCGACCCTTATTTCCTCTTACGGTTTTCCGATCCTCTCAAACATGACCAGGACCTTGAAGGCATCGTCCGCATCGGGAAAATCCAAAACCTCAGGGTATCGGTACAGGACAATGAACTCATGGTTTACCCTCCTGCAAACATTGAAGGCAATCCCATCCTTACCATAGAACCCAGCCTTAGGAACTGCCAGGGAAAAGAACTCGGCAAGCTTATTTCCGATAAACTGTCCCCCAACGGGAACAAGCCTGATGCAAGATTCATAGGAACCGGAGTGATCATGCCTTCATCCAACGGCATGCTGCTGCCATTTGAAGCGGTTAACCTTAAGGCCATCGACGTAAAAGTCATCCGCATATATGAAAATAATATTCTGCAGTTCCTTCAGATCAACGAAATGGGGACGAATTATGACCTTTCCAGGGTGGGAAGGACGGTACTTAAAAAGACCATCCCGCTTAACGGGGCTTCAGATTACGGGAGGTGGAACCGTTTTTCCATCGATCTTTCCACTTTGATGAAAACCGAGCCGGGGGCTATTTATTCGGTAAACCTGAGCTTTAAGAAACAGTACTCCACCTATCCCTGCACAGGAGGCGAAAGCGTTAAAACCCAGGATATGGTGGTCATACAGAATCCCGAAAAGGGAAATGACAAGGAAGGATGGAACTACTATAATAATTACGATGATGAAGATAACGATAATGGCGGATGGAATAACTACAAATGGGAAGAACGGGATGACCCCTGCAAGGCTTCGTACTACCTCAACAGGGCCGCCACACGCAACGTCTTTGCATCAAACCTGGGGATGATCGCAAAAGGGGGCGCCGAAAATGAATTCATGGTTTTCGTTACCGACCTTGTCACTTCCAAACCCTTATCAGGGATTAAGGTGGATTTCTTCAATTACCAGCAGCAGAATATCGGCAGCTCTTTAACCGACGGGGACGGGATGGCCCTGGCCAGGCTTAATTCCAAACCTTTCATTGCCGTGGCTGTGAAGGACAAAGAGAAAGCCTACCTGAAACTCCAGGAGGGCAATTCGCTTTCGCTTTCGATGTTCGACGTGGGCGGGGAACCGGTCCAGAAAGGCATCAAGGGATTCATTTACGGCGAAAGGGGTGTTTGGAGACCAGGGGATTCAATTTACCTCACTTTCATCATGGAGGATAAAAGCGGAAAGCTGCCACCCAATCACCCTGTGAACCTTTCATTATATAATCCGGGCGGGCAGATGGTTTCGCGTACAGTGCTCAACGCCTCGGTCAACGGTTTCTATGCATTCAGGACCATGACCCAGTCTTCGGCCCCTACGGGGAACTGGCTGGCCAAGGTGAAAGTGGGAGGCGTGGAATTCCAGAAGACCCTGAAGATAGAAACGGTGAAACCCAACCGTTTGAAGATCCGCATGGATTTCAACAAAGCTTACCTGCAAAAGAACAAGATCCCGCCAGTGCAGCTTGAAGCCGCCTGGCTTACGGGAGCCACAGCCCGCGGTTTAAAGACCGAAGTCAGCCTCACGCTTACCAAAGCGGTGACTGCTTTCAAACAATTCCCGGCTTACACTTTCGACAATCCCACAGCCGGCTTTGCTGCTGAAAACATCAGTGTTTTCGAGGGGAAGCTGAACGATGAAGGTAGAGCTACCATAACCCCAGTGATCCATGTCACGAATGTAGCTCCCGGGGTGCTTAATGCAAGTTTTGAGACTAAGGTTTTTGAAGACGGGGGTGATTTCTCTATCGACTGTTTCAGCATTCCGTATTATCCTTATGTTTCCTTTGCAGGCCTCAGGGTTCCCCTGCCTTCGGCCCGCGAAAGAGTCCTTTATACCGATAAATCGTACGATATCGACCTTGTGAATGTTGATCCCGACGGGAATGTTGTTCCTTCGAACAGGCTCAAGGTTGAAGTATTTAAACTGGAATGGAGATGGTGGTGGGACGATTCGGAAAAGAATTCGGCCGACTTTGTTTCAACTTCCCACCTCCGGCCCATGGATTCTGCAACAGTGAGGACTGTCGCCGGGAAAGGCGTATACAAATTCAGGGTTGACTACGATGAATGGGGGCGGTATCTCATCAAGGTCACCGACAAATCTTCGGGGCATGTTACAGGCAAGGTCGTGTATGTTGACTGGCCGGGGTATTTCCGCATGCCCGGAGGGGAAAAACAGGCCGCTGCAATGATCACCCTTACTACCGATAAATCAAAATATACCGTGGGCGAAACTGTCAAACTCAGCCTTCCCACCTCCCCCGACGGAAGGGCGCTGCTGACTATTGAAAATGGTTCAAAAGTGCTGCAGTCCTTCTGGACGCCCACAAGTAAAGGCAGTACAGATATCAGCTTCAAGATCACCGAAGAAATGGCGCCGAACTGTTATGCCTTTGTGACACTCATACAGCCCCATGCCCAAAGCAAGAACGACCTGCCCATCAGGCTTTACGGGGTAGTACCGGTGTTTGTTGAAAACCCCGGGACCCACTTGAAGCCCGTCATCAGCATCAAAAGTAAACTTGTGCCCATGCAGCCGGCCTCCGTTAATGTAAAAGAAGCCAACGGCCGTCCCATGACATATACCCTTGCCGTGGTTGATGAAGGGCTGCTTGACCTTACCAGGTTCAAGACCCCCGATGCCTGGCAGGTGTTCTATGCCAGGGAAGCCCTGGGCATCAAGACCTGGGACCTCTTTGACCAGGTGATGGGCGCATTCAGCGGCGACCTGCAGAGGATACTCAGCATAGGAGGGGACCAGGATCTTCTGAGAAGGAGCAGTCTCAAGGCAAACCGATTCAAACCCATGGTTAAGTTCTTCGGCCCGTTTGAACTTAAAAAAGGTGAATCCCGCACCACAACGTTCACCATGCCCGAATACATAGGATCGGTAAGAGTGATGGTCGTGGCAGGTTATAAGGGAGCCTATGGCTCGGATGAACAGGCCTTGGCTGTGAAAAAAGCACTGATGGTGCAGGGAACCCTGCCCAGGGTGCTGGGCCCCGGTGAAACGGTGAAACTTCCGATAAGCGTGTTTGCCATGGAAAAAATGGTAAAGAACGTCAAAGTGACTATCGACGTCAACAACTTTTTCCAGGTCAGCGGGGGAAATGCCCGGGAGCTGAATTTCGTCAGTACCGGGGACCAGATGGTGAATTTCGATCTTAAGGTGGGGGTAATGACAGGCATTGCAAAGGTCAGGATCATTGCCGTAAGCGGGAATGAAAGAGCCGAAAACAACATTGAAATAGATGTCAGGAATCCAAACCTGCCTGTGACTGATTTGTATGAAAAGACCATTCCGGCAGGCGGGAGCTGGAATACCGCTTTCATGCCCAGGGGAATTGCAGGGACGAATTCAGGCACTCTGGAACTCTCATCAATGCCTCCCCTGAACCTTGAAAAATGGATATCGTACCTGGTTCATTATCCTTACGGTTGTATTGAACAAACCACATCTTCGGTATTTCCCCAGCTCTACCTCAAAGACCTGGTAGAACTCAGCAAGGCGGCCAAAGCAGGAACTGAGCAGAATATCAAAGCTGGCATACAGATGATCAGGTCATTCCAGCTGGCGAACGGCGGGCTGTCTTACTGGCCGGGATCGGGATATGCCGACGACTGGTCAACAAACTATGCCGGCCACTTTATGCTGGAAGCTGAAAAGAAAGGATTCGTTTTGCCTCCTGCTTTCCTGTCGGCCTGGAAAGTTTTCCAGCGTGAAAAAGCCATCTCCTGGACTTACAATACTTCCTGGTCCAATGATGACCTGGTGCAGGCTTACCGTTTATATACCCTTGCTCTGGCCAGGGCACCTGAACTGGGGGCCATGAACAAGCTGCTCGAGAAAAAGGATCTTTCGATTACTACAAGATGGAGGCTGGCCGGGGCATACCTGCTTGCCGGGAAACCCGAAGCCGCACAGAAGCTTATCAGCGGCATAGGAACCAGCGTTGAGCCTTATGTAGAGATGTGGGGGACCTATGGAACCGAACTTCGCGACAAGGCCATGATACTTGAGGTTCTGAACCTTCTGAACATGAAAACCAAAGCGGCCCCCCTTGCACAAAGTATTGCAGGGGAGCTGAACAGGGCGGGATGGCTCAGCACCCAAACCAGCGCTTACTGCCTCATTGCCCTCAGCAGTTTCTACGGGGCAAATGCAGGCAGCGGGATCAATGCTTCATTCAGCCTTGATGCGGGTGAAAAATCCGAAGTAAAAACTACGAAATACATATCCGTAAACAGTATTGATCCCAAACCCGGGAGCAAACAAATCCTGGACGTGATCAATAACGGGAAGAATGTACTCTACGCAAAGCTTCTTATAAAGGGGACACCAGCTTACGGGGACTCCTCATCCGCCGACAATTACCTTAAACTGAATGTATCCTATACCGGGCTGAAAGGAGAAAAGATCAATATAGAAAGCCTGGCGCAGGGAACGAATTTTATTGCTGTTGTGAAGGTGAGCAATCCCGGGCTTTTAGGTCCCTGCCAGAACATGGCGCTGGCCCAGGTTTTCCCTTCGGGCTGGGAGATCATAAATTCCCGCATGAGCGATCTGGCTTCGGCAGCCACTAAGGCATCGGAATATACTTACCAGGATGTGCGCGACGACAGGGTACTCACCTATTTCGACCTGGCGGCAGGGGAAACTAAAACTTTTAAATGTATGCTGATGGCCACCTACCAGGGTAAATTCTATCTCCCGCCTGTGCTTTGCGAAGCCATGTACTACGACATCATTAACGCCCGGGTTCCGGGCCATTGGGTTGAGGTAGGGAAATAAACATGGCCTGGCTTAAGGAGTGGCGAATTTTCCGTTCATGGAAATGGTATTACTGGTTTGCCCCGGTTTTACTGCTTTACCTCCTTCTGCTGATCACATGGCCACGCCATTTATTCCACGATCCCACATCCACCGTTGCCTACGACCGTGAAATGCGCCTTCTGGGGGCCAGGATCTCGGCCGACCAGCAATGGCGCTTCCCCGAAAGCAGCGAAGTCCCTGAAAAATTCAAAAAAGCCATCATTTGTTACGAAGACCGGTATTTCCCATACCATCCCGGTTTCAACCCGGTTTCCATGGCAAGGGCTTTGGTTCTTAATTTTAAACACCACAGGATCATCAGCGGGGGGAGTACCATCAGCATGCAGGTGATCAGGCTGGAGAGGAAGAACAAGGGGCGTACTTATTTTGAAAAAGCTCTCGAAATAAGCCTGGCATTCCTTATGGAGCTCACCCATTCAAAGAAGGAGATCCTCAGACTGTATGCTTCCCATGCACCTTTCGGGGGCAATGTGATCGGGCTGGAAGCGGCTTCATGGAGGTATTTCGGGGTCAATGCATCCAGGCTTTCATGGGCCGAGGCCGCTGCCCTGGCCGTGCTTCCAAACAGCCCGGGACTCATCTATCCCGGCAGGAACCCCCGTGACCTGATGGCAAAACGCAACCGCCTGCTCGACAAGCTGTGGTACCAGGGCATTATAGACCTCGGGACCTGTGAGCTGGCGAAAAGCGAGCCCCTGCCCGAAAAACCCTTTCCCCTCCCCCGCCTGGCACCCCATCTTCTGGTCCGCCTTTCAAAAGAAGGAATTAAAGGCGAAAAAGTGCAGACCACTCTGGATGCAGGCCTGCAGGAAAGGGTGAATAATATCCTTGAACTGCATGGGATACAGCTTGATGCAAATGAAATCCATAATGCGGCGGCTATTGTGCTTGACGTGAACACGGGCAATGTGTTGGCTTATGCAGGGAACCTCAGGCGAACGGGCAGGACCGATCACGGGAACGATGTTGACGTGATCATCTCCCCCCGCAGTACGGGCAGCATACTGAAGCCTTTCCTTTATGCTTCCATGCTCAGCGAGGCCCTCATCCTTCCCAATACCCTGATCCCCGACATCCCCGTTCAGATCGGGGGGTTCATCCCCGAAAACTACAGCCTGACCTACGACGGGGCTGTACCGGCTAAACGGGCGCTCTCAAGATCGCTTAACATACCCGCGGTGAAAATGCTTCAGACTTACGGCTATACACCTTTTTACAACCTTCTGAAAAATATCGGTATGACCACCCTCGGCAAACCGGCCGACCATTATGGCCTTGCGATCATACTTGGGGGTGCCGAAGCCAGGCTCTGGGACCTGGCAGGGATGTATGCCTCCATGGCGCGCACCCTCAAACATTTTTCGCCGGATCATAAGGGTTATAACAAGGCCGATTTTCACCCCCCCCTGCTTGTTGGTGGAACCGGGCCCGGGAACCTTTCTTATGACGGCCCCTCCTCCTGGTTCGACGCAGCCTCCATCTGGCTCACCTTCGAAGCCATGGTGGAAGTGGCCCGCCCCGATGAGGAAGCCCAATGGCAGCAGTTCTCGTCCTCCCATAAGATCGCCTGGAAAACCGGGACCAGCTTCGGCAACCGGGATGCATGGTCGGTAGGCGTCACACCCGAATACGTGGTTGCAGTCTGGGTAGGAAATGCCTCGGGTGAAGGCAGGCCCGGCCTTACCGGGATTGGTGTTGCTGCGCCCATACTCTTTGATATCTTTAAATCCCTGCCGGCCACAAGCTGGTTCAGGACACCGGTCGAGGAAATGGTTAAAATTCCCGTCTGCCGATATAGCGGGTACAGGGCTTCTTCGATTTGTGAATTCAAGGACTCGGCCTGGGTGCAGAAAAACGGGGTACGCACTTCAGCCTGTCCCTTCCACCAGCTGATCCACCTGGATAAAACCGGGGAATACCAGGTTAACTCAGGATGCGAATCCACCGATAATATGCAGAATGTTTCCTGGTTTGTCCTGCCCCCGGTCCAGGAATGGTATTTCCGTACAAAAAATCCTTTCTACAGGATGCTGCCTCCTTTCCGCAAGGACTGTGCCCCTAATCCCGGTAACCGAAACATGGACCTGATCTATCCCAGGGACGGGAGCACGATCTATGTGCCTGTGGACCTGGACGGGAAAACAGGAAGCACCGTATTCAAAGCGGCACATCATAATCCGGATGCCATAATCTACTGGCATCTCGACGAACAGTTCATAGGCTCAACGAAGCAGTCCCACCAGATGGCGCTGTCACCCGAAAGGGGGTTCCACCGCCTTACCCTGGTCGACCAGGGAGGGGAATCCATCAGCATAGGGTTCGATATCCTTACAAAGGAAAAGAATGTTTCACCGAAAGGGAACAATCAATAGTTTCCCGCTATGGACTTACTTCGATTTACGGATAATGAAAAACAGGCAGGAATCATCCACTTCCTTTACGATTACTTTGATCCCGCGTAACCAGCGGGTAAGCTCAAGGAATTTTTTCGCGTTGATGGCCGATGCTGAAACGCCATCCTTGCACATAATAACCCCGTTTTTGCACTTTTCATGGTCAAGCTCGCCTACCAGTCCGGCTTTGAACTGATGTTCAGCCCACTTTAGGCGATGCTCCCAGAATTTCTCGGAATAGGTTGAAAATATGGCAATTCCCCCTGGTTTGGTCACCCTCACCGCTTCCTTGATCAGGGCTCTCTGGTCGGAACTGAAAGCCGAAATGCCATTCTGAAGGCAAAGTACCACATCCATGGTGTTGGCGCTGAACGAAAGTTTCACGGCATCCATATGCTGAAGGAAGTGATGCTGGGTGTTTTTAAGGAATTCTTTCGCTAAGATCAATACAGGAACTGAAGAGTCTATCCCATGTATGTACTTCGCCTTTTTCGACAGGTAAGGGATGAGGCGTCCATAACCACAGCCAAGATCCAAAACAACATCTTTACGGCTGATCTTTTTCAGCACAAAATCTATTTCGGCCTGTAAATATTGCTTTACCCGTGAAGGGGCAATGTCGTAACATTTCTTCAGCTGTAAGGCAGATAACGATGTTTCGTAATGTCCGTGCAAAGGGAAATATCTCAATCGCTAAGATACATAATCATTATTTTAAATAGTAATCTTTTTTATAAAAGATTTTTTTCGGGCAACCTTTTTCGTTCCTTTTGAGTCTTTTTAAAGAAAAAAAAGATCAGGAAAATAATTAAAGATTATTTTGCTTAATTTTACTGTTTGGTTTTTCACAATTATTTCATGTAGTGGTGAAAACTTAACAAATTAAAAAGCCCGCTTTAACGGGTTTCACCGGACCCCCAAATAATCTCCGGTGATTGAATGCAGAACTTTAGGGATATGAAGCATCCCGGGAACTCAAAAAGGATTGTTGGGAGAAAAAGGCAGAAAGCCGTTTATTTCTTTTTTCTCCTGCTGTCGGGGATATTTTTGTTTCTTTTTCCCTGTACCTCTTTTCCCCAGCAAAAAAAGATATCCTATAATTTAGGGCATCAGCTTGTCCCGGTACCCGATCCCCCACCTTACAGCAGCCATTCGGGAAGCTTTACCCCGATGTATGATCCTATGACAGGCAACCTGAATACAACCTGCCCGAATTCGAATTTCTCTCTTAACAATTTTACCGACTGGACCGGTTGTTATGGCCGGTATGCAACACCTTGCACACATGCCGGGACAAGTACTACCGGGGCACATCCCCTGCATAAGATCATTCCGGGCCCCGGCTGGCACGACCATCAGACCTGTGACACTTTGGTCAATGTTTTCCCGGGGGAAAATTATGTGGCAAGGATTGGAGATACCATGTATACAAGTGCAATTGATAAAGAGGCAGAATTAAAATATGCAGTAAACGTTACTTCAAACTCATATCTATTTATTTACCGTTATGCTGTTGTTTTACAAACAGGCGGCCATAATGGAACTCCTTCGGGCGGATATCAACCCGACTTTAAAATCCAGATCAATGATGCTTCAGGCCATGTACTTGACTCTACTTGCGGATATTATTATATAACCGCTCAATATTCAGGACTTCCCATTGCCCCCTGGCACAGATGCATTAATTCAACCGGTAATGTTTACTGGAAAGATTGGACGACCGTAGGAATGGATCTTGCTCCATATTTAGGGCAAATGGTTTATATAAACTTTATCGTAAGGGGTTGTTCGTATAATACCCATTTCGGCTATGCTTATATTTCAACATATTGCAGTTCCCTGCTCATTCAAACGGCGCTTTGCGAGGGGGATTCAACTGCCACCCTTACCGCGCCTCCCGGGTTCAGCCACTACCTCTGGAAAACAGGAGATACTGCGGAACAGATAATAGTCCCCCATCCTGTAACGGGAGACCAGTACTGGGTGAAACTCACCGCTTATAACGGTTGCAGCGATACCATCTTTAATAATCTGACTTATACCGTTGTCACTGCAGATTATACTTACACTCCAAGCTGTCCCACCTACCCAACCCAATTTGCCGATAATTCAACGGTAAGCCAGAACAGTATTGCAAGCTGGAACTGGGACTGGGGAGACGGAACAGGGGTTACCACCACAAACAGTGCTAATATCACGCATACTTTTCTGAATCCCGGTACTTTCAATGTTAAAATGGTCGCCCATTCCACCGACGGTTGTAAAGACAGCATTACCAAACCGGTGACCATTGATACCCTTGCCCTGCTCACGAATACCCCAATGCTTAAAACAATCTGTAGCGGGGACCACATCAACCTGAACCTGACCTCCAATGTAAGCGGGGCGAAGTTCACCTGGACTGTTACTCCCCAGCATCCTGCTACCACCTCAGGATATCACAGCAATCTACTGCTTAAAACCTATCTTAATGATACCCTGCTTAACGTCGGTCTGATCCCGGATACGGTGCGGTATGTTCTCATTCCGCATAATAATACATGTACAGGATCTGATACTACCTATAAGGTAGTTGTGCTTCCTAAACCCAGCCTTGCCAATACGGTTCTGAGCCAGGCATTATGTTCCGGCTCGGCAAGCACTGCAGTGACCCTGCTTCCTTTGCCCGGCCCCCCGGCCGTTGTGACTTTCAACTGGACTGCCTCCCCTTCCAGCCCCCTGCTCACCGGTTATATCCCCTCGGCAAGCGGCTCACTGAGCATCCCCTCCCAGACAATCATTAACAATACCGGCATCCCCCAGTATGTGGATTACAGTATTACGGCCTACCTGCAAACGGGATCGTCCTGCCCGGGCGACACCAAGGTTTACAGGATCAATGTCAACCCACTGCCGTCGCCTGTTATCACGGGGCTTACATCGGTCTGTGCCAATACGGCGGGAGTTATATACAGCACGCCCAACGTAAGCGGGCATGATTGTGTTTGGACAGTCACCGGCGCTTCAGGCTTTACCGGTAATCATACCAGTTCCATCACCGTTGCCTGGGGCGCAGGGCCCACAGGCAACATACAAGTGCAGGAGATTGATCAAACCCAGCCGACCAACTGCAGTGTCACCACCTCAGTTTACAATGTCGCCCTGAACGCTTATCCCTCCCCAGTCATTACCGGCAATGCGACCCCATGCGGATTAAGCCTCCAGACTTACACTCTCGGCAGCCCGGTTTCAGGGCATTCCTATGCATGGACAGTAAGCGGGGGGACCCCGATTACCGGGATCAATTCGGCAATTGCGGTAAGCTGGGAAAATACGAACCCGATCAGCATAGCTGTAACAGAAACAATTTCTTACGGAGGCGGGGTGAACTGTTCGGCCCAGGCTCCTGCGTTTCCTTTAACATTGATTACTTTTCCCCTCCCGGCAGGCCCTGTGAGCGGGCTTTCTCAGGTTTGTAATACATGGAAATCAACCTATACTGTTGCTACTATTGGAAATGCCGACAGCTATATATGGACCTACCTTCCGGCTGCAGGGGTCACTATCACAAACAACGGAACATCAGCCGACCTTATTTTTGATCTCACAGCTGCCAGCGGCAGCCTCACTGTAAAAGGCAATAAGACCGGTTGCGGAAGCGGGACTGCTTCTCCGGCATTGGCTATAACCGTTAATCCGCTTCCATATATCTCCCTCACATCCTGTAACGACCCTAAAACCACGACAACCTCCAGGCCCTTTTACCTGAAAGGTGGGGTACCTCCGGGCGGACAATTCTATATCGACGGGACTTATGTTCCGGGCGGACTTATCACTCCATCGGCCCTGTCGGCAACTACCCACCAGATCACTTACCAGTATACGAATGTGAATACCTGCACAAGCACCTCGCCCTCCGTCACGCTCACTGTCCTCACGGGCAGCACGCTTTCGACATGCCCCTATACTTTCACCGATCCCCGCGACAGCAAAGTCTATCACGCCTCCACGATGGCAGGCCGTTGCTGGATGCTCGATAACCTTAACTACGGGACCCAGCTGCAACCGTCAACCTTTCAGCAGACCGATAATTGCATTGCCGAAAAGTACTGCACTATGGCCGATCTGAACTGTGCTTCCTATGGCGCATTATACCAGTGGGACGAACTTATGCAGTACCGTGTTCCTACTGCCGGGGAGTATATTCAGGGGCTTTGTCCTCCCGAATGGCATGTCCCCACATCTGCCGAATGGCAATCGCTTATCGATAACCAGACGAATGGGGGCAACGGCATTGCAGGCGGGGACCTGAAAGACCCTAACCCTGCATTCGGTTTCAAGGCTTTGTTGCTTGGCCTCTACTATCAGAACCTGGTCTGGGATTTTACCAGTGGGAACCTCCTGGCAACAATGTTCTGGACATCAACCACGGCAGGCAGTACGAGAACCCTTGTCCGCGGACTGAACACATATAACGAAAGCGTTTCGCTCTATCCTTCCTTTCGCTCCAATGCCCTCAGTGTTCGCTGTATCAAGGACCAATAGCCAGCCGGGGAAGACTTTTTAATGAACAGGATTTCCCGCTTATAAAGATTTTATTTGGATATTTGCCTTAGACTGTTTATCTTCGCTTTCAATCAGATCCAGGTGAATAAATTTACTGCTTTTGTTGTTGTACTTTTTTGTCTCGTCCTTCTGAGTCCGGCCCGGGCACAGGATATAATGCGGGATCGCGACGGTAACAGTTACAAAACGCTGGTCATCTCAAACAAGGTGTGGATGGCCGAAAACCTCAATGTTTCCCATTACCGTAACGGAGATGCCATCCCTGAAGCAAAAACATCCGCAGATTGGGACCGGTACAGCGAAAGCAGGACCGGTTGCTGGTGCTATTATGACTTCAGCCCGGGAAACGGTCGAAAATACGGCAAGTTATACAACTGGTACGCTGTAAATGATTCCCGTGGCCTGGCTCCCAAAGGCTGGAGGGTCCCCCAGGATGTGGATTGGCTTGTTTTTACGAATATCCCGAAAGAAGGTGACCGGCCCGGCCGGGGAATGAAAAGCCAAAGCGGGTGGGGAACCGGGAAAGATGATTGCTCCGGCTCAAACGATACCGGCTTCGACGGACTCCCCGCAGGATCACGCGAGATCGATAATTTTATGGGTATCAGGCTTCTCGGTCATTGGTGGTGTTCGACCGAAAGCGAAGTCAATTTCGCAAGGATAAGAACCCTGGCATGTTTCAGCGATGACCTCTGGTTGCAAACCTGCCTTAAACAATGCGGTAATTCGGTGAGGTGCATAAAAGACTGACAAAAAACCACAGATATGAAAACCAGGCTATCGTTTTTCATTATTTTAGTCATCCTGAGTTGTTACGTCAAACATACTGAAGCCCAGCAAAACGTACTTACGGCAGGAGGTGAAGCCAAAGGGGGTACAGGTACAGTTTCCTATTCCCTGGGACAGCTCGCTTTTTTAACCCTGTCAGGCACTGAAGCTACCTTAAGCGAAGGAGCGCAACAACCTTACGAGATATTATTCAACGGATTGAACGACCCGGGTTTCAGCCTTGAATGCCTGGCCTATCCCAACCCTTCAGATGATTTTGTACGCTTGAAAATAGAAAATCCTGAAATCAAAAACCTGTCCTACCGGCTTCTTAACCTCAACGGCCTGATCTTGGGCGAAAGTGTAATAAAAGAAAAAGAGACCATCATCCCCCTTTCTGAACTTTCACCGGGAGCATATTTTCTGCTTGTTTGTGAAAATGAAGTTGCCGTGAGCTCATATAAAATCATTAAAAAATGAAAACAATATCTGCCCTTTTTGCAGCTGTGATCATTTCACTGGGTGTTTTCGCCCAGTCCCCCCAGAAACTCAGCTACCAGGCTGTGATACGTAATACGGCCGGAAAACTTATACAGGAATCCGATGTGGGATTAAGGTTCACTATCCTCCAGGGATTGCCAACCGGGAGTACAGTATATGCCGAGACCCAGACCGCCAGAACCAATATCAACGGTCTGCTTACGGTCGAAATAGGCGGGGGCACCACAACCTATGACTTTTCGGTTATCAACTGGGCCAACGGTCCGTTTTTCCTGAAAACCGAAGCAGACCCGTCGGGATTAACGAACTACAGCATTACAGGGGTCACGCAGATGCTCAGCGTTCCCTATGCTCTTTACTCACTGAAAGCCGGGAACGGGTTCAGCGGAAATTACAATGACCTTACCAATAAACCTGTAACCGACGGTTCGGAAACCAAAATCCAGGGAGGAGCCAATATAACGCTTGCCGGTACCGGCTCAGCAACCAATCCATACATTATTTATGGAACTCCCGCCACTCTTACAACAACATTCACTACAACGAGCAGTTTTGCAATCCCTGCCAATGTAAATAAAATTCAGGTCGAACTTTGGGGCGGATCAGGTGGCGGAGGCGGTGCCGGCACTTATCCTTATTCCTACAGCCCGCAGAAGGGGGGAGATGGCGGAAGCGGGGGATATTCCCGGGTTAATATGTTTGTAACTCCTTTTCAACAGCTTTCGGTTACGGTTGGCGAAGCCGGATCTGCGGGGTCCAATGCCTATTACAGCGGCGGTTACTGGTACGGTGATACCGATGGCGGAAAAGGCGGGGATTCACAGTTTGAAGGAAACCGGGCACAGGGAGGTTATGGCGGACAGAGGGGCAGCGCTTCGGGGTCCAACGGGGATGCAGGCTGGTCGAATATAGGCGACATCACAGGCCATGCCCATATATCCAACAGCAACATCCTGGATGTTTTTTTAGGGATCCCGGTATCCTATATCTTCGACAGGGTTCTTACAACCATCCCCGGCTCAGGAGGCTCCATCCTGTCGACATACTCAAGCGTCCCTCCCACTGCCGGCCAGGGCGGTTGCGCTGTAATCACATTCTTCGAATAAGGAAAATTTCTGCCCGAATTGCGAATCAGGACCTGTTTTTTCCATGCAATTTTTATAATTGCGCTTCTTTTTCTTTCCTGCACCATTAGATCAGGAATAATCCTCGACAAATCCTTTCTGCCCCGTATCCTTATTCTTTCACTTACCCTTTGGATCACCGTTCTCGTCAGGTTCAGGAAAGGAATTGTATTTCATGAAAACATATTTGAATATTCCTTAATACTGTTTTACCTATGGAACCTGCTCAGCTGCTCCTGGGCCATTTCATTTTCAGAAGCTATAATCCAGACCCAACTTGTTTTCCTGGGACTTTCGGCCTTCTTCATCGTTTCTTCATTCGACAGTGAATTCCCTGAATTCCGATCCATCTTTATAAAAATACAGCTGACAGTGATGTTTTTTGCCTTCGCACTTGCCTTCATAAAAATGAGCCAGCTTAAATTCTACGATCCTTATGTACTTATCTCAGTTTCGGCGAATAATAATCTTTTCGCAGCTTACCTGCTCATCTCCATTCCCTTTGCTTTCTCAGGATATTCAATCCTCAAAGGTTTCTGGAAATACATTTCGGTTCCGGCAGGAATTCTATCTGTGTTTTTTATAATAATCATCCAGAGCAGGGCCGCTTATCTCGGGCTGTCAGCCGCGTTTTTTATTTCCTTCTGCTTCCTCCTGTTCAGGTTTGCAGGCGTTTTTAATAAAAAAAATATCATTAGCGGGCTGATGGCATTTTCCCTCCTCCTGGCCGGGATATCTTTATTCTACTCTTCGCTGGATACCACCCGCCGTAACTATTTTAAAAGCAAAATCCCCGTATGGAATTATTTCAGGAACTACGACATCGGCAGTACTGAAAAAATAAGAACGCACAGGATTGTCGATCAGAATGACCACAGCCATCTGCAGGATTTTGATTTTGCCGAAGAATACTATGAAAATGCAAATCTCAGGATGATATTCTGGAAGAAATCGGCAGGACTGGTAAAAACTCATCCTTTCCTGGGCGTTGGGGCAGGGAACTGGAAAATCATGGTAGCTTCAGTTCCCCAGCCGCCGAACCCTGAACATACCCTTAAAAATTACACTTACAGCCAGCCTCATAATGAGTGGATAGGAATACTGGCCGAACTCGGGATCACAGGGTTCATCATCTCTGTTTTCCTGTTCCTGTTTCCCCTGGGGTTCGCCTTTTTCCGCATCGCCCGTTCAGGATCTGCACCTCCACTAAGTGCTTTATTTTTTGCTTCTTTTATATTCGGTTTCTACCTGTTTGCAGCCTTCGATTTCCCCCTGAAACGTGTGGAACATACCGTGGTCCTCTTTTCAGCCTGGGCATTCCTGCTGGCGGATATACCCCCCGCTGGCTTCCGTTTAAAGTTTCTGTCGAAGATAACACCCTCGAAAATCTCAGCCGTTTTTCTTGTAATTCTTGCCTTTACGGTATTCCTCTCCCTCATCCGCCTGAAAGGCGAATATTATTCAGCCATAATGTTTAAAAACGAACGGAAGAACGATGAAAAAGTGATACAATGTGTAAGGCAGGCCGAAAGTTCATTGTACAGGATCACCCCGAACAACCTTCCCCTGGCTTGGTTCGAAGGTGTAGCATGGTACCGCCTGGGTCAACCGGATGCTGCCCTGGCCTGCTTTACCAAAGCTCTGAAAGATACTCCCTACGAGGTCAGACTGCTCAACGACTATGCCATAACACTTTATGGACTGCATAAAATTCCTGAAGCAAAATCGGTATTGATAAGAACCCTTGTGTTCGATCCTTATTTTGACGAGGCAAGGTATAACCTCGCTGCCATATATTATTTCACAGGGCATCCCGACAGCACGGCATGGCATATCTTACGCTGCCGCGACTCGGATAAAAAGGAAGAACTTTTAAAAGGACTGGGAGTCAGGAAATAAGTCTTTGGACCATTACAGGTACCCTCAAGGCAATTTTGAGATCATTTCCCGGGATGGTTTATACCTTCTCCAGAACCTGAAACGGGTAAGCGAGGAATAATAAAAGAGGTCCCTGATCAAAGGCACCCTCAAAAGGTAATGATACAGCCGGTATGAGATAACCAGTGAAATAAAGGTGATGCCCCATCCGCTTGCATGAACCATCACTTTTATCCATCCGTTCCCATAGGGAAGGATTATCCATGATGCCACCCATTTCCAGAACCAGGTCACTATGACCATATTGATAAGACACATAATGCCGATGATGTAGGCATGAGCTGTTTCAATGGCCCGTTTGGGGCAGTTGTTCATGCATCTCATGCAGCTTTCGCAACGGTACGACCAGAACGGGCGCTTGTCAACGATAAGTATTGCTTTCACAGGGCAGTTGTTAACGCAAATATCACAACGGTCACAGTCCCTGCTGGCATAAAAAGTTTTTGCCAGCATGAAACGGCCTATAAAAAAATAGCCTATGGCCACCGGGCTGATCAGGATATCCTGGACGATATCCCTGAATGCGGTAAATACTGTTTTCCCGTCGAGTATCTTCGAAGCAAAACCCACGCTGATTTTTTTGCACCGCCGGTAAATGGATTTAACTACTTTTTCTTTTACCCCGGGATGGAATGAGATCCAGTTCGACGGAAGGTCGATGGACCTGAGGCCCCTGATGCGGTACCCCTTGAGCAGGACCACTATGGCTGCTAACCATAGGGCGATGCCGCTGAGCCCGGGAACAAACCATTTTGAAAGTTTAAGCCCGGCCCTGGTATTCACAAGAAAGAAGCTGTTGTGGTTTGACCTTGGGAACCTGAAAATAAAATACATGCTTGCCGGCGGGTAATTAAAACCATGGGTAGGCGAAACAAACCCTATCATTGCGCCCCGCGGAGGCTGGGGAATATGCTTACGGTCCATCTTGGCAATATCGATCACACTGACCGGGATATTGCGCGATACCGCCTCCCCTGCGATCCAGTGGGCAACATTACGCGCATTGCCCGTGCCTGAGAAATAAAAAATGATCAAGTGTTTAACTTCCCCCGACAAATAATTTTGTATTAAATTTGTAACATAGCAAAGATAAAACATGAAGCCGGCTTTTTTATATGTTTTTACCCTGTCAGCCCTGATATATTTTGGCAGCTGCAATAAAAAGGATACGGCCTATACTTCACCTGACGCCACTTCAAGCCAGTATTACGTATTGGATATCAGCCCGAAAATCCCGAGACCCGGATTTACCATTTTACCAATCGCCGCTTTCCAGCAAACCACCGAATATACATGCGGTCCTGCAGCCGTTGTTACTCTTTTAAATTATTATGGCAGGCAGGGGGATGAAATGAAAATTGCCTCTGAAATGGGAACCAGTACAACCAAGGGCACCAGTCTTCCCCAGATGGCCGACTGGCTGCAGGCAAATGGATTCAATGTCATCTCTGGCGAAGGAGGCAGCCTGGACCTGATCCGCCAGAACCTTGCCAATAACATACCCACGCTTATTGAGTGGAGCGACTGGGGAGGGCATTGGGTACTGGCAATCGGTTACGATACCCGTAACACTGCCGACCTGATGGACGACGTCATCATTTTCGCCGATCCTTACGACCGGCACGACGACCGCAAGGACGGGATAGACTGGTTCAACGCCCAGCGCTTTTATTATATGTGGTATGATGCCCGTTTATTCGGGAAGCTGATGAACCAGATCTATATCACGGCTACCCCCTTAACTGGGTAAAATATAAACCAGCTTGCCGAAAATGGTAAACAGAGTAGGCATTTAAAATCTTTTCAATAATGATTACACCTTATTCCATTCTGATCCTGACCCTTATTGGGATTGGGGTTATTTTTCTTCTCACCCTGGTTTTCAGTTCCATCCTGATTGTCGGAGGCCGTGAGATAAAAATCCTTGAAAGGCGGTGGTTTGGCAAACAAATGCCAAAAGACCGCGTTTTCGCGATGAGTAACGAAATCGGGATCCAGGCACGCACCAAGGGACCCGGTTTATATTTCCTGCTCCCGTTCATCTATACACGTAAGCACCAGGATTTTATAATAATAGGGAAAGACGAAGTGGGCTTGCTGATCTCCATGGACGGGAATCCTGTTCCTTCGGGGAAGATCTTTGCAAAAACCATTGAATGCAACCTCTTCCAGGACGGGGAAGCTTTCCTGTTAAACGGAGGTGAAAAAGGCTCCCAGATACCCATCCTGCCCCCGGGTATTTACAGGATCAACACCTTCCTGTTCAATATCAGCAAGGAACCGGTGACAGTGATCGGTGAAAACCAGGTTGGGATTGTTGAATCCATTGACGGGGCTCCTATCCCGGCCGGCCGTATCTTCGGCAAAGTGGTCGATTGCGACCTGTTCCAGGACGGGGCTGCATTTTTGAGAAACGGGGGAGAGAAAGGCCCCCAGATCAAAACCCTGCCTCCGGGAAATTACCGTATTAACACACGGCTGTTTAAAATTACCCCTGTTCCGATTACTGCAGTGGAAAAGGGACAAGTGGGTGTAGTGACCTCCCAGGATGGGAAGCCTATCAGCGGGGGACGGCTTTTGGCAAAAGCAGTGGCCGACCACAGCAATTTCGAAGACGGGGAAGCCTTCCTGAACAAGGGCGGGGAAAAAGGGCCCCAGACTTCCATCCTGCTTCCAGGTAAATACCGTGTCAATACAGGGCTTTTCAAAGTCGAGATCAAGGATACCATTGTAATTCCCGATAAAAAAATAGGAATCGTGGTGGCCCGTGACGGGCAGCCTTTGCCCGAAACCGAATATGTAGCCAAACCTGTTGAAGGCCATAACAACTTCCAGGATGTGACCAGGTTCCTTGAAAGCGGAGGCCAGCGAGGGCCCCAGTTCGACGTCCTGAAACCGGGGACCTATTATATCAACCCCCTTATGTTCAGCGTTGAGCTGGATGATGTTGCCGTGGTGGAACGCGGACAGGTTGCGGTGGTTGTTTCCAATGTGGGGGCAGAACCGTCGCAGGTGAGAGAGATTGCCGAGCAGATAGCAAACGAGGAAAAAGAACTCAGCGACATTACTACCGGGGATACAAAACCACTGGATAAAAGGGTTGATGTAGGACTTGAGCGCTATGTAGTGCCCAAGGGATTCCGGGGGATACAGCAGGAGGTTGCAGGACCCGGAATCTACTACCTGAACCGTAGGGCCTATATTGTCTATATCGTTGACACAACAAACATCACCATCGACTGGGATGATTCCAAGGAAACACGTTTTGATCCCTTGCGCGTGGTTTCTCATGATGGTTTTTCAATTAACGTTTCGGTCAAAGTCGTGATACGTGTGCGTCCCGACCAGGCTCCTTACATGGTGGCCAAGATTGGTTCCATACAGAACCTGGTCGATCATGTGATCCATCCCATGATTGATTCCAGTTTCCGCAACCAGGCATCAGCCACTTCGGCCATGAACTTCATGCAGAACCGCCATGAAGAACAGCAGAAGGCCGAAGACCGTGCCAGGGCCGAACTCGGGAAATACCATGTGGAACTTGTGAGCGTGCTGATCTGCCAGATCCAGCTGCCAGAAGACCTGATGAAAACCCAGACCGAAAGGATTATCGCCCAGCAACAGCAAGCGATGTACGCCGAGCAGCAGAAAGCCCAGCAAAGCCGCATTGCCATGGAAAAAACCACGGCTGAAGCCAATAAGCAGCCCGACCTGGTAACTTCCGAGATCGATGTGAAAGTTGCCGATAACCTTAAAAAGAAAGCTATACTGCTTGCCGAAGGCGAAGGTGAATCAACCCGTCTTAAAAGAGAAGGGGAAGCTAAAGGTATTGAAGCTGTGGGAAGGGCCGAAGGGATTGCCATCGAAGCCCGGGGCACTGCAACTGCCGAAGCTTATGAGAAACAAAAGCAAGCCATAGGTGAACAGGGTGTAATTGCCGTGCAGGTCGCTGAAAAGATTGCCTCCGGCAATGTCAAGATCGTTCCCGACACCCTTGTTACCAGTGGCAGCGACAATGGCGGGCTGGGGCAACTGGTTGCCGGGTTCCTTACAAAGAAGATCACCGAAACTAAAAAGCAGGAGTGATTTAATGGTATAAAGACCGGAAAGCCCTGGACTCAGGTTACAGGTTCCACAGCAAGAGGGTAATCTATCGTGAGTAACAGGACCGGGACCTAGATCTCCACGTTCATTCCAATGTCTGCTGCCACAGCCTTTTCGTAAACCAGTTTTGCTGTTGCGGTATCCTGTATGGCCAGCCCGTTCGATTTGAACAGGGTGATCTCTGAATTGTGCAGCCTGCCCGGTTTTTTACCTGTGATCAGCTCACCAAGCTCGGCATAAAAGTGTTCTTTCGGGATCTCACCGGCATTCACCGGTATCATGATATCACCAGCTTCCTTGAAACAGGCTTCATAAGAGTCCCCTACGAATTTTGAGCGTTTGACTATGGCGGTATCCAGTTCCCTTGCACCCGGGCTGTGGCTGCCAATGCCGTTGATGTGAGAACCTTCCCTGACCTTATTCCCGTCAAAGATCGGGCTGGCCGAGGATGTGGCTGTAACAAGAATATCTGCCTTCATCATCTCATCAGCCGAAGAGGCGGCAATGATCTCAAGGTCCAGCTTTGGTCCCATCTCTTCGATGAATTTTTTCACTGCTTCCTCTGAAACATCGTAAACATAGGCTTTTGAAAGTTTTCTGGCTTCCGACACCGCCCATAACTGCATCCTGGCCTGTACGCCGGCTCCGAAGATCCCGGCTATCTGGCCATTATCTTTCCTGGCAAGATAACGGGTTGCCACACCGCTGGCAGCCCCTGTACGCACTGCAGTAAGATATCCGCCGTCCATAATACAGATGACATTACCGGTTTCAGGGTCCTGTAAAAGCACCTTGCCAATGGTAGTTGGAAGATTATGTTTCACGGGGTTGTTTTTGTAAACCGTGACGACTTTGCATGCCAGGGCTCCCATTTGTTTAAGATAGGCGGGCATATATAACGAAATACCTTCGGGAGGTGTGATTGCAGTGCGTAATGGGAGTACTGCCGTGCCTTCGGCCAGTTCTCTGAAAGCCTGCTCCACAACGGTCATGCAGTCTTTCATGTTCAATATCGAAGCGACTTCGCTTCTGTTCAGGATCAGTGTCATGGTGTTTTTGTTTTGAGGATGATATCCGGGTGAATACCAAACTTACATAATAATCGTGATTCTTACACGCACCGCATAAAAATCAGAGACCACAGCCTTAACTTTATAGTGATAACGAGTTCGAAGCTCAATGTTTTACATAATCTATAAAGATATGAAAAAGATCTGTGGTCTCGATGTGCATAAAGATACGATATTTTTATGCATTCTGGCTGAAAACGGCCAGACATTTTTAAAGGAATACACTACGCTCACGCCCGACATAGCATCGATGCGTGATTTGATCAAGGAACAACACGTGAGTGAAGTTGCGATGGAAAGTACGGGTATTTACTGGATCCCGATATGGCGGATTTTGCAGGGCCATGTTGAGATGAAACTGGTGAACCCATACTTCATCAAGCAATTGCCCGGTCGAAAGACGGATGTTAAAGACTCTCAATGGATCGCTACCGTATTGCAAAAGGGATTGATCCGTGGAAGTTACATACCTGGACAACATATTCAGGAGCTGCGTCAGTATGAACGGCGCTATGTTCGAATATGTGAGCATATAAGCAGGATTGAACAGGCACTTGACCGGCAATTGCATCGTTGCAATATCCGAATCACCAATTTTACCAGCAAGGTTTGCAGTGCGTCAGTCATGGGTGTTGTGCGAGGATTGATCAAAGGAGAAAGTTCACCGGAGGAATTGATCAAGCATATTCACGGTCGTATTACCAATAAACATAAAGAAAAGATTGCGGCCTCGTTACAAGGGTTTGTTTCTGATTCAGACCGGTTTATCCTTAGCCGGAATTATGAAGAGTTGGAACTTCTTACCGAGCAGCAAAAGGAATGTGTTAATGGGATGGAAACAATATGCGACGCCTTATACAATGAAGAACTTAAATTGCTCTGCAGCATTCCCGGCATTCAAAAACTGAGCGCGATGAGCATTATTGCTGAACTGGGGGTTGATCTGAAGATGTTTGCAACAGCAGCATCATTAGTTGGTTGGGTTGGCCTAAGACCCCGCAACGATGAAAGTGCAAAAAAAATTAAAAGCAGAAAAATTACTAATGGGAACAAGTATCTCCGCAGGATACTCGTTCAATGTGCATGGGCAATCACCCGATCGAAGAGTTGCTGGTTAAGTGGTAAGTTTAACGAACTGGCAAAGCGGCGGTCTCAAAAGAAGGCATTAATAGCCATTGCAAGAAAATTGTTGGTAATAATCTGGCACGTTCTTTCAAAGCATGAAGCATACAAGGAATACAAACCCAAACTTAGCAAAGAACAGAAACAAAAACGCATTGCAAGGTTAGAAAAACAGATTATTGAACTTCAATCATAATAAGGCCGGGTATCTTTGTGGTGGTTAGACCCCGTTTTCAAACTGGCTAATTATTTTTGTTAAGCACACTCACCTGAGTCCTGAACTCGCAGAGGAAATTATTCTCCAAGATGCTTTTGTGTGCTGGCAGTGTACTTTGATTAAAGCATGATTCGTTGAGGAGGCTTTTTTAGTCGCTACCAATTAGCCGGCCTGGCTGAGGGATTTATAGAGGAAAGGTACAAAAAAGCCGGACGGAGAATTCTCCGTCCGGCTTTTTTACGGGTATGATAAATTAAAGGATGACCAGCTTCTTAACCGTAACGGCATTGCCGCTTTCAATCTTCATAAAGTAAATGCCTGCAGGCAGGTTTCCAAGGTCCAGGGTAAGGGTCATGGAAAGGTCGGTTGATCCGAACTTTTCTTTATGGCGGGAAGCACCCGTGAGATCTAAAATGTCGAGCGTAACTTCAGTTGCCGAAGGCCTGTTTACCGATAAGGTAAGCCTGCCTGTTGTGGGATTGGGCCAGAAGGAGAACGAAAGTTCCTCGCTGTTGAGAACAGGTACCCCGCTGCAGGGATCAAAGGTAATATGCCTTATGCTGCTGGCAGCACTGGTGCAGGGGCTCACGGCATTCGAAGTAAGAGTGAGGTTGACATGCAATGAGCTTTTGTCGCCGGCTCCCGGATAATAAACCGATTGCAGGCTTGCTGCGTTGCTGAATGAGCCGTCGCCGGAGGTTGTCCAGAGAACTGAAGACGAGTTGGAGGTTGTTCCCTTCAATGAGATCTGGGTGGCTTGAACACAAACCGTAGTATCATTACCGGCAGCGGCGGTTGGAGGTGACTGAACGCTCACAGAGACCGAATCGTTTATACTGTTGGTCCCGTCGTTAACCAGGACGAAATATTTTATATTAACAAGCGGTGATGCCGTAGGGTTCTGGATGGTCGAGGTAAATCCCGGGGGGATTGAGGACCAGCTATAGCTGTATGTGCCGGAGCCCCCGCTTGCAATGGCATTCAGCTGGGTTGAACTTCCTCTGCACAGGCTTGAAGGGGTAGCCGTGGCGACCACCGATAAAGCCTGGTATTCAGGCACTGTGATTGATTCTTTATGACAGGTGGCCTGGGTAATGACAAACGCCCCGTAAAAGGTAACGTCGCCTGTACCGGCCACGGGGGCTGTCCATTGAAACACCCAGGTTGCTGTTGCACCGGTCTGCATTGCATTGTGAGTACAATATTTCGTGCCGCCAACAAGTTTGCTCCCCGAGCCGGCAACCAGGGTTCCCAACTGGGTTCCCGAAGGGTCCTGGGGGGAAACTTCAAAACCTTTACCCCCGGTCCCGGTAAAAGAGACAGTAATAGTGTAAGTGTTTCCTGCAGTATACCCGTTTGCGGGAATATCGGTCGTAAAATATCCCGATACAGTAGTGGCTGTACCACCATGGCAGGAAGTGCAGATATGACCGTCTCCGGGAGAACCTGTATAGCCTGCCGGGGCTCCGGCGGAATGACCAAATACCGATGATGTAAAAGAAATTGCGGAAATCATCAGGAAAGTTACAATAATCAAGTAAGCTCTTTTCTTCATTCTTGTTTGTCGTTTAATTAATAAATAAATCTCATAAATATTGCAGCTGCTGCTATCAGAGTGCAAAGTTATTCAGGAATTTACATACCAGTTTATTTGATAAATGACATATTACCACTGCAATGCTGATAAATATCAACCAAAACAAGGGAATTTTGCTATGCATTTGTTATATGATAGAATGGAATAATCAATGGTATGACGCCCAGGGTAAACCCCGGCCACCGATTCCGCAGCAAGCCGGGAATTTACAGGAAGAGATTAATCGAGTAGGAAGTGAGTGATTATTTCACTCACTGTCCTCTCACGCCACCGTACGTGCCGTTCGGCATACGGCGGTTCGTAAAGATAAAGATTTAGAGTAAACCTCGGAAAGACCAGAAAGACCAAGATTGCGGAGGTA
>CAIRDP010000051.1 GCA_903877385.1 uncultured Bacteroidales bacterium
GAACGGTAGCACAAAACCGCTCATCAGGATGATTCTTGTAAATTTCTTCATAAACCTTAGTTTTTTGTTTTCGGCAAAATTAGGTTTTGCCGTAAGCGGGCATGTTACGGCAATATTACCTTAAGGTTAAATAATTGTTAAATGGGAAAAATTATCGAGGTTCAAATAACCTGACCAATATCTTGTTATTTTACAATCACTTAAGGATTAAAGGGTATTTCCCGAAACATTCTCAAACAGTTCAAAACCAACGCTTTCGTCAAAGTATCATAAACCTTCATTGAAATCCGAAAAATTCGTACTTTTGTGAATCGGTTCACATACCCTAATACAAACCAAATCATACTCTTATGGCAAAAAGAACAATCGTAGCAATGCCTGGTGACGGCATTGGCAAAGTAGTCCTTAATGAGGCCATCCGCGTTCTGGATGCTGCCGGTTTTGAAGCTGAATATGTTCATGGCGACATCGGATGGGAATTCTGGTGCAAGGAAGGCGATCCGTTTCCTATTCGCACTCAGAAACTTCTCGAACTGCATAAGATCGGCCTGTTTGGCGCTATTACCTCAAAGCCCAAAGATAAAGCCGAAGCCGAGATATCACCTGAGTTGAAAGGCAAAGGCCACGTTTATTACAGCCCTATCGTGAGCATGCGCCAGAAATACGACCTTGATATATGCATGCGTCCCTGCAAAACCTTCAAAGGAAATCCCCTCAACTTCATCCGTCGCGGTTTCGGAGGCGTTATCGAGGAACCTGTTGTTGATACCATGATCTTCAGGCAAAATACCGAAGGCCTTTACGGAGGAGTTGAATGGACCAATCCTCCCGACCCGGTTTATGATGCCCTGATGACCCATAAAAAATTCAAGGAAAATTTCGCATGGTGCCCCAGGCCTGAACTTGCCGTATCCACCCGTATTTTAACAAAAAAATATACTAGCCGTATTGTAAAAGCGGCATTCGAGTATGCGAAATCAAAGGGTTTTGATACTGTTACAGTTTGCGAAAAGCCTAACGTGATCCGTGAAACCTCGGGCATGATGCTTAAGATTGCGCAGGAAATGGCAAAAACCGAATACCCGGGAATCAAAGTTCAGGATACCAATATCGACGCCCAGATGATGTGGCTAACCAAGAATCCTGAAACTTACCATGTGGTAGTCGCAAGCAATATGTTCGGCGATATTATTTCCGATGGTTTTGCCGGGCTTATCGGTGGGCTTGGTTTTGCATGCAGCGCCAACATCGGCCCCGAGATCGCAGTGTTTGAGCCAACCCATGGTTCCGCTCCAAAATATGCAGAATTCAATCCTTCGATAGTGAACCCCATTGCAATGATCATGAGCGCCTGCCTGATGCTGGAGCATATAGGTGAGAATGCAATTGCCTCGAAAATCTCCAAAGCCATCGCAGAAGTGGTTGAAGAAGGTAAGGTAATGACCTATGATATGATGAAACTATCAGGGAAACCTGATGTTTTTAGCAAAGGCGCCGTTTCGACCGCGCAGATGGCTGATGCGATTATTAGAAAATTGACTGATTGACTGATTGACTGATTGACAGATTGATTGATTGACTATTTTTTTAATCAGTCATTCAGTCAATCAATAAATAATATTTAAAATGACAGATATAGTAAAAAACCTTTGGCCCGAATTGATGTGGATCAGCGATACGGACCTGCGCGAAAAAACGGCCGCAACCTGGGAACTGGCTTTGGAGAAAAGCGTTCTCACGCCTGAAGACCTCAATAAGATCCCCTTTACCCTGCTTGCGGGGCCCGACCTTAAAGTCTCTTTCATGGCTCATAAACGCTGCGTGGTGCATGTTGCCCGCGATGCAGGGAATAAAATGAATGAGTTCTTCAAGAATGATCTTCCTGTGAATATGGATGTGCTGATTGCCGGGGCCATACTGGCCGACGTTGGCAAGTTGCTGGAATACGAGATGAAGGATGGGAAATCGGTGCAGGGAATGTACGGGAAATACCTCCGTCACCCCTTCAGCGGGGTTTCCCTTGCCGAACAATGCGGCCTGCCGGCCTCAGTCTGCCACATCATTGCAACCCATGCAGGGGAAGGTGATATGGTGAAACGCACGGTTGAAGCCTATTTAGTCCACCATGCGGATTTCATGACGTTTGAACCGTTTGTAAAAAGATTGATTGATTGATTTACTGATTTGAATGGATAAAATTGAAATCACGGAAGCATTACTGAAACGCTCAAAGCAATTCGCTCTGAGGATTGTCAAGCTTTATCAGGCTTTACCAAAAACCGGAGAATGTCAGGTTATCGGCAAGCAATTGCTAAGATGTGGAACTTCTGTTGCAGCCAACTACAGGGCTGCGTGCCGTTCACGTTCGAAAGCAGAATTTTTCTCCAAAATCAGCATAGTTATTGAGGAAACCGACGAAACTCTTTTCTGGATGGAATTATTAGTAGAATCCAAAATCGTTCCAGAGAAAAAATTGCAACCTCTTTTAAAAGAGGCCACTGAACTATTGTCCATTTTCTCAAGCGCCCGAAAAACATTAAGCAAAAACCAATCAATCAATCAATAAATAAATAAATCAATCTGTCAATCAGTCAATCTGTCAATCGATCAATCAATCCATCTGTCAATCAGTCAATCGATCAATCGATCAATCAATCCATCTGTCAATCAATCAATCCTCCTATGACTATAATCGAGAAAATAATTGCCAACCACTCAGGCCAGGCCAGCGTGAAACCGGGCGACATAGTTGACGTATTTATTGATACCCGTGCAGCCCGTGATTTCGGTGGCGCCAATGTTGTTAAAAACCTTCTTGAAAACGGACTGTTGATTGCCGATGCTTCGAGGACCATTTTCACCTTTGACTGCAATCCCGGTGGTTCTGACCAGAAATATGCCCAGAACCAGCATTACTGCCGGCAGTTCGCCAGGGAGAAAGGGATCCATATTTATGATGTGGATGCAGGCGTTGGCACTCATCTTGCTATCGACAACGGTCTTGCATGGCCGGGAAGCACTTTTGTTTCCACCGATTCCCATGCCAATATCATGGGAGCTATAGCATCATTCGGGCAGGGAATGGGTGACCAGGACATAGCTGCAGCCTGGGCTAAGGGTGCGGTCTGGTTTAAAGTGCCGGCTTCGGTAAGGATCAACCTGAATGGCAGCAGGCCCGCCGACGTAACTGCCAAAGACATCGTACTTAACCTTCTGAATATTTTTGGGGCTAATAAGTTGCTGGGTTATTCAGTTGAGATTTATGGGGAAGAAACTGAAAAATTCAGCCTGGACGAAAGGGTTACTATTTCGTCCATGGGTACCGAAATGGGGGCTATACTGATTATTTTCCCCACCACACCTGGCCTGATAGCCGAACTGAAACGGATCACATACACCGATTACCCAATGGTGACGGCCGATGCCGATGCCGTGTATGAAAACACCTTCGATATCGACCTGTCGAAATTTGTGCCCATGGTCGCAAAACCCGGGCACCCCGAAGACGACACGGCTGTAGATAATGTTCGTAACCGTAAAATAGATTCAGGGTTTATCGGCAGCTGTACCAACGGCCGCCTTGAGGACCTGAGGGCTGCAGCTTCCATACTGAAAGGGAAGAAAGTGGCTCCGGGCGTCGTTCTTAAGATAGTCCCTGCCACCGATGCCATATGGACCCAGGCACTCAGGGAAGGATTAATCGGCATTTTCAAGGAAGCCGGGGCCATGGTTTCCAACGCAGGATGTGCAGGCTGTGCAGCCGGGCAGATCGGGCAGAACGGGCCGGGTGAAGTTACTATCAGTACAGGTAACCGTAACTTTGAAGGTAAACAGGGCAAAGGTTTTGTTTACCTGGCTTCCCCTTCCATTGTCGCAGCCAGTGCCGTTGCCGGCTTTATAACCACACCGGACCAGATCCCTGCAAAACCCTCCGAATTCCCGAATACCGCCATCCTGAAATCCGCAGTCAGGGAAAAAATAAAAACCATCAAACCCACGGTTGTTGAAGGAAGGGTGTGGGTGATCAAGAGAGACAATATAGATACCGATATGATCTTTCATAACCGTTACCTGACTATTACGGATATTAAAGAAATGGGGCAATATTCTTTTGATAACCTGAAAGGATATGAAGATTTTTCAAAGAAAGCCAAAGCCGGCGATATCGTTTTATGCGGGAAAAATTTCGGGGCCGGCAGTTCCCGTCAACAGGCTGTTGATTGCTTTATCTCACTCGGGATCAGCTGTATCCTTGCAGAGTCATACGGGGCGATCTATGAGCGCAATGCCATTAACGCAGCCATGCCCATACTTATCTACAAACCAAAACTCCTGGCTGATCTTGACCTCAGCGACGGGGACAATGTGCGTGTAAATTTCGAGAATGGTGAAATTGTAAACCTCAGGAACAACAAGAGCGGTAACCTGGAGAAGTTCTACGACGCCCAGATGGCGATCTACAGGAACGGGGGATTATTGTAATGTACAATGTACCATGTACAATGTACAATGTACAAATGGTTTACGATTTGCAGATCACGCTTTTTTCAACGGCTTTTTAAGCTTCCAGCGGCGGTGTGACCAAAGGTAATAGCGCGGATCTTCCCTGATCTGGTCTTCAAGGGCTTTCATGAACAAGGCCGATATCTCCCCGGTTTTCGTGGATTTGGGTTCCAGGCATAAAGGGATAAACTCAACCGTGTAATACCCTCTTTTAACAGGTTTGATCCGGGCATAAAATACAGGGAGGTTGAGCACCCTTGCATATTTCTCAGGTCCGTGCAGAACGGCAGTTTCCTGGTTCAGAAAGGTAAGCCAATGCGCAAGCCTTTCGGTTGGAGGGCTTTGGTCGGCAATCATATAAAAAATAGCAGGTTCCCCCCAGTCAGTCTCAAACACTGCCCTGGTGTTGTTAATCGAAACCAATGCCGACCTCCCCTGAACCCTGGTCCTTTGGGTATAAGCATCAATATATTTGTTGCTCATCGGCTTGTAAAAACCCACGGGTTTGTGAAGCAGCTGGGTGCCGCTGGCAATACCGCCCCATTCCCAGTTTGCATAATGGCCCGCCACACAGATGGTTCCCCTGCCCTCATTATAGCACTTTCCCAGAGCTTCGGTGTGGATATACCTGTAGCGTTCCACGATCTGAGCCTCGGTCATGGTAAAGGATTTCAGGCTCTCAACAAGCATATCGCCCAGGTGGTGGTAAAAAGCCTTTGCAATTCCCCTGTATTCAGCATCGGTTTTGCCGGTAAATGAATTCCTGAGGTTGGTTAACACAACCTTTTTACGGTACCCTGTGAGTCGATAAGTAAGCAGGTATACCAGATCGGAAAACATATAGGCCATTTTGAACGGCATCAGCCTGAAGAGAGCAACAAATGCCCTGAACATTAAATAAACGATGTAGTCCATAGCGGATTTTGGGATACAAAGTTAAACAGAATCAACTATTTTTGTTGAAAAATCAGCTTACATGCTCATCATCAAACGACACAATACCGATCCCTACTTTAATCTTGCAACCGAAGAATTTGTGCTGAAAGAAGTTGCCGAAGATTCATTCATGCTTTGGAGGAATGCCCCCTCCATCATAGTAGGCAAACACCAGAACACCCTTGCCGAGATTAATGTGGATTATGTGAAAAAGAACAATATCCCTGTAGTCAGAAGGCTTTCGGGCGGAGGCGCCGTATTTCACGACCTGGGGAACCTCAACTTCACGTTTATAGCAACGGGGCAGTCGGACCTGCTGGTGGATTTCAGGAAATTCACCCGGCCAATTCTGGATGTATTGCTGAAACTCGGGATCGACGCCAGGTTTGAAGGAAGAAACGACCTAACCATAGAAGGGAGAAAATTTTCGGGCAATGCCGAACATATCTGGAAGAACAGGGTTCTGCATCATGGAACCCTGCTGTTCTCATCCAAAATGACCGACTTAAGCCAGGCCCTCAATGCAGACCCCCTGAAGTTCAAAGACAAGGCTGTGAAGTCGGTCAGGAGCAGGGTTACCAACATCAGCGAACATCTTAAAGAGGACATGGATGTGATGAAGTTTGCCGACCTCATCCACGAACATATTATTTCGATGTACCCCGATGCCAGGGCATATGATCTGGGCGATGAGGACCATCAGAAGATCAATGAGATGGTGAGGGCAAAATACAATACCTGGGAATGGAACTTCGGTTATTCGCCAAACTATAACTTCAAAAAGATCCTCAGAACCGAAAGGAGCGGCACCATTGAATTTGACCTGGATGTCAAAAACGGAATAATCCTTCACATCAAGCTCTTTGGGGATTATTTCTCTAAATTTGACACCGAAGACATAGAGGAAGCGCTAACGGGTGTATCCCATGAAGAATCGGCTATAAGCAAGGCCCTGGAGAGGTTTAATCTCGATGATTACTTTGCAAATCTGACGTTGAAGGAATTTTTGGAAGGAATGTTTTGACAGATTGATTGACTGATTGATTGATTTTATCCTTTTAATCAGTCATTCTGTCAATCAATCAATCTGTCAATTAAATTACAAAAACCTATCGTATGAATTATCACACAATATTTGACAAACTTTGGCAGGTGTATACTGCGCAAAACCCGGCCGTGAAAAAGGTATACGATCTCTTATCCGCCGAAGGCGAAACAATCATTAACGACCATGTTGCTTTCAGGACCTTTGACCATCAGCAGATCAATATAAAAGTACTCTCGGAAGAATTTTTGCAAAGCGGCTATATTTATAAAGGGGATTACCATTTTCCTGAAAAAAAGCTGTATGCGAAGCATTTCGAGCACAAACACGACAGCCTGGCACCCAGGGTCTTTATAAGCCAGCTGGTAACCTCTGAATTCAGTCCGTTCGTTCAGAAAACACTTAGGGACTGGACCGATGCAATACCCCCGGGGCAAAGGCAATCGCCGGGGCTTATTTACTCGGGCAGGCTGTCGGGGCTGCCTTCATTTGAAGTCTGTGAAAAACTCCGCAAGGAATCGGAATATGCAGCATGGCTGTATGTGAACGGTTTCTGCGCAAACCATTTCACAGTGAGTGTGAATTACCTGAAGAAATACGACAGCCTGGAAAAAGTAAATGCTTTTTTGAAGCAGAACGGCTTCTCGATGAATGATGCAGGCGGCGAGATCCAGGGAAGCCCGGGGGAACTGCTTGAACAATCGAGCATACGGGCCGGAATGGTCAGAACACAGTTCCTTGAAGGCTTTTATGAAGTGCCCGGATGTTATTACGAGTTCGCAAAGCGTTATCCCGGCAAGGACGGCAAATTATACAGCGGGTTTATCGCCCGATCGGCAGATAAAATATTCCAGTCGACTGATTTTTATAAACAGTAAATCAAAGCAACGATGGTATCGAATCTCAAAATGGTCCTGCTCATGGTATTAATGCTGCCGGTTCTAGCATGTTCCCCGGGGAGCAGCAAAAAGGCAGGCATCATACTGCTTCCTCAGGCCGGCAAGGTCCACGGGCATATCGCCTGCAATGCAAACACCCTCCTCACCTATTCGCTTTATCTGCCGTCGTCGTGCAGCAACAGCTTCGACGGGTCCTCCGTCCAGAAACGCTATCCTGTAATCCTGGCCTTTGACCCTCATGGAAACGGCAGCCTGCCTGTAGAACGATACTGCAGCCTTGCCGAGCAGTACGGCTTCATTCTTGTGGGTTCAAATGATTCGAGGAACATGCAGTCGCCCGATGAAAGCTCAGCCGTTGTACAGGCCATGCTTGAAGAAATCGAAAACCGCCTGCCCGCCGATACCCTTGAAATATATGTCATGGGTTTTTCGGGGGGATCGAGGGTGGCAACAGCTACTGCAATGTACAGGCCTTACATAAGGGGAGTCATAGGTTGCGGTGCGGGCTTTCCTTCGGGGGTCCAGCCTCCGAAATACAAGTTTGATTATTTCGGGATCGTCGGCCTGGGCGATTTCAATCTTTCGGAGATGGTGGCGCTTGACAAGACCCTGGAACAGATGAATTTCAGGCATTTTGTATTTGAATTTGACGGCATCCACGGCTGGCCGGGAAAAACAGTGATCGAAAAAGCCCTGGACTGGCAAAGGTTCAATGCGATGAAAGACGGCAGGCTGAAGAAAAGCGACAGCCTCATCGGTTTATTTTCTAAGACCATGACTGCGGATTACGATTCACTTGTAAAACAAGGCCGGCTGCTCTATGCAAGGCAAAGCCTGGCTTTGGCCATCAACTGCCTGGATGGACTGGGTGATGCAGCTCCGTTTAAGAACAAACTTGCGTCCCTGGAATCTTCCGAAGGGTACAAAGGGGCGATGAAAAGATTTGAAGATGTTCTGGAGAGGGAGCAAAAAGAGCAGCAGATGCTCATGGAAGCCTTGTACAGCAAGGATCTTAAGTGGTGGAAAGCCCGGCTCGACAAATACCGGGAAAATAAAAACCCCAGGCTGAGCGTGGATGACACTCTCATGAACCATCGTATCCTGGCCTTCCTTGGGCTGTTCTGTTATTCAAACGCCAATTCCCTTCTGAAGCAGAACAACACCGAGCTCACAAAGAAAGTCATTTCAATATATTCCCTGGTTGAACCCGAAAATCCCGAGCCTTACTATATGATGGCTGTTCTCTCGGCCAGGATTAACGATACGATTCAAACCATCACCTACCTGAAGAAGGCATTTGACAATGGATTCAGGGAAAAAGCAAGGGCCCAGGCACAGCCTGAATTCGGGATTTTAAAGGATAACACCACGTATTTTGACCTTATTAAAAGGATGCAATGAGTTTCACAACCGGAGTACTAGAAAAGCTTGAAGCCCTAAGACCTGAACTGGAAGGAGAATTGTTTACCGATGAGGCCTGGAAGCTCATGTATGCCACCGATGCTTCCGCATTCAGGGAGATACCCCTTGGAGTAGCAAGGCCCCGGCATAAGGAGGACATTAAGAAACTCATTCTTTTCGCAGCCGAAAACAAGATTCCGCTCATCCCGCGTACTGCAGGGACCTCGCTTGCAGGCCAGGTAGTGGGTTCAGGCCTGGTGGTTGACGTCTCCAAACATATGACCTCAATACTGGAGATCAATACCGATGAGCACTGGGTGAGGGTACAGCCTGGCGTGATCCTGGATGAATTGAACAAGGTTCTTGAAAAATCCAGGCTGTTTTTCGGTCCCGAAACATCCACTTCAAGCAGGTGCATGATCGGAGGCATGGTCGGGAACAATTCCTGCGGGGCACATTCTATCCTTTACGGCAGCACCCGGGATCATACGTTGTCGGTCAAAGGATTTCTCAGCGACGGATCCGAAGTTGAATTCGGGGCTCTCACACTTTCTGAATTTCAGGAGAAATGTGCAGGCGACCAGCTTGAAAACAGGATCTACCGGCAGATACGCGAAATTCTTTCGAACCCTGGGAACCAGGAAGAAATACGCCGGGAGTATCCCGATCCCTCTCTCCACAGGCGTAATACGGGCTATGCAATCGATCTGCTGCTTGAGACAGAGCCGTTTGCTAAATGTGGTGAAACCGGGGACCGGGATCTGGGCGCTGGGAGCTGGGCGCTGGGTTCTGGGAGCTGGGCTCATGGCTCTGGGCTCATGGCTCAAGGTGATCAGGGTGAATTCAAAATTCAAAATTCCTTGTTCAATATTCGAAATTCATCTTCTCCTTTTAATTTTTGTAAGCTTCTTGCCGGTTCCGAGGGCACGCTCATGTTTATGACCGAGTTCAGGCTGAACCTGGTTCCATTGTCTCCTAAAAACAAGGCCCTGGTTTGCGTTCACTGTAAAACCATTGCCGAGGCACTGGAAGCAAACCTGATCGCCCTGAAGTATGAACCGGGTTCGGTGGAGCTGATGGATAAAGCCATCATGGACTGCACCAAAGACAATATCACCCAGAGGCAAAACCGTTTTTTCATAGAGGGGGATCCCGGGGCAATACTGATTGTTGAGTTTGCCCGGGAAAACAAAGAAGAGATCAGCGATCTATGCAAACGGATGGAAGCAGAGATGCGGGATGCAGGATTGGGTTACCATTTCCCTGTTGTACATCCACCGGAGCTCAAGCGTGTTTGGGACCTCAGGAAAGCCGGACTGGGCGTGCTGTCAAACTATCCCGGAGACAGGAAGCCGGTCCCTGTTACCGAAGATACTGCGGTGAACCCTTCAGCCCTTCCGGCTTATATCAGTGAGTTCAATGCAATGCTTAAAGGTTTTGGCCTTGATTGCGTCTATTATGCCCATGTGGGTTCGGGGGAACTTCACCTGAGGCCTGTTCTCAACCTGAAGGATACTGCCGATGTGGAACTTTTTCATACCGTAGCGCTTGAGACAGCAAAAATCGTTAAAAAGCACAGGGGATCACTGAGTGGGGAGCATGGAGACGGAAGGCTGAGGGGTGAATTTATTCCGCTTATGATAGGCGGCCATAATTATTCGCTGCTGAAGGAAATCAAGAAATGCTGGGACCCCAATAATATTTTCAACCCTGATAAAATCGTTGATACCCCTGCCATGAACACCAGCCTTAGGTATAAACCGGGCATAAAATACAGGGATATCAATACATATTTTGACTTTTCGTCAAGCCACGGTATACTGAGGGCCGTAGAACAGTGCAACGGTTCGGCCGATTGCAGGAACAATGTGGCCACAGGCAAGTGGATGTGCCCTTCGTATATGGCCCTTGGCGATGAGAATGCAACAACCAGGGCAAGGGCTAACATACTCAGGGAATTCATCACCAATTCACTGAAAACAAACCCGTTTGACCACCCTGAGATTTATTCGGTGATGGACCTTTGCCTGAGCTGCAAAGCCTGTAAAAGCGAATGCCCTTCAAACGTTGATGTAGCGAAGCTTAAAGCCGAATTCCTCCAGCATTATTACGATGCCAACAGCATTCCCATTCGTTCATGGCTAATCGCGTATATAAGCAGTATAAACCGTTTGGGCAGCATCGCGCCGGGCATTTTTAATTTCTTTCAGAAGAATTCATTCTTCTCGGGCATTTCAAAAAAAATGCTCGGCTTTGCCAGCGCCCGCAATATCCCATTGCTGTATAAAACCACCTTAAAACATTGGTTGGGGAAGAACCTCGCTGCACTGAATGCCGGTATGAGTAAAAAGAATGGCAGCTTTTACCTTTTCGTGGATGAGTTTACAAATTTCAATGATGTTGAAACAGGAATTCAAACCGTACTCCTGTTCCATCAACTCGGTTATGAAATTCTGTTTACCGACCACGACCTCAGTGGCCGCACTTTCCTTTCAAAGGGTCTTCTGAAGAAAGCAAGTAAAATTGCAAGGAAAAACATCAGTATTTTCCAGGACCTGGTTTCGTTTGGGACACCGCTGGTTGGGATAGAACCATCGGCCATCCTTGGATTCAGGGATGAGTATGCCGACCTTGCAGGGCCGGGATTAAAGGAACAGGCAATAAAACTTTCGGCCAACTGCCTGATGTATGATGAGTTTATCATGAGGGAAGTTTCAGAGGGGAGGATTACTTCAAAACAGTTCACTTCAAAACCGGCAACGGTCAAGCTTCACGGGCATTGCCACCAGAAAACCCTGGCATCTGTTGAAGCTACGCGAAAAATGCTTTCAATCCCTGTAAACTATTCTGTAGAGGAAATCAAATCGGGCTGTTGCGGAATGGCCGGTGCCTTCGGCTATGAAAAGGAACATTACGAAGTGTCGATGAAAGTCGGAGAACTGGTACTGTTCCCTGAAATACGAAAAACCTCATCCGCAGTCATTATTGCTGCACCGGGTACAAGTTGCAGGCACCAGATCAGCGACGGTACAGGGAGGCAGGCATATCATCCGGTTGAGATATTGTTCGATGCCCTCCTCACTCCTGCTCACCTGTCACCGTAAAGGTAGTACCTCACTATCCTTTTAAACAGGGATTCATCAATGGGTTTTGAGATGTAGTCATCAAAGCCCGACTCGAGAATTTCCTCACGGCTTCCTTTCATGGCGCGTGCAGTAACAGCAATGATAGGAACATCTTTAAGCGATTCCACCATCCTGATTTTTTTAAAAGCCGAAAACCCATCCATAATAGGAAGGGAAAGGTCCATTAAAATAAGGTCGGGTTTATGTTTTATTGCCATATCCACACCTGCGGCTCCGTCAACGGCCTCCAGTATGGTATGATCGCCAGGCAGCAGTGCCTTTACCGATTTCATGTTATCAGGATTGTCTTCAACAATCAGAACGACCGGTTTGCCGCTACCTGGTTTGCGGGCCTGCCTGGGCTTTGGTTGAAATTGTGTGGCAACTTCAGGGTTTACCATTTCATCAATGGTTGCAAGCAGTTCAAGCCGGCCGATATCCCCTTTCTGAATGAACTGGTGGATATTATTTCCCTTCAGGAATTTCAGTTCTTCCTTAGTGATATGTTTGGCCGTGAGGATTAGCACCGGGATTGTTGAGGTTTCAGGGTTTTCGCGGATCATTCCCAATACCTGGAAGCCGTCAACCTCGGGCATCATCAGGTCGAGGATCATTGCATCGGGCAGTGACTGTCTGATCTGCTCCATGGCTTCACGCCCGTTCCTGGCAACAGATACGCTGAACCCCTGTTCCGAGAGGATTTCCCTGATCTGGATGATTGCCGGTTCACTGTCTTCAACAACGAGGATAGTCTTCCCTTTTCCCGAAACTATGGTTTCGGGGCTCCCATTTTTTTGAACATATTGGCTCAGCGAAACGTTTGAACCTTCGTCCCTGAATTGTTCAGTTCCAGGCGTAAGCGGCAATCTCAGCATAAAGGTCGTTCCTTGCCCGGGTTTGCTTTCAACACTGATCTCACCCTCGAGCAGGTCTGTAAATTTCTTGGCGATTGCCAGGCCGAGCCCGGTTCCCCCGAATTTTCTTGAAGACCCTTCATCAGCCTGTCGGAATTCGTCAAAAATATACGGTAAATCTCCTTCTGATATGCCTATTCCGGTATCGGTTATACTGATCAGCATCTCATCACCGGCCTCGACTGCGTTTATTTCAACTTTCCCTTTCTCGGTAAATTTAACCGCGTTGCTGATGATATTCTGCAGGATATGCCTGCATTTCACATAATCGCTCCTTAAAAGAGGAAGCTCCCTGCTTACCTTGTTTACAAGTTCAATATTCTTGTCCCTGGCCTGCGCCTCAATCATGGACACCACCTCATCAACCACATCATAAATACTAAAATTGCCAAACGACACCTCTTCATGCCCTGCCTCTATCCTTGAAAGGTCAAGTATATCATTGATTAGTGACAGCAGGTTTTTCCCATTCCTTTCAATGATCTCAAGGTAATTATATTCCTCTTCGGGTATGGTGAGACGAAGACGGCGGTTGAGAACTCCCGCCAGGGCAATGACTGAATTCAATGGGGTCCTGAGTTCATGGCTCATGTTTGAAAGGAATGAGCTTTTAAGCCTGTTGGCCTCATCAAGCTGCTGTTTCTGTATTTCCAGTTCCAGGTTCTGCTCGGTGAGTTCATTCCCCTGTATAGCCAGTTCCCTCGACCTTTCGTCGAGTTCGCGGTTCTGGACTTCCAGCTTTTCGGTAAAATCAAGTATTTTCTGATGGGCCAGCACTCCATTAAAGCGGGCCACAAGAGTAATATGAGTATCTTTAATTATTCGTATAGCTTCTGATGAATAGGCACTTACACTTGCAAGGGATATCATTGCAACGACTTCCTTAGCTGAGGGTATGGGTATGGTTATAATTTCCCTGGGCCTGAAATCACCTGCGGAAGTGCTGAACAGCATGGGGGTGTCTACGGGGATATTTCTGATCACCTGGATTTGCCGGCTGGAAAGGGCCAGGCCAAATTCACCATCGAATGTTACTGCCGAAAAGGCCGACCTCTTTTCAGGGCTTAGCCCAATGGACTCAAAAGGTTCAAAATCGGTTTTCAGATTGTTCAGCAGGTATATAGCCCCAATCTGAGATGTCGTTGCTTCGAGTAACCTGATAATGAGCGAGTGGCAGAACGAATGCAGCTCTTCCTCCTGGAGCATGACATCAGTAACCCTCCCTACCATTTCCCTGTTCCTTAGCTCTGCCTGGTTTGTTTCGGCAAGACGGTTGAATGAGGCTGCAAGTTCTCCAAACTCATTCTTAGAGCCGTAACTGACGCGTGAATTAAGATTGCCTTTCCGATAATCTTCGTTCACTTTAATCATTTCGTCGATAGGTGTTCTGATAATTCTTATCAGTAAATAACTAATAACAAACGACAGGAATAAAATTATAAGGAGAAGAACAATTTGAATGTTTTGCAGATTTTCCTTATTCATTTTTGCTTCCTTATACAATTGGTCAGCTTTTGCAAATGAAAACACACTTATATCATTGATCTCTTTAAGAACATTATCGATCGCAGTTTCCTCGCTTCCCTTGTAATAAATCATCCTGTTCGCCTCAATGAACTTCCCTTCCTTAATAAGGCCTACTATATCTTCCCTGGTAAGCTTCATCCTTACCCATGCGTTAATAATATCAGTTACATCCCGCTGCGGGCCAAGATATACAAGCGAAATAGAATCTAACTGGCGCAAAGCATCTGTTTCGCAAAAAGCAATCCTGGTGATTTCTTCCTGCCGTTCCTGGATATCTTCGGTGCGTACCACATCCTTCACGTTCCGGTCCCATAGCAAAACATCTGTTTTAAGTTCTGCTATGGCCCTCCTGACCCTTAGCGGATGCTTATACATATGGTCGGTCCGGCTCCAGATACTCTCGGCCTGGAACCAGGTAGCAGCTCCGAGCAGGATCACGAAAATGATAATCATTCCAAGGCCGATCCTCAGCTGTGTCCCGATTGTTAAATTTTGGATTTTCATTTTTCCCGGTTGTTTTGATCATTGTGAACAGATGTCACCTGGTCTTTTGAAATATTGCGGCAGGAAGCATTACCGGCCTGAATTTAAACTTTGCAACAATCTCCCTTTCGGCTTCCCCGGTTATAAGGTATCCTTTTGGAGAAAGCGATATGTATAGCTTGCTCAGTATCATTTGCCGGATCTCGGGCTTGTAATAAAATAATATGTTGCTGCAGCAAATGAGGTCAAAATCACCATAGATGCTTTTGGAAGGGCTTACAGAACGTGGATCCAGAAGGTCATCATGCGAAAAATCAATGCAATCCTTCAGGTTTTGTGAAATCACATACGACTCTCCCTGCCTGGTGAAATATTGAGAGATCATCTTCAAACTGATATTCTGTACTTCTGAAGCATCATAAACTCCCCTGCCTGCCTTTTCAATCGCCTTTACCGATATGTCGGTACCGAATATTCTGAAGCGGATATTTTTTTCTTTTCTGCGGATGAGGTCGTCGAGGACCATGGCAATGGAAAATGCTTCCTGCCCGGCAGCGCATCCGGCCGACCATATCCTGATCTCCGAATTTTCAGGTTTATCCTCTATTATACGTGGAAGGATCATTTGTTCCAGCAATGCAAAAGAGAGAGGGTTCCTGAAAAATTCACTGTAGCAGATGTTCAGGGACCCGAGAAGTGCGTTGGCCTCTTCCTTGTTTTCTGACAGCAGATGTTCAAAATCACCGGCATCTGTGAGGTTTAATAAAGTAATCCTCTTTTCGATGGATTTCTGCAGGAAGGAGCTCTCATACATGGAAATATCAAGCCCGTGCATGCTTTTCATGACTTCCACTATGTGAACGACTTTTTTCATTGGCCCCAGCTTCCTTTTCCCTGTTTACGCGATGGTATGTTTTGCTTGCACTCTATCATTTTCAATTCAGGTATTTCTTCAGATCCGACAAAAGATCTTCGGAGTGTATGGGTTTTGACAGATAGCTGATGCACCCGGCTTGCAGGGCTTTTTCCCTGTCACCGCTCATGGCATAGGCTGTCGTTGCAATAACCGGGAGGTATGGACGTATTTTCAGCATTTTCCCTGCGATTTCCTGGCCGGGGATATCCGGTAATTTGAAATCCAGCAACACCAAATCAATTTCTTCATGTTCGCTGAAGATCTGCAGGGCTTCATTGCCGTCCCATGCATGAAGTATCTGCAGGCTGTGCCGTCTAAGAATGATATTCAGAAGGTCAAAATTATCAGGTTCGTCCTCAACGATGAGGATTGTTTTTCCTTTAAAGCTGATAGTTTCTTTTTTCATGGCGGGTTTAGGAGCTATTCCCGATACCGACCTTGAAAAAGGCAGGCTGAAACTGAAACGGGATCCTGAGCCGGGTACAGATTCAAAGGTGATCTCTCCACCCATGTTCTTTACAAAAGCATTTGAAATGGACAGCCCGAGTCCCGTGCCTCCGTATTGCCTTGCCAACCCGCTCTCAACCTGCCAGAAACGATCGAAAATAGCCTGCCTGTGCTCATCCGATATCCCGATACCGGTATCTTTCACATAAAACTCAAGCCTTGTGTCCTTTAAGTTGTACCCGAAGTCGATGCCCCCGGCATGGGTGAACTTTAAAGCGTTGGTAAGTAAATTTTCCAGGACCTGCCTCAGCTTTGACTGATCGGCATGGATGTTGCATTCTTCGTTCCCAAGGCCCTTTCTGAGTATAAATTTAAGGCTTTTTGCAGCGGCTTTCTGAGAGTAGTTCTCATCAAGGGTTTCCATCAGGGTGTTAAGGCGAAAATCAACGGGGATGGTTTCGACCTGTCCTGCCTCTATCTTTGAAATGTCAATGATATCACTGATGATGTGCAGCAACTGCTGGCAATTGTCGTTTATGACCACGATATACCTGTCACGTTCTTCAAGGCTCAGATCCGGTTCTTTCAAAAGTTCCGAAAATCCAATGATGCCGTTCATAGGCGTCCTGATCTCATGCGACATATTGGCAAGGAAAGCCGATTTCAGACGATCGCTTTCTTCGGCCTTGTTTTTTGCAATAATTAGATCGGCTTCAGTCTTTTCACGGGCGGAAATTTCTTTCCTTAACTCTTCCAGAAGTTCCAGGGTGGCAACCTGGGTTTGCCTGAGTTTCTGATTTGCCTCCTGCAACTCCTCTTCAGCTTTGCGCCTCTCTTTAAGTTCCTTTTCAATTTCCAGGGTACGCTCCGAGGCGAGTGAAGCTAATTCAGCCTTCTCCATTCTTTGCAGGTCGGCCGACTCCTTGATTTTGGCCATAGTTTTTACCTGGGCGATCAGTTCCACCTCATCCAGGGGCTTGGCCAGGAAAGCTTCAGCTCCTGCTTCCAGGGCTTTAATACGCGTTGCCCTGTCGGTTTTAAGTGCCGTAAGCATGATCACAGGGATCTGGCTGATTCTCGTATCCTGCTTCAGCAACCTGCAAACCGAAAGCCCGTCAAGGACAGGCATAACTATATCCAGAAGGATAACGTCCGGGTTTTCGGAAAGTGCAAGAATAATACCGGTATTTCCATCCAGGGCGGTGATCACCTTTGTCCCCGGGATGGCATCAGCTATAACTGCCCTGAGGGTAGTCAGGTTGTCCTGGTTATCATCAATTGCCAGAATTTTCAGCTCTTTAATGCTCATCGGTAAATGTCTCTGCAAATATTAAATTATAAGGAACTGCATTGTGAAAAATCTCAGCATGCAATACAAATATACGAAAGCAATTCTGCTGCAGGTATTAAATGAAAGAAAAAACCTGAGGAAAAATTTTACGCCAATCAGCAGTTTTCCGAAAACGTATTTGGTGTGACCGGCAGGATATCGAATTTTTTTCCATCCTCGGCAAGTTCGGTACAAGGGAATACCTCCCTGGCTTCATTTAAAAGCGGTTGGAGGTCGTCGTAACGGGCCGAGAAATGCCCGATAAGCAGTTTTACCACCCGGGCTTTTTTTGCGATCGTTGCAGCTTCAAAGGCAGTGCTGTGGAATTTCTCATGGGCCTGTTTTGCCATCCCGTGCAGGAAAGTTGCCTCATGGTATAGCAAATCCACCCCATGGATAAAAGGGATGATGTCTTCGCAATAGGAGGTATCGGAACAATAGGCGTAGGATCTTGCATGCCGCATCCTCATGGCCGAATGATGCTGCTCAAGAAAGAGAAAACCATGGGTGGGGACGCTGTGAAGCAGGGGGAAGGAATATACCTTGAGCCTTTCTGCATCAATGATCAGCTCTTTGTTATTTGAAAGCAGGGGATGGAAAATCAGAGGGTAGCTGAGGCTGGTTCGTGATGCGGCCAGCTGAAGTTCTATTATCTGCTTAAGTTCGGGGTTCGCATAAAGCTTGAGTTCATCTTTACGGCCAAGAAGGTGAAGGCTGGTCAGGAACCCTATGAGACCATAAAAATGATCGCCGTGCAGATGGCTGATCAGCACATGCTTTATTCTCTGAAAATGGATTTTGTAACGGCGCAGCTGGAGCTGAGTGCCCTCGGCGCAGTCTATCAAAAACAAGCGCTCATTTGCGTTAAGCAAATGAGCGCTTGGGTTACGCTGCAAAGTCGGGATGGCCGAATTGCTTCCCAGTACGGTTACTGAGAAATTCATAAGACTTATTCTGCCTTAGGTTCGTCGGTCTCTCCTTCTTCTGCCTTAGGTTCGTCAAAAGGAAGTTCGGCCTGGGGAAGTTCAGCCTGCTGAGGGGAAGCCTTCGGAGCGCGTGACAGTTCCTCGGCAGCCATCATATCTGCTTTGAGATTTGCCAGCGATTCGATGTCGCCCAGGGTTGTCTTTTCCAGGTTATCCTTCAGCTTTTTAACAGCTTTCTTGGTATCCTTTTCCTTCTTCTGTCCTGCCTTTGCTTCCTTGTTCTTCTCGGCATACTGTGCGTCCTGGTAGATCTTGGTATGCGAAAGGATTATTTTCTTGTTCTCTTTCGAGAATTCGATCACCTTGAAGTCGAGGATCTCTTCTTCCCTTGCCGAAGTATTGTCTTCCTTATGCAGATGGCGTGTGGGTGCAAAACCTTCAACACCATACGGCAGGGCAACAATTCCACCCTTGTCGTTCATGCTCACGATAGTTCCCTTATGAACGGAACCTACTGCGAATACGCTTTCAAACACATCCCAGGGGTTTTCTTCAAGCTGCTTGTGGCCGAGGCTGAGCCTGCGGTTTTCAACATCCACGTCAAGTACCATCACCTCGATATTCTCCCCGATCTTGGTAAATTCGGCCGGGTGCTTGATCTTCTTCGACCAGCTCAGGTCCGAAATATGGATGAGGCCGTCAACACCTTCTTCAAGTTCAACAAAGATGCCGAAGTTGGTAAAGTTGCGGACGATGGCAGTATGTTTCGACTTGAGGGGATATTTTTCCTTGATGTTGTTCCAGGGATCGGGAATGAGCTGTTTGATGCCCATCGACATTTTACGCTCTTCTCGGTCGAGAGTAAGAATAACGGCTTCCACTTCCTGCCCTACTTTAAGGAAATCATGGGCGGTGCGGAGGTGCTGCGACCATGACATTTCGGAAACATGGATGAGGCTTTCAACACCGGGTGCGATCTCGACAAATGCACCGTAATCGGCAATAACAACTACGCGGCCTTTAACCTTGTCGCCAACCTTGAGTTCCTTGTCAAGTGAATCCCAGGGATGAGGAGTAAGCTGCTTGAGGCCAAGTGCAATGCGTTTCTTGTTATCATCAAAGTCAAGGATAACGACCTTGATCTTCTGGTCGAGTTTAACGATCTCTTCGGGATGATTGATACGTCCCCAGCTGAGGTCGGTTATATGGATAAGTCCGTCAACGCCTCCGAGGTCAATGAATACACCATAGGAAGTGATGTTCTTCACAGTACCTTCGAGGATCTGTCCTTTTTCCAGTTTCTTAATGATCTCTGCTTTCTGGGCTTCGAGTTCGTCTTCTATAAGAGCTTTATGGGAAACCACCACATTTTTATATTCGTGGTTGATCTTTACGACCTTGAACTCCATAACCTTGTCAACAAACACGTCGTAATCACGGATGGGCTTCACATCAATCTGTGAGCCGGGAAGGAATGCTTCAATCCCGAAAACATCCACGATAAGACCTCCCTTGGTGCGGGATTTAACATGGCCTTTGATGATTTCCTGGTTGTCATAGGCTGTATTGATACGTTCCCATGATTTCAGGATGCGGGCTTTTTTATGCGAAAGAAGAAGCTGGCCGGTAGTGTCTTCCTGGTTCTCGATGTAGACTTCCACCTTATCCCCTATTTTAAGATCGGGATTGTAACGGAATTCATTGGCCATAAGCACTCCATCGGATTTAAAGCCGATATTGACGACGATTTCACGGTTGGTCATCGTGACCACTGTGCCTTCGATAAGTTCATGGTCCTGGATTGCTTTCAGGGTCTGGTCGTAAACATCTTCCAGCCTTTTGCGTTCATCCGATGAATACAGTTCATGCTTTTTCCCGATGGAGTCCCAGTCGAATTCTGCAGGAGGTTCCGAGGGGGCTGCTTTCTTTTTAATTTCTTTTTTTACCGGTTCTTCTGCTGCAACTTCAGGGATGATTTCAGCCTGGGGTGTAACTTCAGCGCCGGTGTTTTCTGGTTCAACATTTACATTCTGCTCCATGTTGACATTGGTTTCTTCAGGAGTCATTTAATAAAATTTGCTAATTGGAGGCGCAATAGCGCCTGCCGGGTTTAACATAAAATTTATTTTCCGGGGATTTAAGATAAAGAACAAACGACCATTACACCCCGGATAAAATGGGGTGCAAAGGTAGCAAGAAATATTTTAACTACCAAAGGTTTAGCCTCACTTATTCTATGGGAAACCCGAGGGCATCATCAAACTGCAAGGGTATGACCATCTTGCCTGCTTTATCGATAAAACCCCATAAAGACCCCGATTTCACCGCAGCAAGGCCATGATAAAATGAATCAGCTTCATCGTACTGAGGTGATACAACCATGGCTCCGCTCTTGTCGACAAATCCCCATAATTTCCCTTTTTTCACGGCTGCCAGGCCTTCCGAGAAGTCTTTGCACTCGTCGAAACCAAACTGGATGACCAGCTTGCCGGTATTATCATAAAAACCCCATAAACCTTTTTTGCGGGCACTGCCCATACCCTGGGAAAGAGACCTGGCATGGTCCAGATTATCCGAAACAATAACCTTGCCCTGTTTATCGGCAAACCCCCATCCGTTCTTACCCTTGAACGGGAAAGCTCCGTCTTTCATATCCCTGACGTTTTCAAAATCGGTCTTCAAAGCCCAGTTCCCCGAAAGATCAAGAAAACCATAAACTTTATCAATTTTAACCCTGCCAACTCCATCTGAAAAAGTTTCAGCATGTTCGTATTTGCCTTCAATAACAAATTTTCCTGAGACGTCGATATATCCCCATAATTTTCCCTGCCTTGCCGCCGCCCTCCCGTTGCTGAAATCCATGCAATTGTCAAAATGCGCTGCAAATGCCGGTTTGCCTGATTTATCGAGATACATCCATTTACCGTATTTATTATCCTTCGTAATTACCCTGCAAAAACCTTCACTGTAACCTTCGGCACGCTTATACTGAGGGGTGACAAACCAATTGCCTTTTCCGTCGATATACCCCCATAATTTATCCTGGGCTGCAGGGGCAAGGCCCTGTGAGAAACTCGAAGCAAAAGTAAACTGGGGACTGATTACCCATTCGCCGTTAATGCCAATGTACCCCCAGAGATTGCCTTTCTTAACAGCCGCAGCTATCACCTGTGAATAAACGGGTAAATTTGCAGTACTTAAAACGAGTAAAAACAGGACGGTAAGTCTCTTCAGTGCTTTTTTCATATTGTTTTTTTTTCAAATTTAAATAAATCCCGGATACAATTTGAATGTTCCTCGGGGATAATGTAATTTCGCAAACCGTTTCAGGTTAATCCCCAATTCAGCCTGTTTGTTTCTGAAACTGGGAAAAGCTCCATCAAGCAGCACTAAAACTCAAAGTCTATGCCTTTAAAATGTGGAATCATCGGTCTTTCAGGATCAGGAAAAACCAGCCTGTTCAATTGCATATCTTCAAACCGGGCCGAAACCCATCAGGCTGCATTCACAGCCACAAAGTCGAACCTGGGCACAATGAATGTACCCGATCCGAGGCTTTATGAGATCGACAAATTAATCCATGCGGCAAAAATAGTTCCGACTACCATCGAGATGGTCGACATCCCCGGGCTTTCCAAGGGAGGCAGCCATACCGATGGCAATAAGTTCCTGGCCGATATCCGCAATGTTGATGCCCTGATTCATGTCATCCGTTGTTTCGACGATCCAAACCTGCCTCATATTGAAGGTTCCATAGACCCCGTGAGGGATAAGGAAATTGTTGACCTTGAATTGCAGGTACGCGACCTGGAACTTGTTGACAGGAAGATACAGAGGACCGATAAAATCGCCAAAGGCGGGGATAAGGATGCGAAAAAATGTGTCGAGGTCCTTCAGGTCTACAAGAACCACCTGGAATCGTTCCAGAGTGCAAGAACAGCAGATGTTTACGAGGAAGACAAAAAACACATAAGCGATATTGCCCTGCTTACCGATAAACCTGTTTTATATGTTCTGAATGTGGATGACAACGCGGCGGTTAACGGAAATGCATACTCGGCAAGGTTTATCCAGGCCATACAGTCTGAAAATGCCGAGGTCATTATCGTGGCCGGCAAACTGGAATCGGAGATTGCAGAACTTGAACAGGAGGAAGACAGGAAAATTTTCCTGTCCGATGCCGGGCTTGACGAGCCGGGCGTAAACCGGCTTGTGAGGGCCGCCTTCCACCTGCTTGATCTTCAGAATTTTTTTACGGCAGGACCTAAAGAAGTCAGGGCCTGGACCATTCGCAAAGGGATGACTGCCCCCCAGGCTGCCGGGGTCATCCACAGCGATCTTGAACGTGGGTTTATCCGTGCCGAAGTCATGAAGTATGCCGATTTTATAGCTTTAGGCTCGGAACATGCCTGCAGGGATAAAGGGAAACTGTTTATTGAAGGGAAAAACTATGTTGTGGATGACGGGGATATCCTGCACATCCGCTTTAATGTTTAATCTTCCCCGGTAAATTCAAAGCCCCCGGGGCTGGAACCCGGGCCCCTACTCTGCCTGGGGTTAATAAAGATCTATTGTTTAAACAAAGCGGGCGAAAGCCTTAAGTTTTTCGAGAAAATCTGCCTTCTTCCTTACCGAAACCTCTACTTCGGAATTATCCTCCATGATAACCGAGCCTCCTTTACCTTTCATATACCTTTTTACATATACCAGGTTGATGAGGTGTTTGCTGTGTATACGCGAAAACGGCAGGTCTTCGAGGATCTTTTCATAATTGTTCATGGATTTTGAGGCGACAAACTTCTGGCCGTTCGCAAGGTAAAAGGTAGTATAAACGTCGTCGGCCTCAAGCCTTATAACATCCCCGAGCTTGACAATATTCAAGCCGTCGGATGAAGGGATGATAATCTTTTCCTGGGCTCCCTTAAGACTTTCTTTAAGGACAGAGATCCTGTCATCGATATCCTCGTCCTTGTCTTTGGAATCCCGGTACCTGTCGAAGGCAGTCTTAAGCCCGTCAAACGTGGCAGGTTTTACAATGTAATGCAAGGCCGAAAATTCAAAGGCTCTTACCGCGTATTTGTCGAATGCGGTAACAAAAATGACCTGGAACTTACGGAATGTCACTCCTTCCATCACATCAAACCCTTCACCGTCGGGGAGGTTTACATCCAGGAACACCATTTCGGGCTTTGTCTCATCGATCAGTGAGATTGCGTCTTTAACCGTCATGGCGGTCCCGATGATCAGAACCCCGGGGAAATATTTCACAAGAAGCGACTGCAGGGTCAGCAAGCTGGTTTTATCATCATCAACGAGGACTGTCCTAATAGCATCTTCCATAAAAGGCGGTTTTTCAGATGATTATAATGCAAATAAAAACGGTACCTTTGCATCAGCAAGCTAATATACTAATATTTACATAACAATGAATCCGAGTGTTGAAAATATTTTACAAAAAGAATATATAGACAAGGAAGATATACAATTCCTGCTTTCGCTTGAGAACGCAGATTCGGAGCGGCTCTTTCACCATGCCCATGAGGTTAAAACGGCACAGGTCGGAAACAAGGTTTTTTTCAGGGGGCTCATCGAATATTCAAACATCTGTACAAAAAACTGTTATTACTGCGGCATACGAATGGACAACGGCCGTTACCAGAGATATACCCTGAGCGACGACGAAGTCATGGAGGCTGCCCGGTACGCGTATGAGCACAATTTCGCCTCCATAGTGATACAATCGGGGGAACAAAGCAGCAAATCATTCACTTCGGCTATCGGGAACCTGCTCAGGAAGATCCATGCCGAGACCGGAGGCAAACTGCACATCACCTTGTCGCTGGGTGAACAAACCGAAGAAACGTATAAACGCTGGTACGAGGCAGGGGCCCACCGCTACCTGTTACGAATAGAAGTTTCAAACCCATCCCTGTATCTTAAACTTCATCCCGGCGACAACCGGCACACTCATAAAGCCAGGCTTGAAGCCCTTTCCTTATTAAGAAAAACGGGCTACCAGGTAGGCACGGGGGTGATGATAGGACTGCCGTTCCAGACCACCGCCGACCTTGCCGATGACCTTTGCTTTTTCAGGGATCTCGATATCGACATGGTGGGGATGGGACCTTACATCGAACACGAGGATACGCCTTTATGGGAATACCGCAACCTCCTCCCTTCAGTTGCCGGCCGGGTCGATCTTTCAATTAAGATGGTGGCCATCTTAAGGATCATCATGCCCGACATCAATATAGCGGCTACAACGGCTATGCAAACCCTTGACCCAAAGGGAAGGGAAAAAGCTATCTTTGCCGGAGCCAATGTGATCATGCCGAATCTCACCCCTGTACAATACAGGGATAATTACCTGCTCTACCAGAATAAGCCGAATGTGAAAGACCAGCCTGATGAAACCCGGAAATCCCTTGAAAAAAACATCCGGGCTGCAGGAGATGAGATAGGATACGGAGAATGGGGCGACAGCCGGCACTTTGGGAAAAGAATAACGAATGACGAATTTTAATTGCTCTGGGTTCTGGGCTCTGGGTTCTGGGTTCTGGGCTCTGGGTTCTGGGTTCAGGGCTCTGGGCTCATCACTAATCACTAATCAGTTCTTATGAATAATATCCTGGAGAAGATTGAAATCATTGACGCCGGTTCAGAAGGCAATGCCGTAGCCCGGCAAGGCGACATGGTTATTTTTGTGCCCTACGGAGTTCCCGGCGATGTTGTCGACATACATATCTTTAAATCAAAACGTTCGTACGCCGAAGGAAGGATAGTAAAGTTTCACTCTTACTCGGAGAACCGCAACGAACCTTTCTGTTCCCATTTCGGTGTTTGCGGGGGTTGCAAATGGCAGCATATGAACTATAAAACCCAGCTCCATTTCAAGCAAAAACAGGTCGGGGACAGCTTTAAACGGATAGCAAAGCTTGAAAACCCGCTCATCCGCGATATTCTTGGTTCGGAGCAAATACAGGGCTACCGTAACAAACTGGAGTTTACGTTTTCTTCGCGCCGCTGGTTTACCGGTCCTGATACCGGGGAGGCATCTCCTGCCCTGGGTTTCCATATTCCCAGGCGCTGGGACAAGGTCCTTGATATTGATCATTGTTTCCTGATGTCGGAGCCCGTAAACGCAATCAGGCTCGAGGCAAGGCGTTACTCCATCGAAAAAGGTCTTAGTTACTACGATGCCAGGAATAACAGCGGCTTCATGAGGAATATGATCCTGAGAAGCACCACCGGTGGAGATCTTATGCTGATCCTGGTTTTCGGAGCCGATGAGCCCGATCGCATACTGCCCATGCTTTACCATCTGCAGTCGGCATTTCCCGCGATAACCTCAATGTTTTACGTCGTCAATGAAAAAAAGAACGACATCATCAATGACCTTGAAATGAGGTATTATTCCGGGACCCGGTTTATTACTGAAACCATGCTTCCGTTTCGAAAGAATAATAAAAAGGTAAGTTTCCGTATCGGGCCGGTTTCTTTTTTCCAGACAAACCCTGTGCAGGCCGGAAACCTTTTCCGTCTTGCCGCTGAATACCTTTCTCCAAAAGGGCATGAGGTGGTTTATGACCTTTATACCGGAGCCGGGGCCATTGCCAATTACATTTCCCCTTATGTTTCAAAAGTCATCGGCATCGAGTCTGTTGCTTCGGCTGTAGCCGATGCCGGGATCAATTCTGAGATTAACAGCAACACCAATCTCCATTTTTTTGCAGCTGAAGCCGAAAAACTTCTAACCCCTGAATTTATCAGCGCCAATGGTCATCCCGATGCTGTGATCACCGACCCTCCGCGAAACGGGATGCATGAAAAAGTGATCCAAACCCTGCTTTCGGTGCTGCCCCAAAAAATAATATATGTAAGCTGCAACCCGGCAACACAGGCAAGGGATATTTTCCTGCTCAAACAGCGCTACAATCTGGAGGAATGCCGGCCGGTAGACATGTTCCCGCATACCCAGCATGTCGAAAACGTTGCCCTGCTTACCTTAGCTTAACAAGCAGATCGCCTATATCTTCGGTAAGCGGGTCAAACAGATAGCTTGCCTGAAGGTAAAATGCTTCCCGTATCCTGAGCTGTTCCGAAATCCATGCCTCAAGCTGTTCGGGCGGCAGGTCCTTGATCAGGGGGCGTTTCTTTCGCACAGCTTTCAAACGTTTGGCCAGTTCCCCGGATGTCATCCGCAGGTAAACAGAAATACCATTACCCTTTATAAAGCTCATATTTTCGAAAAAACAGGGGGTGCCTCCGCCTGTGGAGATGACCTGGTTTTCAAGAGCTGCCGTTTCGAGCAGGAGTTCCCTTTCGATCTTCCTGAAGTTATCTTCCCCGTATTTTCCGAAAAAATCGTAAATCCTGATGTGGTAACGTTCCTCGAACACATCGTCAAGATCAGTGAACCCGGTGCCCAGAATGCCCGACAACTGCCGGCCCAGGAGGCTTTTCCCCGACCCCATGAACCCGATAAGATAGCATCTCAAGTTTGGTGGTTTTTGAGTGTAAATGTACAAATTCGACTAAAATAATTACTACCTTTGCATTCCGTAAAAAATAAGGTTTATGAAGTTGAGAGGCTTATACCTGGTACTGACTGTTCTTGCTGTTTCATTTATTGCTGCCTGCAATTCTTCAGGCCACAAGGAGGATAAAATATCTTCCGATCTCGTGAACAACCCAAACTCTGCGAACGGGGATTCCAAATCAGGGACATTACCCGCATTCAAATTTGAAGAGATTGAACATGATTTTGGAAAGATCATCCAGGGTGAATCCGTCTCTTATGAGTTTAAATTCACAAATACCGGCAAATCGGACCTCATCATTGTTGATGTGAGCACTTCCTGCGGCTGCACGGTTCCTTCCTTCCCAAGAACGCCTATTCGTGCGGGCGAAACCGGGGTGATCAAAGTATCGTTCAACAGTGCGGGAAAATTTGGTTTTCAGGCGAAAAACATCCTGGTTGTTGCAAATACCCAGCCAAATACAACTCTGCTGAGGATCAAGGCCCAGGTTGTTAGTGCCAACGGAGAAAAATAATTAATTATAAATTAATCAAAAATCAAGTATGAATATCCTTAACATCCTATTGATGACTCCCCAGGGACAGGGCGGCGCGCAGAACGGCTGGTACTCATTTTTACCTCTTCTGCTTATCATTGTAGTCTTTTACTTCTTTTTTATTCGTCCTCAGATGAAACGCAGCAAGGACCAGAAGAAGTTCAGGGAATCTCTTGACAAAGGGCAAAAAGTAGTAACCATCGGAGGGATTCACGGAAAGATCGTGGAGATCCAGGAAACTACAGTTTCCATCGAGGTCGACAATAACATTAAACTTCGTGTTGAGAAATCGGCAATTGCAATCGACACAAGCCAGACCATCGAGACGAATAAATAATCTGTTTAATTGAAAAGCGGGTTTATTGACCTGATCGGTAAAGCCAGGAAGAACAGGGGTGAAAAGTTCAGGCACCAGCTGTATATATTTGCGGTATGCCTTGGTATTTCCGTGTTTATCTGGTCGCTGGTCAGGCTGTCGCGGGATTATTTTTACACTGTCAGCTACCGTATTCATTATGCCAACCTGCCTTCTAACCTGAGATTGACGGGTTATTCCGACAGTATCCTCACGGTCAGCATCAGGATACAGGGCTTTGATTATTTTACCGAGGAATTCATTCACTCAAGGAATCCGAAGTATACTGTCAGCCTCCGAAAGATCAAGGTCCATAATGATGACGGAAAGATCACAGGCTACCTGGCAACCGAGGAAATAGGCAAGGAAATCAAAAGCCAGATGAATTTCCAGACCGAAGTGTACATGGTTTTTCCCGATACCTTGTTTTTCGACCTGGAAAGAACAGTTCCAAAGAAGGTACAGAGGGTTTCGGCAAGGCCTGCATCTCTTGCAACGCCTGTTCGCGACAGCCTGCATTTTAATAAAATCAAATAATTTTGGGCATGCTCAGGGCAGGGCTTACCGGGAATATCGGCAGCGGCAAATCGGCCGTAGCAGCAATATTTTCATCTATCGGCATCCCTGTATTCAATGCCGATAATGAATCCAGAAAATTCCTTAAACTCCCCCATGTCATTGATTCATTAACGGAATTTTTCGGAACGGAGATCATGGTGGATGGAGTTGTAAACAACAAGCGCCTTGCCTCCCTTGTATTCTCAAACAGGGATGCCTTAGACCGTTTGAACCATCTGCTTCATCCCCTGGTCATGAAGGAATTCACTGCATGGCAGGCTTTGAACGGCATGTCGCCATATGTGATCATGGAAGCGGCCATACTGTTTGAAAGCGGCTATGCAAAGGAGTTTGATTATATCATAGCTGTTTCCTGCGGGGAAGAAACGGCTGTTGAGAGAGTGATTAAAAGGGACGGGCTTAGCAGGGAGCTGGTGATGGAAAGGATGAATCAGCAGATGAACAATGAGGATAAGACCGGGATGTCCGACTTTGTCATCATCAACGATGGGTCCCAATTGATCATCCCCCAGGTTATCAGCATACATAAACAGCTTTTGCAGCGAATCGGTAAATAACGGAAATTGCAGCTTGCATTAAATCAGAATTTATGAAAACCCTTAATATTTCAGCGGTATCCTACCTCAACACCTATCCTTTTGTATACGGGATACAGCAATCGGGATATCTCCAGGATTACCATCTTTACCTTGAAGTGCCATCGATGTGCGCCGAACGGCTGAAATCGGGGGAGGCGGATATTGCGCTTGTTCCCGCAGGAGCCCTGCCCGATTTCAGGGATTACACAGTGGTTTCGGATTACTGTCTTGGGGCTGTAAAGGAAGTGATCACCGTGCTTTTACTATCGGACAAGCCTCTTGACAAGATCAGGAAAATTTATCTTGATTTTGATTCCAGGACATCGGCAAGGCTGGTTCAGGTACTTGCAAATTCATTCTGGAGGATAAAGCCTGAGTTTGAGAGGCTTAAGCCAGGCCAGGCCGAGGATTTAAAGCACAAGGAAGCCATCGTTGCCATAGGGGATAAAACATTCGGCATGCGCGAACATTACAAATATTCGTATGACCTTGCCGGGGAGTGGATCAGGTTCAGCGGGCTGCCCTTTGTTTTTGCCGTATGGGTCGCCCTGAAGCCCATGCCCGAAGAGCTTCTTATTCAGTTTAACAAGGCTCTGAAGTTTGGGGTTCAGAATATCGACGGAGTGCTTGATTATTATTCATCTCGTTTACCCCGGAATGCCGATTGCCGGCAATATCTCACCGAAAACATTTCATACACCCTTGATAAAGTAAAGAAAGAGGGGCTGAATCTTTTCCTGTCGTATCTGTAGCAACTACCTTTTCGAGGGCAATCCCTTTTGCTTGGCCATATCTTCCAGCCTCTTCTGAAAACCTGATTTCTTAACAGGTTTCTTCTTGTTGGCTTCAATCTGGGCATGCAGTTTCTTCTCATCCAGGAATGCACGGATAAGATAGATCTGGGCAAAGGTCAGCAGGTTGGCAAGCAGGTAATAATAACTTAAGCCCGATGAATAATCGTTGAACCAGAACAGGAACATCACGGGCATCATATACATCATGGTCTTCATGCCGGGCATCTGCTGCTGGGTACTGCCCATCATCTGGTCGTTGATCCTGGTATAAATAATACTGGAGATCGTCATTAGCAGTGCAAAAAGACTGATATGGTTTCCGTACCAGGGCAGGCTGAATCCATTGGGGAAAGTCCATATGGAATCATATGATGAAAGATCGGTGGCCCAGAGGAACGATTGCTGCCTCAGCTCGATGGACGAAGGGAAGAAACGGAACATGGCAATCAGTATGGGGAACTGCAGCAGCATGGGGATACAGCCTGCCATGGGGTTTACCCCTGCCTTTTTGTAAAGGTCCATGGTAGCCTGCTGCTTCTTCATGGCATCATCCTTTTTCGGGAACTTTTTAGCCAGCTCATCGATATCAGGTTTGAGCACCCTCATTTTGGCCGAGGACTTGTAAGTTTTATAGGCTATCGGGAACAGTATGATCTTAAGTAATATTGTAAGTACCAGTATGATGATGCCATAATTCCAGCCCAGGTTCCCGAAGAAAGTGAATACCGGGATAACGGCATAAATATTAATCCATGCCATCAGGAAGAAACCCCAGCCCAGGGGGATCTGTTTTTCGAGGTCGAGCTGGTAATGTTTAAGATTATAAAATTTATTCGGGCCAAAATACATCGACATCCCCAGGCTTTTGGTATCCTTCCCTGAATACGGTATTCCGGCTTCGGCAAACATATTCTTCAGAATGCCGTGGGGGCCACTGAGTGGTTTAAAGGTTCTCAGTCTTGGCTCGGTAAGGTATGTATCGGAAATCAGGATTGAGGTAAAGAACTGCTGCTTGAAAGCAAACCATTTGATCTTCTCGTTTTTGAGATAGCGTTCCTCATCCTTGGTCTCGCTTATATAATCGACTTTATCCTGGTCATATTTATAATAGAGCGTACTGGTCATCTGCTCCATCTTGAGGCTTTTTTCAAGGCTCCTCAGGTTGTCGTTCCATGTCAGGACAAGGAATTTGTTCCCGGCATCAATAGCCTGGTCCATCCCTACGAAGTTCACGGTATAACGGAGCATGTAGTCATTGCCCCTGATGGTGTAGAGGAATTCAATATACTGGTCCCTGTTGAAGGAGGTATCACTTGCTGCTGTATACAACCTCATTCCAAACCTGATCGAGTCTTTGCCGCTGACTTTCATGGCAGACTGCCCGTTTTGAGTAGCATCAGGCCAGAAAGGCTGGAAATACAAACTGTTGGTATTTATCGTACGGTTATTTGAGAAAAATGAAATTCCGAAATTCAGGGAATCGCTGTCCATCAAAACCAGAGGTTTTTTATCCCAGGTCAGGTACTTTTTCAGTTCCACCCTCCCTATTTTACCTCCCCTGCTGATGAAATTCAGTTTGAACACATCGTTCTCGACCGAAAAAGACTTGTCCTTGCCGGCGGCAGCATTGGCGAAAACCCCCAATTCCCCTTTCATGGTCATCCTGACAAGGGTTACCGAGTCAACTTTTTCGCCCCGGGCAATAAATTTTTCTTTTTCCTTTGAAACGGCTATAGCCTTTTCCCGGGCAATAGCTGAGATCATTGAATGCTGTTTCTGTACATTAAGAATGTACATTGAATCTGCTTTCCGTTTTTGTTCTACGAGTTGCTCCTTGGTAGGGCTCATCAGGTAGGTATACCCGATGAATATTGCGAAGATGAGGACGAGCCCGATGATCGTGTTCTTGTTGTTCATGAAAGATATTTAATTGCCGCTAAAGCGGCCTTTTGGGGGTGCAAAGGTAAGAAATTGTCTTTACACAGGATTATATTCCCTCGCTGCTTTGATAAATGCCACGAAAAGAGGGTGGGGTTTGGCAACCGTACTTTTATATTCAGGATGAAACTGAACACCGATAAACCAGGGATGGCCCATCAGTTCCATGATCTCTACCAGGTCGTCTTTCTCATTGATGCCCACAGGCAGGAAACCGGCTTTGATATATTTGTCAAGGTAAACATTATTGAATTCATACCGGTGCCTGTGCCTTTCGGATATGTTTACTGTTTTGTAAATTTTAAACAGCTTCGAAGATTTGCTTATTTTGCAGGGATATGCCCCCAGCCTCATGGTTCCTCCAAGACCCATGATCTTCTTTTGTTCTTCCATCATGTCGATGACGGGATAAGGTGTCTTTTTATTGAATTCGGTGGAATGGGCGCCTTTCATACCCAGGACGTTGCGTGCGAATTCAATTACGGCACACTGCATCCCGAGGCATATCCCGAAAAACGGGAGATTATGAGTCCTTGCATAGTTGATGGCTGTGATCTTACCTTCAATGCCCCTTTCACCAAAACCAGGAGCTACGAGTATGCCGTTCAGGCCTGCAAGTTTTTCGGCCACATTGTTTTCATCTATGAATTCCGAATGCAGGGAGATGACATTTACCTTGCAGCCATTCGATACCCCCGCATGGATTATGGATTCGTTGATCGACTTATAGGCATCCTTGAGTTCCACATATTTACCAACAAGGCCGATGCTGAAGCTGCAGGTCGGGTTTTTAAGGGTATACAGGAATTTTTCCCAGTCGCGAAGATCGGGGATCCCGTCGGTAGGCATTTCGGTCTTTCTCAGGATTTCGATGTCGAGGTTCTCCTGGCGCATTAAAACAGGTACTTCGTAAATGCTTTCGGCATCTATGCATTCTATAACGGACGAAGGATTGACATTGCAGAAAAGGGCAATTTTGTTACGAAGGCTTTCGGGAAGATGTTTCTCGGTACGGCAAACGATGATATCGGGCTGAACCCCTTGTTCCAGCATGGTTTTAACGGAGTGCTGGGTGGGTTTTGATTTGAGTTCACCCGCTGCTGCAAGGTATGGTACAAGGGTGAGATGCACAACCACACTGTCCTTGCCCAGTTCCCATCGCAACTGTCGCACCGACTCAATGAATGGCAGGGACTCTATATCACCCACGGTACCCCCGATTTCGGTAATTACGAAATCATAATGTTGCTTGCTTGCAAGAAGCCTGATCCGTTTTTTAATTTCGTCGGTGATATGGGGTATTACCTGGACAGTTTCTCCCAGGAATTCACCTTTCCTTTCCTTGTTAATTACACTCTGGTAAACCACTCCTGTTGTGACATTATTGGCCTGGGTGGTGGGCACGCTTGAAAACCTTTCATAGTGCCCCAGGTCCAGGTCGGTTTCTGCCCCGTCTTCGGTGACGTAACATTCTCCATGTTCATAAGGATTCAGGGTTCCCGGATCAATATTGATGTACGGATCGAGTTTCTGAATTGTAACCGTAAACCCCCTGGCAACAAGCAGTTTCGCTATCGAAGAGGAGATGATCCCTTTACCCAGGGATGAAGTAACGCCGCCGGTTACAAAAATATATTTGGTTGAAGACATGTCAGGTTCAGAATGATAGTTTACTGAGAACAAAAATAATCGTTTTAAGCAAACAGGGGGAAATTAGTTTTGCCTCAGCGGCTTTTTTTACGAACATGGTCCGGATGGTCAATCCTTCGCTTTATCGCAATGATCTCAGACGAAATCTCCTCTATCGGTTTATCCGTGACGTGGATAACAGGCCATTCATACTTACAGAAAATGCTGTTGGAGTAGTTAAGTTCTTTTTTAACATTTTGAATTGAAGCATATCCTCCGGTATTGCCACCGAGGTATTGTTCCCTTGCCGAACGGAGGTTCGAAAGATCCTGGGGTTCGGTCATCAGCCCAAATACTTTTCCCGGGCCCAGTCTTGTAAGGTGTTGCGAAAGTTCGGCTGCAAGTACTACGGGGTAATTCGCAACAAACCAGCCCTTGAATGCAAGGTAAATGCTCAGTGGGGTTTTGAATGTCCTTGAAACACCCACCAGGACGATCTCGGCCTTATCGTAATCATAATCCCTCTGCCCGTCATCATGGGTAAAGGCAAACTGCATGGCGTCGATGCGTTTGAAATATTCCTTGTTCAGGCTGAAAAACAATCCGGGTTCACCCGTAGGAGAGTTTTCAAAATGATGTGAAAGCCGCGAAAGAAGGGGCCCCATAAGGTCTATAGCGTCCAGGTTATGGATGCGGCTTAACCTCAGTATGACTTCCCTGAGGGATTCTGAGACCAGGGTATGCAGGATAAAGCCTTTTTGCTCAGCAACTTCAGCAACGATTTCTTCGATGGCCTGCTCGGTTCTCACCTCCGGTTTTAATACTACGTCCACGCTGGAATGAGGGAACTGGGTGAGAGCGGCCATCAGGATCTGCTCGGCAGTTCGACCTGAGCCATCTGAAACCACATATACCTTGTTCATGGCATTTTTTGATTTGACCTTTAAAACTACTGTTTTTTATTCAAAAAGCAAAATCCCGCATTTTTTTCATATTTTAGCTTATCGATTAAATTAAGTACTTTTGAAGCCTTAATTCAAACTGAAAATCAAAATAAACACTACCAAATTATGACAACAATTAAAGTCGGTATCAATGGATTTGGCCGGATCGGACGTTTGACCTTCCGCGCCCTTTTAAAGAAAGAAAATGTTGAAGTTGTAGCCATCAATGACCTTACTGATTCCAAGACCCTGGCCCACCTTCTGAAATACGATTCGATTCACGGGAAATTTCCCGGTACTGTAGTGGTTGAAGGGGATTACCTGGTTATTAACGGAAAGAAACTCAGGGTATACGCCGAGAAGGATCCCGCAAACCTGCCCTGGGGGACACTGGGTGTGTCAACGGTACTGGAATGCACGGGAATATTCCGTAACCGTGAAAAAATGAGCAAACACCTGGCAGCCGGAGCAAAGAAAGTGCTTCTGAGCGTACCCTCCGACAATAAGGACGATGTGGATGCAACCATAGTCCTGGGTGTTAACGACAGCTTGCTCACCCATGAAATGAAACTTATTTCAAATGCTTCCTGCACAACCAACTGCCTTGCCCCGATCGCCAAGGTCCTGAACGATAATTTCGGCATCGTAAGAGGGCTGATGAACACCATTCACAGCTATACCAACGACCAGATCATACTTGACGCACCCCACAAAGACCTGCGCCGTGCACGTGCCGCCGCCATGTCGATCATCCCAACCAAGACCGGGGCAGCAAAAGCCATCGGCCTTGTGATCCCTGAACTCGAAGGGAAACTCGACGGGTTTGCAGTGAGGGTTCCGACCCCCGATGGTTCACTTGTTGACCTGACCTGCGAATTGTCAAGGAAAACCACCAAGGAAGAGATCAATGCCGCCATGAAAGCTGCTGCTGAAGGTCCTATGAAGGGGGTGCTTGAGTACAATACCGATCCCATTGTGAGTGTTGACATTGTCGGGAACCCTCATTCTTCAATTTTCGATTCGGATCTCACCAAAGTGATGGGTGGAAACTTTGTTAAAATCATTTCATGGTACGATAACGAAAACGGTTATTCCAACAGGATGGCCGATCTCGTTGTAAAAATGGGCTGATATGAGTCATCTCTTTGCAAGCGGGGAAAGGGAAGGTTACATCATGGTCGTTGAAGACTCGAGAAGTCAGGCGATGATGCTGAAATCCCTTCTGAAAAAACACGACTATAAAGTCAGGGATTTTGAAGATGGGCTCGCGGCTTTCGATGCAGCCCTTGAAGATCCGCCCCTCTTGATTGTCAGCGACATACTTATGCCGGGAATGGACGGCTATGAATTATGCCGTAAAGTTAAAAGCAACACGGTGCTTAAGGATATTCCCATCATCCTGCTGACCACCCTCCAGGATTCCATGGATATTATCAAAGGTTTGCAGGCAGGATCCGATAATTTCATTACAAAGCCGTTTGATGCCAAGTACCTTCTTTCGCGCATCAACTACCTTCTGGCTAACAGGGAGCTCAGGTACCAGGGGACAAGCGACCTGGTGCTTGAGATCATGTTCAACGGGCAGAAGTACGCTATTAACTCCGAGAGGAAACAGATACTGGACCTGTTGTTATCGGTATATGAAAATGCCGTTCAGCAGAACCATCAGCTTATAGAAGCCCAGGCCGCACTGCAGAGGTCAAATGATCACCTGATCACCATGAACCGCGACCTGGAAGCATTTTCTTACACTATTTCGCATGACCTCAGGACCCCTCTGAACCACATCAGCATGAGCGCGCAGCTACTGCAACAGCATTATATGGATAAGCTGGATGAAGCCGGGGCTTCCTACGTCGAAACCATACATTCCACTACAAGGTCCATGGCCGAAATGATTAACGATCTCCTGCAGTTTTCACGTACGGGCACTATCAATATACATCCGCAGCCAATCGACCTCAGCGATATGTTTACAAAAGTCATGGAATGGATACACCAGGACGATCCCCAGAGGCAGATTGAAGTTAAAATCGAGGAGAATATGCATATCCATGCCGATCATAGCCTCCTGATGGTTGTTGTAAAGAACCTTCTTGGAAATGCCTGGAAATATACTTCAAAAACAAAGAAACCTATCATTCAGGTTGGAAGCTTGCACAAAAACGGCCAAACTGTGTTTTATGTCAGGGATAACGGAGCCGGGTTTGAACCTGGCCGCGCCGTCAACCTGTTCACCCCTTTTGTAAGGCTTCACTCCCAGGAAGATTTCCCCGGGACCGGTGTTGGACTCGCCACGGCCAAGCGGATAATTGAAAGGCATGCGGGGAAGATATGGGCCGAAGGAGAACAGGGCAAAGGTGCTTGCTTTTTATTTACCCTAGGCTAAGCCTGTTGAGCTATGGAATCAATAAAGGAGATTTATAAAATCGGCCACGGGCCGTCGAGCAGTCATACCATGGGGCCAGCCAAGGCGGCCTCGATCTTTGCAAAACGCAATCCCGGGATCCCAAAAGTGAGGGTGCATCTTTACGGTAGCCTTGCTGCTACAGGCAAAGGCCATATGACCGACAAAGCCGTCATAGAAGCCCTGCATCCAGTACCGGTGGAAATCACCTGGAACCCTGAGACTGTGCTTCCTGAACATCCGAACGGGATGACCTTTGAAGCCCTTGACAGGTCGGGGAATGTGAGGGACTCATGGACTACCTACAGCATCGGGGGTGGCGATATCAGCGACAACGGGAAACGGGATCCTTCAGCATCTATTTACAGGATGTCGAGTATGGAGGATATCCTCAAATGGTGCCTGAATAACGGAAGGACACTCTGGGAATACGTGGAAATACACGAGAAACAGGATATCTGGGATTACCTTGCCGAGGTATGGAAAGTCATGAAAGATGCTGTGGAAAGGGGGATTGAGACTGAAGGGGTTCTACCCGGGCGGATCAACCTTCCCAGGAAAGCTTCATCATACTATATCAAGGCCAGGAGTTTCAAGGGGACCCTGAGCCGGAGGGCTTTTACTTTTGCCTTTGCCCTGGCCGTTGCAGAAGAAAATGCCGCCGGTGGGAAGATTGTCACGGCTCCAACCTGCGGTTCATGCGGGGTTATGCCATCCGTGCTGTATTTATTAAAGACAAAGTACGATTTCACCGACAGGAAAATACTTCAGGGCCTTGCTACCGCAGGCCTGATCGGCAACCTTATCAAAACCAATGCTTCAATCTCGGGAGCCGAAGTCGGTTGCCAGGGCGAGGTCGGCAGTGCCAGTTCAATGGCCGCTGCAGCAGCTGAACAAATGTTCGGCGGCACCCCGAGACAAATCGAATATGCCGCTTCCATCGCCATGGAACACTTCCTTGGCCTAACCTGTGACCCCTTGTTTGGCCTGGTACAGATACCCTGTATTGAAAGAAATGCATTCGGTGCCGCCAGGGCACTTGATTCCAACATGTATGCCCTGCTCTCCGACGGAACACACATCATCAGCTTCGATAAAGTGATACAGGCGATGAAACAAACAGGCCACGACCTTCCTGCCATATACAGGGAAACTGCAGAGGGCGGGCTGGCTGTTCTCGGGATCAAAGAGTAACATTTTCGGCGTTTTCCCGTAGAACCCTGAATAAGGCAGATTATGCTTTTTCTGAGGTTTACAATTTTATTTATTCTTTTGGCAAAGCCGGTTTATTATACACCCCAGCCGCTTTCAATACTCGATTGTGACGAGATGGTGAAGCTGGGTGATAAAAGCGGGTTAAAAGCAGTCGAAAAACTCATAAACCCGATAACACTGCTCTACCTCGACACAGCTTATGCAAATCATATTGTTGACTGGGAGTTCAGACAGGGATTCCTGAGGACACATCCCGACAGTGCCGGTTATTCTATGCTTGACCTTCCCTGGTACACCCTTGACATTGCTTCCAACCTCGACAACAGGCATGCAGCATCAAGCCTTCTGAGGTATTACTGTTCCGTTCCAAAACTCACAAAATCCGATACCATTTTCTGGATGTATGAGCAGATGTACCGGTTCCTGCCGGTATTCGTATGCAGGAAACCGGGGGGGGCACTGCTGGAAGAAAAACTAAAAAGCGATTTCAAGGCATGGAGCCATATTGCCGCAATAACGCCTCCCGTAAAGTATCCCGACCCTTCGGTTGAATATGACCGCCTGCCGGAACTTAAACCTTTGAATACTAGTAACGATTCAAGGTTTATTGCCCTTATGCTTGGGCTCAGCCTGAAACAACTTAAATCCCCGGGTTTTACTGAAGAGAAAATAAAAGGACTCCGCAGGGTCCAAACCTGTTTGGAGAATACCAGGTTTCAGCTTCCTGTGCTGAACAGCGAATACCGGATATATATCCAGCCAATCGAAAAACGTATCATTCCTGCCATGAAGGAATACAGCAATATCAATCAGCTGGTCGTTGACAAAGCGGCCATGATGCTGATTATTTCATCATGGCTAACAAGTCATGACTTCAGCCAGCACATGCCTTACAGCCAGAGTAAATTCCTGGTTAAAGGCCCCGATAAGGCCTATTTCGAGATCTATTACGAATATGGTATGCAGTCGATCAGGCTGACATTGCTTGGAGGCAAAAGAATCATGATAGAAAAGATTACCGAAACCATTGACTGATCCTGCTTCCTCTTCATTAAGCCATTTCACTGCATATAAGCTGTTATTGCATCCGGGGACCTGTAAATATTTATCAGCAGGGTATATTGTTGATATAGTTTCATTTGCAATATATTGATGATAAAGATTGGCGATCAGGTTTCGACCTTACGTAAAAAAAAAGTAAGTTTGCGGCCTGAAAATTTAAATTATGCTGAAATATTTTATCGCCCGCCAGATGGTGAAACGCACGAAAAACAGGCAGTTTCCTATCGAAATCCTTGAACAGAAACATGTTGACCTAAGCCAGCCTTTCCCAAACGACAGCTCGTATTTTTATGGTGGTGATAAAGCAGGCAATGCTTTTATTGCACGAATGGCATTCAGGGGGGAGAAAAGACAGCATGAATGGTGGTTTGATTTTTTCATTAAAGGAAGGGGGTTCTTCGGTTTGAAGACCGATCCGGGTCCAGATGGGGCCGGGTTCCAGATGGGCAGCCTGAAATGGGAAAATACAGTTTTAGGCAAGGAATGGAGGATCACTTACGAGGGTCCGGTGACCGATGAGCAGGGAAAGTCATACCACTGCAAGACCGACATGCTTTTCATAGGCGAGCATGAACCTTATGATTTTGCGAAGAGCTCCGACCAGAGCATGATAGCAAAGGCTATTGCAGGTGAGAAGTGGAACAAGAAGTTTTTCTTCATGATGAAGGATACCCAGCAAACTCATTATGAACAGACCGGCATTTTCCAAGGAACCATATCGTTAGACGGACAGGTGTATCCCATGGAGATGAGGGCTTCGAGGGATCATTCATTCGGATCGAGGACCTGGCTTACCTGGGACAGGCATTACTGGATCACAGGTATCTCGGAGGCCGGGATGCACTGGACTGTGACAACGATCAAATGGGACTTCCTGGGAAGGCTCACCGCAGGATTCATAACACATCCCGACGGCCATACCGATGCTATCATTGAATGCACCGACCTGGAAACGGTTTCAAAGGAAAAACTACTCCCCGACCATGGGTTTATAGATATTATTTGCCGCAGCGGCGCAAAACATAAGGTTGAATTCTGGAGAAACGGGCATTTTCCGTATATGATGGACGGGAAATACCAGATGCGGGAAGCAATCGGGACTTATAAATTTGATGGAGTTGACGGATTAGGGATGGTCGAATTCGGGTTCCACAAAGACAAATACACTATCGACTAATCCATACTAAAGAAATTGATACTTCGGCTGAACGAAATCGACGGGTACCCGGTTGGCGGGAAAGCTAAAGGCCTGAAAATCCTCAAAGAGCTAGGTTTTAATGTCCCCGCAGCGTTTGTATTGCTGCACCCTGAACCCAGGGAGTTGCAGGATGCGGTTATTAAAAAGCACCTGGCGCTTCTTGGGCCGGGGCCCAAGGCTGTACGCTCATCGGCTGTAAGTGAGGACGGGCATTCGGCATCCTTTGCCGGGCAGTTTGAATCGTACATGAATCTGCAATCGTTTGAAGAAATCCGTTCGGCAATTGTAAAATGCATAGATGCAGCCGGGGCCGAGCGTGTAAGATCATACACAGGCAGCCTTCTGTCCGAAGCAGACCTGAGGATATCGGTAGTCCTTCAGAACATGGTGGACGCCCGGGTTGCAGGTGTTGTTTTTTCGGTCAACCCTGTGAACAACCGCCGGGATAAAATCCTTGTCAATGCCGTTGCAGGGCATGGCGAAGACCTTGTAAGCGGTAAAAAAGATGCGTCCCATTATGAAGTCTTCCGCAGTGGATCCAACCTCGGAAAAGAAGCCGGCAGGAACGGCCATCTCCTCGGTGAACCGCTTCTCGGCCAGATCATTGAGGGGGCGATAAAAGCTGAAAGTTTTTTCAATGCCCCTGTTGATATGGAATGGGCCATTGACCAGTCGGGGATACTGCACTGGTTGCAGGTAAGGCCTGTGACTGCGCTAAGCCCTGTTCATTTCAATGAACTTGACACAATTAAAGGAGAGAGCAGCAACATCTGGACCCTGGGCAATATTGGTGAGATGATGCCGGGAGTTGCAACGCCTCTTACGTATTCGGTATGCGCCGAATCTATTGATTACGGGATGGTGCTCCTCGCCCAGAGGGGAGGAGCATTCAGAATGCGTGACCGTAAGGGCCCAAGATACATCCAGATGTTCTACAACCGGCTGTTCATCAACATGAGCAATATGATGGACTATCCCAAAAAGATTTGGTTAAATAAGCCGGAAGATGTGCAATTTGCCCTGAGCGGGAAAATATTCGAAGGACTTACAGCGGTTCCTGATGCTTCATTCCCTGTGAGGGTCCTGAATTTTACAAGGCAGATGTCAACCACCTTAAGGGCTGGCAAATACCTGGATCAACTGAGGAGCCTGGAAGCCGGCTTCCGAATCGACATATCATTGCCAGCTGCTGAGCTGCATAAAAAACTGGAAGAAGGAAGAATTCAGCTGGGAATAGGGTTTGGGCACCACATCATGGCATCGGCACAAAGCGGGACCATGTACTCAGCCTTTATGCGGATCATGACTGGGGATAAACGTCGGCCCGGGGCTGCCGACCACCATATTGCCACCATGCTTCTCCTCGATATTCCTGAAATTGAGAGTGCTGATGCAGTGAAAACACTGGAGCGGTTTGCAAGGATGATCCGTTCTCACAAAGAATTCTCAGGGAAGTTCACACTGGCCACTTCAGCCGAGGCAATTGAAATGCTTGAAAAAAAGGCTCCCGAAGAAGTCATGGAACAGTTCAGACTTTTTCTTGAACGCCATGGCCACCGTTGCGTAAGGGAATCAGAGCTGAGGGAGAAAACCTGGGCCGATAAGCCCTCCCAGCTCATCCAGATCCTTCAGACCCGGGTAAAAGCAGGTGAAGTAAGGCATGTGGCCCACGATACAAAAAAAGAAATTACTCTTGCTTTAAGCAAGCTCCGTCCGGTAACCAGGATCATTCTCAGGTCTATGATTTCCACAGCAAGGAAAGCCGTCGCTAAGCGTGAGATAACAAAAGCGCTTTCGATCAAGATGGTGGATACCATCCGCAGGGGATACAATGCACTGGCATTGAAACTGGTTTTAGAACACTTGCTCGACGATGCTGACCAGGTGTACTTTCTCACCCATGAGGAGCTTGGCAGGCTGATTGCCGATAAAGATGCAGGTTGGAAACTGAAAGCTGCGAAAAGACGTGAACTCCTTGCCGATACAGACAAACTGGTGTTTGAGGAGATTAGCTTTGGCATACCGGAACCTCTTGAAGAAGAGCAATCCTTTGAACTTAAAGAAGGCCAGCTTGCCGGAATCCCGGTCAGCAGCGGAGTCGTTGAAGCGAGAGTAAGGATAATCAACACCCTTGAAGATGCCGAGCAACTGAAGGAAGGTGAAATTATGGTCGCATCGTTCACCGATATAGGCTGGACCCCGTATTTCAGTATAATTTCAGGCCTGATTACAGAGATTGGCAGCCCTTTATCGCATGGAGCTGTTGTGGCCCGTGAATATGGAATCCCGGCTGTTGTGGCAGCAAAAGGAGCAAAAAAATTCCTTAAGACCGGTGACCGGGTCAAACTTGACGGGGAAAAAGGGCTGATAGAAAAAAAGGCTGACTAGGGAAGGCGGGCCCCGGTACCATATGAACGGAATTTGTTATTCCTGAACTGGAATTCCATGAAATACGGGCCCGACACAACAGAATAAAAATCAACCGTGTCACCGTTAAAGGTAACATTCTTCGAGAAATAAACATTTTTAAGCACTGCACACTGGTTTAGTGCTCCAAACGAGCCATTCCTGACTTTGGCATATGAGTCTGCTCTCCACCAGCTTATGGTATGAGTGGTATCGTTAACGTCAATTTTTCCTCCGCCTGTGCCTGCGTCATAACGCACATCGGCAAACCCGAAATTGCCCTTCATCGGATTCGCGCTGCCTTCAAGAAGTTTTAGTCCAGTCAGGAAACCGTGGCCATAGCCCAGGTCCATAACAAACACGGCTCCGCTGTCACTTGCACAGGGGAAACCGGTTATCGAATCGGCTGAATGCATCAGGCTCATATTCATCCTGTTCGGGAACAGCGGATTGACTGTCCAGGTACCCGAATCAGAAGGATTAACAGGAGGCAGGGAGCCGGTATATGCGTCGGGCATCAGGCTTGGCAAAGAACCTGTATCGTTGCAGTATCCCTGCTTCATCCAGGTTCCGTTGGCCAGTATTGTCAGAATGCCCCATTCCCGGTTTAAAGTACTGCCGTTGATTGCCGATTTACTGATATGAAGATAAACATAATTGCCAAAGTTCATCGGATTGCCCGAAACCGACTGGGATGATGTACCATAGGAGAGGTTGTTGTTAAGCCTTGCTGTGGGAAAATTCCCGGTAAAAACCCTGCCCTGGATCTCAACGGCATAATAAAATGACCCGCTGGTAAAAACCTTGTATAGCCCGCTTAGTTCATTGGTATAGACAGTGAATGATCCGTTATCATAACGCTTGGTCGACTCGTTGTATATGGTATAGCCCCCTGCACTTTCGTTAACGGTATAGGTAAGCACGTCGCCTGCACTGCCCGAACCAGCATAACTATTAGTAACAGATGTAGTATTGCTGTTCTTTGAACAAGCAGCTGCCATGACAAGAATTACGAGTCCGATTAAAGTAAAATACCTGTACCTCATTTGAAATGTATCTGTGAACAGAATAACGAGTTAAAGATACAAAGATTTTAAGCCGTGATGAAAAATTGCAAAAAATCCTTAACAGCTTTACTAAATCTTTATAATGCGAAACTACAAATTTATCGGTGCTTAATAAAAATTTGATTTAATTCGCTTCCCTGCAAAAACAGGTACGGCAAGGATTTAAATAAGCCACGTATGAAATTTTTTATTACGTTTGAATGAGAATTAGCCCTCAGATGTTTAAAGCCAGCAACTGGAAGTATTCATCCCGTTCTGATTTCAGTGAATATGTCATTGCATTCCTTACCATTGCATTGACCGCTGCCATATGCTTCCCTTTCAGCAATGTGATTGGCACATTCAGCGTAGGCTTGATATTGCTGATGGCTGTTGCCCTTATGTCCCTTTTTTTAGGAAGATGGCCGTTGATGTTTGCAGCCATACTTAACGTTTTGATATGGGATTATTTCTTCCAGCAACCACTCTTCACCTTTAGTGTGGAGGAGGTTGAAGATATATTCGCAAATTCGGCCGACCTCCTCGTAGGGATAGTTTTGGTCATCCTGATCACCAGGATTCGGAAGAGCCAGGCTGTTCTGAGGAACAGCCAGCAAAGGCTGACCATATTGTATAATTTCCTGGAAACCATGAATGACGCCAAATCAATTGATGAAGTGGTAAGCATTACTGAGAGCGGGTTAAAGAAGCATTTCGGCCAGGAAGCTGTCATCTATCTCAAGGACAACAACATTCGAAGGCTTTGTGCAAACCCTTACGGCAATTCAGGCTTCCACAGTTCAGCAGGGTTTAACCTTGCCGCTGACCTGTTTTTTGAGGCAAGCACGGGAAAGACGGTTGAAATGAAGCAGGGGCCTGAAAACATTGTCTATTTCCCCTTGCGGGATCCCCGCGAAACGATTGGGATAATCGGGGTTGCCATGGATGCAGGCATTAGCCAGGATGAAGATAAAATGATATTGTTTAAATCGTTTGTCACCATCATTGCATCCACTTTCGGAAGGGAGATCAACATAGCAGAAACCATTGAAAAAGGGCTTCTCGACCACTCAGAGAAACTTTTCCAGGCTATTTTAAACAGCGTTTCCCATGAGTTGCGGACCCCGATTGCCATTATTACAGCCGCGGTGGACAACCTTAAAAATACCAGCACATCCTCGGAGCATGAAAAGAGGAAGCAGATCTGCATTGAGCTGGAATCTGCTTCGACCAGGCTTAACAACCTTGTTGAAAACATCCTCGACATGTCGAGGATAGAATCAGGCCTTCTGAAATTAAACCTGCAGTATTGCGATATTGCCGACCTCGTTGGACTTGTTGCCAAGGATTTAAAATGCGAGCTCAGCCGCAAGAAACTTAATATCACGATGCCCGAGAACCTTTCACTGATCAAGGCCGATATCAGCCTCCTCAGGCAGGTATTGGTCAATGTTCTCAGGAACGCCATCATGTACACTCCTTCGGGCACGGGCATTGAGATCAATGCAGTAAACGACCCTCCCGAAATGGTCACGCTCACCATACGCGATAACGGGCCGGGAGTCCCCGAGGAAAACCTTGAACACCTGTTTGAAAAATTTTACCGTGTGCCCGGATCGAAAAGCGGGGGCACCGGACTTGGACTCGCCATTGCAAGAGCCTTTGTGGAAGCCCATGGCGGATTCATCAGGGCAACCAATGACCCCCAGGGGGGATTAAAAATTACAATGATATTTAAAGCCGGGAAATGATATGGAGAAAAACAAAATTAAGTACAAAGTACTCATTATTGATGATGAAGCTCAGATTCGCCGATTGCTCAAGATGACACTTGAGGCCAATGAATATAAAGTATTTGAGGCTGCTTCGGCTAAAGAAGGCATGCTTGCAGTAACAATGAACCATCCTGATGTTATACTTCTTGACCTTGGCCTTCCTGATGAAAGCGGATTAAGCATGCTTCACCGCCTGCGTGAATGGTCGGCCGTGCCATTGATTGTTCTGACCGTACAGGATTCAGAATCGGTCATGATAGAAGCTCTCGATTGCGGAGCTGACGATTATGTAACCAAACCGTTTAACGCGGGAGAACTCCTTGCCAGGATCAGGGTGGCGATACGGCATTCCTTAAGGATGGATGAATCTCCTGTATTCCGCTCGGGCAGCCTTGAAGTGGATATCAACAGCAGGGTTACAAGGCTTAACAAGGAAGAAGTCAAGCTCACTGCCACTGAGTATTCACTGCTTCTTATCTTTATAAGGCATGCCGGGAAAGTACTTACCCATTCTTTTATCAGCCGCGAGATCTGGAGCGCACCATATGCCGATAACGCCCAGATACTCAGGGTCCATATTGCACAATTAAGAAAGAAAATTGAAAACGACCCTTCGGTGCCCGAACTGCTGATAACCGAGCCGGGTGTGGGTTACAGGCTGAAAATGCTGAATGTGACTTAACAGAAGCCGTTTATCGCCCGTTAATTCCCTGCAGTTTTGCTGCTTATCGGGAAGCCAGGTATTTGTCCTGTAAAACTCCGAAATCGACTTTGAGAACCTTGGCAAGATAGTTATGGAGGCCTCCGAAAGAGTTGTCAATCTCATCCAGTGCGGCCTCCAGGTATTCGGGCCTGACTTCCATCATCGGCCTGATAATCTCCCCGTTCCTGCCTTCTTCTGAGACCTTTCTTACAAAACGGTCGGCCAGGGATTTCAGCCTGTCATTGCTCAGAAAATAATCCTCCTTAACAGTATCAATATCTGCCCCAAGGGCTGTAAGCAGAAAAACCGTGGCTAAGCCTGTTCGGTCCTTACCTGCCGCGCAATGATAAACCAGGGGCAGGTCGCCGGTCGTTTCAAGAATCCTGAAAAATTCGGCAAAACTCCCGCTGTCGCTCAGTATCATCCTCCTGTAATCGGCAATCAGTACGTTCTCAATGCCTTCCTTGTCGTTATTCCCGAGAAATTCCATCGCCCTGTCCCTGGCCTCATCGGGAATAACGATCCTCATGGTCTTTTTCACCGAAGGAATATGCATGCTGGGATATGAATAAACCTCCCTGTCGGACCGGAAATCTATCACCAGGGCCAGCCCGATATCCTCAAGTTTATCCATATCAGCCTGGCTCAGTTTATTCAGGCTCCCGCTGCGGTATATCATATTCTTCCTGAACTTCCGGCCGTTTGTGGTCTGAATGCCTTCAAGGGAGCGGAAATTGGGTTGATTCTCAAGTATAATGGAAACCTCGGGTATGTGGTTCATAGTGGATTACTGATATAGTTTGCTTTTTTGTAAATTTACGAAGCAAAATTATCCTTATTCCTCCATATATGAAATCCTTCCTGAATATTATTCTTACGGGGATTATCCTCTTCATCCTAATCAGTGGCAGCCCACCCGACCGTATCCGCAAACCCGTCGACCCCATCGGGTTTGCCACCAGGTCCTGGCAGATGGATTCGGTGATGAAAAGGATAACAAGGCTGCAGGGCATGAAAATGAACGATGCACTCGACAACAACCGCATACAACAGTTCATGTCGTGGAAAATGGCCATCTGCCCCCATGACGATTATACTTACGTGGGATGGCTTTATCCCGCTGTGCTTCGTAACATCAAGGCCCCGACGGTAATCCTTCTAGGGGTGGCTCATAAGGCAAAAAAATACGAGGTGGAGAACCGCATGGTTTTCGACAGCTTTGACTACTGGCAGGAACCTTACGGGCCGGTTAAGGTTTCGGGTTTAAGGGAAGCCATCATGAACAAACTGCCAAGGTCGGCTTACATTGTTCACGACAGCCTGCAAAAGGCCGAGCATTCACTGGAGGCAATACTGCCCTTTCTCCAGTATTATAACAGCAGGATCGAGATCGTTCCCATCCTGATCCCCTATATGTCGTTTGCGACCATGAAAACCCTTGCTTCAGACCTGGCCGAAGCTTTATACAGCCTCAGCCAGTATAACGACAGGAACCTGCAGATAGGCAAGGATTACGCGATTGTAGTATCAACGGATGCGGTCCATTATGGCTGCGAAGAATGGGGAGGATCGGATTATGCTTTCTATGGCTGCGATACGGCCGGGTTTCATAAAGCAGTTGACCATGAGCTGGAAATCATCAGGAATACCCTGCTCGGCCCTGCCACTGAAAAAAAAGCCAGGGAGTTTACTCAATATACGGTTCAGGACACCAATTACCATTCGTACAAATGGACCTGGTGCGGGAGGTATTCGGTGCCTTTCGGCCTCCTCACACTATCTGACCTTGAAAAAGCCATGCATTCATCACCTTCCTCAGGCACCCTCTTGGGATATTCCACTTCCATAAGCAATAAACCCATCCCTGTCGGTGATATTAAAATGGGGATTACCGCCAAAGCCGATATAAAACACTGGGTAGGCTATACCGGGATAGGCTACAGGTAATAAACAACAAATTCCGGAGTTTAATTTAAAAGTAAAGTTTATGAAAACAGTAAAATCAATATATACGGGGAACCTCCGCACCGAGGCGACCCATCTGAAGTCAGGAACAAAACTGATTACCGACGCCCCGGTGGACAACCAGGGCAAGGGGGAATTCTTTTCCCCTACCGACCTTGTGGCAACAGCCCTTGGAAGCTGCATGATCACCATCATGGGAATTGCCGCAAGTGCCCAGGGATTCAGTATTGAGGGGGCAAGCTGGGAAGTATCCAAAGTAATGGCCGACAATCCCCGCCGCATCAGCGAGATAATCACCGAACTGACCTTCCCTCCCCATAACTACAGCGACCAGCAAAAGAGGGTGATAGAACACATCAGTAAAAATTGTCCCGTGGCCCTGAGCCTGCACCCGGAACTTAAACAGACAGTTAAGATAACCTATCTGTAAATCCGGTTCTCACCCAAGGTAAGACCTCAGCAGCCTGCTTCTTGAAGAATGTTTAAGACGGCGGATGGCTTTTTCCTTGATCTGTCGCACCCGTTCACGGGTCAGGCTGAATGCCGAGCCTATCTCTTCGAGGGTATAGCTGTGGGGGTACCCTATGCCATAGAACATGTTCAGTATCTCCCTTTCTTTTTCGGCAAGGGAGGCCAGTGAGCGCTGCACCTCCATGGCCAGGCTTTCACGTATGAGGTTTTCGTCGGTATCGGGGGTATCCACAGCCACGAAAATATCAAGCAGTTTTGTATCTTCATCCTGGTCTATAGGTGCATCCATGGAGACGATCCTGGTACCCATCTTCATTGTTTCGGCAACCTTGTGTTCGGGGATATCCATTTCTATTGCAAGTTCGTTCAATGAAGGGGGCCTTTCATAGATCTGTTCCAGTTTGGATGTGGCTTTACTGATCTTTCCAAGTGATCCTACCTGGTTCAACGGAAGTCGTACTATCCTTGACTGTTCGGCCAGGGCCTGAAGAATCGATTGCCGTATCCACCATACTGCGTATGAGATGAACTTAAAGCCACGGGTTTCGTCGAACCTTCTTGCAGCCTTGATCAGGCCAACATTCCCTTCGTTGATCAGGTCGGGTAGGCTCAGCCCCTGGTTCTGGTATTGTTTTGCAACACTAACGACAAACCTGAGGTTTGCTTTGCACAATTTCTCAAGTGCAATCTGGTCGCCCTGTTTAATCCGCTGGGCAAGGTTCACTTCTTCCTCGGCGGTAATTAACTCTTCTTTGCCTATGTCGGCAAGGTATTTATCTAAAGAAGCCGTTTCACGGTTGGTGATCGACTTCGAAATCTTAAGCTGTCTCATGATCCCATCCTTCAATCAAATCCCCAAAATACTGCCCGCCCTTCGGGGGCGGAAACCGGTCCCGGGTTTACACCGGGGCAATATCATCTGTTTACAATAGACCAGAAAACAGTGCCCGGGGTTGCTTTACCAGCTCAGACCATAAAACGCGCTCATACCGTTAGGATAGATGCCTTCGATCTGAACCCCGTTGGATTTGTCGGAAAGCGCCGATTTCAACCCCTCAATCGAGCTTACAGGTTTATTGTTGACAGTTAAAAGGATAAATCCAGGTTTCAATCCAACCTGGCTGAATTTGCCTGGTTCCACCTGCGTTATCTTGAAGCCGTTTGCGACCCGGTACTTTGCCTTCTCCTTTTCATTGAGGGGTTCAAACGTAGCGCCGTAGATCTTCAACTGGTTGTTATTCCTGGCCACGGACTGGTTACTATTCTCGCTCACCAGTTTCACCTGGAAGTCAAGCGGTTTGCCATCCCTCAGAACCGAAACCGTTACAACATCGCCAGGGCTCAGCTGTGACACTATTTCCATCAGCTCCGATTTCCCGTTCACGGGTTTATTCTGTATGCCTGTGAGGATGTCTCCTCTTTTAATACCTGCAATGTCGGCCGAACCGCCCCCGATCACATCACTGATGTAAACCCCGCTGAGGCTGCTCAGTGCGTTGTCTTTTGCAAACTGGTCATCGATCTCATGGTAGTATACCCCGAGGTAAGCCCTCTGGATCTTACCGAACTTCATAAAATCTTCAACCACCTTTTTTACTATATTGACAGGAATGGCGAATGAATACCCTGTATAATAACCCGTTCCTGAGGCAATGGCGGCATTGATGCCGATGAGTTCTCCACTGGTGTTGACAAGCGCTCCCCCGCTGTTGCCAGGGTTGATGGCAGCATCGGTCTGGATAAAGGATTCAACAGCGCCCTGGGAGCCGAGGATATTGATATCCCTGGCCTTGGCGCTGACTATCCCGGCGGTTACCGTGGACGTAAGGTTGAACGGGTTGCCAACGGCCAGCACCCACTCCCCTATCTTTACATTGTCACTGTTGCCGTAAGCCAAAAACGGAAGCCCCTTTGCATCAATCCTTATCAGGGCCAGATCGGTGCTCGGGTCCGTCCCCACAACCGTGGCTTTATATACACGCTTATCGTTAAGCGTTACTATTACATTTACAGCGTCCTGCACCACATGATTGTTAGTCACTATATACCCGTCGGCCGTAACAATCACCCCCGAGCCCATGGCCGTGTAAGGTGAAATATATTCCCTTGGGCTGGAATTGAAAAACTGGAAGAAGTCATCATACACCAGGCTTTTTTTCTCAAAATCCGATTTGATATGCACAACAGCATGGACCGAAATGGATGCGGCAGTCTCAAAATCAGGGAGGTTTCCCGGTATCGCCGGACCATATAAAGCGACCTGCTTTACAGGTACGCCTTCAGGTTTAGGGTAATAGATGGTCGTTCGTTTCTCAAATGCTTTGTAGAGCCCTAATGATACGGCTCCACCCATGACTGCAATTAAAAAAATTCCAAGGTATTTTTTCATGGCTCAATTATTAATTATTCAACGTGGTTTCAATAACGCAATCATTTATCCCATATTTTATTATCGTCGTTAAAAACTGTTAATGAATGTGTTAAAGAATTGTTAAAGATTTTTATCTTGCTTTTATATCACATTTTACATTTACCCGGATTAAGCTTGGAACATAAAAATATTTCACGGCAGCCTAAGCGGTTGTCAAGCATATATTAACAACAAAAACCGTGCAAAACATGAAAATCCTTGCTTGTATTTTTGTTTTATTGAGTCCAAATAATTCATTATCTGGGAGTAAAAATTTATTTTGCCAGGGCAGGGCTCTTCCGGTGAAAACGAGCCATTACGCGATTTCGCCTGCTTTAAGCCAAACTGTCAGGGTGGTTTTCTGGAATGTTGAGAATTTGTACGACACGTATGACGATACAACGAAGCTAGACAATGAGTTTACACCCTTGGGCGCGATGCGGTGGAATTATACCAGGTTTCACAATAAGCTTAATCATATTGCCAAGGCTCTCCTGGCTGCCGGTGAGTGGGAAGCCCCGGGCATCATTGGCTTATGTGAAATCGAAAACCGTTATGTCATGAACAGGATGATATACGACACCCCCCTGAAACCTTTTGGCTACCGGATGATACATCATGAGTCACCCGACCTGAGGGGTATAGATGTTGCCTTATTATACAGGCAGGCAGTATTCAGTGTTATCAGTTCGAAACCGTACAAGATCCGGTTCCCGTTCGATACTTCAGCCCAGACCAGGGAGATACTTTTCATACAGGGAAAAGTCCTGGGCCACGACACCCTTGACCTTCTCATCAACCACTGGCCCTCACGCAGGGGTGGTTACGCCGAATCCCAGCCCAGAAGGGATTTTGTGGCATCGGTTCTGAAACATATCGTTGATTCCCTTTTAGAAGCACATAGTGAAGCCCGCATTCTGGTCATGGGAGATTTCAATGATGAACCTGCATCAGCAAGCATTACCGGCATCCTTCATGCAGTGCCCCCCGATTCGATGCAGGTAAAAAGCGGGCTGGTAAACCTGATGTATCCTTTGAGCGGGAAGGCGGGGACCCATCGTTACAGGGGTATCTGGAGCCTGCTTGACCAGTTCATGGCAAGCCCCGGTCTTATCTCACCGGCTCATGGACTGCACCTGGTCCCAGGCTCGGTGAGCATTTTCAGCGATAAATTTTTACTGGAGGAGGACCTTAAGTACTTCGGTAAAAAACCCCGCAGAACGTATAACGGTTTCAGGTACGTGGGAGGGTTTTCGGATCACCTGCCAGTATACCTCGACCTGGGGTACTGAGGCCAGGTGGGGACTGGGGACTGGGGACTGGGAGCTGGGTACTGGGGACTAGGGGCTGGGGACTGGGAGCTGGGTACTGGGTACTGGGGACTGATGAATTCAGTACCAGACACCATTGATCCTGGCACCGCAATATCCGCAGTCACCTTTTTTGATCTGATTGGAGGTTACAGTAAACCCACGTCTTTCCACAAGCAATTTCCTGCATTTCGGGCAATAGGTATTCTCATAATCGGTGCCGGGTACATTGCCGATATAAACATGATTGATCCCTGCCTTACGGGCGATAGTGTATGCCTGTTCGAGAGTTGCAAGAGGCGTATAGGGTATGCTGGTAAGCTTGTATAAGGGGAAGAACCTGCTGAAATGCAGGGGATAATCGGCGAACCCTTCCGCAACAAGCCATTCGCACATTTCCTTAATCATATCCATTCTATCGGTCCAGTTTGGAACTATAAGGTTTGTTATCTCGAGCCACACCCCTTCCTGCTTCAGTATTTTCAGAGTTCTTTGTATTGGTTCCAGGCTGCCCCCGTTAAGCTTTTCATAAATATCCTCCCTGAACGATTTCAGGTTGATGTTAGCGGCATCAATGTATTTTGCGAGTTCCCGCATGGGTTTTTCATTGATATAGCCGTTGCTGATCAGAAGGTTCTTAATTCCCCTGGCCCTGGCAAGTTTTGCCGTATCAAAAGTGTATTCGTAAAACGAGAGCGGCTCGGAATAAGTATAGGCAATGCTGCGGCATCCGTTCCTAACCGCCTGATCAACAACACTGGCCGGGAACATCTCCACGTTATTCGTAGTTTTGGGGCTTACCTGGGAGATTTCCCAGTTCTGGCAGTTCAGGCAGGCAAGGGTACAGCCTGCCGTAGCAATAGAGAAACTTTCGGATGAAGGCAGGTAATGGAATAAGGGTTTTTTCTCTATCGGATCGATATGCACGCTGCAGGGATTGCCGTATGCAATGGAATAAACCTTATCGCCGTAGGCCACATGATTGCGGCACAACCCCTCCTGCCCTTCCCTGAGCGTACACTGGTTGGGACAAAGCTGGCATTTAACTCCTTTCGGAGTTAGGACATAATACAGCGATTCCCTGCTGTATTTCCCAGGTCCCCCGGGGGGAGAAGACATACCTGCATTCATATCGGTAAGGTTTTTGGCGAGACTGCGAAATGGCCTTATTCCGGCCGCTGCAACACCCAGGGTTGCGAGACTCAAACGGAGGAACTGCCGCTTGCTTAAACGCTTTCTTTCCATTGGTTTCACATCATAAAGGTACGAAATTTTTACGTTTTATGAAAAGGAAGGCTGCTCCTGTTGTATTCACCAGGGCCAGCACATACCCCGTACTTATCATCCCGATCAATGGAAAAAGGAAAACGGGGACTATGAAAGCGCCCAATGCCGAGCCGAAAAGATCGGCCGAATAATTTTTTGCCACTGCAACAGCCTTGTTCCTTTTCGACAAGCGAAAGGCCAGTGAATATTCCATCCCGGTGAGTATGGAGAGAATAAGGGTAATCGCTGCGGCTTTCGCCTCAATCATCCATAAGGGAAGCCCCATTCGGCCTGCAAGGATAAGGGCCATGGGGATCAGGGCCGAGAGCGCGGCCAGGGAGAGCTGAAGCGAGAGGTAAACCCTGAAAGGGTCCTTTCTGAACCACAGGGTGCCTGCCCTGCTACCTGCCGCCAGCCCGAGCATGAAGAGCATGATGATGAAACCGGTAAGCTGGAACACATAGCCGCAATAAACCTGCAGTGCAAGGATCATGATCACCTGGTAAGCGCCAACGGTAAAACCGCCGGTAAACAAGCCTGTATTGACGGGGTTAAGATTGAACAATACAAGCAGGACTATGAGCAGCAGGACCAGGAAGGCCGGGATGTAATGACGATTAAAGTATGTCATCCAGTACCTCATCTGGGCAAAAAACATCAGGGGTCTGAAATCATGGTTAAGCCCGGCCGTGCCGGAAATATTGGCTTTCATGTATTCAGCCCTTTCCTTAAACTGCCCGGCATCGATGTAATATTTATTCACGTAGGATGTGATTATCCCTTTCCTTTCAACCAGGGCAGGGATATCAAGGCTGAGTGAGGCATCCGAAGCAATGAAAAAAGTCCTGTTGCCCGGCACCAGCAATATATTCCTGAACGAGGCGGCCAGCGTATTGTACAGGATTGAATTAAGCCCCTCACCGGCCCGGCTTACATAATCGCTGGTAGTGGGCAGTGAATACGACACTATGCCATCCGGCGACAGCCGCCCTTTTAATTCAGTTAAAAATTCAGAAGTGTAAAAGCGGTTGAGCTGCAAGCTGGAAGGAGGCGGTAAAAGAACCAGAACAACATCATATACCCTCGAAGAGTTTTTCACAAACTGCCTGGCATCTCCTGCATGCAGAAAAACACCTCTTTTTTCAAGGCTCTCCAGGGATCTGACATTCAACTTAAGCAAGGCAGGATTCAGTTCGACATAATCCACTGCAAGGGGGCGGTATTTCAGGATCTCATTAATGGCCCCCGACAATCCCCCTGATACAAGTAAAATATTTCTGGGCGAAGCATGCTGAACCATGGCATAATGCACGTTTTCCTCGTTGTTGATCTCATCGCCCGAAGAAAACATCAGCAATCCGTTCTCATAAAAATTAAGCTGGCCTGCATTGGCGGTCACAACCATTTGCCCGTAAGGGGTTTCTTTATCCTCAACAACAGTCTGCCCGGGGAACAGTGAATGATAGGAGAACCCCTTTATATCGGATTTGAAGAGTGTGAAGATGATCAGGGCCGAAGCCAGGAGAGTAACCCAAGGCAAGAATCTGTTCCGGAGATGGAATGTGTAATAAACGACGGTAAGCAGGTAAAATATGCTCATCAGGATGATGCTGAGCCATGAAGGGAAAAGCCAGAGCAACACAAAGTTTACGAGGGCCCCGGCAGCCATGCTGCCTGCCGATTCCAGGGAATATGCATTGCCGGCCCCGCGCAGCATGGCGCTCAACGATGAGAACAGGAAGCCGTTGATCAGGCAAAAGGGCAATTGTACAAGAAATGCGGCATAAACCACATCGTTTATCCCTGCGATGGTTCCCGTTGGTAAAACAAGGGCCCGGTAAAGGTTCAGTTTGATCACCATAAGTACCGGCAAGGCCGAAAGCATCAGCATGAGAAAAAGCAGAAATCCCGCCTGGCCTTTGATCCTGCCGTAATACCTGCCAAGCCATGCTCCCGCCCCGGTGAGCAGCATCCATGCCGAAAGCATGATGCCCAGAATGAGCTCATTGCCGTAAAACACCATATAACTCTCGCGCAGGAGATAGATCTGGGTTGAAATCGAAATGAAACCCAGGCCGAACAGCCCTGAACGGATTGCATTTTTTCTCATCTTTTCGTATCTTTACCTGGATTTTCCACTCTCAAAGTTAATAAACAATGGGCAGTTTTTTCCGATTAGTATTGATTATGGGACTCACATTTGCTTTCAGTAACAGTTGCTCCTCCCAGGAGGGGCCAAAAACCGACAGGAAGCCGGCCGCTGCCGGTATGTTTTATCCTGCCAGCGCCGACACCCTCAGGGCCCAGCTTGCCGATTTGTTCAGGGGCGCCAAAGCCCGCACAGCCCGTAATCTCCAGGCTGTAATCCTTCCGCATGCAGGTTACGTTTTCTCAGGCGGCGTGGCGGCCAGCGGGATAAACCAGGTGGATCCCGATAAAACCTATGATAACATTTTCATCATAGGTTCAAGCCACCACGCATCTTTTATGGGGGCTTCGATATATAATAAGGGAGATTACCTTACCCCCCTGGGCAAGGTGAGAGTGAATACCGAACTTGCAAACGAGCTGATAAAATCCAATCCCGTCTTCAGCTATGTATACGACGCCGACCTTAACGAGCATTGTGTTGAAGTGGAGGTACCTTTCCTTCAGTACCACATGAAAAAACCATTCAGGATAGTTCCCATCGTGATTGGCAGCCAAAGTCCTCAAACCTGCAAAAAGATCGCCCTGGCCCTTAAACCATACTTCAATGAGCATAACCTGTTTGTGATAAGCAGCGATTTTTCGCACTACCCGCCCTATAACGATGCGAAATCCACCGACAAAGCCACCTGCGATGCCATCCTTCTGAACAATCCCGAAGCACTGATGAAGGTTCTTGGCGAATATGAAAAGAAAAATGTTCCCAACCTTGTAACAAACCTCTGCGGCTGGACTTCGGTGCTCACACTTTTATACATGACCGAAGGCGAGGCATCCTTTGCATATACCCCTGTACAGTATATGAATTCGGGGGATTCCAGGTACGGCGACCATTCACAATGTGTAGGCTACTGGTCCATTGCCATCAGCCGCAACGGGGCATCGGTATCATCCCCTGCAGCCGGGTTCAGCTTTACAAAAGAGGAGCAGAAGACAATGCTGGGCATTGCCCGTGCCACCATCATCATGTACATCAACCAGCATAAAACACCCGACCTGGATGACAGAAATTTCAGTCCCGGCCTTAAAATGCATTCGGGCGCCTTTGTCACCCTTAAGGAAAAAGGCGAGCTCAGGGGCTGCATAGGCCGGTTCACAGCCGATATCCCCCTCTGGAAAGTGATACAGGAGATGGCCATAGCATCCTCCACCCAGGATTCAAGGTTTACGCCTGTTACGGCCAAAGAAATTGACAAACTGGAAATTGAAATATCGGTGCTCTCGCCTATGAAAAGGATTTATTCTGCCGATGAGATCGTACTGGGGAAACACGGGATTTATATTAAAAAGGGATATTATTCGGGTACCTTCCTTCCACAGGTGGCTACCGAAACAGGCTGGAGCATAAACGAATTCCTCGGCCACTGCGCCTGCGACAAGGCCGGCCTGAGCTGGGACGGCTGGAAGGATGCAGAACTCTATACTTATGAAGCTTTCGTGTTCAGTGAAAACGACAAGAGGTAATTACCTCCCGCAAAGATCGGTGTAAGGGCACCTGGCACAGTTCTTCAGGTCGCCAGTCTGCCCGAAAGGCTGCCCCCTGTCGAACATGGCCGCTATGACCTCTTTCAGGCTTTTTTCAAATTCGTTCAAATCGGCCTGGGTAAGCTGTGTGCGGTTGTTTTCTTCGGCGGATGAGGGAACCGAAACCGCCATCAGGCCGTCGGTTAACTTTATTAGCGACAGTATTCCAGCCTGCACAGTTAGATTACTGTTAATCCCGGGATAATAAAGCCAGCTGTACGTAAGCAGCTGGAAAGCATGATCGCTGCCGGGCTGAAATGCAAACTCCTCCCAACTCCCGACCCTGGTTCTTTTTTTATCTGTTGCCCCCGTCTTATAGTCTATAATTCTCAGGCAAGACCCTGTGCTGTCGATACGGTCGGCAAAACCCTTGATCCTGATGTTTAATTCCTGCCCGCCGGCTGTCATGCTCAGCCTTCGTTCCAGCCTCTTTTCAAGCCCTGTAATACAAAGTTTTTCACCATCTTTCTTTAATTCTCCAATGGATCCCAGCTCATAGTCCAGGAATCTTTTCAGCATCATTTTCGCAACCCTTACGAGGAGGAGGTTACGGCCGTAATTCACATCCCTGCCGCTGAATTCCTTGCTGCAGGCTTCATCAACAGCCTGCCCGGCAGCTGCTTTCATACCGACGATAATTGCAGCATCGATTTCACTGCCAATATGGTTTTTGTACAGCCTGTGCAAGGAGTCGTGCACTATGTTCCCGAGTATGCGGTTGTCGATCTCTTCCTCAATTTCATCGGGTTCCAGCAGCCCTGTAAGATCACCAAAATAGAACTTCAGAGGGCAGTCCCTGAAATTATTCAGTGAGGTAGGAGATAATCCTTTTTCGGCCTTTGCCCTCAGGAGTTCGAACACTGTTTCATCTTTACTGATGCTGATCCCGGGAGAACGCTTCGAAGGCGAAGGCTTCATTACAAGAAGTTCCTCCCTGATGTCGGCGGCGGGATTTTTACACTTCAGTTCACTGATGATCTGCTGCAGGAACCGGCTCATCTCCCCTCCCCCCAGCTCGCCTGGTTCCGAATTATAGACCAGGTGAATGTTGCCGGCTCTCTGGAGCAGGCGGTAAAAGTGATAGGCGTAAACTGCATCCTTTTGGCGGTATGTGGGAAGGTGGAATTCAAGTTTAAGGTCGAGGGGGATGAAGGAGTTCGCCGATCGTCCCCTGGGGAGCAGGCCCTCGTTGCATGATAGCATGACCAGGTTTTTAAAATCAAGGCTCCTGGTTTCAAGCATCCCCATCAACTGCAAACCCTTAAGGGGCTCGCCGAAGAATGGAAGGCTTACACTCTGAACAATCCGGGTAAACAGCTGCGAAAGGCTGAGCAGGGTTTTTACGGTGCCGGGATTGGCGTTCAGAAGCCCGTCGGCCTGGTGAATGATCTTTGAAAAGGCAAATAAATACTCAAGTTCCAGGTCATTCTTGTTTTTAAAAAGATGGCTCCTGAACGACCCGATGATCTCCTTTATCGCTTTAATGGCATCTTCGGGTTTTTGCCATACCTCAAACAATGGTTTGAGAAAATCAGCATTCACTGAAAACAAGCCTGTTCCGGAATCCAGTATCTCCGGGGATGAGATGAAAACCTTGTTCCCCCTCTCTATGGTTTCAAGGATGCGGTCGAACACAAAATGATTTCCCTCCATCAGCCCTTCGGCCATCCCCCTGATATAAGGATGCCGTAAAAGTGAAAGCACATCCCTGAAGTAAAACAACTTTGCTCCGTTACGGCGGTTGGCCGTGAATTTATCGCGGTTCAGCTGCATTTTGAAAGCCAGTTCAAAAAGGTCGCTCAGGGGGGTCTGAGAAAGCTTAAGCCCCATGGTGATATTCATCTCCCCTGCCCCCGAAGGCAGGGAGTACAGCAGGGGGATCAAAAGGCTTTCGTCCTGTAGCACAACTGCAGTGTGTTCGTCGGCAGGACTGAATGTTTTCACCAGTTCCCCGGCCAGCCCGGCCTGGGCGGTGTTATTGGGGACTCCTGTGATCCTGATGGTTTTAGGTTCGCCAGCAATCAGCGAAGAAACCCATCTGAAGTCCTTGATCCCCCACTTTTTCCTGTTATGACGGAGGGCCTCGCCGGCTTCATGCGCTGGGTCATCAAGGTAATATTCATCTGCATCCCAAAGGAATTCAGCCTTTCCCTGCCTGTGCAGTTCATCCATGACTTTCTCCTCCGCCGTAGTGAGGGCATTGAATCCTATGAAAACGATCTTCTTCCACGGCAGCCTTTCACAGAACTTCTCTATACCCAGAGAAGCCATGCGGTACACCAGCCCGGTGTAGGCCTGTTTTTTCTCAAGAAGTCCATCCACCAGCCTGCTGTAATAAGAATACAGGGAACTGTAAAATTTCAGGTATTGTTTTTCGAACTCGGTCAGTGGCCTGTTTTCGGGGTTCCATACCGAAATGGCGCGGGTGTCGGAGAGCGCCGAGAACAGCTGCCTGGCATCGGCAAGGTAACGGTCCACCTCGTCAAAATCGCTCAGAAGCTGGGGAGCCCACTGAATAAATTCTTCGAAGGCCTGGGCCTTCTCCTGTTCTATATCCCTGTGGATCCCATACAATGTAAAAAGAAGCTGCAGCTGGTCAACCGTTCTCAAACCTGAAACGGAAGTGAGAAAATCCTCGGTGGAACATATATAAGGCGACCATATGGTTTTGTTGAGGCGTGCAGCCAGGAATTTCCTGAGGAACAAACCTGCCCTCAGGTTGGGAAGTACGATACAAAGTTCCGAAACCTCCTCCCCGTAAGTCGTTACAAGATAATCTACAGACTGTTCCAGGAAAGATCCCATCAGGTGTTTTCCTCTCTTTTGCCGGCATCAAACCAAAAGGAATCGTTATCGGTAAAAGCACATATCCTTTTTTCCCTCGACAGCCTGAGGTACATGGAAATCAGCGAAAACCTGCCTTCGTCGGTGAGCAGAGGGATGATAGCCGGGTCCAGGATCTGTATGCCCGAAAAGGCAAGGGGGTACATCCTTTTATAATCTTTCCGGCTTAACTTTCGCTCGCCGGTGCTCACATTGGTCCAGCCAATGAGTTCCCATTTCTCGTTGAACAGCATATAACGTGCAGTTTCGCGGTTCCTCACAGCAAGAGTGGCAAGCGGCTTATGCTTTTTATGGAAATCAAGCATGGCTTTCAGATCCATGTCTGACAACACATCCACGTTCCTGATTACAAACGGGCCCCCTCCCTCAAAGAACCAGGCGGCCTTTTTAAATCCTCCCCCGGTATCAAGCAACTCATCCTGCTCATTCGAAATCGAGATATTCAATCCGAAATTCTTTTTCTTTTCCAGGAAATCGATGATCTGGTCTGAAAAGTGGTGTACGTTAATAATCACTTCCTTCACCCCGAAGAGTTTCAGGTGGTCGATGGAATGCTCAAGCAGGCTTTTCCCGTTGATTTCAACCAGGGCTTTTGGGATTGAATCGGTGATGGGCTTAAGCCTTGTTCCCAATCCCGCTGCCAGGATCATTGCCTTCATATGAATGTTCTATTAAAATTTTCACATTAAACTTATCGGAAAGGTATTTTGCCGTTTCCTCGGCACAGAATACCGAACGGTGCTGTCCGCCGGTACAGCCGAAACTGATCATCAGGCTTGTGAACCCCCTGTCGATGTAGTTTCTCACACTTTGGCTTACAATGCTGAACACATGATTCAAAAAGGCATCCACTTCGGGTTCCTTTTTAAGAAAGTTAACAACCAGTTTATCCTTGCCCGTGAGATCCCCGAATGCGGAGTACCTCCCGGGATTGGGCAGGGCCCTGCAGTCAAACACAAAGCCTCCCCCGTTACCGCTGTTATCGGCAGGCAGTCCTTTTTTATAGGAAAAACTGCAAATTCTCAGGGTAAGATCCGATGTAGTGGCTTTAACCGAAGAAAAGGCAGGATTTGCAATGATATCATCGAGGACTTTCATCAGCATCGGCATTTTAACAGAGATGCCGTTCCTTTCGCGGAGAATCCTGAGGTTTCTTACTGCATACGGTATGCTCTGGAGGAAGAGGGGTTTGTTCTCATAGTATCCCCTGAAACCATAGGCTCCCATCGCCTGCAATATCCTGATCAGTACAAACCCATCGAAATACCTGCGGAAATTCTGTTCATTGAAAGAGGTGGATTTATTTGCCGCAGCTATATAATGGTTCAGCAGCTGCCCCCTGAAATCCTCGGGCAGGTCGGCCTTTGCATCATATAAAAGCGAGGCCAGGTCGTATTGAAGCGCCCCCTTACGGCCACCCTGGTAGTCGATGAACCAGGGAGAGTTGTTATGGATCATTATGTTCCTGGACTGGAAATCGCGGTACATGAAATGTTCGGGGGTCACTTCCAGCAGGAAACCGGCGAAGGCATTGAAATCTTCTTCCAGCTTTTGTTCGTCAAACTGCACCCTTGCAAGTTTCAGGAAATAGTACTTGAAATAATTCAGGTCCCACATCATGCTCTGCCTGTCAAAAGCCGGCCTGGGATAACAATGGCTGAACGGGATGCTATGCCCCGCTATGACCTGGAATACCGGCAACAGCTCAACAACTTTAAGGTAAAGCTTTATAATATCAGGGTGAAGGAAATTTTTGTCAGAACGAAGTTTGGCCAGTGCCGAATAGAGGGTCGTATCACCCAGGTCCTCCAGAATATACATATCACTTTCGGGGCTGGTGTATAAAACCTGGGGCACGGGCAGGTCCATCTTCCTGAAATGCCTAGAGAATTTCAGGAATGCAATATTCTCACGCACATCGGCATTATAGGCCGCCACAACGCTTCCCGTAGTTCCAATGATCCTGAAATACTGCCTGTACGAGCCGGATCCTGCGATCTTATCCATCCTCAGGGCATCGCTCCCGCTCCAATCGTGGTAAAGTGCCGTTAATCTATCTTCTATGTTCATTTGTTCAATTCGATATTCATTCTTTAACTTCCTCCAGCCTCACATCGGGCTCAAGGTATAATAAATATTTTTTCACGTCTTTATACCCCAGGTCTTCAAGGTAAGCTGCATATTGTATCAGCTGTGTTTTATACTTCTCCATAGGGCGGCCGGTTTTATAATCGACAACCACAGCCCTGCCTTCTGTTATGATCACACGGTCGGGACGGATAGCATGCCCCTGCTTGGTCAGGATTTCGGCTTCGGGCCTCACATCCGCATTTTTGTTAAAAACAAATGCAAAACCCTGATCATGTAAAATTTTATTGATTTTACTGCGGACCTCATGTTCCCAGGCCCTGTCGAGCAAACCTGATTCAAGCATGCCATCGATCATCTCAGCCGCATCTTTTCCGGGAGTCAGTCCCGCAAGCACAGTATGAAGCACATTCCCGTATCTGCGGTTCCTGTCAGGGTCGTCAGGGTTCCAGGCCTCCGGAGCACTTGAACGTATCCTTATGGTTTCCCTCCAGTCGCCAAACTTCAGGCCGGGCAATGGCAGTATATTCAATGACTCTTTAAGCCTGGGATTTACCGCAGCGCGATATCCGAATTCATAGTCATTACGGCTGTCGTCCCATAATTCTTTATGCTGCAACCAGGATTTAAAAAAAGCAGGTACCGAAGCCGTTTCCCCTGATTTCTTCGGAAGCGGGGGCATCAGGTAAAGCCGTTGTTCAGGCCTGGTCATAACGACATAGAGCACATTCACAAGGTCGAGTCTTGATTTTTCCCTTTCTTCAGAATACTGTTCAGCGAATGCCGTTTCCTCAACATCCTTCACGGCAGGCAGTATGGATACCTCCAGGCCAGGCACTTCATTATGGTCGAGTGTGGCCCAGAGATATTTCTTTGTGTTTTTCAAAGCATCCCCTGCAAAGGGGTAGATAACAACCGGGAACTGCAGGCCTTTGGCTTTGTGAATGGTCATGACCTGCACCGCATCGAAGCCCGATGGCATGATCACCGAAAGCTTTTCATGGTGTTCATCCCACCATTCCAGGAAATCAGGGGCCGAGGACGACTTGCCCGAGCCGAACTTCAAAACGGCATTAAGAAAAAACTGTATATAGGGATCCCCTGCCGAAGCGGGACAAAAACTGTTTACTAGCTTTATAAAAAGATCGTAAACAGGAAGCGTCCTTAAAGTTCCGGCCCCCTCCCCTCCTATCCGTTTATTAAGAAAACCCTCAAACAGCTTTGTCCGTTTCCCTGCATCCATATTAAGCCATGAGCTGTAAAAAGTTTGTTCAGCAGGGAACAGTTCGCCGAAGCGGGTAAGTATTTCGGCCTGGATCACGGGGTTCACAGGGCCAAAGATGTACCTCACCAGGCCTGTAAGCATACGCACAAGGGGCGAATAATTCAGCAGCAGCGATTCCCCTGAAACAACAGGGATACTTTCGCCTATAAGAGTCTGGGCAATAAGGGAAGCCTCCCTGTTGGAGCGGCAAAGCACTGCAATATCGCTGGGCCCGTATCCCTCACCCTGGCATTCTGCAATGACAGCAATGACTTTCTCAAGCATAACAGCTTCGGCACTCACTTCCTCATCTTCATCTTTACCTGTAAAGGAAATCCTGATATACCCTCCTTGTTTGGCGGCATCGGCCTCCTGCACCAGCTCATCATAGACTTTCTTCCGGGGCTCATCCAGGAGGCTGCTTACAAATCCGAAAAAATCATTGTTAAAATTCACGATCTCCTGTAATGAACGGAAATTTTTATCGAGCCTGTGCTCAACGAAATTCCGGGCCAGGGCCTGCTGCCTGTCGCCTATCACGGTGTTCCCTTCGCTACCCTCCAGGGCCGGGAGATTGGTAAACTGCTCAACATCCCCGTTCCTCCAACGGTAAATGGCCTGTTTGCCGTCGCCTACGACCAGGTTGAAATAGCCCGATGCCAGTGAATTTTCTATCAGGGGAACAAAATTCTGCCATTGCAGGGCCGAAGTATCCTGGAATTCATCGATGAGTATATGGCGGTATTTCTCGCCTGTGCGTTCGTAAATGAACGGCAGTGGTTCGCCCATGACAATCTTTGCTATCCTGCTGTTAAACTCTGAGATGTGGATGATATTGTTCTGTTTCTTGAACTCCTGCAGTACCAGGTCGATACTGTTCAATACAGCCAGGGGATAAACCGATTTCATGAGCAGTTTATGCAGCTTGTACAGGCGATACGAATTCCCCGTCATTTGCAGCAGGCTTTGAAAACTGCCGAGAAGCAGGGGTTTTAAACTTTCAATTATTTCTTTGTCGGCGGATGAGGCTTTACCGCTGCTCCAGCTGTCGTTTTCAATTGCCGAAACCAGCCTGGCACCAGGGATAATCTTATCGAGCCGCCCCGAGGCAAGTTGTTCAAAATACCAGGAAATCCCTGACTTGCCGTAGGCAAAAACCGAATGGTCAAGGCCGGCGCCCACAATGGCTTTCCATGCAGAACCGGCCTCTTCCTTCAAAGCTGCTTCAAATTCCCTCGTCTTTTTCCTGAGGTATGCTGCTATGGTTTTGAAATCCCCGGTGCTCAGCTTCCTCAGGCTTGACAGTTGCTGCTGGCTTTCCTCGTCAAGTAAAAGCTTCGAGAACTCCATCAGGGATTTGTCGATGGCCCAGCTTTTGTCATCTTCAAGATTATTTTCAAGAAAATTCACAAGAAGCGAAGTAAGCTGTTCGTCATCCCCGGCTTTGTCAAGAAGCAGGTCAACCGCTGTTTCGATAAGCTCGTCGGCATCCATCTCCACTTTAAAGTTCAGGGGCAGTCCAAAATCATGGGCAAAAGCACGGATCACCCTGTGCGAGAAGCTGTCGATGGTGCCAATGGCAAAGTCAGAATAATGGTGAAGGATTTTCTTCAGAGCTTCTGAAGACTTCCGGCTGATCTCCATTGCGGTAAACCCGGTTTCACCGGTCAGCGAAGGGAGCAGGGTTTTCGTGGCCCTGCCTTTTCCCGCCTCAGGCCCCGACAATTCTTCGAGGCAGCTCAGCACCCTGCTTTTCATTTCCCCTGCAGCCTTGTTGGTAAAGGTCACGGCCAGGATATTCCTGAAGCTGTCGGTATCCTCCAGGATAATTTTCAGGTATTCCCTTACCAGAGTGTAGGTTTTGCCTGAACCGGCCGAGCTTCGGTAAACTGTAAAAGACATTACTTTTTATTCGCTTTCTGAGCCTGTTTTTCAGCCCATTTTTTTCCGTGAAACAAGTCCCCGAAAGAGTAAAAATCACGCTGGTATTTTAAACCCACCCCCTGGGTGTACGGCGAATTGTTATTCAGGATGTTTACATTATTTGTACGGTTAAAGGCACGTACCCTCCAGCGTTTGTTCTGGGTAAGCAGGTATTCGATGTTGATGTCGCCTACGATCTGGTTAGGCTGCTGGTAGCTGGTGGTTTTATAGGTATTCATCCCGAACGTCCCGTCGATCAGCAACCTGTCGTTCAGAAGCTGGGTCGACATGGAAACATCCCAGGATTGGGCGTCGGAAGATGAGCCCGGTCGGTAGTTTACACCGAGGTTTACATTATGTGAAATTCCCGAAAGCCAGGAATTGATCTGGTTTGTCACCAGGGAGGCTGATGTGGCCCCCACGTTAATCCCTGATGAGGTAGATGCAACTACGGGTTTAAACGCGTTCATGATCAGCAGGTATAGCATCTGCTGGTTCATTTCCGAAATATTCGTGGTATCAATCGAACGGTAAACGATCACCTTGATATCTTCCTCCACATTGGGCAGGTTCATACTGAATTTGATATCAGGGTTCTCGAGTTTACCCCCAAGGTGAAAAATGACTTCCACCGGGAAGCGTATCTGTGCTTCTTCAGGGTCGGATGTGAGGCCTGCAAGCGTGGTTTTGGTCCTGTAGACGGCGCTCACGCTAAGATTGGCATCGGCCGGGTCGCCCGACCATGAGATCCGGCTGCCCTCACTGATACTCATGGGCAGCCTCAAAAGGTTTTTTATCTGGAAAACAAAAGAGCCCTTGGTGATGGAATAAGTACCTGTCATGCTGAAGGGCGTTGTGGGCGTCATTCCCATCACTATGTTGCCTGTTCCCTGGGCTTTCAGGTTGCCCAGCTGGTTGGGTAAAAAAACCTCGATGGTTGCATCAGGGTTTGCTTTTAAAGCAATATCCAGGTTCAGGTTGGTCTGGTCCTTTTTGGGTTCTTCGGTAAAAGCCAGGGTATCCTTGTGAATTACAAACTGTATAAAGTCATTTTGCGAAACGCTTGCAGTAAGGCTTATCGGTATGGCCACATTCGTGTTTTTGCCGGTTTGGGCTTTCACCGCGACCGTGATATTGTCAAAGGGACCGAAAACATGGACCGATCCTGTGCCCCTGGCTTTACCGTAGAACAGGGGATTCTGGGTATAGGTGTTGTTAAATGCCGAAAAATTATCGAGGTCCACGTTCAGGTCAAGCCTCATATCCCTGAAATATTCATGACTGATCCTCCCGTTCAGGTGCCCCTTGTTACCTAGTGAATCGTATATGGTTATCTTGTTAAAGATAAAGGCATTGGAATCAATATGCACCACATCCGCCAGTGAATAAAGAACATTCAGGTAACTTATCTTAAGTTCGGTGCGGCTGAGGGTAAGATCTCCCGAAAGCCTTGGTTTTTCGGGCGTTCCTTTAATTGTTGCATGCCCCGAAGCCCAGCCGTTCAGTCCCGACATAAAAGATGCGACAAAGGGTTGCAGCATTTTCAGGTTGAGGTTCTTTAGGTCAAGATTGAAATCCAGGCGGGGCGTTTTTCCCGCATAGAAGCTCCCGTTGAGGTCGAAGGGGATGTTCTTCCCCACATTGCCTGTATATTCAATCCTTGATCTCACATCAAAGCGGTTATCAAGCTTGATGTAATTGATATTCAGCAGGGCATCGCCCAAAAGCTCCCTGTTGAATTTAAAATTATCCAGCCTCAGGTCCGAAAGTATGATGATATTCCTGTAAACGTTCATGAGCTTCACCTTACCGCCGAGAATACCTTCGAACTGAATGGCCTTGCTGCCGATGAGGTTATCCAGGGCCGAGATGTCCACCTTATTGAACGAAAGGTCAAGGGTATCCTGGGGCCTGCCCGAAATTTTACCGTTTGCGTGGAGAAACTGGTCCCCGGTATTGAAAAACATTCGGTGTATGTCGATATAATTGGTGTCGATTGTGATGAAATTTTCGCGATCGACGGTCCATTCGGATGTATTGACCAATACTCCCATATTTGTGATCTTAATCTCGGTTTTCGGGCTATTGAGGAAGCTCACAAATCCGTCAAAACCGCTCATCCTGCCCAAATCCTGCCAGGAAACTGAATAGAGTATACTGTCGTGCCTGATATGGGAGACAATATTAAACGTATCCAGCTTAACCTCAACACTGTCATTTTTAGCTGCTTTTTTAAAATACACTGCATCGGAACCTGTTTTCAGCACCAGTTCGCTTCGGCTGGTCTGGGCGTCAAGGGTCCAGTTAGGGATGTAGATCCCCGAAACATCCAGGGAAGGGGCCTTGCCCCTTAGTGACAGGATTCCTCTAATCTCATCATAGGACCCTTCAATGGATGCATTCTCTGCGACTTTCAGAAAGGGAACAAAAATGTTAGTGAGCTGGTCGGTGTTCTTAAACCTCACATTGCAGCTTACCACCTGGTCGGATGTGACAAGGGACTCAACTTTCACTGAATCTTTTACGTAAAACGAAGCAAGGTAATTTTTAATGAAGGTATATAAGGAGGGGACTACCTGTTTGAAACTGAAATGGCCGCTTACATCTGCATCCACGAAATCTGATTTGAGGTGGTAGGATTTACCGCCTTTTTTATCAATTTCATTGGCGAGCATGAGTTTCTTCATATGGATGGATTTGCTGCCTTCCACATAATTTGTATTCTCAAGGCCGATATAACCGTTAAGGTTGTCAAGGTTTTTCCCGGTAAAGTTGACCTTTATCACCGATCCCAGGATCTCGGTACTGTCACGGTGGAGGAATCCCAGGTTAAAGAGCTGGGCATGACGTATGTCGGAACTGAAATCAAAACCCGGAATGGTGTCCGAGAAATTCACCGTTCCAACGAAACTCAGGGCCAGGTTCGGATCGGCAACATCAAGATAGCCTGTAAACCGTTTTTCAAATAACAGACCCCTCACATCAAGTTTGTGGTAATTGTATTTCAGAAGCCTTGTGGAGTCGACATGTACGTTTAATTCGAGATCGGCATTTGCCGAGCTCAGGCCTTTACCCTGGACCTCGCCCCTGAAAGTGGTAATGCCAATGGAAGCCGTATCGCCGGTCAGTTTCCCGAAATTGAACCCTGTGACGTCCAACTGCCCGTGGTACGAAAGTTTATACTCGTCGCGGGTACGGTGCAATATCAGGTCGGTGCGGATATTTCCAAGATTCGTCTTGAACAAGGCATTGGAAACAAAATCGTTGTAATATCCTGTAAAATTCCCGCTAAGGCTGAGAACCCCGATATTAGCCAGCATTTTGGGCAAACGGATACTGTCGCTTGCATCGGGCAGCAAGAAATTTTCGATGTCCTGCTTATTCGTGGTCAGGGTTTTTACGGCCATGTCCACAAAGGTCTCTTTTACATTCGGCAGCCCAAAGGCCCTGATATTGCCCCAGAAATACGTATTGGTGCCATAAGCAATCCTGAAGTCCTTCGCCCTGAAATTGCTGACAGTGCCGTCAACCTTGCCTTCAAACCTGAAGCGGTCCTTCATCCTCATAATATCAGGAGCAAAAAAGCCAATATCTTCAAGGTCGAGGTACGAAGGAGCAATATCGCCTTTGATGGTGATCGCGTTGAGGAAATCATTATAGGCTCTCCATGAAGGGTACAGGAAGGCAAAACTGAGAGCGAGATCGGAATTGTCGGTGAGCACTTTCAGGTTATTGGCTTTTAGGTAGCAAGGCCCCACATGGAATTCCCCCGAGAGCTTTTTAACGTGAAACCCGCTACGTTCCCGGGCCGAAAGTTCGAGGATATTACCGCGAATGGTATCTCCGTCGAAGCGCAGATCGGTAACGTGGAGGTTGATATCATTCACGTCAATATTGGCATAATCCATGCCCACAGGCTGTCTCACGGTATTCTCGTCTTCAAGATGGAACCTTGTTGACTTTAAAATAATGTTTGAAAAGGTAATATCCCAGGGCTTCCCTTTTACCGTATCAGTTTTTTTCGAAGTGTCGGTTGAGGCAAGATAATCGATGAGAAACTGAAGGTTCAGGGACGAGTCTCCTTTATGGGTCAGCAGCTGGATGATACCGTGGTTGATGAAGATCTTCTCGAGGTTTATTCTATGGGCTCTGAGGTTGGTAAGGCCAGGGCGCACACTCAGCTCATCTGCCTTGAACAGGTATTCCCCTTTGCGGTCTTTCAGGCTGATGTCATTGATCACCAGCCCGTCGAAGGGATTCAGGCTGAAGCTCCGGATCTGGAATTCGGTCTTCCATGCCTTTGACAGGTAAGCCACGGCGATGCGCACTCCAAGTGTCTGCACTGCGGTGCTGCGAACCATCGACCATACCGTGAACGTAAGCGAAAAAATGATCACGCAGGCATAGACTAATATTTTGATCAGCGTTTTAATAGTACTTTTGCTTTGTTTTTCAGGATTGCCCATTACCGCTGAGCCTGGGCCTACTCCTTAATTATTAAAAAATGCCTTGTTACATTCTTGGTATTGAATCCTCCTGTGATGACACGGCTGCAGCCGTGACCGCCGATGACGTCATTATGTCGAACGTGACGGCCAACCAGGAAATCCATGCCTCATTCGGAGGAGTGGTTCCCGAGCTTGCATCCCGTGCCCACCAGCAGAATATAATACCTGTAATTCATGCTGCCCTGCAAAAAGCAAATATAAGTAAAAATCAGCTTTCTGCTGTGGCCTATACACGGGGGCCGGGGCTGCTCGGCTCGCTTCTTGTAGGTGCATCTTTCGCGAAAGCTTTTTCCATGGGACTCAGCATCCCCCTCATCGAAATCAACCACCTTCAGGCACATATCCTGGCCCATTTCATCCGCAACGCTTCAAAGACGAATCCCATACCTTCATTCCCGTTTCTTTGCCTCACGGTTTCGGGAGGGCATACCCAGCTTGTGATAGTGAAGGACCACTTTGACATGCATATCATAGGGCAAACCATTGACGACGCTGCCGGCGAGACCTTCGATAAGGCTGCTAAGATCATGGGGCTGCCCTATCCCGGAGGTCCCGTGGTGGATAAACTTGCCGCCGAAGGCGATCCTGCCCGTTTTACGTTTTCAAAACCCAGTGTGCCGGGCCTGGATTTCAGCTTCAGCGGTCTTAAAACTTCCATATTGTATTTTCTGAGGGACCGGCTTAAAGAGGATGAACATTTTATTGAAAAGAACAAGGCCGATCTGTGTGCGTCTATACAGAGGACTATCGTTGACATTCTGCTGTTAAAACTCGAAAAAGCCGTGCTTCAAACAGGGATCACCGAAATTGCAATAGCCGGAGGGGTTTCGGCTAACTCAGGCTTAAGATCCGGTCTTCAGAACCTGCGGCAAACCAGGGGCTGGAATATATATATCCCGCCACTGGCCTATACCACCGATAATGCAGCCATGATTGCTGTAAGCGGGTATTTTAAATTTCTGAAGAAGGATTTCGCCAGCCAGTCTGCTGCTCCTTATGCAAGGAGCAGTTTCTGATCACCTGATGTCGTTGAGTAAATCAAAGCGTTCGTCATCAGTGGCTTCCATCATATTGTGCTTGCGGTTATAATGGTAGTACGTCGATGGGTACTGGTTCGGCGGCATGTTAAACGCTATCCATTGGTTCAGGAAGAAATCAAAAAGATATTCCCCATGCTTATTGCCGAGATATTTGGCCATATCATACACATCCCTTAGCGAAAGTGTGTCAAGATGGTATTTGTACCGTACGGAATTGGTCCATGGATCCACTACGAAACTTCCGTCGAAACTGTCATAGGCCGATTGTGAATCGTACAGTATGGTCTTATGTGGTTTTTCGGAAGCAACCTTACTCAGTTCAAACCATACACTGAAGTCCATGGCATTCAGGTTGAACTTTCGGTAATAAACCGTATCATTGATAGGTTCTTTATCTTCAAGGGGATACGTATATTCGTCAAGCTGTATTTGCGAGATTGTAATCTTGTACGCCTGGGTGCGGTCGAGAAGGAAGGAATCAAGCTGATCGGGAAGATAAACATCGAAATTGGCTTTACGCAGGGCCACGATGAATTGGTTCACATAATCTTCCATCAATGCCGAATCACTGATTCTTTGAATGAAAAGGCTGTTGTAAAAAAGAGCTGAATCCTGTTCTTTGTCGCTCATCTCCGAAAAGCCGTCAATTTCTTCTCCCTTGTGATTGTATTTGTAAATGTAATCAGGAGGTGTAACCAAAAGCCGTATCCTTGGCCCGTTTTTAACAAAGCCCTGTGCAAGCTTTTGTTCAGGCAGGCAGGAAACAAGAAAGAGCAGGCTTAGCCCGAGTATAATTTTGAAGCTTCTTATAAACATCATAATACTACAAAACTACTTAATCTTACAAATATTATGCCGGAAAAGTTTATCTCAGGTCCTTCTGGAGGAATCTTTCACCGTATGACCTTCCATAATCAAAGCATTTCTGCAGATTATCGCTATGGGGCGTGAATTTGATCATAAGCCCTCCATCCATGACATCCAGCTTCAAATTGGCCAGGGCGGAACTCATGATCTTTGCCCCCTCCCCGCTCCAGCCATAGGATCCGAAAACGGCAGCAAGCTTGCCCCTGTCGCGGATAGGGTTAATGGCAGCGAATAGCTGGTAAACGGGCAGCAATATATTCTGGCTGAAGGTGGGGCAGCCCAGGACAATCCCCGAACTCTGCATCAGTTTTTGCTCAATCTGCGAAAGCTCCATGTTCTCGATATTGCAGAGATCAATATCGATACTGCCTGCAGATCGTATTCCTTCGGCAATCTTTTCGGCTATCATACCGGTATTGTGGTAAGCCGAAACATAGGCCATGAAAACCTTGTTCTTATAAGGGTTCCGAAGATATTCCTCGCTGTACCCAAGGGTGAGATCTACCCATTTTTTCCAGTCTTTTCTCAGTATCATCCCATGACCGGGGGCTATCATGCTGATGTCAAGCGGGCGAATACGCTCGATGGCCTGCAGCATAAACCTGCTATATGGCTTCATGATCACGTCGAAATAATAACGGAACGCATCGCTGAAATCAGGAACTGCATCATCAAACATCCCTTCATGGCAATAATGTTCCCCGAAAATATCACAGGTAAAAAGCAGCTTCTCTTCGACCAGGTATGTCATTATAGAGTCGGGCCAGTGAAGGTTGGGGGCTCCGACAAACTTCAGGGTTTTATTGCCCAGGTCGAGGGTATGCCCGTCTTTTATCGTCAGTTGGGGAAATTCAAAGCCTAAAAGGTCCTTCAGGTAACGGATGGCATTTCCGCTTCCCACAACCACGGCTTTGGGGGCAATCTCGAGAAGCCTGGCCAGGCAGCCCGAATGGTCGGGCTCGGTATGATCCATCACAATATAATCGATCCCGGCAGGGTCAACAAGGGAACTCAGTTTTTCAAGGTAAACATCCCAGAAACGTTCTTTTACTGTTTCAACAACGACTTTCTTTTCGGCATTAATAAAATAGGAATTGTATGTAGTTCCATACCTGGTTTCCATAACAACATCAAAAGTCACTATGTCACGGTCAAGAACACCTATCCAGGAAACGTCATCAGTAAGGGGGAGTACTTTTTTGTCGTTCATTGTATGAGTATGCAATTAGTGTTAAATACTGAGGAATGATCAGAACAGTTCCATCTGTTCGACTTCAGGGTCATCTTTTGTTTTCTTTTTCCCTTTCTTTTCAGGTAATTTGATTTTGGCCGGTGCATCCGGGGGGCTGCTTTCTGTTTCCGGCCCGGGAATGGGTATGCTTTCTTTGACGGCTTTAACGGCTTTAAACTTCCGTACAGGTTTCGTTGCCGGAGCAGGATCTATGGGTAAGGCAGTCAAAGGTTCAGGTTCAGGTTCAGGTTCAGGTTCAGTCAGGCCGATCAGGGATTCATCGACCGAAGGTTCCTCGGGCTTCTCTTCCGGTTCTGTGATCTGCAGGGGTTCCAGCCATTCAATTTTTTTAAGCGGGAAAACCGTTACTTTTTTACCCTTTGCCTTGACTCCCTTTATTCCGATGAACTCATGAACCGGGATGATCTCCGATTCGGCTCCCCTGGTCTTCAGTTTCATGTCAAAGAGGATCTCCAGCTGGGGGTATTTGTCGAAAGTAAAAAGGATCATTTTATCTTCCGGCTCTATAAATTCAATTTTTTTCTCGGTGGGTTCAATATGGAAACGTTTAATGTAATGATGCTTTGTACCTGCTTCCTGGTAAACCGCCGTATATACCTTGAGAGGGTCGAATTTTTCGATACGCATCATATCCTCATCAAAATGGGTCGACAGATCAAAGGATGTGAGTTTGTATGCTCCGCTCTGCATCACCGTAAGAATGCGGTCGGCTCCCTCAAATGCTCCAAGCAGCATTCCCCTTCCGTCGGTATTCAGGCGTTGAACGGTATCGTCGTACCAGATGTTCAAAGATCCCAAAGTTGAAATGCCTTCCTGTCTTATTTCGATCTTCCTTACTGCATATTTGGTGAGAGTATTCCCCAGGGATGCCCTCCCCTTGATGGCCAGGCTGGCAAAATCGAAATCGAAGGAAGTCTTTTTCAGCCTTGGTTTCGGCTTAAGTTCAATTTTCACAACCTCGGCTTCCCCGTTGGGGTTTGCCGTAAAATAAAGCATCTTCGATCCAGCTGTTCCCTTGGTTGCATTATATTCCTTGTCACGGGTAACCCCAAGAACGCTGAAACGCTTTACCATGATCTTACCGTTCTTGCCGTCGCGGTAAACCAGGTTGTAAACCGTCCGGTTGTCGTTCTTCTGGAAAACATTGATATAGGTCACGTTCTGGCCAACAAATACTTTCTCGGCCACCTTCGTCACAATGAAGCTGCCGTCATCCCTGAAAATAATGATATCGTCAATATCGGAACAGTCGCAAACATATTCATCCTTACGCAGCCCGGTCCCGGCAAAACCCTCTTCACGATTTACGTAAAGCTTCTCATTTGCTGCAGCAACCTTCACAGCCTCAATAACTTCAAAATTGCGGATTTCGGTCTTGCGGTCGCGGTTTTTACCGTATTTCTTTCGAATCTGCCTGTAATATTCAATGGCATAGTCGATAAGGTTGTCGAGGTGGTTCTGAACTTCCTCCATCTCCAGCCTGATTCCCCTCATCACCTCATCCGCCTTATTCGAATTGAACTTTGAAATACGGTCAATCGGGATCTTCCTGAGACGATGAACGTCATCTGCGCTAACTGCCCTGATGATCTGTTTGGCGAAAGGTTTAAGCCCCTTTATAATGGCCGAGTCGATTTCCTCATCGGTTTTACATTTCTTGATCCCTTCGTAAACCTCATTTTCTATGAAGATCTTCTCGAGAGAGGAGTAATGAAGGTGTTCATTGAGCTCTTCGAGTTTGATCGTGAGTTCGAGTTTAAGCAGGCTTAGTGTTTGCTCTGTATTATGCCTAAGGATTTCCTTTACCCCGGCGAACCTGGGTTTGCCGTTTGCAACTACGCAGGAATTGGGTGAAATCGAGACTTCGCATTCGGTGAAGGCATAAAGAGCATCCATGGTTGTATCGGGGGACACACCTGGGGCCAGGTGAATCATCACCTCAACATTCTCGGCCGTATTATCGTCTATTTTGCGAATCTTGATCTTTCCCTTGTCATTGGCCGAAAGAATTGAATCAATGATGGATCCTGTGGTTGTACCGAAAGGGATTTCGGTGATTTTCAGGGTTTTTTTATCTTCCTGGACCAGCCTGGCCCTCACCCTGATTTTTCCTCCCCTTAGCCCGTCGTTATACCTGGAAACATCGATCATCCCCCCGGTCGCAAAATCTGGATATATTTCAAATTCTTTATCCTGGAGTATTTTTATGGACGCGTCTATGAGTTCGTTGAAGTTGTGAGGCAATATCTTCGAGGCAAGCCCCACAGCGATTCCTTCAACTCCCTGGGCAAGCAAAAGGGGGAATTTTGCAGGGAGTGCTACAGGCTCCTTATTCCTCCCATCGTAGGAAGATTTCCAGCTTGTCGTTTTCGGGTTGAAGAGCACTTCAAGAGCGAACTTTGAGAGCCTTGCTTCGATGTACCTTGCAGCGGCGGCATTATCACCGGTAAGAATATTCCCCCAGTTCCCCTGGCAATCAACCAGGAGGTCTTTCTGGCCAAGCTGTACCAAAGCATCGCCTATGGAAGCATCACCGTGGGGATGATATTTCATGGTATGCCCGATGATGTTCGCAACTTTATTGTAACGTCCGTCGTCAAGCTCTTTCATGGCATGCAAAATGCGCCTCTGGACAGGTTTCAGTCCGTCGTCAATTTCCGGTACCGCACGTTCCAGGATTACATAGGACGCATAATCAAGGAACCAGCCCTGATACATATCGTTGAGATGGATAGTCTGGGAAAGGGAGCCCGATTCGAGTTCGGGAGATTCACCATTGTGTGTCGTGCCGGTTTCTTCCTGTTCAGAATTCATCTTATAATTTTTACCAGTGACTGCAGACTAATTACCAATTTGTACATGGTACATGGCACATTTTTTATTTGACCAGTTTTGAGATTGTCTTGAATGTCTCTCCCCCGGAGCTCCTGAGCAGCTCAAAAAGAATTGATTCATAGGTTGTTATAATGGCTCCCTCTTTTCCCATCCGGTTCATTGCAATGAGTTTATCATTCGGTTTTCTTGACGATATGCAATCTTCGACAACGATAGCCTGGTATCCCTGTCGTTTCAGGTCAATTACGGTCTGAAGCACGCAAACATGGCTTTCAACCCCGGCAATGATTACATTTTCCCTGCCCGAAGTGGCTAGTTCAAGGTTAAATCTGGGTTCATCACAGCATGAAAATGTTGATTTCTCGATCCTGGGTATGTCACCAAGTGCAAGGGCAATATTCTGAACCGTAGCTCCAAGCCCTTTGGTGTATTGTTCGGTAACAAAGATAGGGACTTCAAGTGCTTTTATCCCGGCGATCAGTACGGTAGCATTTTTCAGAAGTTTTTCATTTTCATGAATAAACGGAAAGATCCTCTCCTGGAAATCAATAACCAGCAAGCAGGACCGGTCTCTGAGGATACGCATAGCATGAAAATTTCGATTAGCAAATATAGAATTTAAGCGCAAACCGCGGTGAAATTGTTAGCAAAATCCTTAACTTTGCGCCCTCATCGGGGTCCCGTAGCTCAGTTGGATAGAGCAACAGCCTTCTAAGCTGTGGGTCGCGCGTTCGAATCGCGCCGGGATCACAAAGTACCCCTTGAAAATCAGGCCAAAAACACGAAAACCAGCGTCATTGCTGGTTTTTTATTTACATCCGTTTACACCAATTTACATGCTGTTAATAACTTTTTCAGCACAATTTGCCTAATAACCTGCCTAACGCTATCTTTGTTAGGCAACTTTTTAAATGACTCCATATGGCATCAGTAAAATACTATCAGCACAAGGAATCTAATAGTAAAACATTGATTCTCATAACGTTTACATTTAATCACCAAAGGTTGAGACTTTCTACGGGCTTAACGGTTCCTGCTAAAGCCTGGGATAAAGATGATCAGAAAGCGAAACCAATGAAGGAATTTGCCGAAACTAACAAACGTTTGCGAGAAATCACAAATTTCCTGCTTGACAAGTATGACGAGCTATTCCCCTCTGAATCAATATTTTCAAAGGATGAAATTAAAAGAAAATCACAAGAATTGAAAGATTCTTACCAGGTATTTGCCGGCAGAAAAGAGGAAAAAATTATCGTTCAAACCACCTTATTGTCTTTCATCGGAGTATTCCAGGAGAGATACAAAAACAGATTCAACCCTACCCATGTTCTACATTACAATGCCCTAAAAACCCACCTTGAATCATTTCAGCAAAAGAAGGGATTCAGAGTTGACTTTGATACGATCGGTAAAGATTTTTATTTACAGTTCACGTACTACCTAAAAGAAATCGGTCTCAAACCTAATACAATCGGGTCTCATATTAAACGTGTAAAGCGATTAATGAATGAAGCTGTTGAAGATAAACTTACAACCAACCTGGAGCATCATAAAAGAGATTTTAAAGTAATCAAAGTTGATGTTGACACAGTTTATCTGACTGAGGCTGAAATTCAGGCATTGTATGAGCTTGAAATAGATATCCCGGAAAAGAGAAGGGTCCGTGATATTTTCGTTTTAAACTGTTTTACAGGGTTACGGCATTCAGACTGGTCAAAGGTGTCTTTTGAAAATATACATAATGGCAACCTTTATGTTCGGACTCAAAAAACAGATGAGCCGGTTATATTACCAGTAAAACCGCTGGTTCTTGAAATTTTGAATAAATACAATAACAAACTGGGTGTCATTTCCTTGCAGAAAACAAATGAAGCAATCCGGTTCATTGGTCAATTAGCTTTTAGTAAACAAATCAAGAGTATTAACATTAATAAATGGCTTGAGATCAGGACACATACCGCCAGGAGGTCCTTTGCAACGAATGCCTATTTAGCAGGCATCCCTATCCGGGACATCATGCAGATCACAGGACACAGGAAAACCGAATCATTTTTAAAATATATCAGGGTCACTAAGCTGGAGACTGCAGAGAAACTAAAGGATCACCCCTTCTTTCGTTAAACCATCTATATTCCCATATTTATATGGAAACTCCGATGCAAAGTTTGCAGTGTTTTTTCCTCTTCCAGTTTAAATAGCATTTTACTACATTTGTATCAGATAGCTTGCCTTTTTCAGGATTTTGAAGCAGGTAAATAATTCTCTGATACCATGAACCAACAAATATTAAATCGCACGGCTGGCTTTTTCGTTTTTACTGTTTTCACGTTAGCCTTTGCCGGCAGATGCAATGCCGACACTCCTCAAAACAGATTACCGGCAGATTCACTAAAGTCCTGGGACAGCCTGATCAGCCGGAACCTGGTGATCAATAATAAACTGGCGAAGAGTTTAGCCTTTATGACTCTGGAAAAGGCTGTTATGGTTTCAGATAAGGAAGCTTTAACCCGGGCTTACTATAACCTTGGGCGTGTGTTTCAGAAAAATGATCCAGAAAAGGCTTACGGGTATTTCCTGACTGCCTCAAAACTGGCAAGGACTCAGACCCATAACACCCTCTATCCTAAAAGCCTGTATTATCTGGCATTGATTAACGACAATGCGTTTAACAGTAAAGATGCGCTGATGTTACTTGACACATGCATTCAGATTGCTTTAAGGATGGGCGACTGGTCAATCTTACCTCTTGGGTTGTGTCTGAAAGGAACGATCTCCCTTGAATCAAAAGACTCATCAAGAGCAGGAAATTTGTTTGATTCAGCTTTTAACCTGGCCGATAAGCATCATCTTAATTTTCAGAAAGGCCTGGCTCTTGCAAATAAAGCGTTGATGGCGAAAAGTCCTGATGAAATTATTGAATTTAACAGAAGGGCGTTGGGACTGATAGCCAATATTCCGGGTTCTGAGGAAGAATATGCCAGCATCCTGGCAAATCTCGGGTTCTCCTTCAGTAATCCGGACTCTTCGTTTAAATATCTTGAGACAGCGATAGGATATGCCGAAAAATATTCATTTAACCGGATACAGATTTCTGCATACAACAACCTGGCATATATTTACCTGGATAAAAAGCAATTACCCCTTGCTGTCAGCTGCCTTGCCGATAAGGCTATACCACTGGCTATCCAGGAAAAGGACCACGACTGGCTTTCGACACTTTATGACAGTTACTCGGATATCATGTTTCAGTCGGGGGATTTCAAAAAGGCTGCGGAACTGCAAAAGAAAGCCTACCGGGAAAAAAATGCTGCCGATCTTCAGTATTCGACCAAACAAATAAGGTTGCTGGCCAGTATTCTGGAACTTAAACAAAAAGACCTCGAGATCAATAATACCAGGAAAACGGTGATCATACAACATGCTAAACTGTCACACTTAAAACTGGTTCTGGCTGCAATTTCACTGTTATTGCTATTTTCTATTGCCTCAATAATCCTGATTATTCAACGGTCGAGATTGAAGTTACAGCGGAAAACAATTGAATCGGCAAGAAAGCTGATCGGCATGGAAGAAACTGAAAAGAACCGTATTGGTATGGAATTACATGACAGTCTCGGCTCCTTCTTTCAGGGTATTTCCCAGTCCATCGATAATATTACAGAGTATTCCTTCGAGGTGCGCAACGGTTTAAAAAACCAGCTTAACGAATTCTGGATAAAAACCCGTGAAATATCCCATAGAATGAGTAATACCATCCTTGGTCAAAAGACCTTACAGCAATTGGTCACTGAATTATCAGGAAGTTATACTGAAAAAGGAAAAATTGAGATTATTATCCGGTTTACCAGTGATCAGGTCAGGTTACCCGATGAAACAAAGCTTCACATCTACCGCATCATCCAGGAACTTTTTACAAACGCTCAGAAATATGCAGATAAAGGCCAGGTTTACCTGACAATTTCTCAAAACGAAGGTGGATTAAACATTTTCTATCTTGACCAGGGGCCCGGTTTCGATGCAGATCAGATCAAGGGTATGGGGATTTCAAATATCTTTGAAAGAGTTCTCCTGCTTAATGGTACTGCAAAACTGAAGACAACACACGGAAGCAAGACCAGTTGGGATATACAGATTTCAGATAAGAAATATAAAAACACAAACTATGATTAACATAGTAATCATTGAGGATCATCCGGTGATCATTGACGGTTTGAAACAGATGTTCCATCTGTCAAATGACGGAATTAAAATTGTAGGTGATATGAAGAGCGTTGATGAACTGATTGAAAGAAAAGGCAGTTATAAGTTCAACCTGATATTGCTGGATTTATACCTGCCCGGTACTGATGCAGTTGAAAATATTCAAAAGCTCAAATCGGCCATACCGGATAAACCCATTGTAATTTATACCGGAGAGGACAGTGATTACTGGAGGAAGAGGATGTTTGCAGCCGGAGTCAGGGCTTATATCACCAAGAATGCCGTGAAAGAGGAAATTAAATTCACTTTGTTGAAAGTCAGTCAGGGTGAGTTATTCATAAAACTAAAGACAGACCTATACAGCCCAATCCCCACCGTTAATTCAGATAATCAATTCAACCAGTACCAGATGGAGGTTATAAAACTTTTATGTGAGGATAACAACCAGGAGACCATTGGGAAAATCATGGGAACCACCAAATCGAATGTGGAGAAACTTTTAAAACAAATAAGACAGATTGCAAAGACAAAAACCAATACCGGTCTTATTAAATATTGCTATGAGCAAGGTATTATACATACATCTGCCAAATAAATTCAATAGAATAGTACCCGATTTACACCAGCATTTTCCCCCTTTACAATTTCCTTTTTGCTCCTGAGCTTAAGCCTCTGGAGGTCGAATTCCTGACAGACATGTAGTTTTCTGTATGTTTAGTCACCTCGGACTATAATTCTGATAATCAATCTGTATTTTTTCAATTTTGCGGGAAACCGCAATGAATTTTTGTGGAAAACCGCAATTGACAAGGGCTTTGAGATTACTTATATTTACAGTACGTTCTTGCATATCTATTTTTTTCTATTATTCACCCTATAAATCTTCATGCTATGAAAACGGTTTTACCAGTATTTCTTTTTGTCTTTATGGTCACCTTTAATTGTGACCTAAATGCTCAGAATATGATTTATCCGATTCCTTAAGTGTTGAAATCGATGATCGTGAATGGGGAGTTATAATCTTTTCCAGTTCCCAGCTTTGTGTTGATGTTTGGATAGAAGAGTTTGGAGATCCTCAGAAAAAATGTCTCGAGGACTAAAAATGCTTGCACTTCAAGGTCATGTATAAAAAATGAAAGCGATCCAATGTATTTCACTTCTTTATCAGTTAACAACATTTTTCGCCTATGAAAGATGGGTTTCACTGATAATCCTCTTTTGTCATACAATTATTAAAATGAATAATTCGGGTAATTCTATAGCCTTGCCAGGCAACCCATTCAGTAACCGTGCACTCCAGTTATTAGGGAAAAATAACATTGTGCGAACCGGAGAGCGAACCGGACCCATGGATTCCTATACTAATCATCCATGGGTTAAAAAGGTTCTTCTGAGCAATTTATTGCGATCAGAAGGTGAAACGAAGTAAACCAGAAAATTGTCTTGACCCTTCTCATTTTCTGTGGTAATCAAGGAAGGGAGTTGTAAAATTGCCTTATTTTGTATATTTTCCCAGGCATCATTTCAAAATACCTGAACTATGAAAAAGATATATATCATTGGAACATTTATTTTATTGTGCTCTCTGGCCTTTAATAACCAGGTTAAAGCCTCAGTCGACTTTGATTTTTATATACAAATTACAGATAATAACAATTGTCATTCCAATCCTTATGGAGGAACTTATCATATCTATGTAGAATTTGTTACCAATGATGTTGTTGAATGTTCGTACGATTTTTATACAACATCAACTAATCCAGAAGTCGCATGGACTTGTGGCGTAACGTTTGATCAATATAAGAACCATTACATCAGATTAAAAGTTTGCCATTGGAATTCTATTACTGGTGACTGGTGTTGTAGTAATGGCGGCGGAGGGGCTTATAATATGACACAATTGCAAACCGGTGGTGGTACGACTATTCCAATTACCGTTAATTGACTTGAGTCATAAAAAATATGCCTAAAAACAGAATAACTTTATGAAATCGAAAAAACCAACATTAATTCGGATCCTTCTAATATCTGGACATATATAATAAGCAGAAGGATTTCTTTGCATAATATGATTATTATAAAGGAATTTGTTAACATTAAGGGAATAATATTACAAATGAATGTTTCAACTTATCCGAAGGAATTCTGCTGCATTGTTTGTATATTATTCCCTTTCTTTCTTTATTCTCAAGGCGAATTCAACAACTGGTATTTTGGAGATCATGCGGGTATCACATTTAACTATGGTGATCCTCCGGTAGCACTCACCGACTGTTCAACAGCTTTCTGGTGTAACGCAGCAACCATTACTGAATCAGATTCTCTGGGTCATCTTTTATTTTATTCTGATGGAATCAAAGTTTACAACAGAAATCATTTCGTAATGCCGAACGGACATGGAGTGAATCCAAATAATGCCTCTGGAAACCAGATGGTTTTTTACGTGCCCTATTTACATGATACAAATTTTTTTTATCTGTTTACTGTGGGGAATCAATGGGACACAGCACATCGAAATCCTGATGGATTAAGGTATTCTGTTATTAATATGCAATTGGATGGAGGACTGGGTGATATCCCGGCAGGTCAGAAAAATATATTGATTACAAGTGCCTGGGATGCTGGTCTGAATGTTACAGGAACAAGGCATCATAATAACAAATTTGCATGGGTTGTGACCAGGAAATATCATTATTCTTCCTATTACGCATCCTATCTGATCAATGACACGGGTTTAGATACCACAGCGGTTTTAAGCAATAGTTTAATTCCGATCAATCCAGACACACCTCATGCACACCTGATGTGGGAAATTAAAATTTCACCGGATGGAAATAAATTAATAGCGGTCTATGATTATTTTAACCCAATCACACCAACCTCATCTGTATTAGAAGTCTGCAATTTTAATTCCCTGACCGGGCAGATCACACCTTTATTCCTTATACCCGGATCTTTCATGCCCAATGCTCATGCCTCCGTGGAATTTTCACGTGATTCAAAATATTTATACACAAGCGAGCACAATATTGTTACAGGCTATGCTCAAATTGTTCAATTCGATGCAACTAAACCGGATTCATTATCCTTTGTTCAATCGAGAGATACAATTGCTCCAAGTTTAGCGAATTGGAGTTCCGGATTACAGTTGGGCCCGGATGGTAAAATATTTTGTTCGGCTAATGCTTTCTCATCCCTTAATGTAATAAACAACCCATCCATTCAGGGGTCGGGATGTAATTTTCAAACTAATGCGGTTGACCTCCTTGGGCATGTTGGATATAGTGGACTTCCTCAGTTTTTGCAACGTTATTTTATTTACATTAGCCATAACGGACAATGCCAGGGTGATACGGTTAGTTTTTCTACCGTTCTGTTTCCACCTGTGGATAGTTTAAGCTGGAGTTTCGGAGATCCGTTTTCGGGATCTTTGAACTATTCTAACCTGACAACCCCATCACATATTTATTATTCTGCCGGAACTTATAATGTTGAATTGATCGTGAGGCATAATGATAAACGAATGGATACGGCCTGGCAGGTGGTAACAATTCTACCCGGCCCCCAACCCAATCTTGGTCCAGATCAAACCATTTGTATCGGAGATTCGGTGACCTTTGATGCTGGTGCCTGTTCCGGATGCTCCTATTTATGGAAAAATCTTGGAACGGGAGCCACTGTGGGTACATCCCAAACCTTCAGGACCGGCCAGGCTGGAACATATGCCGCAATAGTTACCGGATCCAATGGTTGTATCGGAAGAGATACAGTACAACTCTCAACAACCCCGGTGCCGGCGGTATCCAATACCCCGCCGCTTGTAAAAACAATTTGCACCGGTGAATCAACGAATATCCCTTTGACTTCCAGTCCTCCTGGTGCAATGTTTCACTGGACCGCTTCCTTGTCGTCGGGCAATGTCACAGGATTTAGCGCCGATTCCGGACTGGTCATCAACCAGGTCCTTACCAATCCC
>CAIRDP010000052.1 GCA_903877385.1 uncultured Bacteroidales bacterium
CCTCACCGCCTCCATGTACTGGACCGCTACCACAAACGGACCCGTCAGAGCCGTGGCCAGGGGAATGAACAACTTTACTTACAGCGTCTCCTTCTATCCCTCCCTCAAGCCAAATGCCTTCCCGGTGAGGTGCGTGAAAGATTAAGCCGCAATTCATTACTTTCTACAAATCTATTCGTCCTTCAATGGATGGAAAACAATATATTTAAGTTCAATCATTTAAACAATAAAAAAAATAAGTAATTTTACTCCGAATCTGCTTACGTAACTCCAAATAATGAAGGATGATTATATTTTACCTGTTATACTGAAAAAGTTTTGCATCAAAGCCATCAAATCTCATGGCAGGCATATTTCTTTTCTGGTTTTTCTTGCACTGATTCAGCCTGTTTGTGTTATTGCACAAACTCAACCTGGCATCTCACAATCAACTCATGAATATCGCTTTGTTCACAAGGTCCCCTTCGGAAATTCCTATAAGGTAACAACGACAAACACATCATTATGTCCAAATAGCGATCTTTCCCAGGGAACATTTAACGATTGGTTCGGTTGTTATGGGACATGGTGCTGCGACTCTGCACGAAATAGTACAAATTGTCCAGGAGGGGGGCCATATACTCCTTATAAGGCCCCTTGCACTAATGCTAACATGCCATGGTATAATAATCCAAGCGGAGGACATTTCCTCATCGAAAGTCCGGGAACGGACGGATGTATTACAGCACTTCAAAAAGTCTTTCCGGGAGATGCACATTCTGCACGTATTGGGAACCATACATGCAACAATGGAGGTGGTTATGTTGACGAAGTAACATATCAGATTGCTTATGACCCTGCTAACAGCTTTTTAATTTATCGATGTGCAGTTGTGTTGGCGAATATTACCGGTGCCGGACATAATACTGCTGACCGAAGGCCCAGGTTTACAGTTTCAGTAAGAGATCATCTCTCAGGACTGCTGCTTGATACCTGCGGATATTATGACATGTTTCCGGGTGATGGCAGGACTGTGTGGAATAACGGTCCGAACAGTTATTACTGGAAAGACTGGAGTACCATTGGTCTCGATCTTACAACTTTGAACGGCATTACGCCCGGGCAGCTTCTTGATGTTCAGTTCCTTGTTCATGGATGTGCATTTACAGCACATACAGGGTATGCGTATATTTCTGCTTTTTGCAGCGCCATGAGCATCTCGGTCGACGGATGTGAAGGAGCCGGCTCGGTCACGCTTACAGGCCCCCCGGGTTTTGTCAGTTACTCATGGCAAGGTCCTTTTTGTGCTTCATGCCCAAACCCTCCGCCTACTTACAATGGAAATCCAGTAACCCTTACAACTGCACAGGGAGCTGTTTCAGGAAACACATTTGCTTTGACTGTGACCGCCTTAAATGGATGCCAGGTTTCCAATGTCCAGCAAATCATTGGATTTACGCACATCAATACTGATTTCAGTGTTGGAACCCATATTTGCGTAGGTTCCGCCGTATCCTTTTTTGACCAGAGTACAATCAATCAGAACCAGGTTGTGAACTGGAAATGGAATTTTGGGGATGGTACCGGGGATTATACAGGAGTGCAGAATCCCACACATACTTTTGCCAACGCCGGGACCTATCCGGTAAAACTGGTTTCATACTCCACCGAAGGATGTGCAGATTCAATAATTCACAATATAACATTAAATCCGCCCCCAACAGCCACAATCAGCGGAACAACATCTGTTTGTCAGAATGGGACTGCCCCCTTCATCACATTTACCGGAGCCCTGGGATCAGCACCTTATACCTTTAGCTATAATATCAACTCTGGATTAACCCAGACAATAACAACCACAACCGGAAATAGTGTAACATTACTTGCGCCTACAAATACAGTAGGTATTTATACATACAACCTGCTCAATGTTTTGGAAGGAAGCTCTATGGGATGTTCACAAGCCCAGACCGGAAGTGCCACCATTACTGTTAGCCCCTTGCCCACGGCCACAATAGGGGGAGTAACGACCGTATGCCAGAACTCTGCATCTCCCCAGATCACCTTTACAGGAGGCACGACTACAGCTCCATACACTTTTACTTATAATGTTAATGGGGGTGCCGACCAGTTTGTCACAACTTCATCCGGAAACAGTGCTACAGTCAATGTTCCAACGAATGCAACAGGCACCTTTACTTATAACCTGGAGAGTGTTCAGGATGGAAGTGCACAATCCTGTTCACAATCTCAAACCGGCAGTGCTGCAGTCACAGTAAATTCTTTGCCTACAGCTACTATCTCGGGAACAACAGCAGTTTGCCAGAATGCAACGCCTCCCCAGATTACCTTTACCGGAGGGTCTACCATTGCCCCATACACGTTTACTTATAATGTCAACGGAGGTGCAAACCAGGTTATCTCCACAGGCAGCGGGAACTTTGTTAAAATTTCAGCGCCTACCGGGGTAGCAGGTACTTTCACCTACAACCTTGTAGCCGTTCAGGACGGAAGTCCAACCGCCTGCACACAGCAACAATCCGGAAGCGCTGTTATCACCGTAAATCCCCTGCCCACGGCTTCAATTTCGGGGGCCAACTCAGTCTGCCAGAATGCCACACCGCCCCAGATCACCTTTTCAGGAGCATCCTCTACTGCTCCCTATACCTTTTCTTATAGCATTAACGGAGGTTTGACCCAGTTCGTTTCAACCACTTCGGGCAACAGTGTTACGGTGGATGTTCCTACAAGCACGGCTGGCTCTTTTACCTATAGCCTTCTCAATGTGTCGGATGCCAGTTCAACGGCCTGTTCCCAGGCACAAACAGGCGACGCTACCGTTATTGTAAATCCTTTGCCTACTGCCAGCATATCAGGCAATACAAGCGTTTGCCGCAATGCAACGCCTCCCCAGGTAACTTTCACAGGTGCATCTTCAACAGCGCCGTATACGTTTAATTATACCATCAACGGCGTAAACCCTCAGACCATCACCACCACTTCGGGCAACAGTGTTACCGTAGATGTTCCCACGGGTACTGCAGGAACTTTTGTTTATACCCTGGTAAGTGTGCAGGACGGAAGTTCAACCTCATGCTCACAACTGCAAACAGGGAGCGCCACAGTGATTGTAACTCCCCTTCCCACGGCAACCATCTCGGGGACCATCGCGGTTTGCCAGAATGCAGCGCCTCCCCAGATCACCTTCGCCGGGGCTTCGGCCACAGCGCCTTACACGTTTTCCTACCAGATCAACGGGGGACTCCCCCAG
>CAIRDP010000053.1 GCA_903877385.1 uncultured Bacteroidales bacterium
AGGCCGGGATTTTGCCGCCGGCTTCCTTCAGATTCCTTCTCGCGAAGGACACCCTTGCCTTGAGCTAATGATTCCTACTGCCAAGTTCATAGCGGACTTTCACCGCCAAGTTATCGCCCATGCCGGGCGCACAAAAAAAAGCCCCCGGCCAAGCAAATCCGGGGGCTTTAAGCGTGATACGGTTTGAAGATTACTGGGAACAGACGAGTGTGCCGTCGGCCTGCATCCTCAATCTCTTATGGTCTTTAATGAGCCTAAGGTACACCACGAATTGCAAACTGTTATCTGCCAATGTATATTTCTCTGCTTCAGGGCAGACCTGATACCCGGCATAATTTGCAGCTACATAATCTTTCACGGCCTGGGGTACATCGGCATAGCGGTGCCTTTCAGCTTTTAACAGGAATATATTGGCATTGCTGAACACGACCTTCAGCGGAGGAACTGTGTCTTTTTTACCGATCATTACTTCCTTGATCTGGCCGTCAAGGCAAAGCGAATCATAATCGGCATGCAGAATGGTATACCCTGCATAATTTGCAGCGATATAATCCCTGATCACCTGCGATAATGAATCCAGGGGAATTCCATGTCCGCCACCCGGGGGCGGGGGACCGTGATGGCCCCTGTGATGCCAGCCGCCATTGGTTGTATCACCCGGAATGGTATCGCCGGGATGGCCGCCGTTACAATAGGGCCTTCCATCGCCAAGGTAATTGCCATCACCTGAAAATGCAAGGGTTTCGGTCGTGTTCAGGCTTACTACATATTTTGCAGTGGAATTCGTCAGAACAAGGATATAATCTATGCTCGCATCGGGATAGTTGAGTTCAACGTAATCGGCTGCTTTTGTCGGAAGCGAAACCGTCGTACTCGTTGCGCTTGTCGTGCCTGTCTGGTCTTTTTTGCTGCAGGCGCCAATAATCATCACTGCAGTGACAAGCATCAGGAACATTGTTTTTTTCATCGTTGTAGAGTTTAAGTGAAGCCTTTCTTTCACGCATCAAGGCTTAGCGTCCGTTTCTGCAATCAGGTCCAGAAGAGGAGGTAATAATATTTCATGAATCTGCTTTATTGAATAACCCGGGAAAAGAAAATGGTTGTCCGAACACCTGAATTTAGTTTGACTGCCATTACAATGCCAGCATGCTGGCATTATGTGACAGCAGATTTATTTCGTTCCTTTGTAACGTTTTAGCAAAATATCGGTCTATTCTTATTGTAAAATCCCTTCCCTGTATGAAAAAAATCTTTAGCCTTGGTCTTCTGATCATCCTTGCAACCACCGCTTTTTGCCAGGAAAACCCTCTTTGGATGCGGTACACCGCAATTTCGCCCGACGGGCAAACCATTCTTTTCTGTTATAAAGGCGACATCTGGTCGGTTCCTTCTGCCGGCGGGACTGCTGTTCCCCTTACCCTCACCGATTCCTACGAGTACGCCCCTGTATGGAGCCATGACGGCAAAACCCTTGCCTTTGCGTCGGACCGTTACGGGAACTTTGATGTATTCGTAATGCCGGCATCCGGTGGCGAAGCAACCCGTCTGACCTTCAGTTCAAACAAGGAAGTACCCAGCAGCTTTACCGCCAATGATAAGGATGTGATTTTTTCGGCTTACCGCCAGGATATTTCATCCAATGCCCAGTTCCCCATTTCACTGATGAGCGAACTTTACACCGTGCCGGTTGCCGGGGGAAAAGTGTCGCTTTTACTTCCTACGCCGGCCCTCGCAGCCACTCCCACATCCACAGGCGATAAAATTATTTTTGAAGATATCAAAGGGTACGAAAATGAATGGCGCAAACACCATACATCGGCTATTGCCCGTGATATATGGTTCTACGATTTCAATTCTGCAAAATACACAAAACTTACAAGTTTCAAAGGCGAGGACAGGAACCCCTGGTTCGATACAAACGACAAGGATTTCTATTACCTCAGCGAACAAAGCGGGTCGTTCAATGTGTACAAAAGTTCGATTGCTGATCCTTCAAAACCGATTGCCCTCACTCATTTTTCGAAAAACCCGGTCCGCTTCCTCAGCAGGTCAAAGAACAATATGCTATGCTTCACTTACGACGGGGAGATCTACACCATGCAGCCGGGAAGTGAGCCGAAAAAAGTCAGTGTTAAAGTTAATGCCGGCGGCCGCAGCCCCCAGGAACGCATTACCCCGGTAAATGAAGGATTCACCGAAATGAGGCTGGCCCCCAACGGTAAAGAATTCGTTTATGTTTTCCGTGGCGAGATCTTTGTAAGCAGCGTGGATGGAGGTATCACCAAGCGTATCACCAATACTCCTTACCAGGAACGCGGTGTGAGCTTCAGCCCCGACGGCCGTTCCCTGGTATATGCAGCAGAAGTCAACAGCAGCTGGAATATATATACAACCTCCATTGTACGTAAGGAGGAACCTTATTTTTATGCTTCAACTGTCCTGAAAACTGAAGCCCTGGTGGCCACCGATGCCGAGGAATTCCAGCCATTATATTCCCCCGACGGAAAGGAAGTCGCTTATCTTGAAAACAGGGTGGTTCTCAAAGTCATCAACCTGGCCAGCAAAAAGACCCGGTTGATCATGCCTGCCGATGTTAATTATTCTTACGCCGACGGGGACCAGTATTACCAGTGGTCCCCCGACAGCAAATGGTTCCTGGTCCAGTTTTCATATCCCGACAGGATCTTCTCACCTGAAGTCGGACTTGTTTCTGCCGACGGCAAAGGCGAAATCCATAACCTGACTCTCAGCGGCTACGATGATTACGGCCCAAAATGGTCGGTCAACGGCAAGATGATGATATGGGGTTGCGACCGTGACGGCGCACGCGAACAGGGAGGCGGCCTCTCAAGTTCCGATGTGTATGCCATGTTTTTTACAAAAGCGGCATTTGACAGGTTCAAACTTTCGAAAGAGGAGCTAGCCCTTGTGAAAGAGCAGGAAGAGAAAGCCGAAAAAGATAAAAAGAAAACCGACGAAAAGGCAAAACCGGAAGCAGATAAAAAAGCAAAGGCCGACACAAGTGTAAAGGATTCTTCAAAAACTCAGGTGCTTATCGACTGGGAAAACCTCACCGAACGAAAGGCCAGGCTCACAACGCATACCTCACCGGTGAGCGACTGGCTGCTTTCGAAAGATAATGAGAAACTGTTCTACCTTACCAGTTTTGAAAAAGATAATGATCTCTGGGTGACTGACCTCCGCACAAAGGAAACCAAGCAGTTTGCCAAGATCGGGGCTAAAGGAGTTCAGATGGAGCTTTCGGCCGATGGCAAATTTATCCTGCTGATGGCTGATGGCAAACCTATGAAGGTGGATGCCGAAAGCGGAAAGGCTGAACCTCTGAAAACCTCGGGTGAAATGCTTGTCAAACCGGCAGATGAACGTCAGTATATCTTCGGCCACGCCTGGAGGCAGTTCAAGGAAAAATTTTATGTAGTCGACATGCAGGGAGTTGACTGGGACTATTATTATAAGGTTTATAAGAAGTTCCTGCCCTACATCAGCAACAATTATGATTTTGCCGAGATGCTCAGCGAAATGCTGGGCGAGATGAATGCATCCCATACCGGTTGCGGTTACCGCGCAGGCAGACCGAATACCGACCAGACGGCCGACCTTGGACTTTTTTACGACTATGACTATAAAGGGCAGGGATTGAAAATTTCAGAAGTAATTGAAGGCGGACCAATTGACAAAGCCACTTCCAGGATCAAAGCAGGGAACATCATTGAAAAGATCGACGGGCTTGAGCTCACCGACACTATGGATTTTTACAGTGTGCTGAACCGTAAAACCGGCAAGCTCACCCTGCTTTCGGTATATAATCCAGCCAGCGGTGAACGCTGGGAAGAAAGCGTAAAACCTATAGGCATTGGTGAGGCCAATGAACTGCTCTACAAACGCTGGGTGAAGAACCGCCGCCTTGAAGTCGAAAAACTTTCAAACGGACAAATTGGTTATGTGCATGTGCGTTCCATGGACGACGCCAGTATGAGGGTGGTCTTTGAGGAAGCCCTGGGGAGGAATTTTGAAAAGAAAGCCCTTATCGTGGATACGCGATTCAACGGGGGTGGCAATATTCATGAACAGTTGTCGGACTTCCTCAGCGGGAAAAAGTACATCGATATTATTCCCCACGGCCAATATGTAGGTTCCGAACCTGCTGATAAATGGGTTAAACCATCCATCGTCCTGATAGGCGAAAGCAATTATTCCGATGCACATTTATTCCCTGTGGCCTATAAACTAAAAAATATCGGGAAGACAGTGGGCATGCCGGTCCCGGGAACAGGAACCTTTGTATGGTGGGAAACACAGATTGATCCCACACTCGTTTTTGGTATCCCTATGGGTGGATGGCGGATGCCTGATGGAAGGTTCTGTGAAAACAACCAGCTGGAACCCGATATTAAAGTTGCCAATGATCCGGGCGTTCTATCATCGGGTCATGACCAGCAGATCGAAGCAGCCGTGAAGGAGCTCATGAAATAGGCTGTAATCCGGCCAGCCTTATCATTGCCTGCTCAAGATTCTTTTCCGCCGGGAAAGCTATTGAAAGAATACCCCGGGGGAGGTTTAGTGTAATTGTGGTGAACATCGACAGATGTTTAAACCGGCACAGGCGGAGTAACTGATTCCCCGCAATGAGGGTTTGGGTACTCTCTGTCTCGTACCATTCCACAGGAGCCCGGAATCCGAGCCTGATCGCCTTGCCAAGAGCTTCTTTCACAGTCCACAGTAAATGGAGGAACCAAAGCGGATCTGGTTCCTGTTTACAGAGTTCTTTTTCATGATTGCTGAGCACCGAACTGATGACAGGACCGTTTTTCTGAGAAATGGTTTCAATGTCTATCCCCATGGGAACTGAAAACGGGAAACACAATCCTGCATTCCATGTTTCACTGTGGGCCAATGAAATGCCATAAGGCATGGCAAGGCTTTTAAGAAAAGGTTCCCCCAGGCTGCTGTTTCCTGAAGCTGTTTCTGAAGAAATGATATCAGGAAAGATTGTTTTCATTGCCATTTTCACTGCAATCCTTCCCTGCAGGAAAGAACGCCGGCGGATATCCGAGGCAAAACTCAGCCCGCTGCGGATCTCATCAGGATGAAGAAACAGGGAAACATTCCTGTCAAGTTCATCTTCCGTTAATGAAGGAAAGACGGCAAGGCCGGCCGCAAATTCTTCATTTACCGAAGAAAACCTTACCATTGAAGTTAAAGCTGGTATCATATCGGGGGATCCATCCATTTTCTGAGTGCAAGGGCGATCTCTCTGACATAGGGTTGTGAAATAACCGAAACATGGTTACCAGGGATGTCCCTGATCGTCAGATTATCCCTGACCCACCTTCCCCAGCCCAGATCAGCCGCCCTTTCAGGGACTCCGTGCTCCCCTTCGAAGAGCGGTAAAGCGTCTTCGGCTCTTACCAGAAGAGTCCTCCCCTCGAAAAAGCCGGGACGGCAGGCAGCAGTGATTTCATTATGGAGTATCATCTGATCCAGGTATCCGTGAAAATCATTCAAACCCAAATCGGGCGGAACCAGGTTGACCAGCTTAAAGGCTTTAAGAAAAACTTCCGACTGATGTTCCGGTGTTTTCCCTTGTAAATCTGATACGCTGATACCCAGCGGCCGCCCTGCAAGGTGGGCAACCTTGCCTGCAAAAACCAGCATGCGTTCAAGCGGGTCAATACCGGTGTTGGGAGTATCGCCCCGGTCTTCAAGTGGAGCAAGTTGGTCGATGATCAGCAAGCGCGGGCTTTTACCCATACTGTCTCTCACCTGCCTTGCCATTTCAAAGGCTATGAGAGCTCCCATCGACCATCCGCCGAATACAACATTATCGATACTATCGGGCAGGCATATTTCTTCTAGATACAGTCCTGCGAGCTCACTCACAGTTTCCACGGCTTTTCCATACAGGCCGGCGGATTGCAAGCCGTAAACCGTAAATTCCATTTCCAGCTCCCTGCCAAGCTCATAATAACAGAGCACGTTTCCTCCGGCAGGGTGTACCATAAATAATTGTTTTTTTTCTGTGCCCGGCCTGATCGTGACAAGAGAGGACGGTTTTTGTTTTGCACCTGACTCCCTGAGAAGTTCAGCCAGTTTTGCAACGCTTTCCCTCTCAAATAAGGTAGACAGGGGAAGGTGAACATGAAACTCTTTCTCAATCGCGGCAAATAGCTGGATGGCCAGGAGTGAATGCCCGCCAAGGTCGAAGAACCCGGCGTCAATCCCGTTCACTTCAGCTTTGAGAACGTCCCTGAAAATATTCAGAAGCTTCAGCTCGGTAAGGTCCCTGGGCGGCAGCGATGATACTGCATGGACCATGCTTTTTTTCGTCATGCGCTGCAGTTCCCTTAAATCTGTCTTCCCGTTCGAAGTTATCGGGAAATGGTCTATTACATGGAAAGCTGAAGGGATCATATACGATGGCAGATGCGATGAAAGCCATTGCCTGAGTTCATTCTCATTAAAAACAAATCCCTGTTTCAGGCTGATGGCAGCCTCCACGGAACCCGGCGAAGGAACATTTTCAGGAACAAGTACTACAGACTGTTCAACTGCAGGATATGTATTCAGCGAGGCTTCTATTTCACTGGTCTCGACCCTGAAGCCCCTGATCTTAATCTGCTGGTCCATCCGTCCTAAAAAAACAACAGACCCGTCCTCATTCATCTTTCCCAGGTCTCCTGTATGATAGATACGATGACCTGCAGAAAACGGATCAGCTGCGAATTTCTCAATCGTTAACTGTGGGCGGTTGAGATACCCCCGGGCAATATTTTTTCCACTTAAAATAATCTCCCCTAGGATACCTTTAGGGACAAGTTGCAGATCCCTGCCCGAGATATATACTGAGGTATTATCAAGGGGAAATCCGATTGGAAAAGAAAGCGCATCTTGACCAGATTCAAAAGGGATATCCCAGGTAAGGGAGCCTATCGTGGCTTCCGTAGGTCCGTAATGATTAATGATCCTGAGTTCAGGGGCCAGTTTCCTGACTTGCCCGATAATTCCTGCATCGCATTTCTCGCCTCCCAACATCAGCAGTTTTTTCGGGAGAAGGCTGCCGGCCCTTGAAGAATGAAGCAGGCTCTGCATATGCGAAGGCACTATTTTCAGGCAATCCGCCGGGCTGCTCTCAAACCAGCTGACAAGCAGGGAAGCATCAGTCGTAAGGTCTTCGGGGATTATGACCACCTCACCTCCATGGATCAGGGGGGGGAATATCATTGTGTTGCCAAGGTCGGCGGCAATGGAAGAGATAGTTGCAAAAGAATCCCCGGCATCCAGGTTCATCCGCTTCCAAGCGGCCCTGGAATAATTCAGAAGCTGGTCAGATCCTATGCAAACCCCTTTAGGAATCCCTGTAGTCCCTGAAGTATATATCACGTAGGCTAAATCCCCCTGGTCATAAAATCCCGGCCCTGGAGTTTTTGCGATGGCTTCCTCCTCTTTTTTTTGACCGTTTTCCTGCTTTCCGGCCATCATCTTATTATACAGAAGAACAGGGACTTCTGTCCCGGCAATTGCACCCTTTAACTCCTCCGAACCGATAATCAGTCTAAGCGAGGCATCATCGGCAATGAATTTCAGCCTTCCGGGGGGCATATTCCTGTCCAGTGGAACATAGGCCGCACCGGCTTTAAATATCCCCAGGATGGAGATTACCAGTGAGGCATTACGAGGCAGGAACAGACCTACAAGGTCCCCTTTTACAACTCCATGCCCGGCTAGTATGTTTGCAAGGTGATCTGAATCTGAATCCAGCTCTATGTATGAAATCCTTTGAACCAGGTCGCGCACTGCCATCCGCCCGGGCTCCGACCTTGCCCGGACTTTAAATTCATCAAGCCATGTGGAAGCTTGCTGTAGTCCGGGTTCGGAATCTGCCGTGGCCTTGCCGAAGCAAACCGAACGCTCTGCCATGGGAAAATATACCAGGCTGCCGCATTCTTCCTTAGGGCTACTGATAAAGGATGAGAGCAGCGTCTTGTAATTTGCCAGCAGATTCTGTATGGTCCGGGGCAGAAAAATATCTGCAGGATAAGTCACCGAAAGGATCAAGCCCTGGTTGGCTTCCTCTACCCAGAAATTCAGGTCGAATTTCGAATACGAATAATCTATGCTCTGGGGTTTGACCGAAAGGCCTTTGACGCTGTATAAAGAAGGGATGTTCTGGTAAACGAAATGTACCTGGAAAACAGGGTTTGTACTCAGGCTGCGGTGTGGGTTCAACTCTTCAATCAGTTTTTCAAAAGGCAGTTCCTGCCGCATGAAAGCCTGCTGGCAGGATTCCCTGACTTCCTTAAGGAAATCCATTGCACTGATATGATCGTCGGTTTTTACCCTCATAGGAAGGGTATTTATAAAAAGCCCCATGGTTTGCTGGAAAGCAAGCTGGTTTCGCCTGGCTACTGGAACGCCGACCATGATATTGGTTTGCCCGCTGTACTTTGACATCAGAAGCCCGAAGGCTCCGAAAAGCAGGTGAAACAAGGTAATATTTTCCCGCTGGCAGAACTGCCTGAGGATATCGGTCTCTTCGGCATCAAGTGAGCTGAACTCTTTGTTCCCATGGTATGACATGATGACCGGCCTTTGAAAATCAAGCGGAAGGCGCAGAGGCTCAGGAAGGTCTTCCAGCCGGGCTTTCCAGAATTGAAGCTGCTCCTTGTATGCCGGTGTTGACATCCAGTCCCTCTCCCATTTCACGAAATCGATGTACTGGTACTCAGGGACCGGGAATGGTGGCGTCTCCCTGTTCTCCAATGCAGCATAGGTCATCGAAAGTTCTTTTGCAAACAAAGCATTGGACCAGCCGTCAGAGATAATATGATGCGGATTGATCAGAAGCATGTATTCGGAGTCCTGCAAATGAAGAACCTTGAACCTCAGCAGGGGAAGCGCATCCAGGGGGATTAAGGTTTTCCCGTGCTCAACGGCTTCTGACATGGCTTTAGCTTCCCTCTCGCCGGACTGCAGCTGACGGAGATCTTCGTAGATTATTTCCGGTTTGCCAAAGGTATGGACCTGCTGAACAGGCATTCCTTCTTCTTCATGAAACGACGTCCTCAGTATCTCATGCCTTTCGGTGAGTATGCCCAGGCTCTGAACCAGGATATCAATATTCAGCCGGAATTCTGCCGATATCCTTAATGCAACAGGATTGTTATACAGTGCTTCCCCTTCGGTAAGCATATTAAGGAACCACATCCTTTCCTGGGCCTTTGAAAGGGGGTAGATACCGGCTTCATTCCTTCCCATTTTAGGGGGTTTCCCGGGTCTCGGGGCAGACCCGTCCCTTCCTTTTCTCAGAAGGTATTTAAGCTGGCCGGGGCTTAATCCCGACAAGCGTTCATTCAGCGATTTATCTTCCTTGGCCAATAGTCTATTCTAACAGGGATAAATGAGTACAAGTTTTCCAATATGTTTCGAACGTGACATGGCAGTCAGCGCTTCTTTCAGGTCTCCAACAGGATATGTCACACAAGGAAGAGGTTTAAAAACACCCTCATTGAAAAGCCTGGTTATCTCCATCAGCTGTTCCTTTAGCTTCGCGGGCCGCAACAGGTACAACGAAATGTCGAGAACGGCAAAAGTGATCCCTTTCCTGAACAGGGTCATCGGCAGGAGTGTGTTACTCGCAATATCTTTTTTATCCAGCTGGATGAAGCGGCCGAAGGGTGCAAGAATTTCAATTCCTTTCATCATGGCATCTCCCGAAAGCGTATTCAGCAGCACATCAACTCCGCGGCCTCCTGTTAATTCCATGATCTCGTCTCCAAATGAAAGGGATCTTGAATCCATGGGATGAACTATCCCCTTTTGCTTCAGGAATTCCCTTTTTTCAGGACTGCCTGCCGTTGCATAAATTTCAGCCTTTTTCCACCTGGCAATTTCGATTGCGGCTAAGCCTACACCCCCGGTGGCGGTGTGGATCAGCACCGATTCCCCGCCGGCAATGTTTGCCAGCCTTACCAGGGCCGAAAAAGCAGTATGGAAAACCGTGGGTATGGCGGCAGCATCTGCAAAGCTCAGGCCCGGGGGTTTAGGCACAAGCTGCAGCTCCGAAACATTGAACACATTGATAAAATGGCTGCCAGGTTGCACCTTCCCGTCTATGAATGTGCCTGCCGACAAAGCAATCACCTCATCTCCTTCCCTTATACCATCCACTCCCTTGCCAACACGGGTAACCACTCCGGAATAATCGGATCCCATATTGGAGGGTACGCCGGGAGACTCAGGGTACTGGCCCATGGCTATCATCAGATCCCTGTAGTTAAGGCTGGCGGCTTTGGCCCTCACCTGTAAATAACCTTCCTGTGGATCGGCGACTTTAGCCTCTTCAAAACTAATATTCAATGAGCCGGGATTGCCCATGCTGCATGAGAAACAATCCCAATCAACAGGTTTTGCCGGCACAGGCTTGCTTGCTTCTTCGCCGGCCTTTCCAGTAGAGTAGCCGATCTTTTTCAGAAGCATCTCCTTTTGTTCAGACGAAAGGCCCGCTATCTTTTTCAGCAATTCCTCATTTTTCATTTTCCATCTCCTTCAGCATTGCCTCGATCTCGTCGGATCCCTTCAGGGCAATAATCATTTCCACTATCCTGTCCGACAACCCTCTTACTGTCGGGTTCTCAAAAAATACGTTCGGCTGGAGCTCAAGGTCGAACTCATCCGCAATATTCGAAATGGTTTGTATGGCAAGCAGTGAGTTCCCTCCGAGTTCCATAAAGGTATCGTTCACCCCGATCTTATCTATCCCCAGTATGCCTTTCCATATGCCCGCCACGGCGATTTCAATCTCGCTAACAGGCGGCTCGAAAGGTGTTGACAACTGCGGCCTTTCATATGCCGATGCGCCTTCGCTTTTCTCCTCCTCTTTTTCCTGTTTTTCCCTTTTTTTATACGATGGCCTTTCTTCTATAATATCCTGGTTCAGGTCGGTGGTACTGATCACCAGCTGGGGGAATTCCATGAAAGCGAGCAGGCGTTTGAATACTTCAACCCCTTCTTCGGGCAGGATATCGTTCTTCCCGGCAAAAGAGCTCATGTCCTTCGCAGGTTTCTGAGCTTCATCTGCTTCAGGTTTCTGGATTGCTTTGCCCAGGTTCTGAACCAGGCGTTTGAACGAAACCTGTCCAATGCTCAGAAGAAGATGGTTCCCGGGATCTATAAGCTTTACAGAAAATTTCATTTCTTCATCCCCTCGTTTCCACTCATCGCTCAGTTTTGCATAGCACCAGAAATGTGCAGGCAGCGACTGGTATACCTTAATATCCCTGTACGAGTATGGCAGAAATAATGCATTCTCAACCAATGGAATGGAGCAGGATGTGGCCACATCAAGCATTGCAGGATGCAGAGAAAAATGTTTCAGGTCTTCATGGAATTCATCCCTGAGCCTGAGTTCAATAAGGAACTCCTTCCCGTTATACTGGTTTGAAAGCTTGCAGTCCCAGCGGTTGTCATATTTCAATACCGGCCGGCCTTCATCATTGAGTAATTCGAGGAAGTGACCCTGGTTGTCGACCTGTCCTTCTATATTCTTTGATAATTCAGGAATATTAATGTCGGCGGATGGCATTTCACCTGAAACCATGAATTCTCCCTTTACGTGATCCATCCAGATCTCACGTGTGGAATCAGCTTTCTCCTCCCTGCTGCTGATCCTGAACAACAGCATATTGCCCGATGGCTTCACCATCAGCCGCAGTTTACGGTTTATTCCCGGATCGTATATGAGAGGAGTGACAAACGACAGGCTCGAGACTTTGGGATGTCCCTCAAACCCCTTGACCTGTATGTATTGTTCAAGTATTTCCAGGGCCGAAATACCAATGAATGCAGGCTTTCCCGATAAGCGGTGAGAGCCCAGAACCCAGTCCCGTTCAGGGTCAAGATCGATGATGCAGGTATCCTCTTCATGTTCCGAAGACATTAATTCCAACCTGATGCCGTTCCTCGCTTCTTTTTGCACAAGGGTCTTGCCTGATTGCAGCTGCTGTTTTTTTTCAGCCTTGGTCTTTTCCCAGTTTGCGGCCATCCCAACGACTCCCCACTGCCCCCAGTTTATCGAGAGGGTTCCGTCTTTTAACAGCCTTCTCCTGTATTGTGCAAAGGAATCCATGAAGGAATTGGATCCGCAGTAGTCTATCCTGGCGGCTTCCCCGAAAATGGATGAAACCGAGGAAAACAGGAAGAAGAAGTCAAGCTTCCTGTCTTTGAAAATATCATGAAGGATTATAGTTCCATGGAACTTGGATTTTAATACCAGGTCGGCCTGCTCCTTTTCCTTGAGGGCGATGACACCGGCTCCCGGCATCCCGGCCGAATGCAGCACTCCCCTGATCTGTCCGTTTTCTTTCTCAATCTTTTCTACCAGCTTTTGAGTTCCTTCGTGGTCCGAGGCATCCAGCCTGGCAAGTATCACTTTTGCTCCGCTTGCTTCCAGTTCCATGATATCACGAACCCTCATTGCAGCAATATCTTCAGGGTCCTGGCTTTCGGCTATCGCCGCCCATTCGCTGCGGGGAGGCATTGCTGAACGATGGGTTAGCACCAGGGTTGATTTTACCGAACGGGCAATGAATTTGGCAAGCTCCATCCCAACACCGCTTACTCCTCCAGTGATCAGGTATACGCCGTTTTCACTAAGCGCTGTTTGTGATAATCCCCCTTCATCCGGGCAAACAGCCGTATAATCTTCGATCCAGCGGTAACCATGACGGTATGCCACGACCGTCTCATCCGCAGGCAAACGACATTCATTAATCACTGCGGAACAGAGTTCCTTGATCTGCATTGAACCGTTAACGGAAGGAAGATCCAACAGCCGGGAAATGACCCCGGGATGTTCCTGGCAAATGCAACGGGCAGGTCCCGCTGCCAGCGCCTTCTCGGGAGCCAGTATCTCTTCGCCCGTCACATCAAACAAATGGTTTACAACGAAAACCATGAACTGGTTTTTGACAAGCCCTTCGCTGATAAGAGCCTGCTCAAGATACATGGGGCCGTAGAAATGATCCGCTGCCAGCTGTTCCGACAGCAATGGGTTAAGATGGCCGGCTTCAGGCTCCCTGCCGTAATTCCATGCATACACGATATGGCCGGGCTCATGGTTTTCTGATTTGAGGGTCCTGATCAGCTGAAAGTAATGCTCTTTCTGGCCCGGGTCAAGAACAAATCCATTGCCTTTGTATCCGAACTCTTTGCCTTTAACTACATGGAAAACAGGAAGCCCTGAAGCGGTAAGTTCAGTTTCAATTTCTTTGCACAAACCCGTTTCATCGGCAAAGAGCAACCAGCATGCTTTCTCGGAATTCTGCGCTGCGGTGGCCATCCCGTTAACCGGTATCATCCGGGGAGGCGCTGTCCTTTTCCAGCCGGGAATATAGAACCACTGGCTGATGTTTGGTTTCTTTTTATTCTCGGATTTGGATCTGGCTCCTTCTTTACGTGAAAAATCGATGATGTATGGTTTGCGTTCAAAAGGATAAGCAGGGTAAGAGGCCAGGTTCTTCCTGGTTTTATCAAACAGTTTCCATGAAACATAATCTCCTGCGGCCCAGATCTGCCCAAGCGAGGAATAAAAGTAAAGCAGTGCATCAAGCCTTGTGTCTGCTGAAGGGATAGTGCTGACCACACCTTGCGGGCTGTCCTTTGAAAGCTGGCGTTTAACTGCCGATTCCAGGGATTGTCCCGGTCCGGATTCAATAAAAACAGCAGGGGATGCATCCAGGCAAAGCTTAGCTGCATCGCCGAAACGAACGGTCTTGCGTACATGTTTCACCCAGAAATCGGGATTGGTGGCTTCTTCTGCACTTAGCCACTGCCCAGTTACGGTGGAAGCGATGGGAATGGACGGGGCCGAAAGCCTGATTTCCCTGAAAAGCTCCGCGAAAGCAGGCAATGCAGGTTCCATCATGGCCGAATGAAAGGCATGAGAAGTCGGAATTTTTTTATTGAAAGTTTTGGATTTATTGAGCTCCGCTGCAAACCGGTCGATGATGTCAACAGGTCCTGAGGCAACGCATAATCCCGGGCTGTTTACCACCGCTATTTCCAAACCTTCGGGCAGGATGGGATTCAGTTGTTCTTCGGTGAGCAGTATTGCAAGCATGGCGCCCCCGGGAAGGTCCTGGATGAGGCGCCCTCTCCGGGCTACTGCCTTGAGTGCATCCTTCAGTGAAAATACTCCTGAAAGTGTGGCTGCAACATATTCCCCCACGCTGTGGCCTATCATTATGTCAGGCTCAATGCCCATCGACATCAGCAGCTTTGCCTGTGCATAGCTTACTATGAACAATGCAGGCTGGGTTATATAGGTTTCGTTGATCCTGGCTGAAGCTGTTTCCTCGCTGCTTGAGGCAGGGAATAAAACGCTGCGGATGTCAAACCCCAGCTCTTCTTTCAGTATTCCGGCACATTCATCTATGGTTTGCCTGAACACTTCATGGGTTTCGTACAATGGCTGCCCCATCCCTATATACTGGTTCCCCTGGCCGGGGAACATGAAAACCACCTGTCTTTTTTCCTCTGACTTAATAGTTGCCGCGGTCTTGGTACCGAGAGACGCAAGCAGTTCTTCCTTGCTCCTGAACGGTATGGCCGTCCTGTTAAGAAAATGATGCCTTCCATGCCGTGATGTATATGCAATTGAATGCGGATCAGCTTCAGGATTCACTTCAATAAAAGTTTTGATCTCCGCCTGTGCTGCGGCGACCGCGTTCACGCTGCGGCCCGAAAACAGCAGCAGGTCGCAGGGCAGTTCATTGGTTTCCTTGTCCGGGGCCGGGGCTTCTTCTAGAACAATACAGGCATTCGTTCCACCGACCCCGAAGGCGTTTACAAGCGCACGAAGGGGTGTGCCGTTTTCGGGCTGCCAGTTTCGGAGTTGAGTATTGACAAAGAAGGGGCTGCTCTGAAAATCTATCTTCGGGTTTGGCGTATTAAAATGGAGAGAGGCGGGGATCTTGTGGTTTTTAAGGCATAGCGCGGTTTTGATCAGGCTTGCGGCGCCCGAAGCGATATCGCAATGCCCTATGTTGGTCTTTACAGATCCTATGGCACAATACTGTTTACGGTTGGAATACTTCCTGAAAGCCTCAGAAAGTGAAGTAACTTCTATGGGGTCGCCAATGGGCGTAGCAGTGCCGTGGGCTTCAACATAGCTTATCGTATCTGCAGAGATCTCCGATAAGGCAAGGGCTTCGGTGATGACTTCCACCTGGCCTTCGACCGAAGGCGCTGTAAATCCCACTTTTTTATTCCCGTCGTTATTAATGGCTCCTCCAAGGATAACGGCATAAATATTATTATGGTCGCGAAGAGCGTCTTCAAGCCTTTTGAGGACGACAACCCCGCAGCCTCTGCTGAAAACGGTTCCGTTTGCATCCTTGTCGAAGGTGCGGCAATGCCCGTCGGCCGACTCCATCCCCCCGGCCTGGTAAAGGTAACCGTGCCTCTCGGGGATCTCTATGGTTGCTCCCCCGGCAATGATCATATCGCTCTGGTAGTTCATCAGGCTGTTAATCCCCGTTACCACGGCAACCAGGGAAGTGGAACATGCGCACTGGACATTAACGCTGGGACCGGTCAGGTTCAGCTTATATGACACCCTTGTCGTTACGTAGTCCTTGTCGTTGCTTGTCACAATCGAGGCCCCGCTGGCATTTTTCCTTACCCAGGGATTTTCCATGGTCTCAACCAGGTGAAGAGGAGTGCCTGTGCCCCCGAATACTCCTATATGCTCCCTGGTATTATAAGGGTCGCAGCCGGCGTCTTCCAGTGCATGCCATGCACATTCCAGGAAGACACGCTGCTGGGGATCCATGAGTTCAGCTTCACGCGGGGTATACCCGAAAAATTCAGCATCGAAATACTCAGCGCCATTGATAATGCCACGGTTCCTGATATAATTCGGCTGCCTGAAAACCGCCGGATCCACTCCTGTTGCGATCAGCTCTTCATCTGTAAAAGTATTCAGGGTTTCAAGGCCGTCGAGGAGGTTCTTCCAGTATTCGTTGATGTTCTTTGCACCGGGCAGCCTGCAGGCCATGCCGATTATTGCAACTTTGCCTTCAAGGTTCCTGACTTCATCTGATTTCATAATGCAGTGTTTTTAGGATTGGTTGTTATCGGGGAATATTCGTTTCATGATCTGTTGCCTGATGTTCCTGTTGCGCATTGCCGCCCGTTTGGCAATATCGTCCATGGCCGTATCGGGTTTGTCTTTTCGCAGGAATGCAGCGAGGCTTCTTATCGAAGGGTAATGGAAGAGGTCTACAATGCTGACCTCGGTTTTCAGTTTTCCGGCAATGAGGTCTTTCATCCTGACGAGTAAAAGGGAATGCCCTCCCACCTCGAAGAAATTATCCTGGGGCGTGAATGACTCGTGATCGAGGATCTCTTTCCAAATACCCGAAAGGAAAAGCTCGGTTTCATTCATGCGGCGATGAATAAAGTCAGGAATTACAGGCGAGCCGGGTCTCAGGTTCAAAAGGGCCTTAAAATCTGTTTTGCCATTGGGAAGCGAAGGGAAAGAGGGTGCAATGATAAAGCTCCCGGGGATCATATAGGCAGGTAAATGAAGCCTCAGAAAATCCCTCAGTTCATTCTCCAGTATGGTCATCCCGGGTTCGGGTACTATAAATGCTGTCAGGCGGACGTCTTCTTCCTTATGTTCCAGGGCGTCAACAGCAACACGTTTTATTCCTGGAAAACGAAGGATGGTTGACTCGACTTCACCTGGTTCGATGCGAAATCCCCTCAGTTTTACCTGCTGGTCAATCCTGCCCAGGAACTCAACGGCTCCGTCCCAAAGAAAGCGACCCAGGTCCCCTGTTTTGTAAATCCTGCTGGCCGGGTCTCCTGTAAAAGGGTCGGGAAGAAAACGGGATCCTGTCTGTATGGGATCTTCAAAATACCCCTCTGCAAGCACAGGACCGCCTATATATACTTCCCCGGGGATCCCTGCAGGAAGCGGGTTAAGATTTTCGTCAAGAATGTAGATGAGGGCATTGCTGATGGGATGACCAATGGGGACCATCCTCAGGGTACTGCCCCGCAGGCAATGCCAGTATGCCATGTATACGGTGGCTTCGGTGGGTCCATAGAGGTTGATCAGGCCGGCTCCGGAATCCTTCAGAATCTGCTCCTGCAGAGGCCTGGACAACTTCTCACCTCCCGAAATAATGTTTTCCAGATACCTTGCACGTTTTAAAACCCCTGCATCGCATAAGGCCTTTAAACCTGAAGGAACAAACTGGACCGTATTAACCTGCATTTCGTTCAGGATGGCTTCAATCCTTTCGGGTGCCTGTATTTCACTCCTCTTCTCGAGTACAAGCCTTGCGCCGCTGATGAGCGGAGTGAACAGCTCAAGAAACGAGATGTCGAAATTGATGGAAGTGGTGGAGAGAAAAGTATCCCTGTCCGAAACATTCAATTCTTTTTTCATCCATACAAGGAAATTCAGCAGGCTGTCGTGGCGTATCATCACTCCTTTTGGACTGCCTGTTGAACCGGATGTGAAAATGATATAGGCAAGATCCTCAGGCTGACCAGATTCGGGTGTAATGCCGGAAACCTGTCCACTCACTTCATTCAACAGATCGCTTACCGGGATAACCTGCCCGGCCAGCTTCTTCTTACTTTCCTTTTGAGCTTCCTCATCAACGACGAGAAATCTTATTTTAGTCTTCTCTGTGATATAACGAAGCCTTTCTTCAGGATACCAGGGATCGAGGGGGATGTAAATGCCGCCTGTCCTGAAAACTGCCAGGATGCAGATCAGCATGTTGGGGGAATTATCCATATGTATACCCACAGGCACCCCCCTTCCAACTCCCAGTAACTGCAGGTTCGCACACATGATTGCCGTCCTCCGGTCCATTTCTGCGTAAGTTATGAATTCCTTTCGCGAAACCAGGGCAGGAAGTGCAGGGGTCTTTGCTGCCTGCAGGGCAATGAGGTCGTTTACAGTTCCTTTTGCATTATGCGAAACAGCAGTTTGGTTCCATTCATAAACTATCCTCCTGAACTCCCTGCCCGAAATAAGGTTAAAAGCCGACACCCTGGTTTCAGGTGCAATGCATATCTGCTCAATGATCTGTATGAAATGGTCAAGCAGAATTTCCATTGTACCTTCATGATAAAGGCCCGACGAATAGGTAAGGACTATTTCAGTCTCTCCCGGGCTGTCGAAGATCTCGGCAAAAAGATCGAATTTCGATCGTCCGAAAAATTCTTCCCTGGCTTTCCCGCTTACACCAGCAACTGTTGAAAATTCCCATGGAGTCTCGTGAAAAGCAAACATGAGCTGGAAAAACGGGTTTGATCCCTGTATCCTTTCGGTGTTGAGAATTTCGGTAAGATGGCTTAAAGGGAACCTCGAATGCGATAGGTTTTCAAGGACCAGGTCTTTTACTGATCCCAGCAATCCTGAAAACGTACTCCCGGGATCAAGCCTTGTCCTGAACAGCATGGTGTTTACAAAATACCCTATCCCTGACAGGAAGGATTTTTTAAACCTGTTTGCAACAGGACTGCCGATGAGAAAATCGGTACGGCCCGAATGACGGTAAAGCAAAACTGAAAATGCTGCCAGGCAGGTCATGAACATGCTTGTGCCGTGAATGTCGCTGAGCTTCCTGAGGCCCGATCTGGTGTCGGGGCTGATCATTCTCCTGAGTTGCCCTCCTTCCCTTGAGGGGAGGCCGGGCCGTATGAAATCGGTAGGGATCTCAAAGAATGTAGGAGCCTGAAAAAGTTGTTCCTTCCAGTATCTTTTGTCTTCAGTATATTCAGGCCCGTCAAGGTATTCTTGTTCTTCCCGGCAAAATCCGGCATAAGATGAAGATCCATCAGCAGGCCCTGACTTTTCAGGCGTATCTGCATTATCGTATAAAAATGAAAGGTCGCGTAAAAAGATCCCGAACGAAAATCCGTCGAACACGATATGATGAACGATAAAAGCAAGCAGGTGCCGGTTCTCTCTGGTTTTATACAGTATAACACGGTATAAGGGCCCCGTTTCCAGTTTGAACGGCTGCTTTGCCGCATTGCGTGCATGTTCAAGGGCTTCTGAAACAGGAACATATTCGCTGCCTGTCTGTGTTCTGAAAATTTCAGGGATACTACCGTTTTGAATCTGAATAATTCCCTCAGGCCGGGCCTTGCTGAACCTGAATACAGTATTCAGGGGTTCATGCCTTGCGCATACCCGGTTGAGCGCTTGCTCAAGCCTTACGATATCCAGGGTCCCTGTGAGTGTTATACAGTAAAAGATATTATAGGACGAAAGTTCCGGCTCGGCCTGATGCATAAACCATAAGGCTTTCTGGTTTTCCGACAGTCCGGTTTGCTTCACCTGGCCGGACTCATGCTTAACGGAAAGCTCTGCGGATGGTACAATAGGCAAAGATTCGCTTTTGGAGACTTCTGCTCGTTGCACCTTTATTTTGGCAGAATCCGAAGAAATCTGCTTTAAGAGTTTCCCCGGGCTGGGGCAATCGAAAATGTTTTTGATCTGTACAGGAATACCAGCCCTGGCTTGCAGATCCATCGCCAATGCATTTGCCTTCAGCGAATTTCCTCCAAGGTCAAAGAAATTATCTTCCAGCCCCAGGCCCTCCAGGCCCAGGTTTTCTTCCCATATCCTTAACATTTGTTTTTCAGAAGCAGTTGAAGGCGAAACCACGGGGTAGCTCAGTTCAGGCCTCCGGGCTCCCGGAAGCGGAAGGGATTTTCGGTCAATTTTGCCATTGGGCAACTGGGGGAAATTTTCGAGTGTAACAAAGACCTCAGGTATCATAAAATCAGGTAAAGTGCGCATCAGTATTTTACGCAACTCATTTACAGGCAGGGAGAGGTCTCCTTTGAAGGAAAGATAGGCACATAGCCTGTTCCCGTTCCGGCTGTCATTCACCACTTTTGCAACAGCATGCCTTACTTCAGGGATTAACAGCAAGGCCTGCTCAATCTCAGGGAGTTCGATGCGGTAACCTCGTATTTTCACCTGCTGGTCTTTACGCCCCAGGTAAATCAGTTTCCCTGATCCGTCTTCCTTTACAAGGTCCCCGCTGCGGTAATATCTTACAGTATCTTTTCCGTTTCTTTTCAGGTTTACGAAAACGCTATCAGTGAGTTCAGGGAGGTTCAGGTACCCCCTTGCGATGCCATCCCCGCTGGCAAGAAGTTCTCCTGTTTCTCCAGGCAGAACAGCTTGCAGGTCATCGCCTGCAATACAAATGCTTGTTCCTTCAAGAGGTTTCCCGATATGGGCAGCCTCACCCGGGAGCAATGGTCCGGCAGTAAGGTTGGCCGTGGCTTCCGTGGGGCCGTAAAGGTTCCAAAGCTTAAGGCCGGGCAATAAACCGAAAGTTCTTTTAAGTAAAATATCGCTTACAGCTTCTCCTGACAGGTAAACACATGAAGGCGCTGCCTTGTCGGCACCATTTGCGTCAACAGTTTCCATGTAATCAAGGATCTCCGACCAGAGTGTAGGAACGCAATAAAGTCCCGTACCGGGATGGGAGGCATACCATTGTGCCAGCTTCCCGGGCTGCCTTATCAGCAATGGATCCAGGATATGTAGCGTTTTCCCGGATAAAAGAGTGGAATAGAATTGTGTTACGGCTGCCGCAAAGATGAAGGAAGATGTCAATGGCAGCCCCACCCCGGTTGCCGGGATGACATGCCTGCAGAACCAGTGGATGTAATAGCTGAGGTTACGGTGCTCTATCATCACCCCTTTGGGCTTCCCTGTTGAACCTGATGTATAGAGTATATAGGCAAGATCAGATGCCTGAATGCTTGCCGGCTCCGGCTCTCTTTTTTTGCTCATGTCGTTCAGTCCTGCCCAATCAGGAATGAACCATTGATTATGATCATCATGAAAGGACTGGGACGGTAAATCGTCCGTGATCACCAGACTTGCGCCGGCATCACGGAGTATATACCGAATCCTGTCTTCCGGAAAAGCAGTTGACAGCGGAACATATGCCGCCCCGGATTTCAGAACGGCAAGAACCGAAATGGCAAGCCTGGCCGAAGGGGTAAGATAAATCCCGGCTACGGACCCTGAACTTATTCCTTTTTGCTTCAGGTCACAGGCGAGGTTTGTCGAAAGCCGGTCCAGTTCCGGGTAACTTAAACTTTCATCCTGAAATTCGATGGCCTTCAGGTCAGGTCCGACTGCCGTATTCCGAAAGATCTCCTCATGTAAGGGAATGAACCTGTTCATCTATTAGTTGCTGCCTGAATAACACCCTCGGTTTAATTGTTTTACTTAACGCTGAAGTCCCAGAGATTATACCTCAGCAACTGATCTGAATTTGCAGGAAAGTCCCCGATCAGGTATTTCAGCATGATAATCTTGGTTATAATTGCCTGTCGTCCTGTTTCCAGATTCAGGAGGGAGGTATTATAATCCATATATGTATTGATCACATTGATCTGGGTGGATGATCCCATTTTCAACTTGTGAATCTCATTATCATATGTTTTTTTCTCAAGAATTGAAAGTTCAACCTGGTTTTTAAATATGGGGATGAGGTGCCCCAGGTCGCTTAAGAGCTGAAAGATCTGCATCCTGGAATCGAATTTTAGTTTCTCGAGCTGAACTTTATTGAATTCGTAGGATGAAAGCCTGCTCAGGTACTCGCCCTTTCGTTCCTCATTTTTAAAAGGGATTTTGTAGGAGAGGGTAAGATTCACCGAAGATCCGGGTGATCCGCTTGAAAAGGTCTGGTTGAAATCCGAAAAAGGCTGGTATGCCGTTGTTCCGAAATACAAATAGCGGAGATCCAGGTTAAGATCATTCATCTTATTGTACTTGGCTCCCTGCATTTCGATCATGGTTGCCGTAGTCGCCAGTTCCTGGCTTTTATAGTAACTGGTATTGACCACCATGGAATCAACGTTCTTAATAATATATTTGCCATATCGTTCAACGGGGAAAGATCCCGGATCGGGCAAAGAATCAAGAAAAAGCGGAAGATGTGAAGTGCTGAGCGTTCCTTTCATCCCAATTGATGTGATAAGGTCATACAATGAGTTTGTGACCTGGTTTCTTGCTTCTGAATATTGCTGGTTGATGTTGTACTCATAAGCCTGTGCGCGGTAGATTTCAGCCTGGGCTATCTGCTCATCAGTAATCATTGCCTTGATATCCGATACGTATTCTTTCGCATCCTTGTTGGCTTCCTTAAGTATCTTGAGTACCCTGGCCCGCTGATAGACATTGTAATAATAGGTCAGTGTGTTTTTAATGAAACGGCAAATCTCATCCGAAAATGAAACATTCTGGGATTTATTCATCATCAGGGTCGAAAGGAAAGCTACATTACTGGTATTATGTTTTCCAAGATCACGCAGCAGGGGCATGGTTACACCGGCCCACATCCCCGATGCATTGACAGGCATGTTTGTGCTTGGAAAATAATCAGGGACCCCCGAAATTATCTCGGTTTCGGTGGAAAGCTTGAAGCCTGTATAAAATTTTATCCCCAGGCGGGTCGGGACCAGAAGTTGTCCCGTAAGATAGTAGGAATTCATGAATGTGACAGCAGGGTCAGTGCCCAAATAGCCGTAAGTATTTAATGTGAGCTGTGGATTAAACGCACCTTTGGAGCTGGTTAACTGTCCCTGGCTCTCTCCCAGGACTTGTTTTTTCAGGCGGATGTCGAAATTTGTTTCAAGACCAAATTGTAAAACACGGAAAATCGAAAGGGAGTCATAGTTAAATAGCTGCTGGCTGGTTGCAGCAGTGATCCCCGCTGCAAGCAGGACTAAAATCAGTATGGTCTTTTTCATCGCTTTGTTCACCTTGTTTGTTGTATGTTCTCCAAAAACGATTTTCAGGTTAAGAGTATCATGCCAGCTGCCGTTTGGTCAGTTCGGCAAAGAATCCATTTTTATCAAGGAGCTCCTGGTAAGTGCCTTCTTCGATAAGCTGGCCTTTATCGAGAACGAAAATCCGGTCGGCATTGATGATGGTACTCAGCCGGTGTGCGATCACGATGCGTGTAGCTTTCATTTTCTCAACACTGAAACTTACGATCTGCTGGGTTTCATTGTCAAGGGCACTGGTTGCTTCGTCAAAGATCAGGATCCTGGGGTTGCGTATCAATGCCCTTGCAATAATAATTCTCTGCTGTTGCCCGCCCGATAAGGTATCGCCTCCCGGAGGCAGGATAGTGTACATTTTATTGGGCAGGTTGTTGATCTCATCTGCACATCCTGCCAGTTCAGCCGCTTTCCAGGCATCATCTTCGGTGTACAACGAAGAACCTGTTATATTGTAAAGAACTGTCCCCTGCATGATCCTCGAATTCTGCAATACAACCCCCAGCTGATCCCGCACCCCCCGGATGTCAAGTCCGTCAAGTTCCTTGTTATCAAAAAGGATGCTTCCTACATGATAATTTTCAAACCCAAGAAGCAGCCTGATCAATGTGGATTTGCCCGAACCTGAACTGCCAGTAAATGCAACAAACTGTCCGGGATGAATCGTCAGGTTGATATCTTTAAGGCTCCAGTCGGGAGAATCGGGGTATTTAAAACTCAATTGGGTGATCTCTATGCTGCCGCTGAGCTCTCCTGGATCCAGCTTTTCGTTCATGTCTTCAGTGTCGGCTTCAAGTATCGGCTGAAACAGCTGGTAAGTAGGCTTGATGTTCAGAAGGGGGACGGTCACCATGAAGGTCTGGATCAATGCTCCCTGGAAACTCAGGTATGCGGAGTTGAACGCTACAAAATCCCCTATGCCGAAGCCGGGAAGTCCCGACCTGAAGATGCTGTATACCCTGATGAAGATCAGCATGGAGGCGAGTACGGGAAAGGTAACGGTAAAAATTTCAGCAACCATCAGCAATACCCGTTTCTGGCGGTAATGATCCTTTTGCTGTGAATAGCGTTCGGCCCAGAGCGAGAATACTTTTTCTTTGCTGCCGGTAACCCTGATCTTGTTAATTCCGCGGATAGCCATCAGCAGGAAGCCCGAGATCATGGCATCCATGCGGCGCATGAACACAACATGTTTATATGCCAAAAGGCTTATTGTAAGAGTAAATCCGGCAACAACAAGACCCAAGACAAGAGCAAGAAGAGCCAGTTTAAGGTCATAGAAAAATAAAAGGGCAAGATAAAAGACCGAGAAGATGCCCGATATCATTGCACCAAGAACGGTGGTCGACAGCGTATCGCGAATTCGCTCAATGCCCATGCTTCGTTCAGCCAGGTTGCCGGGGCTGTAATTCCTGAAGAAATCCACTTTAAGCGAGAGTATCCTGTCCCAGAGTGCCGACTGCAGCTTATACCCTGCTTTCCCTGCCATCCTGAGGACCGCAATCGATTTGGCAAAATTCAGAAGCCCGATGGTGATCACACAGATCACCATGATGCCGCCGATCTGCCATAATTCATGCGTATTCCCGCCCGGAATAACAGTATTGAAAACATATCCTCCAACAATCGGGATGAGAAGAGCAAGGAGAGCACCGATAATTCCGATCACCATAAAGCTGATGATATCGCGGTATGTGAACTGAAGGGCGAAGCGGAACAGGTCTTTCCCGTTGAGTTTTCCTTTCGGGAAAGGTGTAAAAAAACTATAGGCTTTTGTATCAAGGAGGCGGTTAACCGATTCGTGAACCACTTCCTTTTTCCGGTTCTTCAGGTCAACCATCCAGTAGCCTGTGGTTCCTTTGGAAAGAAGGGCGACAGGCGTCTGGCCATCCTTTAGAAAACCAAGCATGGAACCTGCATTACTGGTCCACCAGTGAGGGTCAAGAGTGACCATCCTTGAACGGATGTTTGAAGCCCTGAGCAAATTCCAGAGAAAATCGTGTTTCCCGCTGATCCGGTTTCCCGGGTCAGCAAATTCTATTCTTTCTTCTTTACCGATCAGTTTGCAGGTCTGTAACAGGAGCATCCTGGGATTTACGGCAGCGTCGATATTACTGGATGCACGCCTTTCGTCACCGAACAGGTCATCGGTGGTTTTCCCAGAAATAATGGACTTGAACCTGCTCAATGCATTATAAACCGAGTTCTTCCTGAAGGCATAAGTGTCTTTTACATGTTCAAGTGAAATCTTCTGGTCTTCTGTACAGAGTTTCCTCAGCACAGGGACGATGCGCTCATTATTGAAGCTGAACCAGTAAGACAGCAATTGTTCATTTGAGCCGCTGTATTTTTTCAGCAACTCTGCCATGAAAGAAGTCACGGATATTTCCCCGTTCAACTGTGATAATATGCCTAAATTATCCAGGGCCTCTGAGATTCCGATTGACCATTTGTCAATTAAAAACCTTGCATAATCAGGGTTTTCAGATAACAGCCTGTTCATTGAACCGGGATCAAGTATCCCCAGTGTACTGGCATTTAATGCACTGAGCACAAGGGTAATGGAATCGTTCGTCAAGAAAGCTGGTAACAGGAAGGGGGCCGTTATGCGGAAGAGGAACAAGCGGCGTCCAGGGCCGGTTGGAAGTTTTTCCATGTAGAAAACGTCGGCCTCACCCGTTTCCAGGTAAAAAGCAAGCGGTTTGTCGCTATGCAACGATCGAACCTTGTTGCTGGGCAACTGCTCGTTGCTGGTATAAAATCCGGAAATCGCCTGTGGCTCCATATCAGTTGAGATTTACCAGTTTATAATAAAGCCCCTGCTGATTTTTGATCATTTCATCATGGGTACCCCTTTGGGCGACTTTCCCTTTGTCAAGGACGATGATTTCATCACAATCGCGTATGGTGCTTAGCCTGTGGGCAATGATCAGGGTTGTGCATCCCCTGCGGCGAATGTTGTTGTCGATGATCTTTTCGGTATTGGCATCGAGTGCGCTGGTCGCTTCATCCATCACAAGAATGCTCGGGTTTACAACCAATGCGCGGGCAATTTCTATCCGCTGTCTTTGTCCCCCGCTCATGTTGCTGCCTGCATTGATGAGGATTCCATTGTACCCCCCTGGTCTCGAAGAGATGATGTCATGTATGCATGCATCCTTTGTGGCCTGGATGATATCGGGTGTTGCCAGGGTGTTATTCCACATGGTAATATTGTCATTGACGGTCCCTTTGAAAAGAAAAATTTCCTGGTCTACCAGTGAAACGGAATTTCTTATGACATCCTGGGCAATAGCAGTCCGCTCGCGTCCGTCAAACAGTACCTCCCCTGCCCAGGGATGGTACAGGCCGGCAACCAGTTTTGCAAGGGTGGACTTTCCTGAACCTGAGCCCCCGACCAGGGCAATTCGTTTCCCGGGTTCCACATGAAGTGAAAAGTTTTCTATCAGGGGCTCCCGGAACCTGTCATATCCGAAAGTGACATTTTGAAAATCCAGGAACCCGTTCAGTTTGGAGGCCGCGGGAGTGAGGCTTGCAGGATCGTCGCTGACCTCGTTTTTGAAGTAGATGTCTTCATTGGTTGATAAAGCATCCTGTATGGTATTCAGGTTGCTCTTTGCCACCTGCAGGTCGCTTCCCATGGAAACCACTGATTTAACGGGACCGGTAAAATTTGACATCAGGCTTTGGAATGCGATGAAAATACCAACAGTCATCTCCCCGTAAATAACCAGCAGGCCTCCCAGCGTAAGAAGGATTATATTGTTCAGGTTTGAAAGGAAATCAGGCAGGGCGTCAAGCAGGTTGGATGTTACATTAAGTCTCTGGTCAAACACCACCGCGTTGGTAAGGCTTCCTGACCACAAGCCGTAAAAATCGTTCTCAGAACCCGTGGCTTTGATGGTTTCTATCTGTTCAAGCCCCACGCCGGCCGTACTGAATGTACTCTGGTTGCGTTCAAATAACAACTGGTTCAGGGTTGAGCGTTTTTCGGAAATAATGCGGAGAACCAAGAGGTTTACAAGGATCACGGTAACACCTATAACGGTAAGCAGGAGATTATACTGTATCATGACGATCGCATAGAACACAACCGTGATCATGTTTGAAATGGTGGCAGTTAGTTCGGTTGAAAGCAATGAAGCCAGGTCGTCGTTAAGTTGAACGCGTTTGAAAATTTCGCCTGGCTGCCGGCTCATAAAGAAACGGATCGGCAGCTTCAGTATATGCATCAGAAGTTTCGATGATTCAACGATGGCAAGCTTCAGCTCCAGTTTGACGAGGATCTTCTGTTGCAGGTAAGTAAGAATGCCATTGAAAAAGAAAAGCCCCGCGATCAGGACAAGCATGGGCCTAAAGTAGCCAGGCTGATTCAGGTTGATGATATCGTCGAAAAACAGCTTGTTCAATCCTGCCATAATGATTGCAGGGAGTACAAGTATTGTACCGCAGATAAGGACAAATGCCAGGTCGATCCGATTCGGCTTTATCCGGATCCATACCCTTTCAAAAAAAATATTCCGGTTTTTATCAGGTTTGAAATCAGGCCCCGGGATGATGGTCACCACCGTTCCGTCAAATACGTTCTCCAGGTCCTGTGCATTTAGTTTTTTTTGCCCCTCACGGGTATCGTTCAAGAGGTAAAATTCCTTGCCATACCCGGTCAGAACACTGTAATACCCTCCCTGGATCCCAATGATTACGGGCATTGGCATAGTTTTCAGCTGGGCCACGCTGCAAAGGCGCACTTCCGATTTAAAGGAGTGGGCAATAGCAACCTTCATCAGGCGTTCAGCAGGGATCTTTGAATTGTCCGAAACTCCGCATTCCTGATTCAACGTATCCTTGGCGGGATAGCAATGGTAATACGAAAAAACCATAGTCAGTGCAACTGCACCGGATTCATTTTCCCCGATCTGAAGATTGACCGGAACCTTTTTTTTCACACGCTCGCTGCTCATGACAAGGTCTCGATTGATTGATGATGAGGACTATTCGAAATAGGATTTCAGAATGGGAATGATATAGTCGATGGGAGGTTTTTGCTTTACCACGACGGAAGCCCTGCAAAGGGTGCCGGTATTGATGTTATAAGGGGGGCCTTTTTTATTAGACCATTGGAAACCGCTTAGGGTGGATGAGTCAGTGATAAGGGCGATCTTCACCCTGTATGTGGGACCCTGCTGCTCTATAAGGGCTACCAGGTCAGGGTTGTTTAATTCATCTATAATAGAGTTCGTATTGGAAACAAAGTGATTGACTTCCACAACCTTTCCCATCAGCCAGCCATACAGGTTATGATTTACGGTAAAGGGTTCTATCATGACTTTCATCCCCGGTTCCACTACAGCGTTTGAATTAAAAGGGATGAACAGGTCCAGAAGATGATTTTTCTCGTTTCCTATATCTTCAACAACCATCATTCGTGTACCTGCATTGACAAAGTCACCATTTGACACCGACTTGTCGACGATCATTCCATTGACAGGACTGCGCATAATAGTCTGACGGTCATAATCATCCTGAAGGTCGGTAATTTTTTTCTTCAATATCTGGATCTGGCCCTGGTAATCTTCCTGTTTGTATTGGCGGTCATAGTCCCAGGATTGCTGGTCAAGCTCATTGGTTTTAACGGCCTGCTCTGTTTGAGTATGCTTGTTATGAGCTTCGGACAACTGATTTTTAGCTTCAACGTAATTTTCCCTGGTTGCAAGGCCTTTATCCCAGAGATCCTGTTGCTGCTGCATCTTCAATTCAAAAAATGAGATCTGGTCCTGTAAATGTTTAAGCTCAGCCTTCAGCCGTTCCTCTTCAAGATTGTAAAACCTCATTTTATTGGGATAATCTTTCGAATCCCTTGTTAGCAGCAAGGAATCCTGTAACCTCAGCACATCCAGTTCCGCATTAAGTTCAATCAGCTGATGCCTTAGCTCAGGCTGCAAAAGGTGAAGCAAAATATCTCCTTCTTTGACTTTTTCACCCAGGTCAAATCCTACTTCCTCAACACCCCCGCTGTAGAGCGAAATAATCCCGTGAAGGCCTTTCCCGCTGACGATCTCGCCAAGCCCGTCGATCTTCTGCGGAATGCTTCCGAAAATCCCCCAGATTATCGCCACGAGTGTCAGCAGCCCCAATGCGGAGAGGGATATCCAGTAACGTGGACGGGTAATCTTTAACATACGGTTCATTTCCTCAGGGTTTCCTGCCGACCCTGAAGTATCTGGTTTTTCTGCTTTATCCATAACGAATATTGTTGCTGATTAACAAAATACACACAAAGGCGGGTTGTATCCACAGCCCGCCTGAACCATATGAAAAAATCAATTCTACCCCTTGAATTTCTTCATGAGTTTTAAGCCCTTTTCCATGAGGTGGGGCTTGAAATCACCATTTGCGTCGAGATGAAACTTCTTATGGTGATCCCATAATTGTTCCTTCATCTTGCCGACCATTTCCATACCTTGAAAGCTTACACCCGGCATTGCTGGTTTTTCAGGAAGTTCCTTGGCACTTTTACCTGTTGTCGTTTTCTTCAATTTCCCGGGCATGTTGCCTGAGGCGGGGCCTTTCGGCGGGGTAGGGATGAACCGTTTTCTTTGATTTTCCATAACCTGAATTTTGAATTGTGAAATTTAATTTATGATCCTGGTACTTCTTGTAAGGACGTTTTTTTATGAAGTTGAATTTTTTTGATAATCAAAATAATCCCGTAAACAAACATGATTGTTGTAATGGTGTTCCAAACCTGGGTGATGACCTTGATCGTATTAAAACCCTGCACATCATAGTGATGGATCAGGAATATTCTTAAAAAGGTATCCGAAAGGTCACGAAAAGCCAGGAACCCTGTCAGCAGCATAAAATACCTGAAATAAGGCATTTGACGGTAGAGTACCCTGGTATGGGTTTTTGGAACTCCGTGGAGAAATGCATAATCAATAAAAAAATACAATGCCATAGGTTTGCCTGTAAGCATGGTCAGGCACCAGAACGTGACCAGCCCGATGTTAAGATAAACATAGTTCCAGAGCATCTGGTGTGCAGTCCTTGAGTATATGTCCATGGTACTGCCAATGATCATCGTGGCCAGGATAAACAGCCCTGTCACGCTGTATTGTTTCTCTTTAATAAAAGTAAGGATGGTATAGATAACGCCCGGCACTGTTGAAAGAAGCATCGCTAAATAGTCACCCAGCACAATACGGCAGGTATTCCAGATCAGTAAGGGGACCAGGAGATAGATAATCAGGTCCAGCAGCGTACGCCCGTTGAAAATATTTTTCAGCATATTTGCATGGATTGAATAATCCGTTAAATGCCGTTCAATCTAGTCTTATCGCTTAATCAATTCAAAAATAAGCATTACAGCTCACCGAATCAAACTTTTCGCTAATTTATAATGATTATTCATCACTTTAACCCCTCCCGGTAAATTCCATCCCCTTATAGGCGGAAACCGAATGAGGGAATGTATTCATACCATTGGCTATTTATATCCCGGGCCACTGGATTTTTTAATATCTCCCCTTTCCCTGATCAGTGAAACATCACCCCTGGCATTTACTGAAACCTCGGCCGGGTAAGTATATCCGCAAAAATTATAAGGCGAAAGGGTGGCTGTATATGCTCCAACATTATGTATTAGAACCAAATCGTCAATGGCTACATCGGGAAAATCATTTTCACTTTGAATTACATCTATTGGTGTACAAGTGGCACCTGTAAGAATTGCCGGTGAATGCTCATGGTATTCCTTTACAGTGCTTATAAATGATTCACGTGTCCTGAGATCCAGCTGTCTTATGCCAAGATGATTGATGCCAGTATCTAAAAGGATGTATTTTTTGCCTTTGGAGTATTTGATATCCAAGACCCTGCTGACCAGGATAGCTGAGCTTGCAGTTAAATATCTGCCACTTTCAAAAAATTTATATTTAATCGTATCGAGGAATTGCTCTTTACTTTCAAACAAATCATCCAGGCCGGATTTTAACATGCTCATGTTTAATCCTGGCTGGTTTGCTGATTCAACTATTCCGAACCCTCCTCCAAAATCCAGGAAATCCAGCTGGTTGAATTCGTCTTTATGCTTTTCTGCAAATTCAATTAAAAAGGAAGTATTTTGAATAATTTTTTGCGCGTCAAAGAACTGTGAACCGGCGAACATGAAGAGTCCATTAATATTTACAACATTCCTGTATTTTCTTATCAAGGGAATTAGCTGGTTCTCATCTATGCCAAATTGGGAGGAAATACCTCCCATCTTTATTTCAGAAGACCGGTTGGAGAAATCAGGATTAATCCTCAGGGAAATATTCAGTGGCAGGTTTGCTGCACGCATAATGTTTAGCAGATCCTGTTCAGATTCAACATTGTATGACAGGATATTATTCTGCAAGCCTGATGCTATTGCCTCCTTGCTTTTTATCGGGCCACCAAGTACAATCCTCTCAGGGCATACTTTTAATTTAATAAGCTGATGCAATTCCCCGGCCGACGCAACCTCAAAACCCAAGCCCGCGTGTTTGAGCAGATTTATAACAAATGGCATGGGATTGGCTTTAACCGAATATAATAATTGTGAACCGGCAGGTATCACTGATTTTAATTCTGTTATTTTTCTGTTTAGTTCATTAATTGAATAAATAATTAAGGGAGTAGAGAACTGGCTGACAATTTCGGGGATGTTAAAATCAGGTTTAGCTTGTGGTTTGTACATAAAATGTATTTTATGGTTAAGATCGCCAACGACCTTTCAGAAGATAAAATTATTACTTCCGTCCCTGTCCGAAATCAAAATCGAAAGTACCGCCTTCCTGATATCTGACGATTACAAAATCATTACTGGAGCCATTATTTGAATTTCCTGCAGCAACAATTTTCCCGTCAGCCTGAATGGCGATTGCATTAGCACGATCATCGCCATTGCGGATATCCGTCATTACTATACCTCCTTCACCAAAGGCCGGGTCCAATGTCCCATTCGGATAATACCTGATCAATGCAAAATCAAAATTTGACCCATTGTTTGAACTTCCCCCGGCAATGATTTTACCATCGGCCTGGATGGCTACTGAAGAAGCCTTATCATCCCCATCCCTGATCTTCGTTATTACCATCCCTCTTTTTCCAAAAGAAAAATCCAAAGTTCCATTTATATTGTATCGGACAACAGCAAAATCAAAATTCAAACCATTATTTGAACTTCCGGCAACTACGATTTTACCATCAGGCTGTAAACAAACTGCAGAAGCTTCATCTTCTCCATCCCTGATAGAAGTTATTACTTTACCGCCTTTCCCAAAATCAGTATCCAAAATACCGTTGGGCCTGAACCTGGCCAGGGCAAGATCAGTATTTGAGTATCCTGCAAGTAAAATCTTCCCATCGGCCTGTATGGCAATTGACGACACCTGGTCATCGCCCTGCCTGATGTCAATTGACACTATGCCACCTGTTCCGAAGGCAGGATCCAGCGTGCCATCAGGGTTATACCTGATCAATGCAAAATCAAAATTTGAACCGTTATTCGTGCTTCCTGCAACAACAATCTTCCCGTCGGGCTGGATTGCCAAACCGGAAGCATTATCATCCCCCTCATTTATAGACGTTATAGATATGCCACCTTTTCCAAATGAAGGGTCCAGTGTTCCGTTTTCATTATACCTGATTACAGCAAAATCATTTGCTTTTCCGTTATATGTGCTGCCTGCAACAACAATTTTTCCATCAGGCTGAATAGCGAGAGCGGAAGTGTGATCATCACCGCTTTTCAGAGTGGTTATTACAATACCGCCTTTACCAAATGAAGGATCCAGCGTTCCATTGGTATTGTATCTGACTACGGCAAAATCGGTTTTGGAATATCCGGCAATTACAATTTTCCCATCGCTCTGTATTGCCATGGCATTGGCTTCGTCATCAACGGTTGAAAGTGAAGTGATCACAATTCCGGTTCTCATGCCTGACGATTCAACGCCTACTGTTTGCGAAAAAACACTGGATCCAAAAATAAGTATGGCAAGTGTTAAAAAAATCCTTTTCATAAATGCTTCATTATAAGTATGAATTAAAGAATAAATTTCAAAAATCATTTAAATTTCTTTACAACTAGTAGTAAAATTAAGTTTATTAATAGATTTCGTCAAGTATTTTTTCAACTGTTGATTTATTCATCACATGTTTAATATTTATACAATGACTGTAATTATTCTGATTTTCATTCTTTTATAAGGCTCATCCCAGCTAAATGTATACTTATTCAACACTTTCTCCTGTTTATTTTTTTAACACTGATTATTTAATCATCTGTTTTTCTGATATTTAATATCCTTTTTTTGCTTTGGCATCATTATTGATATAGGTATAGTACACTGAATATGAAACTCTATACCATGAAAACCAAACTTATCTCCACCCTCTGCCTGCTTCTCATTTTCTGTTGCAGTAGCCTCAGCAGCAATGCAGTAAACAGCAAATCCAATCCTCCCGCATCAGGCACTCTCACTGTTTACAGCAGTCCTGAACTGTTCGGCCTGGCCACCGAATGGGCCGGCGAATATTCAGCAGCCCATCCCGGCCAATCAATTGACGTGATCAAATCCGAAGCATCAGGGATGGAATCCATTATCAGGACAGGAAATAATATCTGTTTTATTTCAAATGAACAGCCCTCCTCTGATAAGCAGTCACCGGTTTTCCAGCTTGTGGTTGGCAGGGAAATTATCGTCCCTGTTCTAAGCCCCAAAAATCCATTCCTTAAGGAAATTTTCGAACAGGGAATTTCCCCTAAGGCCCTGGCCAGCAGTATTCAGGTTCCCGGGAAAATGCAATGGGGGACATTGCTTCATAATTCTCAGACAGAAGCTGTAAGGTTTATTATCCTTGATGATAATTATACAAAAGCAGGGGTTTCCCGTTTTACCAAATTAGGCCCCACAAGCATTGAGGGGATAAAAAGTGTTGACCGGGATGCCTTGGTTGCAGCTGTTCAGAATGATCCTTATGCAATCGGTTTTTGCAGATTGACTGATATCCTCAATGCAAACGCCTCGACTTTTGCCGGGAACCTGCTTTTGATGCCAATCGACAAGAACGGTAACGGGAAGATGGATTATATGGAGAAGATCTATGATAATTTCCATGATTTTACCAGGGGAGTTTGGATAGGGAAATACCCGAAAACTTTAACCAATAATATTTATTGTATATCCAAAACCCAGCCTGCTGGCGAATCAGAGCTTGCTTTTTTGAACTGGGTACTTACTTCGGGGCAGGCTTTACTCCAGGTCAACGGGTTTTCAGATCTTGTTAGCAATGAAAGGCAATCGCAAATGGACAAACTGATAAGCGCTCCTTTATATACCGCGGCCCCGAAGGACGCCAATACCACTGCCAGGATCATTCTCCTGCTCATGCTCGTTCTGATCGCTGTTAGCTTAACCCTGGACCTGGTCATCAGGAAATACAGAGTTTCAAAGATTAAACAAAGCGGCGTCCTGCATGGAAAGCCCTCAGTGTTTGACCAGCAGAACATGGACATTCCCGGAGGTCTTTATTTTGACAAATCCCATACCTGGGCCTTCATGGAACAGGACGGTACAGTGAAAGTGGGGATAGACGATTTTATGCAGCATATCACCGGTCCTATAACAAGCATAGGATTAAGAAAACAGGGACTCAGGATTAAAAAAGGCGACCAGCTTTGCATCCTCATTCAGAAAGGGAAACAACTGATCATCCATTCCCCTGTTACAGGGACAATTATTGAACAAAACCTTGAACTGCCTGCCCATGCTTCCCTGATCAATGAATCTCCATATTCAGAGGGATGGGTATACAGGATTCAGCCCGATAACTGGTCAAGAGAAATTGAATTTTTATCCATGGCCGATAAATACAGGAAATGGTTAAACAATGAATTTACACGTCTCAGGGATTTTCTTGCTGCTTCACTTCAACCACATTCTCCGGCATATGCAGTGATCATTTTGCAGGATGGGGGAGAACTGAAAGACCATGTACTGGCAGATCTTGGCCCCGAGGTTTGGGAAGATTTTCAGACAAAATTCATCAATACTTCTATGTAGAACATGGTTCTGCATAATTTGTTTGGGGGAAAAACCGGTGTAAAATCACTGGTTTTTTTTATATTGCAGAGAAATTCAACGTATGGAGAAGAATAGTACCATAAAGTCAATTTTTAAAAAGTACGTTCAGATCCGTTCATCCATCTACAGCCGGGTTGTTTTCGTGATCTTTGTTTCCTCGGTTTTGCTTTTCGTTTCGTTCAGCATCATCTTCCGATCGGTTAATGAACAATACCTGAATACGGTAATCAGGCAAAATGGCAATAACATCGGCTCAATTGTCGGCGGATCCTTATATCATTCCATGCTTGAAAATGATAAAAGCACCCTCCAGAATACCCTCGATATCATCAATACCATGCCGGGGATAGATGAAGTCAATATGTACGACAGCAAAGACAACCTTGTTTATACATCCATTCCTTCCGATACCAGCAATTCTCACAGCAACCCAAACTGCATCAGTTGCCACAACAACCTTAATGCAATGTTTCCCGGCAAAGGGAAGCATTATAAGATCATCAATGCCGACAGCTATTGCAGGATGAATCACAATAATGACAGCCGCCACCTGCTGATCAAACTGCCCATTCTGAACGAAAAATCCTGTTACGAGAGTTCCTGCCATGCACACCCTGCCAGCGATGAGGTCCTCGGTTCCCTCATCATTAAAATTCCCCTGGCCGAACTCGATTCTGCAATACAGAAATCTTCGACCGAGTATTTCTTTCTGGCAATACTCACAACTCTTGTCCTGCTTGGAGTTCTTATCATCTTCACCCGCCGGAGAATAAAAAAACCCCTGAATGCGTTGGTTAAAGCAAGCATGGCCGTGGCCAATGGCGATACCAGCACCCGCCTGGAGATCCTGCCCAACCAGCTGGAGGATATGAAGATGGTTTCCCAGGCTTTCAACGAGATGCTCGATAACCTGCAGGCTGCGACAAATGAACTCGAAAACTGGTCCCAGCAACTGGAATATAAAGTCCAGAAGAAATCTGAAGAATTAAGTGCAGCCCAGAATGAAATGATCCATATTGAGCGGCTTGCTTCCCTTGGGAAACTGTCATCCTCAGTAGCCCATGAGATCAATAACCCTTTATCAGGCATTCTCATTTATACCAAGCTCATCTATAAACAGCTAAACAATCCCGACTTATACGCGAGCAAAAGGGAATCCATGCTCAAACATTTAAAACTCATCGAAGGTGAGGCGAAACGCTGCGGAGATATAGTAAAAGGCTTGCTTGAATTTTCGAAAAAGGACCAGGAGGATTTCGAACCCAGGCATCTGCATGAAATCCTGCAGGAGACCTATGAATTAATGACCCATCCCATAAAAATTGCAAACATTAACTTTTATATTGATTTCACGGCCCCGGTGGACCTTATCTACTGCAGCCCCAACCAGATCAAACAAGCATGCGTGGCCATGCTGGTCAATGCAAGCGAGGCAGTGCATGAGAACGGGGAAATAATCATCCGCACACTTAATCCGAATGAAGAAACTATTAGGTTCGAAATCGTGGACAACGGTATCGGGATATCGGAGGATGACATCCCGCATATTTTCGAGCCTTTCTTCTCGACCAAGCAGAAAGCCAGCGGGATTGGCCTTGGACTGGCGATAGTCCATGGAATTATTCAAAGCCATAACGGCAAAATACAGGTCAGGTCCGAACCCGGGCATGGCACTGCCTTTTCCATTACTTTACCCCTGATTAAAAATTAAGCTGAAAATATCATGGCCAAAAAAATTTCAATCTTAGTTGTTGACGATGAAGAATCGGTAAGGGATTCATTAAGCAATTGGTTTATTGAAGACGGCTACGACGTGGACTGCGCCGAAAACGCCAAAAAAGCCCTGCAACTTATCGAATCTTCCTATTATGACATCATCCTTGCCGATATTAAAATGCCCGGCATGGACGGGTTGGAAATGCTGAGGCGGATAAAATCCCTGAGAAACGATGCCATCGTGATCGTTATGACTGCTTTCGCAAGTGTCAATACAGCTGTCATGGCCCTGAAAGACGGGGCTTTCGATTATGTTACAAAACCCTTTGATCCCGACGACCTCTCCCACCTTATCCGTAATGCCTCAAAACAGATCCTCCTGGCCCAGGAAAACGAAACCCTGAAAAACAAGGTGGTTTCTCTCGACAATGTCGAGGACCTGATCGGGAACAGCGAGGCCATGAAAAAGGTTCTCAAACAGGTTGAGAGCGTAGCCCAGTCAAATTCCTCGGTCATCATCACAGGCGAAAGCGGAACCGGCAAAGAATTGATTGCCAGGGCAATTCATGCTAATTCGCCCCGTAAATACTACCCGCTTGTAAGCGTGCATTGCGGCGCCCTTACCGAAAGCCTGCTCGAAAGCGAATTATTCGGCCATGAAAAAGGAGCATTTACCGGTGCCATGTATAACCGCAAAGGTCGTTTCGAAATGGCCGACAGCGGCACTATCTTCCTGGATGAAATTGCTACCATCTCCTCCAAGATGCAAATTGAACTCCTGAGGGTCCTTGAAACAAAGACCTTCATGAGGGTTGGGGGGAATAAAGAGACGTCTTCCGATTTCAGGGTCATCTGCGCCACCAACAGGGACCTGAAAAGCATGGTCGACCAGGGTACGTTCAGGGAGGACCTTTACTATCGCCTCAATGTGGTGAACATCAACGTACCTCCCCTGCGTGAACGGGTTGAAGACATCCCCCTACTGGTTGATTACTTCATTAAAAAATACTGCATTACGATGAATAAACCACTCATCCCCATTGATGAAGCGGCAATGCAACGCCTTGAGCAGTACCCCTTCCCCGGGAACATACGCGAGCTGGAAAACATGATCGAAAGGGCAATAGTCATAGGCAACGGGAAGAAGATTACTTTGAAAGACCTCCCTTTCGGAAAGGAGATGATCGATAATTCTATTGAAAGCCTGGATGATTTTGAGAAAACATTCATCCTCCAGATCCTGAACAAATACAGCTGGAATATCACACGAACGGCCAAGGCGCTGAAAGTGGACAGGGTCACGCTTTATAACAAGATCAAAAAATACGATCTGAAGCCCGATGAATAAAAGAGACATTGTGCTCGTTGCACCCATTCACCCACTGTATAAATATATATAAACTGATGTTTTCCTGATGACTCAACAAAGTATCACATTGATTTCTTTTGGGTATTTCGGGAAGCATTTTCTTGAGAAGATTGCTGAAGCAGTGCAGCTCGAATTTAAAGTTCCGGTAAATTTCAGGGAATCCCGCCTGGATTTAAGTGAATTTTTCGACCCGGGGAGGAGGCAGTATAACGGCGATAAAATCTTACATGCCGTTGAGTCATCATCCACTCCCGACAACTTGAAAACCATGGGATTGTTCAGCGTCGATCTTTTTATCCCTATCCTTACTTATATTTTCGGGCAGGCATTCCTTAACGGGAAAACGGGAATTGCCTCTTTATACCGCTTAAGCAACGAACGCTATGGGATAGAAGCTGATGAGAAGGTGCTGCTGGAAAGGTTTACCAAGGAAGTAATCCATGAACTGGGCCATACCTTCGGCCTCATTCATTGCATGAGCCCGAACTGCGTGATGAGATCAAGTACCTATGTTGAAGATATAGACCAGAAATACAGGAATTTTTGCCATTCCTGTCGCAAACTGATCGGGCCGGAAAGTATGACCCCTGAACGATAGGTTTTACTTTGCAAGGCTGCTAAGTGCAGCTTCCCAGGCCGGACGGGCTGTTGCCCAGCTGCCTTTAAAATATTTTCCGCTGATGTTCGATTCCAGGGTTCCTGCGACACCGGCAACACTTTTCACCGTGTTTGCCGTTTTGGCATCCTTTAACCATTTATCTTTTACCTTGCCCCATCCTGCATCCATGGCCGATGGCAGCAATCCTCCCTGCAGGGATTGTAAAGCAGAAGAAGCGCCGGCTGCATCGTTCACATTATTCACCTTGCTTATAAAATCGCCCTTGTTTTTCTTGAACGAATCGGTGAATGAATTATCGGAGATATTGCCTGTGAGCTGCCCTATAAGGCTGCCTATCCCGGCCTGGCTGCTGGTCTTTGAGGCTTCAGTCTTAACACTTTGCTCTGTTTTCTTTAGATCAGTTGAAGTTGGGACTTTAAGGTTCTGGGCCTGCAATCCAAATGCGAACAGAACGAAACAGACTAAAAATAATCTTGCTTTCATGATGTACAGTTTTTCGTTGTTAACGTTAAAGATCATTTGTATCACAAAGCTAAGAAATATTTTTAAAATCATTACGAAGGTTTCCTTAAATCCTTGATGCCGGTTTCGTTCCTGCGGAATATACATCCATCCGTAGGTCAAAAGATTTAAGGAACCCGTCGGCCATCTGGCTGCGACAGGAGTTCCCGGTGCAAAGGATCAGGATCTTCATACTTCAATGCTGAATTTGACTTTTTTTTATATTTCACCGAACCCCGGTAAATTTACAATTTATAAAAAATAACTGCCCTTGGCAATGTTAAAAAATCATGAAATATCCGGTATTCTGAATTAATTTTGAAGCCGTTTAATGATTTAAAACTCGTCCGATGAGATTTTTCCTGCAAAAGCAAACCCTGTTTTTCTTGCTCTTACTGTTTAAAGTATCTGCTTACGGGCAGCAGCAATTTACTCCTTATGATGAAATCCCAGGTGTTGACAAAAGTTACAAACCCGCATACAGCAACGAATTCCCGGCCTGGGCCTTAATGCTTTACCAGTCACCGGTGAATTATAATGACGTAAGCCGTGAATTTGAGACTTATATGGCAAAGCATCCCGGGGAAGAAAGTGCCATCATCAGGTATTTTAAGATATGGAGCAGGGCTGTTGAATCTTATGTTCTTGCCGATGGCAGTATCGTATTGCCCGAACTTGAAAAATATTATCAGAATATCCGTAAATCCCAGACTGGGGCTGGCTTGCAGCCCAGGTCCCCGCAAACCGAAAATTCAGACTGGACTTTTTTAGGGCCCAAAGAGACTTATTGGCTGAATGAATCGGGTTCGCCCTCCCCGCCTTCCTCCTGTCCCTGGCAGGCCAATGTGTATTCATTTGATGTTGCCGCTAGTGACAACAACATCATATACTGCGGAACCGAAACCGGTTTTGTCAATAAAACGACGGATATGGGGGTGAACTGGACCATACTGGCCCCGGACTATTTTTTCGGGGGATCTGTAACAGCGGTCGCTGTTCAACCTTCCAACCCAAATGAAGTTTACGTGGCAGCCGGGAACCAGGTGCATAAGACCACAAACGGAGGAGCAAGCTGGATCCCGCTGCTGCCGTCCGGAAATCTTTTCTACGCTGACCGCCTTAAAATAGACCCCCTTGATCCTCAGAAAATCCTTGCAGCTTCAAGTAACGGGCTTTACATCAGCACCGACGGAGGGCTTTCCTGGTCCCATAAATGGACAGCCCCGGTGTATGATGTTAAGATCAAACCTGACGACAATTCCAGGATCTATGCCCTGACAAAGGCAAACGGGAATTTTTCCATCATTATGTCGCAGGATGGCGGCCAGAATTTCCAGGCCCAGTCCACATTCCCATCTACCTACGCCGAATCAGGCGGGGGGCTGCTTGCAGTGACTCCTGCTAACCCGAATTCACTCATCGCCATTTTACTTTGTTCCAACAATACACCTTACCTTTTAAAAGGAACGCTGAGCGGAAGTAGCTGGAGCTGGTCCCTCCTGGCTACAGGCAATACAGGGAGCTTCCCCATGGATAACGGGCAAGGCTATTTCGATCTCGTACTGGATAATTCCCCGGTAGATGCCAACATCATTCTGGTTGGCACTACAACCCTGTATAAATCGGTGAACGGGGGCAGCACTTTTACCGCTATCGGAGGTTATGCGGGGAACTTCAGCATCCATCCCGATATACAGGATATTAAAATGCTGCCTAACGGCAACACCTGGGTTTCAACAGACGGGGGCATGAACTATACTACTGATAATTTTACCATCATGGCAAATTATTATGTAAGAGTAAATGGGCTGGCCGGATCTGATATGTGGGGGTTTGACCAGGGCTGGAATGAAGACATAGTGGTAGGTGGAAGATACCATAACGGGAATACCGCCCTTGCTGATTTTTACCAGCCTAAAGCACTGCGGATGGGGGGCGCGGAATCTCCAACCGGCTGGGTACTGCAAGGCAAAAGCAGGTATGCAACATTCAATGACCTGGGGAACGGATGGATCCTGCCATCAACCGCCGAAGGTCAGCCCGAAGGCCGATTTATTTTCAGCAAATATCCTAATATGGATGAATACGGCGGGCGACGCGGCAATATGGTTTTTCATCCCAACTACTATGGCACGATATACCTTGGCGAAGGAACAGGATTCTGGAAGAGCTCCGATATGGGAGTGACCTGGGACCTGATGCACAATTTCCTGGGCGAAGTCCGTTACCTGCAAATAAGCTACAGCAACCCCCAGGTGTTTTACGCCGATATCGTAGGCGGTGGTTTATATAAAAGCACCGATGCCGGGGCCAGCTGGATCTCAAAACCTTCACTTACATCGGCACCCTACGGCAATTCCAACTGGGAGGGGAAGCTCTTTTTTGCAATCTCCCCATACGACGAAAATGTGATCTATGCCTGCCTTCAGAACGGGACCTGGTCGGCCGACCTGGGCAAGGTGTTCAGGTCAACCAACGGGGGAGATACCTGGACAGACTGGACCGGTAGCATCTCGGAATACCTGAAATGCATGGTCGTTCAGCCGACCAGTTCGGGACAGGAGCTTGTTTACCTGTTTACAAATGCGAGAAACGGGAACCCGGCCAAAGTATACTACCGTAAGGAAGGGATGCCCGACTGGGTTTCTTACGACAGCCTTTATCCTTCGGGAATGTACGTTAACCTGGCATTGCCATTTTTCAGGGACGGCAAATTACGGGTTGCCGGCAATTGCGGGGTCTGGGAATCGCCGATGCAGGAACCCGATTTCAAACCCATTGTCAATCCGTGGATTGAAAAAGCCCATTACAACTGTATGCTCGACACCCTTTATTTTGACGATCATTCCATCTTGAATCATGCAGGCGCAAGCTGGCAGTGGAGTATAAACCCACCTCCTTTATATTTTGAGAACCCCGGCATCAGGAATCCCAAAATTGTACTGGGCAACCCTGGATCTTACGATGTAAGCCTGAGCGTGACCCAGAACGGCAACACCTATACCAGGTCGATACAGGGCATGGTAACCGCCACGACCTGTCCTTCCATTTACGACTGCAACAACCCTGATTTACTTCCAAAATCAGAATGGTCGCTGATCTATGTCGACAGCGAAGAGAAGAACTATCCGGGATATGCGGTAATGAGTTTTGATGATGATCCTTCGACCATATGGCATACCGCCTGGAGTACGGGCGATGTTCCCTATCCCCATGAGATCCGCATCGGCCTGGGTTCATTATACAAGGTTTCCCAGTTCACATACCTGACGCGGCAGGACAGTGAGAACGGCAGGATCAAGGCGTATGAACTGTATATCAGCGAGGATACCCTCAACTGGGGAGCGGCGGTAAAAACCGGTGAATTTGTAAACACAAGTGCACCCCAGACCATCGTTCTCGACACTGCAAAACCAGGCAGATATTTCCGCCTTCTTGCCCTTTCAGAAGTAAACGGGAACCCCTGGGCTTCTGCAGCCGAATTCAGCATGGTGGGATGCGTGGATTATCCCACGGGAACAGGCAGCCTGCCGGAGATGAACAGCCTGACTGCTTTCCCTGTACCCACCAACGGTACTGTCAAGGTTTCCCTGCCTTCGGGGAACAGCTTTACTTACAGGATAATTTCATCCGCAGGCATTGAAGTGCGAAATGGAATTATTGATACGCCTTCAGCATCTTACACGTTTTATCTCGGGGATAACAAGCCCGGAGTTTATTTTATACTCCTGGCCGACAGCCAGGGCTCCACGTACAGGGTGAAAGTCGTGAAATACAATAATTGACAGGCATCCGCCAGGCGTAATGAAGATTATACCAGGGCCTGGTGGCTGGTATTGCCGGCTTCCGACTCAAGTGAATCAACCAGTTCGGCCATTAAGGCAAGCAGTTTTTTTGATTTTGCTTTCCCTATTTGCTTATCGAACCTGGCTCTAATCAGTTTGTTTACTTCCCAGATTTTTACCAGTGTATCGGCACCCTTATCGGTAAGGGAGATAACGTTGCAGCGGCTGTCCTGTTCGTTATGCTTGATAGTGATGAGTTCGAGCGCAAGCATTTCCCTGACCAGTTTGCTCATGGCTTGTTTTGAAACTTTCGCACGCCTTGCCATACCGCTGTTTGATACCCCTTCAAGCCCGATGGTGAACAGCAGATGGATATGGCTGAGCCCCATCTGCTGAAGCCCCAGCCCTGGCATCAGGTCATCTTCAAGAGCCACAAGATACCTGTACAATAAGTAAATCTGACGTCCGAAACTTTCCTGCTTGGCCGGCATCCGGGCTGTTAATTTTTTCCTGACTGATTTTGAAAGCATTGTAAAAATATTGTAAAATTAGTCAACCTAATTGTCTTTATTTCGTCAACTTGGTTTACCTTTGCAAAAATATAAAAAACAATTCACATGGACACCGAATCCAAAAAAGAACGTAAATCAGGAAAAAAGATATTGCCCCGTATTATTATCACAACAGTCGTGGTTATTGGTCTCATCTACCTGGCCAAAGAGGTCTGGTACGCCATTCATCATGAGGAAACCGACAATGCCCAGGTTGAAATGCGGCTTGTCCCTATCCTTTCAAGGGTCTCAGGCTATGTGGATAAGATCTATGCGGATGACTATATGACCGTAACCAAAGGCCAGCTCCTGATGGTAGTTGATTCTACGGAACTGGAGCTGCAGCTTCAGGAGATGCAGGCCGATTTCAGCCAGTCATTGTCTGATATTGAAAACGCAAAGGCATCGCTCACCAATGCCGATGCTTCGCTTTCATCGGCCAGGTCCAACCTGGAAGTGCTCAGGATAAGACAATCAAAAGCCGCCAACGACCTGAATCGTGATAAAAAACTGTTTGAAGGGAATGCCATCACCAAAAGGCAGGTCGACGACAGCCAGTCGGCCTTTGATGTTACCACCAAACAGCTTGAAACCAGCCAGATGGATGTAAAGGTGGCCGAGACAAGGCTTGAAGTCCTGAGATCGCTTGTAGGTAAGGCAGAGGCACAGGCCGATATTAAAAAAGCCCGCATTGACCAGCAGAAGCTGAAACTTTCCTACTGCCGCATTTATGCGATAGCCGACGGCAAACTCGGGAAGAGAAATGTTGACCAGGGGCAATTCATACAGTCAGGCACTCCTCTCTTCACCATAGTGAATACCGAAAGCCGGTGGGTGGTGGCAAATTTCAAGGAGAACCAGGTAAAAAATCTCCACCAGGGGCAGGTTGTTTCCATAAAAATTGACGGCTATCCCAGCCTGGATGTGCAGGGTAAGGTTGTTTCACTCTCCGATGCCACGGGAGCCAGGTTTTCACTGCTTCCCCCCGATAACGCTACAGGAAATTTTGTGAAAGTTACACAGCGCATCCCGATCCGCATTGAGATCATCGATGCCGGTAAATACAAGGATGTCCTAAGGGCAGGGATGAGCGTAATTGTTTCAGCAGCAATCTAACCGCATCATGTCATCCCTTAACAGAGTTGCGAAGATCATAATCGCCCTTACCACCATTTCGGCAGCCATCATGGAGCTGATCGACACTTCCATTGTGAATGTTGCCTTGAACCAGATGGCCGGCAACCTTGGCGCCTCCATTGAGGATATTGCCTGGGTGATCACCTCATACGCCATCGCCAACGTGATCATTATCCCAATGACTGGCTTCCTTGCTGCTTTTTTCGGGCGCAGGCGCTATTACATGGCGTCGATAGTGATTTTTACCATCGCTTCCGTTTTCTGCGGATTGTCAACCTCGCTCTGGCAAATCGTGCTGTGGAGGTTCGTTCAGGGCCTTGGTGGAGGCGGACTGCTTTCAACTTCACAATCCATTCTTTTCGAGACCTTCCCAGGCAAACAAAGAGGGTTGGCTGCAGCCTTGTTTGGCATGGGCATTGTGCTTGGGCCAACCCTGGGCCCCACGGTCGGCGGCATGATCATCGACAGCTATTCCTGGCCCCTGATCTTTTACATCAACGTTCCTTTCGGTATTATCGCAAGTATCCTCACCTACCGCTTTATACCCCGGGGTTTCGACATCCACGTCAAGCCCAGGATAGACTGGAGCGGGATCTTCCTGCTGACCATTGGGATCGGAGCCCTGCAGTATGTGCTTGAACGAGGGGAGCATGAAGACTGGTACGATTCGAAACTGATCATCTGGCTTACGGTAATCGCTGTTGTGGGGCTTATCACTTTTATCTGGTGGGAGCTTAAACAAAAGGAGCCCGTGGTCAACCTTCGCATCCTCAGGGACTGGAACCTCTCACTCACCACCCTGCTCACTTTCATTGTGGGGTTCATTTTGTTTACCTCGGTGTTTGTTTTCCCCCTCATGCTGCAGAGAGTGCTGGGTTATACGGCATATGAAACAGGACTTACTTTATTGCCGGCCTCTTTATTATCACTTATTTTCATGCCTTTCATCGGGAGGGCGCTACAGGCAGGAACCTCCCCGAAAATATTTGTAACCTTCGGGTTTATTGCCCTTATGGGCTTCGGGATCATGATGTCGCGTGCCGATCTCAATGTTACTTCGGGTTTTTTCGCTTTGCCCCTGATGGTAAGAGGGGCGGGACTGGCCATGCTGATGGTGCCTCTTAATGCTATGGCTGTCGCCGGATTACAGCCCCGGGACATCCCGCAGGGTGTCGCTTTGAACAATATGATGCGGCAGCTGGGAGGTTCCTTCGGTATTGCCATCATCAACAATTACGTGGCACACAGGGTGGCGATTCACCGCATCGACCTGATCAGTAATATTTATAATGGGGGCCAGCAGTTTACCGAACGCTACAACCAGGTTTACCAGGGGCTCCAGGCAAAACTCCCGTTTGCCGCCAACCTTCAGCAGCAAACCTACCAGGTGATCGAAGGAACGGTGATGAAGCAGGCATTCATGCTGAGTTACCTTGATGCCTTCCTTTATGCAACACTCTTTATTCTCGTTGCTTTTCCCCTGATTTTCATTACCCGGAATAAAAGGATAAGCGGGGAACAGGTGGCGGCAGCCGGAGAAGCACATTAAAAATGTACAATGTACAAATGACAAATTAGGATTTTAGAATACATATAAATAATTACATGAGACACTTTTGTTTGATAATACTGACGGCTGTTTTCACCAGTAATTTACAGGCCCAGGAGATCCCGGCACCGGTCACTTTGAAACATTTCGTTGAACAGTCATTCCGGAATTATCCTAGGGTTGGTGAGATGAGCGACCTGGTCAGGATGAGTGAGGTCAGGGTTAGCCTGGGCAAGGCCGCTTACCTCCCTACTGCCGGCGCCAATCTCTCCTATAACCGCATTTACCCAACACCGGCCATAGAAATCCCCATGGGAGCCGTGGTCCAGTCCTTCAAAGTCGCTCCTGCCGACAATTACAATGCTTCGGTAGGCATTTCCCAGCCTATCCTTGACTTGCGGACCCCGGCGGCGGTGAACAAGGCAAAAAGCGATCTGGAAACATCAAAAGATAATCTTGAGAGTTTTAAGATCCAACTCGCATACCAGGTTGCACAAATCTATTATTCCATCATTTTTCTCAACAAAAGCCTGTTTGTCCAGAATGAACAGATCAGCCTGCTGAGGTCAACCCTTCAGCAGATCGATGTGAAAGTAAAGAACGGGGATGCCCTGACTTATGACCTGGTTTCAACCCAGGTAAAATACACCAATGCCGAAAATTTCTACACCGACCTGGTGACCCAGCTTAACAAGCAATACAATATGCTGGGCATGCTTACAGGCAGCAAGGGAACTGCATATCTTAGCGACACCATAGTAAACCAGTCCACGTTCAGGATAGCAACCGATTCGATCTTTGCCCTGGCTTTACAGAATAATCCCGAGATACTGCTTGCCGGGGACAGGATCAGGTCGGCAGGCTGGGATATTGTTTCGGCCAACCGCACCCGACTGCCCGTACTTAACTTCCAGGCCGGGCTGGGATATAAGAATGGTTTCATGCCCGAGATCGATGCCGTGTTGTTTAACTATGCTGTGGGGGTTGGCCTCAGCATCCCTATTCTTCCGGCAAACCGACCCGGCCTGCAAAAGCAACTTGCCACAATCAACCTTAATTCCACGAAACTGGCCCTGGAATCCCAGAAAGTGAACCTGAACAAGGACCTGCTGAACTCCCTGGACGATATTCAGAAAAGCCAGAAAAAACTGGCCAGCGCCGATACCCTCATCAGCCAGGCCCAGCTGGCCATGGATCTTGCAGCCGACCGGTATAAATACGGGGTGATAACAAATCTCGACCTGCTTACCTCCATTACCAATTATAAGGATGCCCAACTCAGTCGCCTGCAATACGAATACAACCTCCTTTTATCCAGGATGGAATTATGCAGGCTTGCCGGGATCAGGTGGTGGTAAAAAAAAGGTGTCCCGAAAAATGAGACACCCCTTTGAATAAGAATTCCGCAGTTAATTATGCACTGCTTATCCCCACTTCTGCACTGCAGCAGCGATACCGGGTCCCCCTTTGGCCAGATCCTCGGGAGTCATAACCGGGATGTATTCGACATCGGCATGCAACCATAAATAAAACGGTTCTGAAATCGCCGGTATCTCCGAAGCGTCGTTGATGTTTATAACGATATAGGCACCCCTGTGCCCGCAAATTGTCGTAAAATATGCTGCTTCAGCTTTGATCTGTGTAAGCAGTTCGTGCATTTTATGTCCGAATTGTGGATCGCTGACGGCCTTGTTACCTTTCTCAAGGCCCATCTTTACCTTCATTATATATTTCATATTGATTCTTTTTCTTGGTTTAGCGTTACTTTTGATTCAAATAACAATAAATTGTTAAATATCATGCAAATATAATTTTTATTTAGTCTTAATTTACATTTGAAATGATTTATTTCGACATCTTTGTATTATCTTTATTCTTAAACCTAAACAAAACCCATGCTATATTATATAAAGCTCTACCGGGAGTGGGTTCTGCCGCGAATGATTGCAAAGGGTATTATTCCACAAAACACCAGGCTCACACCATTCAACCCCCTGCCTGAATCAATTGCCAACCCTGACGACCTGGTAAGGCCATGGAATACCTTAAATGCAGATGAAAAGAAGCTGTTTTCAAAACTTGCCGAAGTCAATGCGGGTTTTTCAGAGTACACCGATGCCCAGGTTGGACATATCATTGACTACCTGGAACAGACCGGCCAGCTTGAAAATACAATTGTAATCTATGCCGCCGATAACGGAGCCTCAGGGGAAGGCACACCCAACGGCTCGGTAAACGAGAATAAATTCTTTACCGGCTGGAAGGCTGCAGCCCTGCATGCCCCGCTCACTGCAAAAGGTCATTTCGACAAGGATGAATGGCAGCTTTACCACGTTGAAGTTGACTGTTCCGAGTCAAAAGACCTGGCAAAGGAAAATCCTGAAAAGCTTAAGGAACTGATAAAGGCCTGGTTTGACGAAGCTGAAAAGAATAACGTATTGCCCCTGGATGACCGCACTGCTCTGGAACTTATCACTGTTGAACGTCCGACCGGTGAACCTCCCCGTGACCGTTACCTGTATTATCCCAATACATCACCGTTCCCCGAAGGCGTGGCGGCCGATGTACGCAACCGCTCATACAAGATACTGGCCGATGTAACCATTACGGATGCAAACTGTTCAGGTGTGATATTCGCACATGGTTCTAGATTCGGAGGCCATTCCCTGTTTATCAAAGACCGCAAACTTCACTATGTCTACAACTTCCTTGGCATCATGCCTGAACAGGAATTCGTTTCTGGCCCCCTCAAACCCTGCAAATATACCTTTGGCATGGAATTTATCCGCGAGAAAGCCGGAGACCATCACGAATCTATCGGTACCATGAAACTTTATGTCAACGACAAGGTTGTTGCCCAGGGACCCATGAGAACACAGGCAGGCAAATTCACCCTCTCGGGCGACGGGCTGTGCGTTGGCTATGACAGCGGCGATGCTGTTAGCCATCAATACAAATCGCCCGGGACATTCAAGGGTGGTACAATACGTTTCGTTGGAGTCACAGTCGAAAAGGTTGCATACCTGGACCTTGAGCAGGAAGCAAAGGCAGCATTCGCGAGAGAATAAACTGAAAAATCTGTTTATTCCAAATGCATTATTCATTTGTCGTTAAACAACAGTCATCCGGTAGATGACTGTTGTTTAATTTACCCTTTGGTCTTTAAAAATTTCTCACTTACGCCTTAAATCGGGCAGATGCATAACCAAGGTAAAATTTTCAATTTAATTCATCCTATTGACCTATAAGAAATATGCTTTAAAAATGAAACCCTATCTGTAACAGGTACCTGAACCCAATGCTGAACAGGTCCAGTTTACCATTTTGCTGGAAAGATTTGTTTAAAACAAAATCTCCTATCATAGGGTATTTTGACAGTAACTTATTGTACAGTTCCTCGTTGATCTCCTGAAGTTTTGAGGCATTGATATTCCCCGTTATATTCACGCCTCCTCCATAATAACTGATTGCAGGTCCGATCAGGACAAAATCAAGGGTCAGCCGCTTCCAGAAAACAAACTGGTACCCCAGTTCAACACCAAGATTAAACACATAAAAATTCCCTTTGAGCTGGCCTGCGCTGTCAATGCTGGTGTGAAGAACATCCACATTATTTTTAAAATAGTAGCCGTAATAGCTGCAAAAAGGAGCCAGGTAAACCCCATCGGGTATGGGCCTTCCATTCCTGGTAGTAAGATAGAACCGGTATTCCAGCGCTATATTTATACCGTACTTATCACGGCCGCTCAAGGCAACCAGGCTCCCGATAGTATCTTTGAAAAGAGCCGGAAATTCAAGATAACCAAGTGTAAGGGCGATGGACTGCTTCCCATTTATAACCCTCTCATAACTGAATGTGACATTTTTATTACTCCATAGCAGCATAGGGGTTGGATTGAATTTAATCACATTTTTATGAAAGGGTTTCTTACTCTCGTTCACTGTGTCATTCTTCCCTGCTGAAACAATGAATGGAAGCACGATCAGAATTGAGAAGAAATACCAACCGGCTTGCTTCATTTTGCCTCCTTCACTTCAACTACTTCATACATATTCTTCCCATCCTGAACAATGGGCTGGTAATAAGTCTCACCGACCTGCACGTAAGTGACTTCCCCGATTTTCACCTCTTTACCTCCTTCGGGGAGGTTCGCAACAACAGCACCGGCCGTAGGTTGGACTACTGTATAACTCTGTCCTGACTTTTCATAATATGTACCGCCATAATAATAGTTGTTGGTTGTTTCGTTGATGACCACGGTCTGGGAACCCGGTGGCAAAGTGGTAATGGTTGCTCCAACCGGGGCAGGAACTACGGTATACCCGCTGCCGGAAGCAACATAATATACACCCTGGTCGTAATGGTACTGCTGGCTTGCCACGGTTACAATGATTGCAGTAGCTGCCATAGTGGCAATGACAAAACCTACCGGATGCCATACAGGCCCCCAGCGGTAAGGAGTGTAGGGATGATAGGCATAAGGATGGTAACAATAATATGCATGCCCTCCGTAAGCATAAGGCGGCCTTGAATACGGCCTTGGATTGGCCACAACAACAGTGCTCTTATTCACGTTGACGTTAACATTCTTGCTGTTGTTGACGTTCACATTTTTCTTGCTGTTGTCGACATTCACAGTATTCCCGCTGACATTGGTTTTATTCCCGGTTGAAACGTTGGTTTTATTCCCGCCTGAAACATTATTCTTATCACCTCCACTAAACCTGGTCCTATTCCCGGTTGCAGCATTGTTATTGCCGGCTGGTTTCGCATTTGGTGTCCTCTGGTTTGTACCACCCTGGGCAGGTTTGCCGGCAGGTTTTGCCGCACCCTGGGCTGGCCTGGCTGCGTTGCCGGCGGGTTGGGCAACCTGCTGACGGGATTGGTCTGTCCCTGCTCCCCGGCCCCCACCTTCAACCCTGCCTTCCCTTTGAGCAACAACTGAAAGCGGTATCAGAACTGCCAGGAATCCGATAAAAAGGCCTGTGCAAAGAAGCCTTAAACTGAATCGAGTTTTCATAATCTTCATTTTTGAGTTTTAATTATATTGTAAATATATTACTTCCTTGTAAATTCATCATACATGGCCTGAACCTGCTTCTCGCCCGGGAAGCAGGTTCGTAATTTTTTAACATAGGGCGAAGCTTTTGCCCTTTCGTTCCGGTTCATATAAAAAGCAAAAAGAGCATACAATATATCGAAATTGCAGGGATCGATTCCCAATCCTTTAACAAGAGTTGTAACACATTTCTCATTTTGTCCTGTCATCTGGTACAAAAGCCCAAGGTTATACAATATCCTTGCATTAGCGCGGGCTTTGATTGAAGCAGTTTCAAGCAAAGCAATGGCTTCAGGGTAATTTTTCTGCTCACCATACAGCAATGCCAGGTAATAATAACCATCGGTCAGGTCGGGGTTCGAAGCGATCATGTTCCTGCAAAGCCTGCTTACCGAATCGGTCTTCCCCTGCTGGTAATATATCAGAACAAGATTTGCTTTGGCCGGGTAAAACAGATCATCGATATGCAGGGCCTCCCTGAAATTTTCTTCAGCCCCGGGAAGGTCTTTCAGCTTTGCATAATAATTGCCGAGATTATACCTGCCCGTCGGGAAATCGGCTACATATTCCTGGGATTTACGATATTCCTCAAGGGCGCTAACAAACAACCTGAATTGAATGTCATTAAAAGCTTCTTTTTTGTATGTGGATAGCCTGTTGGCGGCTTGCATGCGGACTGCCTTTACAGGATCATCCAGCAGAGGTGAAATTATGCGCATCAACTCAGCTGAGTCGGCGGTAACAAAATTCTCCACGGCTGTATATCTTAGTAAAGGATCCGGATCCCCGCAAGCTTTTCTGACTGCCGACTGTGCTTTATGGCTTGGGTATGCCGATAAATACACTATGGCTGTGGCCCTGATGATCTCGGGATACAGGTTGCTGTTGATGATCCTCAGCAACCCGGAATCAGCCCCGGCTTTACCTGCAGCGGCCTCGGCAAGTATGCTGCCGTAATGGGGTTTCCTTTTTTCTCCGTACCATTTAATCACATTCTGAACAGCCCATTGATCGGTCTTGTCGTCATGGCAGCGGGTGCAGGCATTGGGGGTTCCCAGCTTAACTGACAAATCAGGTCTGGGCACACGCAGGCTGTGATCGTACCTGCGGTCAATGCCCATATAGTATCTTCCCGGCATATGGCAATCCCGGCACAAATTTCCGTCTCCAGGGCCCAGCTTAAGGCCTTCCTTGTTTACAAAGGATGTGCCTGTCTCTCCTTTTGCTTTATGAAAATGGTGGTTGAAGGTATCATACTCTTCAGCCTTATGGCATTGAGTACACAAAGCGTTGCCTTCGAATTCCCGCTTCAGGCTGTGGGGATCGTGGCAATCGCCGCAACGCACATCCTTCATGTACATTTTGCTTTGTGTGAACGATCCGTATTCGTAATCCTCATCCCTGAACTGCCCGTCAACATAATAATATGACTCAAGCGGAAGCTGGGGAATTGCATTGCTGAGGAATTCAGGATGCTCAAAATCGTAAGGGCCGAGCGAACTCCTTCGCGCATGGCAGGGAGCACAGGATTCAACATACTGACGTGAAGGTATCCTGCTGGTCTTTATAACCAGTCCTGTATTATTGTCCTGCGGCCTTGCCATTTCAGGCAATCGCGCCCATTCTACATGCGCTGAACCCGGACCGTGGCATGCTTCACAGTTCACATTGATATCGCTCCAGGTGGTGTTATACGATCCGGTTTTAATGTCGTAATTCTTCTGAAGGTTGGTCGAATGGCATTCGGCACACATGCTGTTCCAGTTCTGGGCCTGGTTCGTCCAGTATAACCAGTTACCGGGTTTCAGGTCTTCGGGCTTATATACCATCCCTGCCATCTGGAACCACTTCTTTTCACTTGTGTTCCATGCTATTGGCAGGCATTGGAATTTCCCGTTCTCAAAGGGGATAAGGTATTGCTGCAAAGGATGGACTCCAAATGTATGGGTTACCTGGAATTCATTCATCTTCCCTCCCGCCCCTTCGGTAAACACAAAGAACTTCCTACCTTTTTTGTAGAACTTCGTTGTTATCCCCTTATAAGTGAATTCAGCGTTATTAAAATCCCCGAGTACAGTGCTGTCATTGGCAACGCTCATGGCTTTGTCATGATCGGATCCCTTCCACAGGCGGAATTCTTTTTGATGGCATTCTATACAGGCATGGCCTCCCGTGAAAACCGCCTGAGTCGGATTTTCTTCACCCGCATGCCTATTCAGCCAAAGTGAAAGAGGGAAACTGAGCACGATCAGGGCAGTTGCAATAATTCCGGTGAGTTTCCAGGATCTTTCCATGCTCATTGTGCAAATACCAGTTGGTCTTTCCTGAACGAATTCCTTTCCTTCAGTGTCCCGACATCCACCTTCACCATCCCGTTCTCGATCATTATGGGATAATAACTGAGAGCCCTGGCAGCCGGCGGGTTCAACACTTCCCCACTGATATCAAAGGCCGAGGAATGGCAGGGACAGATGAATCTCTTTTTGCTCTCCTCCCACGAAATCGAACAACCGAGATGCGTGCATCTCAGTGAAAGCGCTATGAATCCTCCGTTCTGCAACCTGGCCAGGTAAAACCGTCCTCCCATGAATGCACTTACCGAACCGGGAGCAAACGAATCCACAGATCCCGCATCCTGTATCAATTTCGTTACATGAGACTGTTTGTTCTTGGCTGAAAATATGTATGCGGATATCATCCCCAGTAATTCCAGCGCTGCAAGAATTCCAAGGCCCTTCCATGCCATCCCGAAGAAATCACGACGGTTGATCTTTCCTGAATTTTCAATTTCCGGCAGACTGTTTTTCCTGTTCATTTCTCTATTTGTACATGGTACATTGTACATTTTAATTTTAAGCTCAAACATTCCATGGCAACATAAGCGCCATGTCTTTCCCCCGGAAAAATATTCCGCACAAGGTCAGTATGACAAAAGATACCACAATAAAGACAAAGGCAGCCTGCACCTTTTCTGCTTTTGACAGTCTGAATCTTTTCAGGTAAAGCCGGTAATAAACAGCCATTAAAAGCGACAGTATGGCAAGCGGGATTATGCCGTTGCTTATAACAGCAGGAATCCCTGGCATAATCATTTCGAAATTCAGGACCCAGGCGTTGAAAAATATCCCGGCAAGTGTAACTCCTGCAGCGAAAACAGCCGTAGCTTTTGCCGAGCGTTTCCCCTTTTCAGAAATGAACCAATGCCCCGATGGTTTCTGATCATAAGAAATAAACGGTATCCAGGCCAGGAATGCCAGAACTCCCAGGGGAATGATAAATGCAGCAAAGAAAGGATGAAAGTGCATCAGCAATTCCTGTACCCCGGCAAAATACCAGGGGGCCTTGGTGGGGTTCATGCTGTATACAGGGTTTGCTCTCTCAAGCAGGGGCGCATTGAATACGGCTGCGAACAGAAATAATACTGCGATCAATAAAAGGGCTAAGATAAATTCCCTGTACACCAGGCTGGGCATGACAGGCAGCATTTCTCCTTTATCCTGCCCGGCAGGGAGCATGATGCCCCCGCTTTTTCGGACCCTCCAAAAATGATATACGACGATCAGGAGGAGCATGAAAGGCAGAAGGGCCGAATGGACTGTGAAAAACGACTGAAGGGTATCAGCATTCAGCTCTTTGCCTCCGATTATGGTCATCCGCAGACTTTCACCAAAAAAAGGGAAATATCCGATAATGTTTGTGCTTACAGTGATTGCCCAGTAAGCAAGCTGATCCCATGGAAGCAGGTACCCTGTAAAATTCGATAGCACGATGACCGCCAGAAGAGATAATCCAAATAACCAGTTGATCCTGCGGTCCTCCCTGAAAGCCCCGGTCAGGAAAACCCTGAGAAAATGCAGGAATGCTGTCATCAGCAGGAATACTCCGCTCCAGTAATGTATGTTGCGCACAAACTGTCCGAACAAAACCTGTCTCTTAAGAAAGACGACCGAGCTGTATGCCCCCGCAGGGGAAGGGATATAATAAAACCTAAGCAGTATTCCGGTTATTATCTGAATAACGATCAAAAGGGCCGCCATTCCGCCCAGCCCGAATGTACGATTAAAGGTCAACGATCGCTCGCTGACCTTCGAAGGATGCAGATGAAGTAAAATATTTTGCATTCCCTGGATTAAATTCCCCTGATCACAATATTATCCGCGGAATTATTTTGTTGGCTTGACCAGGAATGGCACGTTCTGCAGGATCTTCATGCGGATGGTTCCCAGGATGTAGTATTCGATCTGGTAAAACTGTGTTGCCACAATGCCGTCAGAAATTGCTTTTACCTTGCCATAATAAGAGTTGATAAGATCATCAGTCTTTTTCTGAAGCGCAATCACAGATTTTGTCCATGCGTCGGCCTGCTCTGGAGTAAAGTCAAAATAATGGTCGGCATATTGCTTTAATACAGCAATGCGTTCCCTGCCCAGAGCCTTGCGCTGGGTTTCATATTCGTCATAAAGTTTCCAGAAAGCGTCTTTCTGGGCGGGTGATGGCTTGACAAAATCAGCAACAACAGCTTTTTTATCACGGCCGAAAGCGGCCTGTACCAGGTCAATTTCTTCCTTGTTCGACTGGGCCCATGAAAAGGACGTAAGGAACAACACCGAAATAAGTAATAAACACTTTTTCATAATTTTTCTTAATTTTATAGGTGATTATGTTATAAAACAAATATATGACATTTACTGGAAAATCCGGCACCAAAAAAAACTCTCGCCTGATTTAAACTGTTAGTAGTATATTTCACCAATTTTGTAAGTCAGGTCAGGAAAGAATATTCATCAATATTTTAAGCGCTGTTTCATATGATTCATCAGGTAAGGATTACGCTCACAGTGTTTGTTTTTATACTCTGTTCTTCCATCCATTTGCCTGCCCAGATAACGGCGGGAACAGTCAACCTTCCTCCAAAAACTGCCAGCAAACCGGGTTACCTGGCAAACCCCTCCACATGGATCAACGAAAGTTATACCCAGCTCAATGAACTGTATCTCTATCATGAAGACCTGAACCTTGACTCAGGCGAGCTTTTTGACCAGTTCAGGGAACATGAAGTCATTATTGATCTCCTTAAAAACACGTTCTACAACGATAACTCCTCACTCAACATCCGCTCGGTTTACAATATGAAAATGAGGGTTGCATCAATACTCGATGATATTTCCAAATGGCAGAGAAGGATTCATAAAGTGAATGAAATCCTGGTTAAAAAGACCAACGAAATCGAAAGGATAAAACATGAAATAGATGGTTTCAGGGAACAATCCGACAGTATCTTCCTCAACAACTACAGGGATGCTGTTAGCAGCCTGCTCAAACGACAGCAAATTGCCGAAAACCAGATACTGGCTTCCCTCAAACTGAATACTGCCATTGAAAATAAGATTGTCGAAACCCATTCCCATATCTACCTGTTCTATTCCGATATCGCGAAACTGTTGCAGAAGGAGGAAACCACCTTATTCGAGAGGGAACTGCCTCCTATCTGGCAGTCCTCCCCCGATGCTTATCCGCTGGGGGTTCGCGATGTGGTCATTGACAGTTTTCAGCAAACCCTCGAATCTATTAAATATTACGGCAAAATGTCGATCTGGAGGATCATCATTTTCAGGGTCCTGCTATTCCTGCTTTGCCTTATCCCGATCAAGCTTTTTAACGATGAATTAAGAAAGAAGACAATACTCAAAGACATAAGGCTGAAATTTCTTGAAAAATTTCCCAAAACAGCTTCCCTGATCATGGGCCTGGCCCTTTCTCCATTCCTGTTTGTCCATCCGCCCCACGCCTTCCTCGAATTTATTTTTATCGGCATCACGTTCACGGTAACCATGCTGACATTGCAAAATTATCCCGGTCTCAGCAGGTTTAACATTTTCATCCTCATCGGGGGTTTCCTGTTATTGTTCCTCGTCAATTTTTTCGTAACCCCTACTTTCATCGGAAGGTTTATCTATGTGCTGTGCATATTGCTCCTGATCCCTTTGTACATCACCGGCAAGACCCTCAAAAAACACGGGATAGAACATGTTAAAATTGTGCGCATGCTATTGTACTTTCTCGGCCTCCACCTTGTCACAGGCTGGGCCCTCATTATCTGGGGCAATTACACTCTCGGCAGATCTATTATTCTCGCAGGGTACAGCACGACGATCATCAGCATGGTGCTCAGGGTGGCAATCTTCACTCTGCTGGATTATCTTGAGATCATTGCCTATTTCTTCAATAAAGAAGTGAAAACAATAAAGATCAATTCAAAACTTGCTTATGAAAAGACCCAGCCTCTGCTGATCTTTGTTTCATACATTCTTCTCATTATAGCCTACCTGTATAATATGAACCTGTTCGACCTGGTAAAGTCGGGGGTGAGGAATTTCCTTACAATGACCAGGTCGATAGGAACCACTGAATTTACCTATTTCAGCGTTGTTGCCTTTTTTGCTTCAGTTTATTTTGCATTTATCCTTGCATCCCTTCTGCGGTCAACCTTCGAGCCCAGGCATGACCACAACCTTGAAAAAAGGAGCAGGCTTGGAAGCTACCTTTTGCTTTTCAGGCTGCTGATAATCTGCACAGGGTTTACGATAGGCCTTTTAGCATCAGGAATGCCGCTGACCAATTTCGCGATATTCCTTGGAGCATTGGGTGTCGGCATCGGGTTCGGATTGCAGAACATGGTAAGCAACCTGGTCTCAGGCCTTATCATTGTTTTTGAACGCCCTTTCGTGGTCGGAGATTACCTTGATTTTGGAAACGGGAAGTGCAAGGTCAAGGAGGTGAACCTCAGGGCCACCATGGTTGCGACCGATTACGGTGCCGATATACTGATCCCAAACAATACTTTGTTATCGCAAAGCCTTCAGAACTGGACCATCACCAATAAACAGCGGGTGATAGAAATGAAGATCCAGACAACCCACGATTCCAATGCATACAATGTGATCGACCTCATTGAAAAATGCCTGAAAGACCAGAAAAACACAATCCCTGAGAAAACCGAAATTTTATTCAGCGAGATCAATGACTTCGGACTGGTTTTCACAGTTAAAGTCATGGTTTATAATATTGCCTTTGAAAATTCAATAAAAAGCCAGCTGCTTTCTGTCATTCACACCGAATTCGTGAAAAACGGCATCCATTTTCCCGAAAGTAAACATCTCACGATTTAAAGAATGCCTGAAGCTCCATCGCATAAATTTTTTTTACTATGGTAAAACACAAGGTCCTTTTGCTATTGCTGTATTTTTTTACTTGCCAATTTGCCCTCCATGCCGCAGCCGGAGATACAATTCACGTGATCACACAAAACAAAGCAAGTGCCGAGCCTCCGTATGACTGGCCCAGGGATTCCCTGGTAAGTCAAAACTTAAAGACCTGGCAGGACTGGAAGTTCGGTATCCTCATACACTGGGGGGCATACAGCGAATGGGGAGTGGTTGAAAGCTGGAGTCTTTGTCCCGAAGACGAGGGCTGGTGCGTCAGGCGCGGCCCTTATTCCCAGGACTGGTACACTTACAAGAAGGCTTACGAAGATATACGGAAGACATTTTATCCCGGTAAATTCAACCCTGAGCATTGGGCGAAAGCCGCTCATGATGCGGGGATGAAGTATGTGGTATTTACCACCAAACACCACGACGGGTTCTGCATGTTCGATACAAAATTCACCGATTACAAGATTACCGACCCTGCGAGCGCCTTTTCAAAAAACCCCCGCAGCAACGTAGTCAAAGAAGTTTTTTCAGCTTTCCGCAAAGAGGGAATGGCGATCGGCGCGTATTTCAGCAAGCCCGATTGGCACTCCCAGGATTACTGGTGGCCTTATTTCCCTGTCCTTGACCGCAATGTGAACTATGATCCCGCGAAATACCCCGAACGCTGGAAGTCATTTCAGAAATTCACTTTCAACCAGATCGATGAGATCACGAAGGAATACGGCAGGATCGATATCCTCTGGCTCGACGGCGGACAGGTCAGGCCTGCCAATACACTCACCGATGAGATAAAGCCCTGGCTTGGGAAACACATGTGGATACAGGATATTGATATGCCAGCCATCGCGAAGATGGCCAGGAAGAACCAGCCCGGCATCCTCATCGTGGACCGCACGGTTCACGGGGAGTACGAAAACTACCGTACTCCTGAACAACAGATCCCTTCGAATGTTCCGGCTTATCCATGGGAGAGCTGTATTACCCTTGGGGATTCCTGGTACCATACCGGTGCGGGTGAACACTATAAATCCCTCAACTGGGTCATCAGCACCCTTGTAAAGATAGCGGCCAAAGGCGGTAACCTGCTGCTGGGGATAGGTCCCGACAAGACCGGCGAATTCGCACCCGAAGCCTACAACAGGCTGCAACAAATAGGTGAATGGATGAAAGTCAACGGGGAAGCCATTTACAACAGCCGTCCGCTTGCACCTTACCAGGATGGCAACCTTTGCTTTACCCAGAGCAAAGATGGAAAAACGAAGTACCTGTTTTTCCTGGCAAAGGAAAATGAAACCCTTCCCGCTTCAGTTGACCTGCCGGCCGGCTTCGCCGGTAAAGTCTCTGAAGCCATGTTGCTCGGTCATCCGCAGACATTAAAGATCAAAATAAAAGATGGGAAAAAAACAGTCATCATCCCTGCCTCTTACCTTAAAACCATGGCCTCAGCACCGGCGCTCGTAATCAGAATTACCGAAAAATAATATGAAAAAAGTCTTAATTCTCACTGCTCTTATCGTTCTTGTAGCCCTGGCCCAGGCCCAGAAAAGCAACATCCTGCCGTCCAGGGTCTTTTGGAAAGAAGATTTTTCGGGGGGAAAACTGCCCGAAGGATGGAACAGCAAAGCGGTAAACGACAGTAATGTTGTTTGGGAATGTACCAACCAGCCATATCCCGGTTCATACGGTTTTGACCAGCAGGCTCCGCCCATCGCTTCGAAGAGCGGGGGTTTTCATATGCAGTTTGCCCCGGGGGTGAAGGTTGACAAATATTACCGCCGCTGGGAAAAGAAGAACATCTGGCCCGATGCTTATTTCCAGACAACGCCCATCGATTGCTCGGGCAAAAGCTCGGTGGTTCTGAAGTTCATGCAGAATTTCAGATGGAACGACTGGGGTAAGGTCCGCGGTGATGGAGGGCTTTATGTGGGGGTTTCAAACAACGGGACCGACTGGAAGGAATATGAAGTCAGGCAGGGCATTGCTTCCGAAGGGGATTGCCCGAATCCAATGGAAGTGGAGCTGAACATCACGGCTGCTGCGGCGTTTCAGAAGTCGGTTTCACTGAGGTTTTACTGGAAAGGTATTTACATGTGGTACTGGATGGTCGATGACATCGAGCTTTCCGAGGCACTGGATAACGATCTGCTGGCTTCATCACTTTCTTCGCATAAACAGACCGGCAACGCTTTTACCAATGCCGATGTATTCCGTTTTAAGGTTGTCAACCTCGGTTCGAAACCCCTGTCAAGGCCGTTTGACTGCTACCTGCAGATTGATCAGCGCCTGCCTGTAAAAGTTACTATCCCCTTAAGCGATCAGCATAAGATGCCGGTTATCGACACTCTTGAAGTTGCATTTCCTCCTGCCGACCTCACCGATTACGGGATTCACAGGGTTAAATTCTATACCGCCCTGCCCGAAGATGAAAGGAAGGCCAACGATACCCTTTCGATGGAGTTGTATTCTCAGGCCTACCAGCTCGGGCCTGTGACTTCTTTTGCACATTCGGGCAATACGTTTACCTTCGGCTGCAGGCATGCAAGCGTTCAGCTTGAATTTTGCAGGGATGATATTTTCAGGATCAGGATGGCATACGATGGCAACTTCACAAACCCGGCCGGCAACGATATTGTGATTCATCCGCCCTCGGGGAAGGTGAATGCGCAATTTGCTGAAAAAGACGGGTACTACCTGATCACCTCATCCGCAGTCGCAATTCGTGCGTACACGAAGCCCCTGCGTTTTGCGATGTACAAACCCGATAACCAAACCCTGGTATGGGAAGAAACCAGGGGCCTGAGCTATGGAAGGGAAACTGTTCAATACCTAAGCCGGGGCGATAATGAATATTTTTACGGGGGAGGGATGCAGAACGGCCGTTTCTCTCATCGCGACAACACAATTTTGCTGCGGATCGACTGGAACTGGGAGGAAGGGGGAGCTCCGAATCCTGCGCCGTTTTATATGAGCACCAACGGATACGGGGCTTTGAGAAACACCTATGCACCCGGGGAATATGCTTTTACTGACACCTTAAAGCTCAGGCATACCGAAGCCCGTTTCGATTGTTATTATTTTGCCGGCGGATCGCTAAAGGAAATTCTCAATGCTTACACCGATATTACAGGCAAGCCTTTTCTGCCACCGCGCTGGGCGCTGGGCATGGGCGATGCGAACTGTTACAACCGCGGGGCTAAGAAAGGCCACAATACCAGCGGCCACAATGGCACCACACCTGATGTTATTTCACTGATCGCCAATGAGTATATTGCCCATGATATTCCCGGTGGATGGATACTGCCCAACGACGGTTACGGCTGCGGGTATACAAAACTGGATTCGGTAATTACGGAACTGGGCAAAAGAGGTTTTCATACAGGTTTGTGGACCGAGAACGGGGTGGAAAAGATCGCCAGGGAAGTGGGGCAGTATGGCAGCCGTTTGTGTAAGCTTGATGTGGCCTGGGTTGGCGAAGGGTATAAATTCGCTATAGATGGCTGTAAGGCCGCTTACGAAGGGATAGAGAAGAACAGCGATGCCCGCGGATTTGTGTGGTCGGTATGCGGATGGGCGGGGACCCAGCGCAACTCGGTGGTGTGGACCGGCGACCAGAAAGGCAGCTGGGATTACATTCGTTGGCATATCCCCACTGTAACAGGCTCCGGTCTTTCGGCCCTGAATTGTGCAACAGGCGACGTTGACGGCATATTTGCAGGTAGCGATAAAACGTTTACCCGCGACCTGCAGTGGAAATGTTTCACCCCTGTGTTCATGTCCATGTCGGGCTGGGCCCCGAAAGACAAGCAGCCCTACATTTACGGTGAACCTTACACTTCCATCAACCGTAAATACCTGAAGCTTAAACTCCGTCTTACTCCCTATATGTATTCTCTCTGCCATGAGGCGAGTGAAACAGGGGTCCCTGCCGTGCGCGCCCTGGTCCTTGAGTATCCCGGCGACCGCATAGCTCTTGGCAGTTCTGCACCTTACGAATTCCTGCTTGGCAAAAACCTGCTTGTGGCTCCGGTTTATCGTGACGAGGAAAAACGCGACAGCATATACCTGCCCGAAGGCCGTTGGTTCGATTACTGGGACGGCAAAGTATATGAAGGGAAAACCTGGCTAAACGCCTATCGGGCCCCTCTGGATAAATTACCGCTGTTCGCAAGGGCAGGTTCGGTGATTCCAATGTACCAGCAAATGAATTATGATAATGAACGCCCGCCCGACACTCTTACCCTTGATGTCTACCCCGGTCCCGGCGCTGAATTCACAATGTTTGAAGACGAAGGATCGGGAAGGGAATACAGGGAAGGGAAATTTGCCCTTACCCGGTTCTATGCCGTTTGTGACGCAAGCACCCGCCCTGTCGAAATCAAGGCTTTCGCTTCAAAAGGTGATTATAAAGGTATGCTCACCTCCAGGTCCTACATCATCCAGGTTCACAGTTCAGTTGTTCCCAAACAGATTATTGTGCAGGGTGTAAAAATCAGGTACTGCGGCAAAGCGGGAGAGTATGATAAACGACCCCTTGCATGGCGTTACCTGCCGGATGAAAAGAGCGGTATGATCCTCATTAAAACACCAAAAATGCCAACCGGAAGCGATCTGAGCATACGGCTGAAATACTGAAGGCTTTATCCCTTACCTTTGCTGGCCGTAATAATACGGGACCCATGAAAACATTCTCCCTCATTGGAATTATCATTGTACAACTCGCTCTTGTCTGTTATTCCATAGCAATCATTACCGAGCAGAGGAAAAAGCTGGTCTCGGTGTTTGTGCTTTCATTCCTCACCGCCGGTGTGGTTTTTGACATCATTGCCACAAGCTTTATGATCCTTGGTTCCAGCCGCGGGCTGTTCACAGTCCATGGGACCCTGGGTTATTCATCCCTGCTTGGCATGTTTACCGATGCCGTAATCGTATGGAGGTTTTACAGGAAAACTCCGGCAGCGACAAAGGTAACACGCCCGGTTCACCTGTTTTCAAGGTTTGCTTACATCTGGTGGATCATCGCCTATATCACAGGCGCTTTATTGGTGGCATTGCGCCATGCCTGAAACTATCCCGGGGGACAGAAATTATTTTAATTCATTGATAATCGACGCGATCTTTTCAAAAGCATTTTCGTCCTTGATCACGTAATGCTCGGCTCCTTTCATGATCGTCTGGGTGGCAATGCCGTAATGTTCCTGGCTGGAAAGGATTATCACATGTATGGAAGGATCGTATTTTTTTATTGCCTTGAGTATCTCAATTCCGTTTGCCGCATCTTTGGAGACTGTATTGAGATAATAATCCAGGACCACTACATCCGGCTTATCGGAGAAATGCTCTAAACATTCTTCACCTGTATTAAACACAGTGACCTGGTGCGGTATTTTCCTGGTAAGCCAATCCTTTAATGCCTCTGTCAGCATCACATCATCATCGACAATGAATATTTTCTTTGCTTTGCCTATTTCCATAGATTTAATTTTTAATGCGTAAAATTACCAAATCTTTTAATGCTCAAACAGTTTGCAATTCACATACTGCTGTTTCAATCTGCTGAACCAGTTTCAGGATGTTTATTTTTATTGATTGCATACCGATTCCCTGTCGGCATTGCATTTCTATTTCAGAGGCCAGTTCTTTTGCTTCATGCATTCCCATCATGATCAGCTTTGCTTTATGGCCATGTGCATGTCTGGCTACCTCACGACAATCATTGTTATTGAGGGAGGCTTTCAGGTTTTCGACCATGGATGGTGCCGATGCCAGGGACATATCGATGTACTTTTGCATTCTTATCTTATCGCCTTCGCAGAATCTTTCCAGGTAAGCGAGGTCAGTTACACCTGGCTTAGTCTTTGTTTCATTCTTCATTTCAAAAACTTTCTTCACTAAAAACCTGGTCTCTCTTCCTGTTGCTTTGGCGATGACAGAAATAAGCTGGGAAGTTTTAAAAGGCTTGGGAATATAATCATTCATCCCAGCAGCACGGCATTTATCCAGGTCGCTGCGAATGACACTGGCCGTTAAGGCAATGATTGGGATTTCGTTTTTGGGTGGATCAAATTTTTCCCTGATATGCCGTGTGGCTTCATAGCCATCCATGATTGGCATCTGAACATCCATCAGTACCAAGTCAAAATCCTGCTGACTTAATATATCAACAGCTTCCTTTCCGTTGGTGACTTCCGTTATTTCAACCTTCGATTTCAATCTTAAAGTATCACTTGTGACAATACGGTTGTATTCATTATCATCGGCGAGAAGTATTTTCAGACCGTCCAGGATACTTCCTTCAATTTGGTCTGCGGACTTGCTTTCGTTCAGCCTTGAAACAGATCCCCTCTGGCAAGCAATTTCAAATGAGAAGGTAGTCCCCGAACCTTCAAGGCTTTCAACCGATATCTTCCCGTCCATCAGCTCCACCATCTGCTTGCTGATGGTAAGACCCAGTCCTGTTCCTCCGAATCTCCTGGTATCGGATGTCCTGGATTGGGAAAAACTCTCAAATACGGATTGTAGTTTATCCTCAGGGATGCCAATACCCGTATCCGTCACACTGAACTTTAATGTTGCCGCGCTTCCGGCTTCAGACTTCAGACTTCGGACTTCCGACTTCGGACTTCCGATAGCAATCGTCACGCTTCCTTTCTCTGTGAACTTGATTGCATTGCCCGCAAGGTTCATAAGGATCTGATTTAGTCGCACCGGGTCCCCCATGAGCACATCGGGCACCTGGCTGTCGATATCAAAGATCAGTTGCAAGCCTTTTTCTTCGGCCTTATGCTGAAGGGTCTGTTTCACCTGGTCCAGAACTTCTGACATGGAAAAATCAATATTCTCCATCTCCATTTTCCCGGCTTCAATCTTCGACAGGTCGAGGATGTCGTTAATGATCCTGAGTAGGGTCTCGCCTGATTTCCTGACCCCTTCGAGGTAAAACCGTTGTTTGTCGTTCAGAGGCGAATCCAGGACCAGGTTTGTCATTCCCATCACGGCATTCATGGGTGTGCGGATCTCATGGCTCATGTTGGCCAGAAATTGTTCCTTGAACTTTTCGCTTTGTTCTGCTCTTTGTCTTGCAATGGCCATTTCTGCCGTTGCTCTGCGTTGGTTGGTGTAATTGCGGTAAACGAAAAACAACAGCAGCACAACTAAAATAAACCCGGCAACACCGATCCGTGTATAAGCTACCTGTTTATGAAGGTTAAGCAGGTTGATCTTGTTTTCGCTGGCATGCTGAATGCTGTCGGCCTGCTCTTTCTTGTCGAAATCGTATTGCATCTGCAAAGAGGTCAGCTTTTTCTCGTTTTCTTTGTTATAGATTGAATCATAATACTGTTTATACAAGACTTCATTCTCATAGGCTGATTTATAGTTTCCAAGCTTTACATTAATTACGGCAAGCTCTTTACAGGCATTCCGTTTATCATCCCTTGAATTAATATCAAGCGCCAGAGAAAGCCCCCTTGATTCCGCTTTTAAGGCTTCGGGCAACTGTCCCAGCTTTTCAAAGACTATTCCGGCGCCTATTGCAGCCAAGGCAAGACATTCTTTGTCATTTGCTTTTTCAAATATTCTAATTGCAAACAGATAGTTTGAAAGGGCCATTGAATATTCGGATTGCTTGTCGTAAATATCTCCCAGATAAATATGTGAAATCCCAATCCAGTTTGTATCATGTGCTTCCTCAGCATACTTTAAGGTGGTCAATTCATTGGACATAGCATCAAAATAATTCCCCATATGAAAATACATCTCTCCAAGATTGCAATATGCAACGATCAGGCGTTTCCTATTTGCAATCTTCCGGCATATCTCAATTTCTTTTTTAAAATTGCTGATCGCATCTTTATAATTGCCTTGCGAATCATACACCTTGCCTATAATTTCATACGACATTGCAGTCCCCAGCTGAGAATGGAGTTCATCATAGTTCTTCAAAGCCCGCAAACCGTTTGTCAGGGCCTCCGGATAATTACCGGTCGTCCAGTATGCATATCCCATAAAATAACGGACATAGGCGATCCCGTCTTTATCGCCGATTGATTCATAGATCTTTACGGATCTCTGATAATATTCTTGTGCCTTGCTGTAATCAGCCAGGTTAAGATGATAAATATTGCCTATTTCCCGTAAAGTCTCGGCCGCCTTCTTTCTATGACTGATTTCAGACCATATTTTAAATGAAGTTGTATAACATTTTATCGCTTCTGCGTATTTGTTCCCGTCAAGGTACATCACTGCCATATTATTATAAACCCAGGCAATACCCGTCTTATATCTGATTTCTTCAAATATCATAAGGGCATGTTGAAAATTTTCCATGGCCAGGGGCAAATTCCCTTTTAAATCACTCACAACTCCAAACACAATATATGAATTCCCGATTCCTTTCTTATATCCTATCTTTTCCGATAATGCTTTCTCCTGCTTTGCATAGATTAAAGCAGAGTCAGGCTGTTTGATCCAATATTCCATGCTGAGGCTGTCAAGAATATTTGCTTCAGCGCTATCCATCAACGGGGCAGCCTGACTTCCGATTGCCTTTTTCCTGGCTTCCGACTTTTTCAGTTGAGTCTGCAAGGAGTCAATATTATGCCGGTTTTGAGAAGGAGAAACACCCTGAATCAATGTAAACACTATAAAAAGAATGATGGATTTTTTCATTTTCATTAAGTCATCCTTACATTATTAAAAATATTGCAGTTCGCTCACTGCTGTTTCAATTTGCTTTATAAGGCAGAAGATATTTTCGTTCAACCCTCCGTGATTATTTTCTTCCCTGCACTGCTTCTCAATTTTCAGGGCGAGGTCTTTGCTTTCATTCATGCCCATCATGATCCATTTTGTTTTGTAACCATGAATTTGATTGGCAATTTCGATGAAGTCGTTGTTATTAACTGCCATATTGATTTTTTCGATCAAGGACGGAGCCGTGTCTAAAAACATCCGGATATATTTCTGCAGCCTTTCTTTATCTCCTTCACAGAATTTTTCGAGATAGGTAAGATCGGTTGCTCCGGGTTTAACTTTTGTTGCCGGTCCCCTTCCGGGGATGAGCTTTGCTGAGTATTTGATCTCCCTGCCGGCCGCTTTAGCGATGACTGAAATAAGCTGCAAGGTTTTATAAGGTTTGGGAACATAATCGTTCATTCCCGCAGCACGGCATTTATCCAGGTCACTGCGGATCACACTGGCGGTTAATGCAATGATTGGTATTTCGTTTTTGGGCGAAGAAAATTTTTCCCTGATATGCCGTGTGGCTTCATAGCCATCCATGATTGGCATCTGCACATCCATGAGCACCACATCAAAATCATTTTGACTTAATAAATCAACAACTTCTTTTCCATTGGTGGCTTCTGTGATCTCAACCTTTGATTTCGATCTTAAGGTATCGCTTGTCACAATCCGGTTGTACTCATTATCATCGGCGAGCAATATTTTTAACCCGTCCAGTATACCAGCATCAATATGTTCACCTGATGCCTGTTCTTTTAATCTTTCAATGGAACCTATAGGACAGTTTATTTCGAAAGAGAATGTTGTTCCGTAACCTTCCCTGCTTTCTACCGATATTTTCCCATCCATCAGCTCAACCATCTGCTTGCTGATGGTAAGCCCCAGTCCTGTTCCACCGAACCTCCTGGTATCGGATGTTCTGGATTGGGAAAAACTCTCAAATACGGATTGCAATTTATCCCCAGGTATGCCAATACCCGTGTCCGTCACGCTGAACTTTAATGTTACCGGACTGCCGACTGCCGACTGCTGACTGCTGACTGCTGACTGGGAACTGCTGACTGCCGACTGCTGACTGCCGACCACCGACTGCCGACTGCTGACTGCGAACTGCCGACTGCCAACCGAAATCGTCACGCTTCCTTTTTCTGTATATTTAATGGCGTTGCCTGCAAGGTTCATCAACACCTGGTTTATTCTAACCGGGTCACCCATGAGCACATCGGGTACAGAGTTGTCAATGTCAACGATCAGTTGCAGGCCTTTTTCTTCGGCTTTATGCTGCAGGGTCTGTTTCACCTGGTCTAGAACTTCCGGCAAGGAAAAATCAATATTCTCCAACTCCATTTTCCCTGCTTCGATCTTCGACAGATCGAGAATGTCGTTGATGATCCTGAGCAGGGTCTCGCTTGATTTCCGCACCCCTTCAAGGTAAAACCGTTGTTTTTCGTTCAGCGGCGAATCCAGTACCAGATTTGTCATTCCCATAACCGCATTCATGGGGGTGCGGATCTCATGGCTCATGTTGGCCAGGAACTGTTCCTTGAACTTCTCGCTTTGTTCGGCACGCTGCCTTGCAACAGCCATTTCGGCCGTGGCTTTGCGCTGGTTGGTATAATTGCGGTAAACAAAAAAGAGCAACAACACTACTAAAATAAACCCGGCAACACCGATCCGTGTATAGGCAACCTGTTTATGAAGATTCAATAGATTGATTTTATTTTCACTTGCATGCTGGATGCTGTCGGCCTGCTCTTTCTTGTCAAAATCAAATTTCATTTGCAAAGAAGTCAACCTTTTCTCATTTGCTGTATTAAAAAGTGAGTCATGATACTGCTTGAACAGCACTTCATTATCATATGCTGCTCTGTAATTTTGAAGTTTGGCATTTATTACAGCAAGCTCTGCATAAGCGGATTGTATTTGTTCCTTTGCTCCTGATTCCCGGGATAAAGCAAGTCCTTTCGTGACATATTTTAAAGCTTCATTCAGATTACCTTGCTTTTCATAAATTTCACCGATATCACCGTATGATGCACTTACATTAAGTCCTTTCGCCCTGATTTCTTTCTTTATCTTTAATGAAAGAAGGTGATTTTTTAATGCTTCTGAATAATTTTTCTGAGCTTTGTAAATTCCTCCCAAATAATAATAAGAATCTCCAACACGTTGCTTGTTCCCAACCTCTTCAGATATTTTTAAGCAGGACATTATATTTTTTATCGCATATTGATATTTGCCTTGCTGATTATATTCATACGCTATATTCAAGTAAGACCTTGCCATACCATTTTTATCTCCGATTTCTTCCTGAATTTTCAGAGCTGAAAAGTTTCTCCTTAATGCTTCGGAATAGTTGTCCTGCACTTCATAAATATTGCCTAAATCTGTATATGAATTACCTAAACCCTGCTTGTCCCCTATTTCTTCCTGGATTTTTAAAGCAATAAGACAATATTTTAATGCCTCTGTATAATTACCTTGTTTGTAATACAGCAGCCCAATACCACTGTTGGAATTTCCCATACCCTTTCTGCATCTGATTTCTTTATATTTTTTTAACGCTTTTTGATAGTATTCCAATGCAAGTAAATAGTTGCCAATGTTATTATTGATTATGCCCATATTATTATAAGCATCACCTATTCCTTTCTTAAATCCAATACGTTCTGACAGATTTAAAAATTGCTGTGTATAGTAAATTGCCGTATCAAAGACAGAGTACAAATATTCATGACTTATCTGATTTAAAATATTTACCTTAGTACTATCCCGTAATGTTGTTACCTTATTTTCCATGTCCTTTTCTTTCACTTCAAACTTCTTCAGTTCATTTTGAAGCGAATCGAGTTTATGATGGTTCTGGGAAATAGCAGGAAACTGAATCACGGCCAGTATAACAAAGTATATCAGGGTCTTTTTCATCATTGCATTATCTTCTCAGGATTATCAGGAAACCTGAAGTTCTTTTATTGCGTTATGGATCTGGCTGATCAGACTGATAATATTTTCTTTGATCATGCCTGGAGTATTTTCTTCCCTGCACTGCTTCTCAATTTTCAGGGCGAGGTCGTTGCTTTCATTCATTCCCATCATGATCCAGCTTGATTTATGGCCGTGGATCTGGTTTGCAATTTCCTCAAAATCATTTCTTGCCAATGCTGCAGTAATTTTCGCGACCAAAGCAGGTGCAGTTGTTAAAAACATGGAGATGTATTTGCGCATCCTCACCACATCGCCATCGCAGAATTGTTTGAGGTAGTTCAGGTCGGTAACATTTGCCTTTGCAATTATAAACGTCGGTTCCTGCAGTTTTTCCCTGCCGGTAACAGTCATGATCTCAATTCCCATCACTTCTGCTATTCCCCTTATAAGCTGGTAGGCTTTGAACGGCTTTGTAACGGAGCCGTTCATTCCTGCCTGTCTGCATTTATCGAGGTCGGAACGGAGCACACTTGCTGTCAGGGCAATAACCGGAATGTCTTTTTTTGGTGAAGGGAAGTTTCCGCGGATATATCTTGTGGCTTCATAGCCATCCATCACCGGCATTTGCACATCCATCAGGACCAGGTCGAAATCAGCCTGTTTCAGCAGTTCAACCGCTTCCTGCCCGTTAATGGCTGTGGTAATATCCAGATCTGCTTTGGACTTCAGCGTGTCGGTTGCAACAATCCGGTTGTACTCATTATCATCCACGATCAGTATCTTAATGCCGTTAAGAACAGTCCCGTCGATTTCCTCTTCCATTAATATCCTTTGATGAAGCCGCTCGGCTGAACCCTGTTCCATTTGCAATATAAAGCTGAACGTTGTGCCAGAACCGGTTTTACTTTCAACCTTGATATTTCCTCCCATCAGTTCGACAAGGTGTTTCGCAATAGTGAGTCCTAAACCGGTCCCGCCATACCTGCGTGTGTCTGATGAACTTGCCTGGCTGAAACTTTCAAAGATATGTTCTATCTTGTCTTCTGCGATACCAATACCTGTATCAGTGACAAGGAACTGGTATAAAAAACAAGGAGCAGGGGGAGTGCTTTCTTCCGCAGGAGGGAAATCTGAACTCTTCTGAATAGCAACGTTCGGGTTGATAACTGGTTTTACTGCTATCTCGACATATCCTTTTTCGGTATATTTAATAGCATTTCCTGCAAGGTTCATCAAGATCTGGTTCAGGCGTATAGGGTCGCCGATCAGGAGATCATGAACATCATCATCAACCCGGCTCAGGATCTGAATGCCCTTTTCCCCGGCTTTTTGAGTTAATATCTGAATAACCTGGCTGATGACATTTTCCAGGGAAAAATCAATCTTCTCCAGTTCTATTTTCCCGGCTTCAATTTTAGAGAGGTCGAGAATATTATTGAGAATATGCAGCAGGTTTTCGGAGGATTTTTTTATTCCGTACAGGTACTTATACTGCTCTTCCGGGGGATTTTTCTCGATCAGGAGGTTAGTCATTCCCATCACGGCATTCATGGGTGTACGGATTTCGTGGCTCATCGTGGCAAGAAATTCTTCTTTGAACTTTTCACTCTGCTCAGCACGCAACTTTTCCTTTTCAATGATCCTGTTTTTTTCCTCGAGCTGTTTTTTGGTTTTCCTTATATATTGCATCCTGCTGAAGATCAAAACCAGCATCGCCAGCAGAATGCTTCCTGCAATCATGTAATTCCTTCTCTGCGAAAAGGCCACTTCCTTAATCTTACTGATCTGCCGGAGGCTTTGCTGTTCTTTCTGCTCGTTCTCATATTGTGCAATATTTTCTGAATTCTGTAAGGCATTGATCGAATCATACAGGTCTGAATATTTCTGATAGAATTCCAGTGCTTTGGGGATTCTTTTGCTCTTACTGTAAAACCCGGTAAGTTCTTTTGAATATTTTAATACCAGCTGGTCAGATTTTATTTCAATAGCTTTCCTGTAAGCCTCTGTCAGCCATTTCTCAGCATTCTTCAAGTCATTTTCATGCAGGTAATATTGATAAAAGTAAAATTCAAGTTCAAACTGTCCCTTTGCGCCATCAATGAAAATATGGTTTGAATCGCCCAAATGTTTTGCCAGTTTGAGAAATTTCAAAGCAGTATCAGGTTTTTCCATCTGAAGATAGATACCGGCCAGTTCAGCATATCCGAAGGCTGCACGGTCGGGGTGGTGAAGAAGGAAGGAAGTCTTCAGCGCCTGCTTGCAATATTCAATCGCCTCAGAGTACTGTTTTTTTCTCTGGTAAATCCTTGCTATTTCCATTTTGTCATCTTCCAAGTCTCCTACTGATGCCTGTTTGCTGCGGTTAAGCGAGTCGGCCAGTTTGAGATAATAAAGCGCCCTGTCGCAGGAACCCCACCTGGAATACATCAATCCCACTTCAGTGATTTCATTGCTGTAGCCGGTAAATGAAAACCTTTTAAAAACTTCGCTTGATTTCAGATAATACCCAATTGCCCGGTTGTAGTCCGACTTAAAGTAATAATATCCCGCAAGGCCGTGATAACAGGCTGCGGTGTTTTCAACAGGGCCGTTCGCCAGGTAATATCTCAGTTTATCTTCGTAGAACTTCCTGCGTTCCTCATGTGCGCTCATGAAATTGTAAAACTCCCTGATGGAATTCAACAGGCTGTTATTTCCCAGCACCTTTCTTTGTTCATCATATGCCGAGATGGCTTTCCTGAAATAATAAAGGGTGGAATCACCTTTATGCTTTTTCCAGCTGGTAAGCCCTTTTCTCATTAAATAATAGGGCTTTGGATCAATGAGATTTAAAAATTTATTGAGAGCCAGCACTTGCTGAATACAATTTAATGCACTGTCTGGATCCTGGGGCAAAATGCTCATATCGGTAAGGGACACCAGGGTATAAAGCCTTTCAGAAGGCAACTGCTCGTTAATCAGCAGGGTTGTGAGAGAATCAGCATTGCAATCAACACAAACCTTCTGTGCCTGCATCAAAAGGCAACTCAGAAGAAGGAAGAAAAAAGCTGTGATTTGTTTCAAATTTCAAAGATAAAGATGTATAAAAATAAGTACATATCTAATCTCAGGTTAATGACCGGGGGTTTCTTGATAAATCTTTTACACAGATGTATTAACAAGCATAAAACCTGAAAATGAAAAAGGATCCCTTTTTTTGTTGGATTTTTGCCTGTATCATTAAAGCGTTGTCTTTGGCTTTGTGGCGTGCCTGGGTGAAGAATTCATCCTGTTCAGCCAGGGTTCGTCTTTTTTAGATTCAGGATGGTTATCTCTGCCGTGGTGAAACCGACTTATATTCCTTATCAGGAGATGTTCACTATAATAATCAGAGTTTTTTGTATCCGGCCTTTCTTTGACTTACCTTTGGCTTCACTACCAAAGCCATCAAATGAACATGTCCCTGCGGGCAAAAGCCGGGCATCTCAACACAGAGACCCTGCTCGGTATTGATATCGGTTCAGTTACCATTTCTCTTGTCCTCATGGATCTGTCGGGACGGATCCTGAAAACCCTTTATCTTTTCCACAAAGGACAGATACGGGAATGTCTCAGGTCGGCAACTCATCAGCTGGATCTGTCAGGACTCAGCGGCATAGCTACCTGCGCTGCCTCCTGTCTGAATACTGAAATGCTGGCTACGTTCAATCCCCAGCTGGCCCTCATCAGGGCAACAAAAGTGCTCTGCAGTGAGGCAAGATCCCTTTTGTTCATTGGAGCTGAGAAATTCAGCCTTATTAAATTCGACGAGAAGGGCAATTTTGAGTCGGTACGTTCAAATTCCTCCTGCGCAGCGGGAACAGGCAGTTTTCTTGACCAGCAGGCCTTCCGCCTTAACCTCTCAGGCATTGAAGAGTTGAGTGAGGTTGCTGCCCGCAACCAGGGCCCCATTCCCGATATTGCATCAAGGTGTTCGGTATTTGCCAAAACAGATCTTATCCATGCCCAGCAAAGGGGTTTCTCCCTTGAAGCCATCTGCGACAGCTTATGCAAAGGCCTGGCTGTTAATATTGTTGATACCCTCTTCAACCAGGCGGAACCCCTGTTCCCGATTTTTTTTGCCGGTGGGGTTTCAAAGAATGCTGCAGTGATAAGGCAGCTCGAAGGACTGCTTAATACCAGCTTCCTGCTGCATGAGTATTCTCACTGCCTGGGCGCTGCTGGGGCCTGTTATTTATGGTTGAATGAGAATCATCAGCCTTCGGTGAAGATGATCACTTCCCTCGATGAGATTTTGCTTGCCGATGATACTGAAAAAAACTATTATTATCCTCCTCTGGAAATAAGGTCTTCGGGGTATCCCGATTTCAAAGGGGAAAATTCATGGAACTTTAAACCCATTGTCTCTTCTCATATGGCAGAGGTGCAGGTTGACCAGTATGTTTCCCTGCTAAAAGGGAATACGTATGAATCCTTTCTGGGAATAGACATCGGGTCAACAAGCACAAAAGCAATCCTTACCAGGACAGACCATTCTCCCATCGCCGGTTTTTACACCTCAACTTCCGGGAAGCCGGCCGAAGCGATAAAGGCCGTTTTCGAATCTATTGACGACCTGCTGGGAAAACGCGGGATAAGCTTACGCATAACAGCTGCCGGGACTACCGGCTCAGGCAGGAAATTCATCGGTAAACTTATCCATGCCGACCTGGTTGTGGATGAGATCACGGCCCATGCCCGGGCCGCTTATGAACTGAATCCCAAAACGGATACTATCATTGAGATTGGCGGACAGGATTCCAAGTTCACCCTGATGCACAAGGGTGTGGTGACTTTTTCGCAGATGAACTCCGTTTGTGCAGCCGGGACCGGAAGTTTTCTTGAGGAGCAGTCAAGGAAGCTGGGGTGCGAGCTAAGCGATTATTCCCAAAGGACAGCAGGAGTATCTGCGCCGCTTGCCAGTGACCGTTGTACGGTTTTTATGGAACGCGACACGAACCAACTGCTTAATAAAGGTTATTCGGTCAATGAGATCCTAGCTACAATTCTTCATTCGGTCACCGAAAACTACCTGAAAAAAGTGGCTGTTGAAGGTTCCATCGGCAACCAGGTCTGTTTCCAGGGAGCAACCGCGAAAAACAGTTCCCTCGTCGCCGCTTTTGAACAAAGGCTGGCGAAAAAAATATTTGTATCACCATACTGCCATCTCACGGGCGCCCTTGGTGTTGCCCTTTTGCTTGGCGAAGAAAAGCCTTCAGTAACAGGTTTCAGGGGACTCGGCTTTTTCAGGGAAGTCCTTGAGATCCATTCCGAGAGGTGCGGCATCTGTGCAAATCATTGCCACATCAGCCTGGCCACTGTAAAGGGTGAACAGGAAGCATACGGGTTCCTTTGCGGAAGGGATTATGAAACAAAAAAACATATCAGTACAGACTCCCAGTTTTTTCACCTCCTTGAACAAAGAACCAAAATCCTTCAACTGAGCCAGCCTAAGACCTTCAGCCATGAAGTCATTATAGGATTGCCGGCTTCATTGCACTTGTTTGATGAACTGGTCCTCTGGAAAAGATTCTTTGGAAATTTATCTGTGCGTGTTGTGACCAGCGAGAATTTTCCCGATCCCGTAAAAACCGGTAAGCGTATCGCCGGGGCTGAATTTTGCGCCCCCATCGATTCCATCCATGGGCATGTGGCCTGGCTGGCCGATAAGGCGGATTATATTTTTCTCCCGGTTTCCCTGGAAACAAGAGATAAAACCGATGATTCCGACAGCAATTATTGCTATTATACCCAGTATTCGGCTTCGCTTGTCTATACCATGAAAGACAAACGGATTGCCGGGAAAATGATATCTCCCGTACTGAATTTCCAAAAAGGGAACAGGCTGGTAGTGAAACAGCTAGCTTCGGTCCTCCAACCTTACCTGGGACAGGCCTTAACTGCCGCAAAAGTGAAGAAAGCTTATGAAGAAGCTTTGGTTTTCTCATTTGAGAGGAAAAAGAAACTGATCTCCCTTTTTAAAACTGAATTTCAACCCTCAGCCGGTGTTTCGGTGGTTTTATTGGGCAGACCCTACGTGGTCCTCTCAAAGTCTATGAATAAGGGCATCCCTGATATTTTTGCAAGGATGGGAATAAAGAGCTTTTTCCAGGACATGATCGACCCTGATGATCTTCAGCCCGAAGAAACCGAACTTTTGCTTCAGAAGATCCCCTGGTATTATGCCTCCAGGATCCTTGAAACGGCAAAAACAGCAGCCACTACAAAAAACCTCTACCCTGTCCTGATCACGGCTTTTAAATGTGCTCCCGATGCCTTTATCATTGAATATTTCAAGAAACTTCTGAACGACTACGATAAACCCTACCTCATCCTCCAGATCGATGAACACGATTCAAATGTAGGATATGAAACCAGGATAGAAGCGGCAATCAGGTCGTTCAGGAATCACTCGGCCCTGAACCTCAGGCCCCCTGAAATGAAATCGCCGGCAATACTGCCCCATCTCGAAACCAGGATCAACGGCAAGACCCTGCTGTTCCCAAACTGGGATCAGCTCGTTGCACCCCTTCTGGTTGCGAATCTGAGACGGGGCGGGATTGATGCGAGGCTTATGCAATCCAGCGAAATGATCATCAGGAAAAGCATGGTTAATAATACCGGGCAATGCCTGCCTGTTAACATTGTTGCCCAGGAATTCATTGATTATGTTGAACAGCATGAGCTGAAGCCCGGGAATACCATGCTTTGGATGACCAAATGCTACATCACCTGCAACCTGAGGCTTTATCCTTTTTACATTAAAAATTTGCTTGAGGATTACGGGCATGGTTTTGAAAAAGCCTCCGTTTATTTTGGGCAGCTCACCCATCTTGAGATTGCATACAGCACCGGGTATTACGCCTACTTTGCATACCTGCTGGGAGGACTGGTGAGGAAACTCGGATGCAAAATAAGGCCTTATGAGGTCACAAAAGGAGTTACAGACATCACTATTGAAAAAAGCATAGGAATACTTGAAACGGCTTTTCTCGGGCAGCGCCCTATGGACGCAGCCGTGACCAAAGTGATCTCCCTGTTTGATAAAATTGAACGCAAGCCGGGAAACAAGCCCCGGGTTGCCATATTCGGAGATCTTTATGTTAGGGATAACGATATCATGAACCAGAATCTCATCCATGATATTGAAGAAAACGGGGGTGAGGTAATTACCACGCCTTATACCGACCTGGTTAAAATAACGATAGAGAATGTGATCCGCCGTGCTATAGCCCGAGGCGATTACTTCATGACCGGTCTATACAGGGTAATGCTGTCAAGCATCAACCTGTTTGAGGACAGATATTATAAGCAATTCAAGAAATATCTCGGAAATAAACCTGATGTCAACCCGGTAAGGCTCGAAAAAAACCTTTCGAAATTCAATATAAGCCCTTATCATTCGGGAGAATCCTACGAAAACATTTTGAAGATCTTTTATATTCTAGAAAATCATACCGATATCTCCCTTTTTATTCAAACCAATCCTGCTTTTTGCTGTCCTGCCATGGTTACTGAGGCGATGGCCCAGGAAATAAAGCGAATTACAGGGATACCAGTGGTAACCCTTACCTATGACGGTACAGGCGGGAACAAGAACGAAGTTCTTGTATCTTACCTGAACGCTGCAATTGTCAGTTAATTTTGTACCTTTGACCCTTTAAATTTTTTGGTCAAATAGTTAATACGAAATTATGGTTGCCATAGTTCATCATTCAGGGAATTTTGAAAAGCTTGATGCTATTCTTAATGTCGCCCAGAAGAGGCTGGGTCTGTATGGCTTTGAGAAGACCACCATGTCGGAGATCGCGGCTGACCTGAATTTATCAAAAGCCTCGCTTTATTATTACTTTCCCGACAAGGAAAGCCTGTGGTCGGCGGTACTGGCTAAAGAACAAACTGAATTCTTCAAACTGATATCGGTCCGCATGCAGGAATTCAGGGACCCTGAAGTCATGATATCGGAGTTTGTTGCCCTGAGGCATGAATATTTCACTACTTTTCTTAACCTGACAAAATTCCGATTCTCTGATTTTTACCAGATCAGGCCTCATTTCAGGGAAATGATCGGCCAGTTGAAGCAGCTGGAGTCTGAGCAGTTTACCGAGATATTAAAACGGGGTAAGAAGTCAGGTATTTTCAGCATAAAAAAACCTGAAGAAACCGCCCGGTTGTTCCTGGACATTCTTCACGGTCTTCGCATTACAGTAATCCGTAACCGGCCCATCCTCGAGCTGACGCAGGAAGATTACGACCTCATGTTTAAAAAGCAGAAGGATTTCGCCGAATTGTTCATCCGCAGTATAAAAAATAAATTATAAAACTTACTCCATAATTTTTAAGAAGATGGCGAAAGAAAAAAGTCAGGGTTCATCCAAACTAAGGAAATTACGTGCATATATTTTATTGGGGATGGTTGTAACGGCTGTTCTTATCTTTGGATGGTACTGGTACCATCAGTACACCAAATATTATTCCACCGACGATGCATATATAGATGCCGACAGGGTATCGGTAAGTTCCAAGATCCTCGGCAGGATCATTGGGATACAGGCTGAAGAGGGCGATACTGTTCATGCGGGGCAGCTGCTGGTGGAGCTCGACAGCAGCGACCTGGTGGCCCAGCGTGTGCAGGCTGCGGCCATGCGCGAACAGGCTATTGCTTCGGTTACCCAGGCTACGGCAAAATACGAGCTGGATCAGAAAGGCATCAGGGTGCAGGAAATCAACGTTGATAAGGCAAAGGAGGACCTTGACAGGGCAAAGGTACAGTATGAGGGTAAGGTGATTGCCAAAGAGCAGTTCGATCATATAAGCAAGGCCTACGAGGCGGCCGTTGCACAGCTGGAAGCTTCAAAGGCACAGCTGGCAGTCGGTAAATCACAGATCGAAAGCGCTTCGCTCACCATTAAAACAGCCACGGCCCAGATCGGAACTATCGAGACTTCAATCATGAATACAAAGATATTCTCCCCTGCCGGGGGCCGTGTAGCCAAGCGCTGGCTTCTGCCGGGCGATGTTGTACAGCCCGGGCAAGCGGTTTTTACGATCACGAAAGATTCGCTGCTATGGGTGACTGCCTTCTATGAAGAAACAAAAGTCGGGGGTATTCATGACCGGCAGCAGGCTGAATATACGGTAGATGCCTTCCCCGGAGTAATATTCCGAGGGAAAGTATATAACATCGGCACGAATACCGCAGCCCAGTTTTCGCTCATTCCTGCCAACAATGCATCGGGCAACTTCACAAAAGTGACCCAGCGCATCCCAATAAAGATCTCCATTGATCAATGTGACAGCAAGGATTCTACTGTTATGCACCGCCTTGTATCAGGCATGTCGGTCATGGTTAAAATCTATAAATAAGTATGCCCAGGATCAAACCCCTGCATGGTTTCAGGGAAAATATCCGTTCATGGAACGCCACATTTGACGACCAGAGCCCGTCCTATCGCTGGTGGTTGCTGGCAAACGTGATGATAGGCACATTCATGGCCGTACTTGATGCTACCATCGTGAATGTAGGCCTTCCTAAGATCATGGCCTCATTTGGCGTGGGTATCGATAAAATCGAATGGGTGCTTACGGCTTATATGCTGGCATTGGCGGTGATGCTTCCCACTTCGGGATGGATGGCCGACCGCTTCGGGTATAAACGGGTGTATTTTTTAGGATTGTTTCTTTTTACCCTGGGGTCCTTTCTCTGCGGCTATTCTTCCACCGAAGACATGCTGATCTTTTCGCGTGTAATACAGGGGCTGGGGGCAGGCGCATTGATGCCGGTGGGGATGGCGATTGTAACGCGGGAATTCCCACCTGAACAAAGAACCCTTGCTTTAGGTTTCTGGTCCATCGCTTCGGCCGCATCGGTTTCTTTTGGCCCGCTCATCGGGGGGTATCTTGTGGACAACTTCAGTTGGCCTCTTATTTTTGACGTAAACGTGCCTATCGGTATCGGGGGGATGCTTGCCACTGCTATCATACAAAAGGAATACCGGAATACCAGGATCCGGAAGTTTGACCCTTTAGGGTTCTTTTCGGTAAGTATTTTCCTTCCGGTTCTGCTGTACGCCCTTACCGAGGGAAATGCGGCCACAAATTCGGCCGGGTGGAACTCCCCGGTAGTCCTGGCCTGTTTCGGGATCTCGGCAATCTCCCTGGCCGTATTCCTGGTGACTGAACTTACCATCTCTGAACCATTGATAGACCTTAGTTTGTTCAAGGGTTTCAATTTTGCCGTTTGCAACCTGGTGATCTTCATCTTCGGCATCGGCATGTTCGGAAGCACTTTCCTGCTTCCGCTTTACCTTCAGAATTCCCTGGGTTATACCGCCATCCAGGCCGGTTCAGTTTTCCTGCCGGTAGGCATTTTACAGGGTATTGCAGCCCCCGCAGCCGGGATACTTTCCAATAAGATCAACCCCAAGATCCCCATTTTAACAGGTGCTATACTACTGGCCATAAGCTTCTACATCAACAGCAAGCTCTCATACCTCACCGAACATTCTTTTATCATGGCTTCCCTTTACCTGCGCGGAGTTGCCATGGGCTTAATGTTCAGCCCCCTCACTGCAATTGCAACGCTAAGTGTGCCAAAAGAAAAAATGGGCCAGGCCTCCGGGCTTATCAATGTCCTGCGGCAGATCGGCGGCAGCTTTGGGGTGGCTGTGCTTTCAACCTTACTTACAACCCGGGTTATTTATCATTCACAGATATATGGGGAAGCTCTCGACCAGAATGCCCCCGCTTTTAAAAGCGTGATGTCCAACCTTGGCAATTTCCTTGTGCACACTGCAGGAAGCTCAGTCTCTAATGCAGTTCAGCAGGGTAAAATCCTTATCATGTCTCACATCAGCCGTCAGGCTTTTGTTCAGGCTATCAGCGATGACTTCCTCATCGCAGCGATTATAACGCTTGTCAGTGCAATACCGGTTTTCTTTCTTAAAATACAAAAGCGTAATAAATAAAATGAAAATCAAGAATGTTATCTTTTGCCTTGTTTTTGCTTTCTTAGCCGGCCTGGCATTTCGCTTAAACGCCCAGTCTCAGCAGCAAGGGACTCCGATTTCAGATAACGACTCACTATCGCTGCCCCGGATCCTCACTCAGGTCCTTCAATCCTATCCTACCGTAGGCAGGGCCCTTGAAGCAATACAGTCGGCCGAAGCAGGCGTGGGACTCGCTAAATCAGGATACTACCCGAACATTACCGCCAATGCCGGATATACCCGCATCGACCCTGTTCCTGAATTGACCATACCTGCTTTCGGTCATTTTGTGATGGCCCCAAACAACAACTACAACGCTTCGGTAAGTGTTTCCGAAAATATTTATGATTTTGAGAAGACCAGGCGCAACGTTCAGCTTGAGAAATCCAACAGGGAACTTTCTGAGAAAAACCTGGACCTGGTGCGTCAGCGCCTTACCCTCCTGACCTCGGTAAGTTACTACACCTTAATTTACTTGCAGGAGGCCATCAAGATAAAGGAGAACCAGATCTCCACCCTTCAAAAACACCTTGATTTCGTGACCCGGAAAGAGCAGACTGGTTCAGCCACACAGTATGAGATCCTTTCAACACAGGTCCGTTTATCCAATGCCGAGAACCAGAAAGTCGACCTGGAGGCTTCCAGGCAAACCCAACAGGCCATCCTGAACTCCTTCCTGGGGCTCCCGGTAACAACCCATTTGAAAGTTCAGGGAAATTTTGTTTCTTCCCAGCCCGAGATAGACCCGGATTCACTCATCATTTATGCCCTGGAACACAGGTCGGAAATGGGGATGGCCCGCTTGCGTGAAAAACATGCCCAATTGCACCTGCGTTCGGTCAAGGTCATGGATAACCCGACCCTGGGGGCGTTTGCAGAGGGCGGAATCAAGAACGGCTATTTCCCAAACCTTAATACCCTCACGCCCAACCTGGTCGCCGGCCTCGACCTCAATACCTATATTTTTGACGCAACCCGAAGGCGTAATTCCATCAGGATGGCTAATTCCCAGATAGGGATGGCAAAGAGCGATATTGAGGAAACCTCAAGGGATATATCCACCGAAGTTTATCAGAATGAAACGAACCTGCTGGCTTCCCTAAAAAAGATAGACCAAAGCATGCTACAGGTAAAACAGGCCAATGAAGCTCTCAACCTTGCCGCCGTATCCTTCAAAACCGGAGCCATTACCAACCTCGACCTGCTTGACGCAGAAACCGCTTTGGAAGAAAGCAGGGTAAACCTCCTCAGGGCCAGGATAGAGTATGCAATTAACGTGGTGAGATTGAATATTTCGGTAGGGAAACCGATTCAGTAATCAATCGTTGCAATAAACTGCTTTTGCCGGCCGTTAAAGGTCCAGCCCCTGGGAAAGTCCCCAATTACATTTATTCAACAGGCCTTTTAAAGAAATACCGGCTGATGAAAATCCCCTGTCCATTCTTATCCGAAGGACTTTGGGACCCGGTTACAATCTTGTCAAACTCCCAGCCCTGGGCAATAAGGTCATTGATTTTTTTAGTAATGGCGATATTGTTATTTGCAATATTGCCGAAATTAATCCCGACCATGCTGTAAAAATTCTGAAGGTCATCTTCCGTTTTTGTGCCGTCGGGCATGATTGTCATCATCCTGGACCGGCCAAGACCGCCCGGGATGATGGACTCCACAGTTGAAAATTGCATGTACACAACTTTTGCAGCCTGGGGAGGAGCTGATTTGAATGCAGCAATGGCAGCAAGTATGCTAACTATACCAACCAGTAAAAGCCAGGGATTAAGGTTAAATGTTTTCATTTGAATGGTTTTTGTATTGGATATAAGGAAAATCAATGAAGTACATTTGTAAAGTTACAACTTAATTCCTTCCGGCAAATTACCAGGATAGTACCCTATATTTGCGCATTAAAACAACATTTATAAATTCTGATGCTGATGAAGTATTCTTTACTCCGAAAATCCTCTTCAGGGAATGACTCAGGATGTTTGATTGCAGGAATTCTATTGTTGTTCCTTTGCATGTTTTTCCCTTTTGCCCTGGCTGCAGCAGACAAATTAATTGATAAAACTTCTTCCTCAGGCCTGGATTACCAGGTAGGGAGATGGCGTGGATTTAAAAAGGCCGCATTTACGATCACTTTTGATGACAATTATCGTTTCCAGGTTGTTTATGCCACTCCCCTGCTGAATCAGCATAATTATAAAGCAACATATTTTATAGTGACCAACCGTGTCGGGAAAGGATGGGCCCCGGGCTGGGATACCTTGAATATGCTGGCATCGGAGGGCCACGAGATCGCCAGTCATTCAAAAAATCACGCAGATTTCCTGGTCCTTTCACAGCATCCCGCCTGGGCCGACAGTATGATTCATGAGTTCAGGGATTCAAGGGATACCATAAACGCCCGCATTCCCTCAAAAAAGTGTGAAACTTTTGCATGGCCCAACGGAGCCCTGGACACTGCTGCCATAGTGGTAGGCAGCAATTACTATATGGCCTGCAGGGGAACTGAAAATGAAGCGAATCCCCCTGATCCTGTCAATTTTTATAACATTTACAGCCAGCATATTTATCATGATACCCAGCTTGCAGAGATCAACGGGTATATCGAAAATGTATTGGGGAACGGGGACTGGCTGGTTGAACACTGGCACGGTTTCCAGGTCGGGAACGACACCAATGGGTATGAACCCGTGCCAATCCAGGTGTTCTCCGACCATTTTGATTATGTGGCCCAGAAACAGGACAGCCTGTGGATTACCACCCTTGATACCGTAGTCAAATACATCAGGGAGAGGGACAGTTCGGTACTCGAATTTTTTGATTCAACGGCATATCTCCTCCGGTTCTCCCTTACAAATGGACTTCCCGATACACTGTTTCATTATAGTATCCCTCTCTCGCTTAAAGTCAGGGAATTCGGTAATATGTCAAAGGTATACCGTATCAGCCAGGGCAGTATTACACTGCCGTTCATGGTCACTTTTGAAAAGGGGGGTTATTACCTGAATTTCGATGCACTCCCAAACGACAGCCTCATCGTTATGCACCTTCCTGATCCTGCAGGGATTCATGATCTCATTGCATTAAATAAAGGGGCACTGAATTACCCCAATCCGTTTTCCTCATCTTCAACTCTTCTGTTTGATCTTGCGGTACCTGAAAACACTGATATAAGGATTTTCGACAAGGTCGGCCGAGTGGTAAAAAATTATAGTAAACTTTATCCCGGGGGCAGGAACAGTGTTGAAGTCAAAGGGGAAGGTTTTGCTCCGGGCATTTATAATTGCGTCATCAGTACTATCGAAGGAACGATGAATGTGAGGATGGTGATATTGCGCTGATCCGTCGGTATAAACACCGGGGCAAAGCCCTGGACCCGTATACCTGAACATATTGTTATTCCTTCAAATTTTTCCGCTTAAATATCAGATCGGAAAGCCTTTGTATATTTGCACAAATTAAAAAAAGATATGGCAACACTCACGCAGGTAATGAAAGACATGATTGCAACTCAGCAATGTTTTATTGGAACTGTCAATGCAGACGGGACCCCAAATGTAGCCCCTAAACGCTCCACCCGTGTTTTATCCGACGATTCACTGGTTTTTACGGAAGGTACGGGAGGTGCAACGTTTGCAAATATCAAACGAGGTTCAAAAGTCTCTGTATCCGTTGTAAACCGTGAAATTATAGATGGATTCAGGTTCGTAGGGAATGCTTCAATGCAGGATAGCGGGCCTTTGTATGAACAGGCTGCAGCCATGTCGGCAAAAATCGGGATGCCTAAACCCCATGCCGTTGTGATAATTCATATTGAGGAGATCCATTCCCTTAAACCGGGCCCTGGCGCCGGGAAAAAAATAGCTTGATAATTCCAATAACAACCGCCCTTATTCTTCAATGTCATTATTCTTAATATTCAAACTATGCAAAAGAACATTCTGTTATTTATCCTGATGTTTTTCACGGGATTACAATTAATAAAGGCCCAGTCTAAAACCGATTTAAACCTTACTGCCGCTGCTGCAAGTATCAAGACCGTGGAATCAGTGCAAGGCAGTGTGAAAAAAGTCATCTACACACCCCTTGCCCCTGTGCCGGTCGGACCATACAGCCAGGCAGTGGAAGTCAATGGCACATTATACATTTCAGGGCAGATTCCTCTCGATCCTTCAACAGGCAAAATGGCGGAAGGCGGAATTAAGGGGCAGACCGAACAGCTCATGAGAAACATTGGCGCCATCCTGAAAGCAGCAGGTTATGACTTTAAGGACGTGGTTAAATCAACCTGCATGCTCAGCGATATGGAAAATTTTCCAGCTATGAATTCTGTGTATGGGGAATACTTTACTTCAGACCCTCCGGCCAGGACAACCTGTCAGGTCATAAAACTTCCCCTTGGAGCAATGTTGGAAATTGAGGCAATTGCAGTAAAACCATAAATGGTTTAAAAAGGGAAATATCGCGAAGTTTTGTCCTCTGCTTTCAGATAATCATAGACCTGCGGATGACAATTCGATTGTAAGCCGTGAAAGGGTAATTGCTTTTAAAGAATGGATTAGGAAGTAGATCGTTAATTTTCCTTCCCCCTGCATTCAAAATAAGCCAAAACGATATTTGGTTTGTATGCCCGGGTTCTTTAATCCTTCACGCAACGCACACAATAACCATTCGTCTTAAGGCTGTATTCCGTGTAAACATCAGTATTATCAAAGCGCATCCAGCAGTCCCAGGCAGTGGAAGTTCCGTTTATAGTGGCAGTCCACCAGTAACCGAAAGAATTTATCCATTGAAATGCCACGCTGCGGTAGCCTCCCGGATACGCTGTAAAACCTGATGAATTGGTTGCGCCTTTATTTGGCGACAGCCACAAGCCGGTAATAGCTTCAACGGTTCCTGTTGATTTTAGCTTCCCGCCGGCAAGAGTGTCCCCACCCAGATATGCAATCAGGGTGGCCCATTCGGCTCTTGTGGCAATATGGAATCCCTTGGGAGCAAGTATGCCTGAATTTACTGCATACCAGTTATATAATGCACCATAAATGGGTTTCCAGGAAGCATCATTATTATACCAGCAATACGCGGCTGTTGTCAAGTTGGTCCAGGAAGTGTCGCTTACCAGCGGGATTGAAGTACCGTCATTATATTTAGTGGTTTTAAGGTTTTCGACCATCCATACCTGAGTGCCTATAGTAACCGTATGATAAACATTGCCATCGGCATCGGTTATGGCAACGGTAGTACTGCTGCTGTCACTCGACTTCTTGCAGCCATTGGTAAACATAATCATCACTCCCAGCATTGCAAGGGAGAAAATCCAGGTTGTTGTTCTTCTTTTCATGTTATAGGGATTTGGTTAGATAAATCAATATGGACCTGCTTAAACAAAATATCGGTCGAATTTCATTACACTATCCCGGCATCAGGTTAAATGTGAAAACCGGATGTTTTTCTGACAAACCGTAAAGTTAAATAAAAAATTTTAAATATGTTATACAGAGGTTTTCTACTGATTATCCTTTGATAATTTTCAAAGAGATTGTACTTTCGGTCTCCTGCTAGACTGAGAAGGCAGGACATTGGTTTGGTAAACAAAAAATTGATATATTAATTTACAGATTTCCTTAATGAAGCACGACCGCCTTCCGAATCATTGCTTGCCACAGTCGCCGTCTGTAAATCAGGCTTCAGCATGAAAAGTCAACCATTTTAAACTGGGCGAAAAATGAAAAAAAATGTATTAAAACCGCTGCTGTTATTTTTGGCGTTTTGTTTCTTTATAAGTCCGGGCCTCACATCGGCTCAATCATCCTCCCACTATGTAAGCGGGAAAACCCCGTTTGGTTTTGAACCGGAGATTAATGCATTCCTGAGAGAAGATTCGGCTTCCTTCCCTCCTGCCGGTGCATATTTGTTTACAGGCAGTTCGACCATCCGCAAATGGGTAAATTTATCAAACGATTTTAAGGGAACAAGGGTCATTAACCGCGGTTTCGGAGGCTCCAACATCAAGGCCCTTAATTATTATATCAAGGATATCGTTTTGCCATATAAACCACGTACAATAATAGTTTACGAAGGAGATAACGATTTGATCATCGGTATTGCTCCGGCTGAATTTATCAGTCAGTGTGACACATTCATTCAAAAGGTGCATGCCGCCCTGCCAAAAACCATGATTTACTTCATGTCGGTTAAGCCGTCCTTTGCCCGTAAGCAGTTTATTGCAGTCCAGGAAGAAACAAACAGTCAACTGAAAAAGCTCACACAGCAAAGACGGCTAACAGGGTATATTGATGTTACACATTTGATGTACACTAAAGAAGGGAAGCTTCGACGCGACTTTTTTGAATCCGATTCCCTTCATGTGAATAAGGAATGTTATAAAGTGTGGGCAGATTATATGAAAGAGAAAATTGGCATCCCTAAATAATGCATCATCATTTCCCAGAATCCCAAGGTCCCGCGAATTATCTGAACAACATAAAACCACTGCCTTACCTAAATCAGGTATCTTTGCGCCTCGATAAAAACACCAGGGATGATTTCAGTAGATGGGCTTACCGTTGAGTTTGGAGGGACTACCCTTTTCAAGGATATATCGTTTGCGATCAACGACAAGGACAGGATTGCCCTCATGGGGAAAAACGGAGCAGGTAAATCCACCCTTCTGAAAATTATTGCAGGCAATAAAACACCGACAAGGGGTAAGGTGTCGTCGCCCAGGGATGCCGTGATTTCCTACCTTCCGCAGCACCTGCTTACAGTCGACAGCCGCAGTGTTTTTGAAGAGGCCTCCCAGGCCTTTGCCCATATCCTCGACATGGAAAAGGAGATTGGCGATCTGAACAACCAGCTTGCCACCCGCAACGATTATGAATCGGCCGCTTACTATGAACTCATTGAACGGGTTTCGGCACTGAGTGAGAAATTTTATTCCCTTGCCGAAACCAATTACGATGCCGAAGTCGAGAAAATTCTTTTGGGGCTGGGATTTGCAAGGGAGGATTTCGGGCGCCCCACCGGAGAATTCAGCGGGGGCTGGAGGATGCGCATCGAGCTGGCGAAGATCCTGTTGAAAAAACCCGACCTGCTCCTCCTCGACGAGCCGACCAACCATATGGACATTGAGTCGATACAATGGTTTGAGGAATTTCTTATCAACAGTGCAAAGGCCGTGATCGTCATCTCTCATGACCGGGCTTTTGTAGATAATATTACCACACGTACCATCGAAGTGACCCTGGGCCGCATCTATGACTACAAGGTGAATTATTCAACATACCTTGGGCTCAGAAAGGAAAGGCGTCAGCAGCAACAGAAGCAATTTGACGAACAGCAGAAATTCATTTCCGACAACCAGGACTTTATTGACAGGTTCAGGGGTACCTTTTCTAAAACGAACCAGGTCCAGTCCAGGGTTAAAATGCTTGAAAAGATCGTCCCCATTGAAATAGACGAAGAAGATACTTCGGCTCTCAGGCTCAGGTTCCCTCCATCTCCCCGTTCGGGCAGCTACCCGCTGATCCTTGAAGAAGTTGCCAAAAGTTATGGAGGCCATATTGTTTTCTCCGATGCTTCGTTCAGCATACAACGCGCCGAAAGAGTTGCATTTGTAGGCAAAAACGGTGAAGGCAAGTCAACCCTTGTAAAGATCCTGATGAACGAGATTACCCATGATGGCAAACTTACCATTGGCCATAATACCATGATCGGCTATTTCGCACAAAATGAAGCATCATTGCTGAATGAAGAATTAACTGTATTTGACACCATTGATGATGTGGCCAAGGGCGATATCAGGGCGAGGATCAGGGACCTTCTGGGTGCCTTCATGTTCGGAGGCGATGACTGGAACAAGAAAGTCAAAGTCCTTTCAGGCGGGGAACGCACCCGCCTGGCCATGATCAAGCTCCTGCTCGAACCGGTGAACCTGCTCATCCTCGATGAACCAACCAATCATCTTGACCTCAGGACAAAAGACATCCTTAAAAATGCTTTAAATGATTATGACGGGACACTGATCCTGGTGTCTCACGACCGTGACTTTCTTGACGGCCTGGTATCCAAGGTATATGAGTTTGGGAATAAACGGATTAAAGAACACCTGGGAGATATCCACAGCTTCCTGGAAAAGAAAAAGCTGGAAAATATGCGTACTTTATCATGATTTTACATGAAAGTAAATTTATCAAACTGTTATGAAAAAGACAAGAATTTTGATCATTTTACATGCACCAGGAATACTCCTCATGATTTTGGCTGGATCGCTGGTATACCAGTTCATCAAACATGATAATCAAACAACATCAAAATGGGCCGGACCTGAACTGGAACCCACCGACTGGATGGCCATGCAAAGGGCTTTCCCATACGGGAAAATCAATCCGGCGGCTTACCTTGATGCTTTACAACAGACCAGGGTCATGATGAGTTCCCAATTAAAACGCAGCAATCCTTGGACTTTCGCAGGACCCGATAATATCGGCGGCAGGATAACCGATATCGAATCCCCTTCGGCTCATCCTGAAATTATATACATCGGCGCTTCCACTGGAGGTGTGATGAAGACCACCGACTCGGGAAATACATGGACCAACCTCTTCAGTAGCATCCGGGCGATCTCAGTCGGCAACATCGCCATAGATCCTCAGCATCCTGATACGGTCTGGTGCGGAACAGGCGAAGCCAACTCTTCCAGCTTCAGTTTCCTCGGCGACGGCATATACCGTTCGACCGATGCAGGAGCAAGCTGGCAAAACATGGGGCTGACCCATTCGGCTTATATCGGAAGGGTAGTTGTGGATTATTCCAACTCTGACCGGATTTTTGTTGCAGCACTTGGGAACCTGTTCACAACCACCGATCAGCGAGGAGTTTACCGCAGCAACGACGGAGGTCAGACCTGGGACAGGGTACTGTTCCTTACCGATTCCACTTCGGCGGTCGACCTGGTTCAGAATCCTGTAAATCCTCAGATCATTTATGCCGCTATGTGGGAACGCAGCCGCGGGCTTGTTTACCGCCATTCCTTTGGCCAGACTTCAGGCATCTGGGAAAGTACCGATGGAGGAACTACCTGGAATGAACTGACCAACGGTTTGCCTAAAGGAATCAATATCGGCAGGATCGGAATTGATATCTCCAAATCCAACCCAAGTATCCTTTATGCCTTTTATGATATGGATAATTACGAGGTGGGTGTTTATAAGACCTCCAACGGGGGATCATCCTGGACCAGGACAAACGACGGGGTCCTTCAGAATATGAACAGTAACTTCGGCTGGTACTTTGGCCAGGTCAGGATCCAACCCGACAACCCCGACCGCGTATACGTGATGGGAGTTGATCTTTACAGTACCGACAATGGAGGGACATCCTGGACCGACATTTCCAATTCGGGCATCCATGTTGATAATCATGCGATGTTCTTTTCTCAGAACAACCGCATCCTCGAAGGTAATGACGGCGGATTGTATTTCACCTCAACTTATGGCAGCACCTGGACCAAGATCAACAACCTGCCTTTGACCCAGTTCTATGCCATCGATATCGACTACCAGGTCCCTCAGAGAATTTACGGAGGCACCCAGGACAATAATACGATACGCACCTGGACCGGGGGAACCAGCGACTGGCAGGCGATCCTCGGTGGTGACGGAATGTATTGCCTTGTAGATTATACCAATTCAGATGTCATCTATTCCGAATCCCAGTACGGGAACCTTTGCCGTTCAGATGACGGTGGGAATACCATGCAATATATTGCCTCCCAGATGTCCGGCGACAGGGTTAGCTGGTCGGCTCCCCTGGCTATGCATCCCCTGGACCCTTCCACCCTCTACTTTGGGACTTACCGCATCTGGAAAACTACAAACATGGGCAATTCCTGGCAGGCGGTAAGCGGGGATCTGACCCATGGGATTAACAACTATTTCTATACTCTTTCAACCATAGACATTTCCGCCATTAATCCTTCGATAGTGATTGCCGGGAGCGGCGACGGCATGGTGCATATCTCAACCAACGATGGCCTGACCTGGCAGGATATCTCGGCCGGCCTCCCTGTACGTTGGGTTACCCATGTCAAAGCCGATCCCTTTGACGCCCAGACTATTTATGTAACGCTTTCGGGTTTCCGCTGGGATGAAGCCCTTCCCCATGTCTTTAAATCGACCAGCCTGGGCCAGAGCTGGATCGATATTTCGGGCAACCTACCTGAATTCCCAGTAGATGATATCGTTATTGATCCCGATATCCCCGGGAGAATTATCGTGGCAACCGATGCAGGATTATACGGGACCTCCGACGGCGGACAAACCTGGTCATGGATCTGGGACGGCATGCCTGCAGTCCCTGTTTGGGCGCTTAAGCTTCATGCACCAACACGCACCCTTGTTGCAGGCACCTATGGATTATCCTGCTACAAGGCCAATCTCGACAATATCCTTACAGGTGTGCCGGGCCGGGAGAAGATTGGGAAACTGGCATTGTCGGCCTCGCCGAACCCGGCAAGTACACTCACAAGCCTGAGTTTTTACCTTCCTGCCAATGACCATGTCACAGTAAGCATATACGCTATGACCGGCAGCAAAGTGAAAGTGGTTTTTGACGGGAACCTTTCCCAGGGCAGGCAGAATATCCCCTGCAAACTGGATCAGGACGTGATAAACATTCCTTCTGGTCTGTATATTATGGATGTTAAAGGCCAGAGATTTTCGGGCAGCCTGAAATTACTGAAAATCTAAATCGCTACGGAACCTGGTAAATGTTGGATTCATTCCTGTAACCACTGTTTGCGAGGTACCAGTCCGGGTATTGTACACCGGCCGATTGTGCCCAGGCAGCGAATTTCAGGTAGGCGCTGGTAATTTCTGCACTTTCAACAGTATAATCAAAACTCGAAGAGATCCTGATTGCCCAGGGAAGGTTTGATTTTGTCTTATAATACCTGCCTGATGCCGGATCTGAATCATCGTCGCCTGTTTTGAAATATGCCGTGTTGACAAAGCTTGTGGGTGGATTATCGGGCAGATGTATCTCTTTACCCCTGTCAAAATTGACAATCATAAATGGATTGAACTGATCAATCCCGACATCAGAAATAGAATACGTATTGGGTTTGAAAATAAGCGAAACAACAGTGGTATCTGGTTTTACATAAGTATTTCCCGGCACAGTATTAACACCGAAACCTCCAGGTGATGGCATTATTTTACAGACATTGTCGAAAACCATAACGGTGATCTTGTCCTGTCCCGCCTCAGTTCCGTTCGGGTTCAGATGGATGAAGTTCTCTTTCAGTTTGTAACCGGCAGCCTCCACATCAGCTGCTGCAACAGTGTTCCCGGGCAACTGGAAACCAAATCCGTTTTGCAGCCCGGCACCTATAGCCCTGATAACAAAAGTTGCTTCGACTTCAGTTACCATATTATTTGCGTTGGTAATTATTTTGAAACGGTAGTCAATCACCAGGTCATTGAAATCATAATCTCCTATACCAGGCCATAGATCCTCAAAAGCGAGGGAGCCAAAACCCGTAACCGGTGAATAATTGTTGAAAGCCCTGGCCGGATCGTTCGGATATGCATCTTCTGCATCGGGAATACCGTCTCCGTCCTTGTCAGGTGAATTACCTGTCTGTGAATAATTCGCCTGTATCTCGGTCGGATCCAGGGCCCGGTTGAAAAACTTGCATTCATCAATGGATCCGTTGAAAAATTTCTGGGTGCCATCGTCCGAGCCAATCGATAAATCCCGGCTATTCACGTACAATAAGCCCGTAACGGCCATACTGTTCCTAAGTTGCCCGTTCACATACATTTTCAGCTGTGCACCATCATAGGTCATTGCAAGGTGATACCACTGGTTTAAAATAGGAAGTCCTCCTCCCCAACTCACCACTTGTGTAATATTACCCACAAGCCTGATCTGACAGCCCCAGCCATCCCAGTTTCCCAGGCCAAGGCCATGTCCGTCATAATCGCCTTTCTGAAAGATTTTTGTTGTCGCATAATTTGTTGTTTTAGCCCAGGCCATCATGGTTAGTCCGTAAACAGGATTCAGATTAAGCGTGCTGGGAACTTTTACAGCCCCGCTTGTGCCGTTAAAGCTGAGGCAGCTTCCCGAGATGCCCTGGCTCCATGTTGCTCCTGTAATGGTCCCGTTATTGACACCCTTGCTGTCGTTGGCTATGCTTCCTGCATTTTCATCCAGCTTCCAGTATGAAACCAGGTTGTCTGAACCGGTGCTTGGGTCCGGTGTAGAACCATATATCTGAAGGATTTCAGAATCCGTGAGGGCCCTGTTGTATACCAGCATCTCGTCTATTGTACCCTTAAAAGGATTAGTAGGTGTTTCCCTGCCAATATATGCATCTGAATTTGAAGATTGCAGATTCCCGGTATTCGCTGTGTAAGTTCTCAGAAGGCCATCCAGATAAATTTTCATCATCGAACCGTCATAGGTCATTGCAACATGATGCCAGTCTGTATCCAAAACACGGTTGGTGTATCCCGAATTCAGCGAGCTCCATACCGGAGTGTATAATGCAAAACCAGGCCGCCCCTGGGCATCAATGCTTACAATATATTTCACATTCTGATAAATGAATGTCCCGTTATCCCCTACGGCATTCAACCTGAACCAGAAAGAGAAGCTTATACTGTTTCCCACAGGATTGAATCCGGCTTTGGAAATCTGAACCTGGTTGTCAACGCCATTGAACTGAAGTGCACTCCCATGTATACCACTTACCCATGTTGCTCCGCTGATGACGCCGTTATGGCCGGCTACGGAATCTCCTGCAATAGTTCCTGACTTTTCATTAAAATGCCAGGCCGCGATCAAACCAAGGGTCGGGATTGTCATTGGATGAGGCACTATTCCGTTTTTAAAAGATTTCGATAAGTAAACAGGAACAACGTTCCCAGCGACAGTCACCGGGAGTCCGTTTACGTGCACTTGATTTATATAGGCTGGAATATTGAGCTTTACCTGGAAATTCGCGGCAAGTCCATTGAAAAAACCACGGTAGTACTGTACGTCGCCGGCTTCGGAAGTAATATTGATCACCGTCGAATGATCAGAATAGATCTGAAAAGTAACATCTCTCGAAGTTTCCCAATTGAAGTTTGAAGGGACTTTCAGATCTTTCATCTGTTCCGCAGTCATCCCGGCGTTGGGATCATTTTTCTTGCATGAAGAAACAGTGAGGATCACTAAAAACATGCAGAGGATATTATAAAGTCTTGACATGGCGGAGGATTTATTACAAAGGTACCTCCGGAATCAAGGAATAGCAAGCATAAATGCGTAAGTGAACCTAATAATTTCGTTATTGTGGCTTTTTGAAGGATGTTTTTCAATCAGGAAGCTGAAATTCAGATCGAAGAATCATTTAAAACAACCCTCTTCCGCCTGGCCCCGGTTTCACTTGAATCAAGATGTGACTGCGGATTTCAGATCCCAGGGTGTTGCAGCTTACCTGTTCTGTTTTTTTTCAAGCCGCTGCTTGATCCCGCTTATGACATTGATCGGGGAATCAACGATCAGCATGTTGGCTATCCAATCGGGTATACTTCCGGCAGGATCAACATACCCTTCAAGTACTACATGAGCCCATTCTTTTCCGGCAGGACTAACAGTCCAGGTTTGTCGGTAATCTATAATACGTATCATATCCTGTCGCTCAGGAATAAGCCCGGGGAGCGGAACCGCTGATATCCTGCCCACACCCGTTACCGGGTCGGTGACAACCGTAACATCCACACACAGGTCACGATCAATGACCGGCCACGGTAAAGCATAAACCAGGTAGTACTGTGCCCTTTGGTTCTTTTCATAAAGCAATACCTTGATCTGACGAAAGTTCTTGTCCCACCAGTCCGTATTATTAACGTCTTCGATCAGGGCGAAAACTTGTTCTGCCGGGGCGTTGATCTCGGCAACCCCTTTATATGATTTCAGGGATTTGCCTTCCTCCTTACAGGTGAATATTTTTATGCCGTCTTTTTCCTTGATAAAATCCCAGGACTGGGCGGCTGTTGAACATGAAAACAACAGGCTTAAAAAAAATGCCCCAATGAAGAGAAAAGGATAATTTCTCATAGCATTTGAGTTCTTACTGCAAAATAACACTATTCCGGGCACTTACGCTTTGGGATTCCTGAATTTAATTTTCCCCGGCAAATTCTACGCCCCTTGGAGACGGAACCTGGGTCCGGGGTTCTGCCCAAAGGGATTAACCGATTTAATTTTTCCCGGTAAATTCCCCACAGACTACTGCCGAATCATGGGCCGGGCTGATATATTAAAGGTTCTGTGAAATTTGTATATTTGTTTGTAAAGTAGAACTATTAAAAAACAGAAGTATGAAAAAACTGTATTTATTTCTTTGTCTTGCATTGATTGCATCTGCTGTTAAAGTATCAGCACAGGCCGATATGAAGGAAACGATGTCGGTAATCAAAACCAGCCTTGTCCAGAGCAAAGCAAACATGAGGCAGTATTCATGGGTGGAAACAACTAAAACCTGGATAAAAGATGAGCTGAAATCGACAAAACAAAATCAATGCTATTACAGTGTGGATGGGAAACTCACCAAAATTGCAACAGGAGGTACGGATCAGCAGAAAGCGCCGGGTGGAATAAAAGGAAAGATTATTGCAAACAAAAAAGAGGATATGGCAGAATATATCGCCAAATCCATGGATAAAATCAATGCTTACCTGCCTCCGGATGCTGATAAGGTACAGCAGATATATGAATCCGGGAAAGTAGGTATCCAGATCATTGAGCCGGGAAAGAAGTTTAAACTCAGCTTCCCTGATTATCTTCAGAAAGGGGATTTGTTGTCTATTTCGGTGGATTTGGCAGGTAAAAAGCTTATGGCTATATCGGTAAACACATACATCGATAATCCTTCCGAAAAGGTGCTTTTTGACGTAACTTACAATACTCTTCCCGATGGCACACAGTATGCTGCTCAAACTGTTTTGGCAGCACAGGCAAAAAACCTTAAACTGGTTGTTGAGGAATCTGGTTTTAAGAAAGGCTCAGGTCAGTAGTCCTGGCCTCTTTGTGCTTCCCTTACCTGTGGAGAGATGTTCACCAAGGCGATAAACATTTAATTAAAAATTCGGCCTATTGAATAAGGAAATGGTTCTTATTTATTTTGTACATTTAGTCGGGGATAAGGATAGATTATTTTGAAATAAAATATCCAAAAGGACCAAACGGTGTATGAAGAAATTAAATTGTTACTATGCCTGTTAACCATCTGCCAAACATTCTCATCGTTGATGATACTTCCGAAAACATAGAGTTCCTTGAAGCAATTATCGGGAAACTCCATGTTAACATCATCCGGGCCTTTTCAGGTACAGAAGCACTCGGGAAAACAAAACAGATTAAACTTGCATTGGCGATCATTGATGTGATGATGCCGGGAATGAATGGATATGAATTATCCAAGAAGTTGAACCTGGAAAGACCGGGTGAAAAAGTTCCGGTAATTTTTCTTACCGCCAACCAATTTGATGAGCTGGAAATAGGCAAAGGATATGGTTCAGGTGCAGTGGATTATCTAATCAAACCTGTTAATGGCCATATACTGAAAAATAAAATCGAGGTGTTCCTTGACCTGTTTAATCAGAACAATACCATCAGCAAGAATGCTGTCCAGCTTAAAAGATCTGCTGATAAAATGAGCAGGATGATAGAAGCCCTTAACAAGAGTGTTGAAAAAGAAAAAAATGCAATTGAGCAACTGCAGCAATTAACCAAATATACCGAGAAGGCAAGAGAGAATGAACGGGCTTCGATTTCACGGGAACTTCATGATGATCTTGGCCAGGCGCTTACTGCTGTCAAAATAGACCTGGGAATTATCAGGAAAAATATTTCAGACCAGGCAGTTGTATCTCAAATTAATAAAGTCAATGCTCTTGTGAGCGAAACAATAAAAACAGTCCAGCGGATTACATCCAATTTAAGACCGGATATAATTTATGATCTGGGGCTTGAGACTGCCCTGGAATGGTATACAAAAGAGTATGCCGAACGATACGGAATCGAGGTTCTTATCGAAATGGATTCCGACTTATCCTTCTCATCCGAAGATTCTCTTACTCTTTTCAGGATCATGCAGGAATCACTTACAAATATTGCCAGGCACTCCAAAGCCAGCCGGGTTAACATTAGATTACATAAAACCGTTGATTGTATTAATTTTACAATTTCCGACAACGGTATTGGAATAACGGACAGCCGGAAAAACGCTAACAATTCTTTTGGTATCATGAGCATGAAAGAACGCGCCGCTTCATTACAAGCCGCCTTTGATGTCTATAGTTTAAATGGTGGTGGAACCATAGTAAAGCTTATTATCCCATTGATAAATCAATAAACTTATGAAAATCCTGATTTGTGATGATCATAAGATTGTAAGGGAGGGCCTGAGGCAAATATTACTGCAGCTGAACACAATCTCTTTGATCACTGAAGCCGGAAATGGTAATGAAGCGCTTTATCTGTTAAAAACAGAGGTTTTCGATATTGTATTACTTGATGTTTCTCTTCCCGATCGCAACGGGTTAGAGGTTCTTCAATTGATTAAAGAAAAATGGCCGTCGACGAACGTATTGATGCTTAGCATGCACCCCCAGGAACAATACGCAATCAGGGCCCTCACTCTGGGAGCTTCGGGTTATCTCACAAAAGATACCGCTTCTGAAGAATTGTTGTTCGCGGTAAAGAACGTGTCGGAAGGCAGAAAATATATATCGCAATCACTGGCCGAAGATCTTGCCCACTATTTTCAAAAAGACAGCAACCGGCCACGGCATGAAATCCTTTCGGGCCGGGAATTTGAGATTATGATCAGGCTTGCGAATGGAATTCCACTCCTGGAAATCGGGAATGAGCTGTTTATCTCAAGCAAGACTGTAAGCACCTACAGGAGCCGCATCATGCAGAAAATGGAATTTACTAAAAATTCAGAGCTTACCAGGTACTGTATTGAAAACAAATTAATTTAGGCAGGCGGCTGTGCAACATTTTTCCTTGTGCGATATATCTTACATAAAACTAGGATTTTCCTTACATGAAATTATTCTTTAACCTACATTTCTTTTTACTTCGGGTTCATACATTTACAATGTTGATAAAACATTGCGGTAATGAGGGTTCTGCTGGCAGATGATTCAGATTTGATTCTTGAGCGCTTACAACAAACACTCAGTCCAGATCGTAGAGTGGAGATCGTAGGAACGTTTAAAAACGGCAACGAAACCCTTGCAGCCCTTAGGGTTCTGAAGCCCGACCTGGCAATTGTTGATATTAAGATGCCCGGATTAAGCGGCCTGGAAGTTCTTCATCAGATAAGGAAAGAGGATTCGTCTCTCAAATTCATCATCCTTACATTTTATTCGTCCGATAATTACCGTAACCTGGCATTCAGGTACGGTGCCGATTATTTTTTTTCGAAAGTCGATGACTTTGAAAAAATATCCCTGGCGGTAAAAGAATTGCTGGACAAACCATCCACCTTGCCAATAAACCGGGATTCCATTAAATGAAACAAATAATCAACCTTAAAAAGTAAAATATGATCACAGAAATTATCATACTGTTTGCACTCTTCCTGGTCAACGGGCTTTTCGTAATGACCGAAATTGCATTGGTTTCTTCAAGAAGGAGCAAACTCGAGATGGATGCCAGGGCGGGGAATAAAGGCGCAAAGGCTGCACTCGATCAGTTAAGCAGGCCTGCAGGCGTGCTGTCTACGGTTCAGATCGCGGTGACTCTCATCGGTATCCTCACTGGGGTTTTCAGCGGTGCGAAAATATCGGAAGGAATGGCTGCACTCCTGGTCTCCGCAGGAATGGCAGCGCCTACCGCGAGTACCCTTGCGTTGGCCATCGTCGTGATTATCGTGACCCTGGTCGCAATGCTTATCGGCGAGCTTGTCCCAAAACGAATCGGACTGATGAACCCCGAAAGCGTTTCCAAAGTGATGGTCCCTCCGGCTATAATCCTCTCGAAAATCCTCATCCCGGTCACCTGGCTGCTGACCAGGCTTAGCGACATCATCCTCAGGTTTCTTCGGATAAAGCCATCCGCAGACAATAAAGTAACTGAAGAAGAGATACGTGCCATGGTACTTGAAGGGGCGATGGGGGGCGAAGTCCAGAAGATGGAGCAGCATATCGTCGACAGGGTTTTCCACCTTGGGGACCAAAAGATCGCTTCATTAATGACCCATTATTCAGAAGTGACATGGCTGGATATCAATGAAAGCAGCGCCGACTTGTGGAAAAAGATCCAGCCGGGGCTACATTCCGTATATCCTGTTTGCCGGAATAACCTGAATAATTTGTTAGGAGTTGTTTCTCTCAAGAAACTTTTACTGGGGTTTAACCTCAATGAGAAACTTGTGCTTGATGAATATATAAAACCTGCCCAGCTGATCCTGGAATCGCTTACAACCTATGAGACCCTCGAACTGTTCAAGGAGAAGAATGTTCATTACGGCTTGGTTGTTGATGAATACGGGTCCATTGTGGGTATGGTTGTCCTTAACGACATACTTGAAGCTATTGTTGGGGATATCCACAAAGGAGGTTCCGACAAGCCACAGATGCACCAACGGGAAGACGGGAGCTGGCTGGTCGACGGACAGATACCCTTCACTGAGTTTGCCTATAAATTCGGGCTGGAAGGCCTTGACAAAAAGGTGAAATTCAACACCCTTGCCGGCCTGGTCACAAACACTTTAAAACACATTCCTGCTCCCGGTGAAAAATTCGTTTACATGGGGTATGAAGTCGAAGTGGTGGACCTTGACGGCAACCGAATCGATAAACTGATCATCAAAAAATTATAATCGAATTAGTTTAAAGGGTGAAAACTGCATTATGAAGAAACAAGTATCAAAATTCTCAGAAACAAGTGATAAATTCCCAGGGATAGTCTTCGGGATTGTTCTGTTCCTGTCAATGGTCATTGCTGGCAACCGTGTTGTTGCACAGGTCCAGGCTGCGGTAAAAACGCAAGCGGGTACAACAAATTTTTATGAGATCCAGAAGCATTTTTATGATTATTATAAAGGCAGGCCAATTTCAAAAGGCACAGGATACAAGGTATTCCGCAGGTGGGAATGGTACTGGGAGCAAAGGGTCGGGCGAAGCGGGGTGTTTCCTCCAAATAATGTGGTGGTTTCGGAATGGGAAAAATATGCGGCTGCCGATGTAACGCATAATCCATCGGATACTACAGCGACCTGGATTTCGATGGGCCCGGCTGCATCGACCAGCGGTTATGCAGGAATGGGAAGGGTAAACTGCATTGCCTTTGACCCGAAGGATAAAAACACTTTCTGGGTTGGTACGCCTTCGGGAGGTTTGTGGAAGACAATTAATTACGGCCAGAACTGGATGAATTTCGATAACAAGCTCAGCGACCCGGTGCTTGGGGTGAGCGATATCGTCATCGATCCGAACGATTCGCAAACCATGTACATTGCAACGGGTGACGGGGATGGGGGGAGCTTGAGTGCTTATAATGGGACAAGTTCGGGAGACAATAAAAGCATCGGGATCCTGAAATCCGTGGATGGAGGACTTAACTGGGCGACGACAGGCCTTAACTGGAAAGTCACTCAAAACCTTTTAATCCGCCGCCTGATCATGAATCCGTCAAAATCTTCGGTTTTACTGGCTGCAACATCCAAAGGAATATACAGGTCCGCTAACTCGGGGGCAACTTTTGACTCGGTGCAGGGGGGGTATTTCATGGATATAATTTACAAACCCGGGGATACGACGATCCTTTATGCTGCAACAAAAGGAATCAGGGATAATTCGGGAGGTTTTACACCCTCGGCCCAGATCTACAAGTCGGTTGACGGGGGCAGGAATTGGGTTCGAAAGACGCTGCTCACCGGGGTGGGTAGGATCAAACTGGCGGTGAGCCCTCAGCGGAATTCGCTGGTGGAGGCTTTGTGCACAAACGTGAACCAGGGGTTTCACAGCCTTTTGAGGTCTACCGACGCAGGGGAAACGTTTAAGGCGGCGATAACCCTGGATTCGAACTTTGCAAACAATTATCTCAATGCTTACGCCCCGGGGAAGATCAAAAAAGATGACGGACAAGGGGAATACGACCTGTTTTACCTTATCAATCCGGCTGATTCAAGCGAACGCTGGATAGGAGGTGTGAATACCTGGAAGAGCCTGACAGCTAATTCGTTTGAGTTAAAGACCTACTGGAGCGATAACGAGACAGCCTACCAGATTACGCATGCCGACAAACATTGGTTCGCATTCCATCCGCTTGAACCTGGGACTTTGTTTGACTGCAATGACGGTGGTGTTTATTACACCAAAAATAAAGGGGGAAAGTGGACCGATATCTCGAATGGTTTACTGATAGGACAGATCTATAAGATCGGGAATTCTTATTCCGACAGTAAGATCGTTATCGGCGGGTTCCAGGACAATGGAACTCAGGTATATAATAATGGAGCATGGATTTCACCTTCTGCCGTGGGAGGTGACGGGATGACATGCCAGATCGATTATGTTAATCCGAATGTGAAATACGCTTCGTATTGTGACGGGGTGATTTACCGTACGAACGATCCGGCATGGAATTGGCAGAATGTCATAAAGATCTCCGACAGCATTCCAGGCAAACCAGGCGGGGCCTGGGTAACGCCTTTCGTGCTTAATCCGAAGGATACAACGCTGCTTTATGCTGGATGCAAAATGAAGTTGTTTAAAGGAACGAAACGGGGTATTAAATGGACCAGCTTGCTTACATTGCCTTCGCCGGTGCCATCTTACGATTCATCGTTCAGGCAACTTGCAATCTCCAGGAACAACCCTAAACTGATGTATGCCGCAACAGGGTATAAATTGTTTAAAACCAAAGATGAATGGTCAAGTTCCAAACTCATTACCCTGCCCGATACCAATATGATGATCACCGGGATCTCAATAAACGAGGACAAGCCTGATACTGTTTTTATCACGTTTTCGGGATATACCGACAGTGTTAAAGTGTTCAGGATCTATAACGACGGGAAAAAATGGGATAATCTTTCGAAGACATTGCCGAATCTGCCGGTGAACTGCATTGAGTTTCATGAGCAAGCCAATGATGCAATTTATATTGGTACAGATGTAGGGGTTTATTACCGAAACGCCTCTATGAATAACTGGAAATATTTCAACAAAGGGCTGCCGAACGTGGTGGTAACCGACCTGAAGATCCAATACAAAGCCGGGAAAATTCGTGCAGCAACCTTCGGCAGGGGATTATGGGAGTCGAACCTGTATACACCTCCAGGTAAATACCAGCTGAATGCCATTGAAATTCCCATAATTGGCGGGAAGCTAAAGGGCCAAGGTTTATATAACCCCGGGCAGAAAGCCAGGATGATGGCAATACCTGATACCGGCTGGGTCTTTGCAGGCTGGTATGATCAGGATGTAAAGATCTCCGACAGCCTTGACTTTGACTTCACAGTAAATGAAGATGAAGACCTCGTTTGTATGTTCGCCCAATCGACCGGAATTGCTGACACTAAGATGAATGACAGGATCCGGCTTTTCCCGAATCCGACCAGCGGGATTCTGAAGATCAGCATGGATAAAGGCACCGAAGACGATCTTCAGAAAGTGGTAGCAACCAATATGGAGGGAAAAGCTGTTTTTGAATCGCCCGCTTCAGGATTGAAAGATGAATTCTCTATTGATTTGTCGGCCAATTCCCAGGGGAACTATCTCATTACATTTTATCTTAAGTCGGGTAGGAAAATCTCATACCTTGTGATTTTCAGAAGATAATTATTCCGTCAGTTACTATGTTTGAACAATCGGGAGATCTGTTCATTCTTATCCGGTTCCGGGATCCGGGTTGAACAATCTTATTGTTCAATTTTCAAAGCTGAAGGAAGTTGTCCCTGGAAAATATCTATTTTTGCCACCCTAAACACCAGATCATGGAACAGATCCAGCCCAGCCTTCCGCTGTCTCAGCGTAAGGCAGATTATTTCTTTATCATTATCTTTTCTTTGTTTGTATTTACCTCTATTGTATCCGATGCGATCTCAGGCCTGGCAATACCTCTCAGCCCCAACCACCCGAATTTCTGGGTCAGGGGCAATTACTGGTATGCCTATCAATGCGATCCCCTCATCCTCACTCCCCCTGTGTGGATGCAGTTCGTGGCAGGGCTGTCGGGATTTGTTTATGGTCCTTTCTACATACTCCTGGTATATGCCCTGGTCAGGGGAAAGAACTGGATCCGCCTGCCTTCGGTGATGTACGCTACGGCAATATCCATACTCACAGGGGTTGTTGTTTTCGGGGTTGAATTTTTCGGGGAACCGCAATGGCGTTGCCAGAACCCGGCGAAATTCCTGGCTTTTAACCTTCCTTACGTTATAATTCCCCTGCTGCTGCTTGTTAGAATGCGCAAACCGATGCCGTTTACCAGGAAATGGTAAATTCGTGAAGATGCATTCCGGTTGAGAAATTTTTGCCTTTTATCTATCCCCGGATATGATGATATTTTTCACCTGCCGTCCATTGTCAGTTCTTACAGTCATCGTGTAAAGCCCTTTGGACAGGTATGAAAGGTCGAGCTGTCGTTCGACAGTTGTGCCCCTTGTTTCGTACTCCTTGTGAAAAACAACATTTCCCAGGAGGTCTGTGACAATGACATCCGCAGTCATATTCCCACAATTCTGAATTGTAAGCTTAAAAACTCCGTTTGAAGGATTCGGCTGTACAAGGATTTCTGGATTTCCTGCAGCCTTGCTGCTAACACCTGTGCAGGGATCGAAAAGTATCTTTACCGTGTCGCCTCTCAGTCCCTGGCATGGTGCAACAGGATGGATCTGCAGGATAAGTGTAACCCCGTTCTGTTTGTCGAGCACACCCGGGTGATATTGAGTAACCAGCGACAGAGGGTTGTCCACATGGCCATCTCCCATAGTGGACCATAAACTCTCGTCAAAACCGGAGGCATTGCCATGGAGAGTGAACGCCGACACATATTTGCAGTATGTGGTGTCGTTCCCGGCATTGACGGTAGCGCCAGGCTGAACAGGAACGTTTACCGAACCGTTTACGGAATTATTTCCCTGGCTGATCACTACATTGTATGTGGTTCCTGCCACAGGACGGGCCCAGGGATTTTTCAGGGTTGATGTGAACCCCGGCGGAACAGAGGTCCAGGAATACGTGTAGCTGCCACCTCCTGATCCGAGTACATTCAAATGGATGCTGTCGCCGGTGCAGATGATGGAAGGAACAGCGGTGGCAGGATCCTGAACAATTACAGGAACGTTGCTGTTAAAGGTATGGATCCCGTCGTTAACCTGGACCGTGTATATGGTTCCTGCAAGAGGACGGACCCAGGGGTTTTTCTGGGTTGATGTGAATCCGGCGGGATTGGATGTCCATAAATAAGTATAGTTGCCGCTGCCTCCGCTTACCGTGACACCAAGATGCACGGTGTCGAATGGATAGATGATGGATGGCAAGGCAAATGCTGTTGCCATGAGACTGTTACCGATGGCAAAAGCTCCGACCCTTGCATACCATGCCCAGCTTGAGGTCGATGTTTTGTAATATTCCTGGGTATACCAGAATTTTCCCGCGACTACAGGATCGGCGTTCATGGCACTGTAATCGCCCCACCTCGGCCTGCCCCCTATAAGGGTTGTTTGTGAACCCCCTCCGTCGATTATCGGGGACTCGGCAATGGTCATGCTGTTAAGGGGATCAGCTCCCTGCCGGCCTGTGTAATAGACCGAAGGATATTTATTATCCCCCGACAATGAAAAACCCAGTGCAATATTGTTGAGCGAGTCAATCGCTATGCTCCCCATCCAGCGGCCGTTGTTGTCGGGAGAATATGTGCTTTCCTGGTATATCGTCCAGTTTGCAGCATTGGTCCCCGTATTGCGGAGTTCCCACCAGCGGATTCCCGCATGGCCATCGACATTGACAGTGGCACTGCAAACCATAGACCAGTGGTTGCTGAACTTCCTGAACGGCAGACGGAACATCAGCTGACCTGAGATCGGGTCCAGGGTGTAGGTCGTGCCTTTCTGGGGAATCTCGGGAACATTACCATTGTAAGAAGCTACCGGGATTGTAACCAGTTCCGCATAGGTTGAATTTGCCGGGGTAGTCCAGTCAACATGGAAACCGTAGATCCTGATATGCCCGTTCTGCAGCCAGGAAAAAAAGTTAGGGGTTCCGGCAGGCGGATAAGTCCCGTCACAGTCGGAAGGCAAAACTGCCCATGCCTCATTGGAAGAGGGAAGAGAAAAGTATACCATTTGTGCGGTCGGGCTTCCGGCATACATGGCTGCCTTGTCGAAACATGTAGCGCCTGTGCCCACACCCCCGGAGGGTGCGAAGTTATTACTGCTCATGTAGATGCCGTCGGGCCAGATACCGAGTTTGGGATAATCGGGCATATACGTATACTGGAACTGATAACGGTAATACTGGCCCAGGGGATCTCCTGTCTGCGAAACGGCTACCATTTCAAAAAAGGGGCCATAAGGATAATTTGGCAATGAGAATTGTGAAAAGACCCATCGGTCTGAAACTTCATCGTAAAGGACAACGGCATCACCACTGTTGACATTATTAGGGAGCCCTGTGAACATCGCACTGTTGGAGATGGGGCCAAGCAGTAGGTTGCCCGCCTTGTCATAAATTGAATAATGACAGTTTACAACATCAAAGTAGTGATTCGGGCCAACATCGCCATCACAGTCGGGTGGAGCGACGCTATTGATATTGTTGGAGCCGTCAAATGAAAGCAGGAGTGTGTCGGCAGCGCTGGTTCCCTGATAATTCTGAACGGTACGATCGATACCGGGCTGTGATCCGTTTTTTGATTTTTCTGCAGGCTTGGGGTGGTTTAAAACAATCCCGTCTTTCCACGACATATCGGCTTTGGGCGGCGGGGTTTTGAGCATGTCCCTCAAAGGGGGAGAGATATCGAAATAAATGTTTTTCGAAATCCGGGGTTTAAGATCAGGGGCGTTCTGTGCTGGCAAAATGAATGGCATAATACAAGCAAGAAGGGAAAGAAAAATCAGTCTCATCATTTGATTAAAAAATATTTGTTCGAGTAAATGAACTTTTTATTGAATAATTATTTTTTCAGTCCTGGCAAACGTGTCGGTCTTGATATGTAATAAATATATTCCCCCGGGGATTGAAAGATTCAGATGATCTTTCAAATTATTACCGGGATTGTCGTATGTTTTCCTGTATAGCTCACGTCCCGACAGATCTGTAATATCAATTTTCACGTCTTGATTCCCAAGATTGTTCATCAGTAAGTCCATCGAGCCCCTGGAAGGATTGGGTTGAATACTCACTGTACAATCTTTTGATATCTCAGTTACACCGGTACATTCATCAAATGAAATATGCACAGTATCATTGGTAACGCCCGAGCAAGGTGAAGGAGAATGAGCTGACAATATTAAATCAACACCATTTAATTTATCCTGGGTCCAGGGAACGTACTGGGTAACCAGGTTATCGACCGGATTGGTAAAATATCCGTCACCAAGGGTCGACCACATTGACTCATCATAATTCAAGGCGATGCCATGAACTGTAAATTCAGTAGTATAAGAACAATAAATCGTATCATTCCCGGCAAAAGCCGTGGCTTTATTATGAACGGTTATAAAAACAGAATCCTTCACAGTCTTTGTCCCGTCACTAACAGAAACGATAAACCTGGACGATACCTGGGGCGCTGCTGCCGGATTTTTCAGAGTTGAAGCAAACCCGGCCGGGTTTGATGTCCATGAATAAGTATAAGTACCTGATCCGCCGGCAACCAGGCAGTCAAGATGTGTGCTGTCGCCCTGGCAGATCGAGAAAGGATTGGCGGTGGCAGCGACACTCAGCAAATTAAAAAAATTAAACGAGGCAACTCTTGTAAGCCAGCTTGCGCCCATCCCGGTCAGGTATTGCTGGGTATACCAGAACGTGGTTCCGTCAACCGGATCGACTGTCATGGAGCTGTAATCTCCCCAGCGGCAGGTACTCCCCCCGTCCAATGATGTATTTGATCCGGTGCCGTATACGATTCCCCTTTCGGGAATCGACATCGTATTCAACGCATCAGTCTTCATCCTTCCGGTATATTTAATAGAAGGATACATGCTGCTGCTCGAAATGGAGAAACCAAGGGCTATGTTATTGGCAGTATCCATTGCAGCACTAGCCATCCAGCGGCATTTGCCGTCACCCGGTGCATAGGTTGACTGCTGGTAAACACTCCAGGGGTTCCCTGTGGTTTTCTGTAATTCATACCAGCGGAGACCTGCAATATTGGAACCTGCGTTCACAGTATGGGTGCATACCATCGACCAATGGTCACTGAACTGGCGAAACTGCAACCTGTACATCAGGCGGTCCGACATGACTTCGGCCGGCGTGGTTGTTCCTTTTTGAGGGATTCCTCCCAGGCTTGAATTGAATGAAGCTACAGGCAGCTGAAGATAATTCCCGAATGTGGAATTTGACGGATTCGTCCAGTCGGCATGAAATTCGTACACGCCCAGATAAGGAGGGGATTGGTTCATATAAACAAAATAATTCGGGGTTCCCACCGGTGGTAGTTCTCCGTCACAACTCGACGGAAGAAGCGAATATGCATTATTTGATGCCGGTAATGTAAAATACACCATTTGGGCTGATGGAGTACCTGCAATCATGGCAGCGCGGTCAAAAACAGCCTGCCCTGTGCCTGCATAACCGTTTGGGAAACGGTTGACCGACATATAATACCCATCAGGCCAGATCCCGAATTTGGGATAATCGGGTAAGCCGTTAAAAGAATATTCCCAGCGATACCAGCTCCCTGTCGGATCATTCGTCTGTGAAACGGCAATCATCACATAATTATACCCCGTGGGATATGATAACTGGGAAAAAAACCATCGGTCCGCATCCGCATCATACATTACAACACCATCCCCTCCGTTCATGTTGTTCGGCATCCCATTCCAGATAACCGAGTTGCTGACAGGACCTAAAAGCTTCGTTCCTGACTTATCATAAATTGAAAAATGACAGTTTACAAGGGCGAAATAATTATTGGGCCCGATTTGTCCGGTAACATCCGGGGGATCATACCCCTGGGAGTTACTGTTACCGTCAAAATTTGCTATGATCGTATCCTGTGAGGTGGCTCTTAATTTAATGTCATTCCTCACCAAGGGGTCTTTCCAGTCAGCAGGAAACTGCTCGTTGTGTTTTTTATTCGCATTAAAATGATTCAGGATCACTTTCCAGGAATTATCGGCTTTCTCGGGAACGGTTTTTACCAGGTCCCTTAAGGGGGGTGTCACGTCAAAATAGACAGGTTTAATTATCTCCGGGCCTGTTTGGGCGAAAGTATAATGGGCCAACAGGAAACAAAACAGTACCAATAATAATGAACTTCTCATTGTGATGATTTCCTTTAAAATGGATTAAAAATATTTGTTAAAATCAAACGGGTCAGTAACCTGCAGCTAAAGTACTCAATCTTCCTGAGTAAACATTTAATTTTAATTAATTGACTTATCTTTACCTACATGGAACAACTCTTCAAAATATCAAAACTTGGCATCACAGAAGTGCGGGAACTTTCTGCCAAAGACGACAAACCTCATATTCATGATTTTGAAGAGTTGCTGATCGTGATGGATGGGGAGGTTGAGCATTTTATTGATTTTAAATCAAAAAAACTGCCTGCTCCATTTATCAGTTTTGTTTCACAGGGGAAAGCACATGTTGTGAAGCCATGCGAAAAAGATGGCCTCTGCAATATGTGGATGATTCAGTTTAAAAGCGAATTCATCCCCGAAACGACTTTCCAGTTGTATTCTTATTATCACGACCATGCCAATATTGAAATGCAGTCAGGAGCACGTTTCGACCAGATGGTTGCATTATGTGAAATGATGTACTTCGAAATGCAGCAGCCCATTCCTGATTTTGCTGTGATAAGGCAAATGTTAAACTTATTGTTCACGATGATTGAATCGAAACGAAAAATAGCTGAACCCGTCGAGAATAGTCTGCAGAAAACGCAAAATATCACCTTTAAAAACTTCCTGAAGATCCTGGAAGAGAATTTCCGCAGGCCTGAAGGTGTAGAATTTTATTCCGGGAAACTGTTTATGTCGGCCCGCAACCTCAACCTCATATGCAGGAATATTTTGCAAAAAAGCGTTTCGGAGATCATTGAAACAAGGAAAATGATTGAAGCGAAAAATATGCTGCTGCATACAGGGAAGACCGTTTCGGAGATCGGTTATGAACTGGGCTACAATGAAAAGGCTTATTTTTCCAATGTATTTAAGAAGAAAACCGGACAAACCCCTACCGGGTTCCGTGAGGAGATGCACAGGCTCATTTCCTGAAATCACAACACTTATACCGAATACTATTACCCTTTGCCCTGCAAATGGTTGCAATTTTGCACCGTCAACCAAACAATTCAGTAATCACACTTAAAAACAGACAAAATGAGCAAACTAATTATTTCTATAAATGCATTGATTGTAACGATAATCCTGGCAGTAGTTGTAACTTTAAGCAGTTGTAACAGCGGGAATACAATTTCTGTAAGTAAAACAGAAATTGATTCACTCAGGAATCAGATCAAGGAAATGACTGCCGGCAATCAGTTGCTTGCAAAGAACCTCGTCACATTTGACACTCTGGATTATACAGTTTTCAGCAATCAGCAGTGGGTAAGGTTGCATGAAAGCCATTCGAAAGACATCAAAGTCAACTGGCCCGACGGACACTTCACCATGGGGATTGAACGTCATATTTCTGATTTAAAATCCATGTTTGTTTATGCACCTGATACCAGGATCAAACAACATCCTGTAAGATTTGGAAGCAGCAATGGAGAGTGGACTGCCGTGACCGGGATCATGGAAGGAACTTTCAGCAAACCTATGCCAATCGGCGGCGGAAAGTTTATTCAGCCTACCGGGAAATCATTCAAACTGCCAATGTGTACTATAGGACATTGGAAAGACGGTGTTATGATCGAAGAATATTTATTCTGGGACAATCAGACCTATATGAATCAACTAGGCTTAGGTAAATAAAACTATTAAATCATTAACACTTTATCGTTTAAAAGACTTACCATGGCAAGGATATTTTCAAAACATTTTCCCGATACCGAACTGATGCCTGTGCTCTTTGTCGGACACGGAAGCCCCATGAATGCTATAGAGGAAAATGAATTTGTTGAGGGATGGAGGGAGGTTGCCAAATCTTTGCCAAAACCAAACGCCATTTTATGTGTATCGGCCCATTGGGAGACGAGAGGAACTTCGGTATCGGTTACAGAAAAACCAAGGACTATACATGATTTCGGAGGATTTCCCCAGGAACTGTTTGAAGTGCAATATCCGGCAATGGGGAGTCCTGAGCTGGCTGAAGAAGCCGTCAGGATTATAAAAAGAACTGAAATCAGGCCGGATGAGAAATGGGGGCTTGATCATGGATGCTGGAGTGTTCTTATAAGGATGTTTCCTGAAGCGGATATCCCTGTAGTCCAGTTGAGCCTTGATTACTCCCGGCCTGCACAGTTCCATTACGAACTTGCCAAAGAGCTCCTGCCACTCAGGAAACAGGGAGTTCTGATAATCTGCAGCGGGAATCTGGTCCACAATCTCAGAATGGTGGACTGGAACAGGATGAATGAACCCGGATATGGCTTTGACTGGGCGATAGAAGCCAATGAAAAGATGAAAAAATTCATCCTTTCAAACGACCATCAATCATTGATTAATTTCGGGCAACAGGGTAAAGCATTCAACCTTGCCATCCCCACACCCGAACATTTCCTGCCGCTGCTTTATACACTGGCTTTAAAAGGGGAAAATGAAAAAACAGAATTCTTCAACGATATGCCTGTCATGGGCTCGCTTACGATGACATCCCTGAAGATCTCCCCGGGAAAATAAACCGGTATTAACCCTTGGGCCCGGGTTCTGCCCAACCTGGCTTTTTGAAGAACCTGAAAAGCCAGAATGGCAGCATCCAGATGAATGTCCCTATGATCATCATCAGAAAATATCCCCAGAAAGAGATATTTGTGACCCCACTGGGACGGCTCAGGGCCATGATTCCCGAAAAGACTGTTGAAAAGAAACCAAGGCCGGCAATGATCCACACTCCGGGCTTCCCTCCCATGATCTTAAAAGGCCTGAGGGTATCCGGCTGCTTGTAACGCAGCTTGATGACAGCGGCAAAAATAGGCAGGTAATAAATACATAAAAGTGTAGTGGTATAGGATGAAAATACCCAGTAAACTTCATTGATCCCAGGTATCACTGCCATTGCAATTGCCAGGAATGTTATGAGGATTCCCTGGACCATCAGTGTGCCGGTAGGAGAACCGTACTTGTTTTCTTTACGGAAAAATGCAGGCAGGGTCCCTGCTTTCGAGATCGGCACCATGCTTAACAATGGCCCAAGCATCCAGGTACTCATCAATGATATTCCGCCTATGGCCAGGAGAATGGCCATGACAGGGACGGCCCATTTCATTCCGAAAGCTGCGAACATGGTCTCTGTAACCTGGATCACACCCCCGTTAAGGGAGATATCCTTCAGCGGGATGACAATCGCGATGGGCAGTGTTCCAAGAACACTCAGAACAAAGATGAGGATTGTCGCAAACAACATCGCCCGGGGATATGACTTCTGAGGATTTGAAACCTGGCTGGCATAGTAGCCCGACATCTCGATCCCGGCAAATGTAAGGATGATGGAGGATGAATAGACAAGTGCGCCTATATTCAGTTTGGGGACAAGTCCCGACCATGTAAAAGGCGGCAGCTGGCTGGGCTTGCCGGTAATGATCCATGCCAGGCCAAGGAGGATCAGCACGAGAGAAGGAATAATTGCACCCAGTAGCGTCCCTGTGGAGCTCAATTTTGCCGCGATTGCCGGACCGAGGAAATTGAACAGGGTGAGGCCCCACCATACTACCAGCATCACTATGGCAAGGAAAACCTGGTTTGGCATTCCAAGGATATGGGCGTGAGGGTCGGGGCTGAAAATATAGGCAACCGAAACTGCAATAAAAGAGAGTACAGTCGGATACCAGGGGATATTCTCAACTACGACTGCCCAGATTGCCATAAAACCGGTTTTTGTATTGAACGCTTCCTCTATCCATGAATAAATACCGCCCGCACTGGGCCAGGCTGAGGCCAGTTCTGCCGATACCAGGGCGAGAGGAAGAAGAAAGAGAAAAGAGCCTACAAAATACCAGGTGATCAATTGCCAGCCTTCATCGGCCATGCTAGGGTAATTTCTGACCGATAAAACGGCCGCAACACTGATCATGGACAGCATCAGCACGCCCATGGTCTTCTTTTTCGGTGTTTGTTGGAGATCGCTCATGGAATTGAAGTTTAATCTTTTATACAATACATTCGATAGGTACCATTCTCATTTTCAATCCCGTGGATATCGTGTTCGAAACCGGGAAACTGGTTGTCAAAATCCTGGAGGGTTTTTAAATAGGCCAAAACAGGCTCATTTATCAAGCCGGCGCGTTCACCGCCCATGAGTAACGGAATTCCCGGCGGATATGGGACAATCCCCCCGGCCATTATCCTCCCCTGGGACTGTTCAAGGGAAACCCTTTCTACATTGTTTTTAACCAGGTGGCTGTATGCCTCGGCCGGTGTCATCACCGGTTCGGGCAAGGACGAAAATGCTTCATCCAGAAGCTGCAGCTGTCTTGAATTACGCTTGAATTCATGCATCTCACGCGCAAGCTGTGGCAGTGATTTCCCCTTGTAAACCCCGGAATATTTTTCAACCAGGTCAGGAAAAACATCCTCAAGCATGGCATTTTCATCATACAGGGTCTTGAAACTGAAAAACCTTGTGGTTAATGTTCCCCACTTTCCCTTGGTTATACCCATTGAAAAAAGGAATAGCAAGCTGTAATCGCCCGACTTTTCGTTGATTATTCCTTCGCAATCCAGGTATTTGACCAGGAGTGCAGCCGGTATGCCCCATTGCGAGAGGGATCCGTCACGCTCCACGCCTGGTGTCAGTACGCTTACTTTTATAGGATCCAGCATGGCGTATCCGTCATCGATATCTCCGAAGCCATGCCAGCTCTCCCCGGGATGAAGAACCCAGCAGGAGGGTTCCCTGGTCAGCAATTCAATCGGGGCATCTGCAAAGTTAATACGCTTCCCGGTAGCCGGGTTGGTGACCTCATCGGGCTGCCACATCTCAAACCACCAGTCTTTCGTATTATCACTCATGATCTTCCTGCGTATCCTCGCCATCGTAGTGCGGAAGGTAACGGCTTCCATGATGCTTTCATCGGTAAGGGCCTTACCCATCGGCCCGTCCATCATCTTTGCCGAAACATCACAGGATGCAATGATGGCATATGAAGGTGAAGTTGATGTATGCATCATGAATGATTCATTGAACCTGTTGTGCTCTATGGGATCACGCCCTTCTTTGACATGCACCATCGAAGCCTGGGAAATTGCCGCCAGCAGCTTATGGGTTGACTGGGAGGCAAAAACTGTGGGAGCATCAGGATCCCTTACCCCATCCCTCATTCCGTAGCGGTCCCTGTATATCGGGTTGAACCTGGCATAAGCATACCAGGCTTCATCAAAATGAAGCCTTGGAACTATCTTCCCTAATAGTTGCTCCACTTCCACGGCATTATAGCAAACCCCGTCGTAAGTAGAATTTGTTACGACTGCATATACCGGGGCCGCTGACTTGTCGGGGACCAGGGGGCATTCACTGATCTTTTTCCTGATGGTAACGGCGTTCATCTGGTCTTTACGGATAGGTCCTATGATACCCAGGTGATTCCTTACCGGGATCATCCATACCGGCCTGGCACCTGTGAGGATGGTCGAATGCTCCAGTGATTTATGGCAGTTACGGTCAATAAGCACCACATCTCCCTCCACGGCACAGGCCATGAAGATGATCTTGTTCGCAGTGGAGGTTCCATTGGTAACATAATACGTGCGGTCGGCGCCAAACACTTTTGCAGCAAACCGTTCTCCCGCTCCTATCGCCCCTGAATGATCGAGAAGGGAGCCCAGTTCCCCAACAGAGATGGAGAGGTCGGAACGAAACAACTGTTCCCCGAAGAAATTATAAAATATCCGGCCGGCCGGAGATTTCAGAAAAGCTGTACCCCCGGTATGGCCTGGAGTATGCCAGGAATACTCAAAGTCGTCGGCAAAATTGACCAGGGCTTCGAAAAAAGGAGGGAGCAAGCGGTTCCGGTACCTGCGTGCGGCCGCTTCTACACGTCCCGCAATAAAATCACGGGTATCTTCAAGGATCCAGAAATTTTCGGAAATGATCCTTTCAATTTCCAATGGGATTGTTATCAGCACATCAGGCCGTATCGATAAAAAAATCGGGATCTCATGGTTCCTGCTGCGGATGTTCAGGATCAGTTTCTGTGCCAGGTTCCGGTTCTCGACGATCAAAGGGTCCCAGTCAACTATCACCGCATCAAGTTCCGGTAACCTGATAATGCCTGACAAAGCCGATTCAAATGATTTCCATTCCGTTACGTTGACTTCGATATCGTTCATCTTCCTGATCAGCTCATGCATGGCATGACCTCCCGGAGTTTCTTTTGACAATTCGTCATCCACAATAGCGATGCTCAGTTTTTCATACAGATACATGAAACCTCCTTTGTTATTATGTAAATAAAATAATATAATGCTGAATCTCTTCTGGTGTGCCGAAGATTCCGGAGAAAGGGACTTGGTATGGGATTCATACCCATGGTTTGATATTCAGAGTAAAATTAATTAAATTTTCAATTATTTTATAATTTTATATGCTATTTTAGTTGCTTTATAAGATTATTTCGTATTTAAGAGGTATTTGTTTTTTCACGGGGCTATAAATAAGCTGAACCATGCTCATCCCTTTGAAATGTAATCAGCAAGTATGAAGTTCAGGATAAAAGAATGGATCCGGCGATATGCCTGGGCGGAAGTATTCAGTACACTCCTCACCTTTCTCTGCGGATGGGCCTCGTCATGGTTTACAAAAAATTCTGTTGTAATTGCTTATGCCGGGACGATAGGCGCTGCGGCAGGGTTTTATGGTTTTATCTTTATCAGTGATATTTACAAAAGTTATTTAAAACATGAACCGGAAACAATCCGGGTAAAAATCCTGCTAATTGTCAGGTGTCTGAGGAATATAGGATTTGAATTCGGCTTTGCCGAACTGCTTGATTTCCTCGTAGTACGTCCATTTTGCCTTCTGTACGGACCTGTCATTTTGAAAAATTACTTCTGGGGGGTCCTGGCTGGGAAGACAATTGCCGATATCATTTTTTTTACTCTTTCCATTCTTATGTTCGAGATCCGGAAAAAACATTTTCATTGGTTCTGATGATTGCTTGTCTATGCAAAAAAAATAGTTTCTTTCAGGTTTCATGAACAGGCTTGAACCTGATCCCTGTTAACGATATCGTTTAAGAGGCTGGTGGATCAAAATACAGCACAGATCAGCCAAAAAATACAAAAACAAATAACATGAACCAATAATCAAACAATATGGAAAATACATTCCTAAGGTTCAGGACCATTTTTATGGTCATGGCCTTATTGATGGCAATCCAGGCTTGCCTGAACGCCCAAAACAAAATCGATAGCCTGACCGATGAGTTGAAAACCGAAATATTTACGAAGCTGAAGCATTTTACATTTGGGTTTTATGTGGATGCCTATTATAACGGGACCATTAACAGCAGGAGTGACACTTCAAACGTGGTGCCTTTCGCAAGCAACTGCCCTGTTCAAAACCAAATCAGGATGAATGTCGCAGCCATCGAGATAGGTTATACTGCCGATAAGGTGAGGGGAGCGCTTGCACTTCAGTTCGGCGATGCTCCGAACCTGCTGGCTCTGCCGGAATCCCAGTTCATCAAAAACCTCAGGCAAGCCAATTTTGGATTTCATGTAAGTAAAAAATTATGGCTTGATTTTGGCTATTTTATTAATCCCGTGGGGTTGGAATCTACATGGCCTGTCCTGAACGATCTGAGTACGGTGAGTATTGGCGGGTATTATGAACCGGGGAGCGTGCTGGGAGTAAAACTTACCTGGAATGCGTCTGATAAATTCTGGGGAGGTATTATGTTTGGGAATCCTTACTCCCTAGCCTACCAGAAAAACACTCATATAGCTGCCCTTGTATTTGTTTATTATCAACCCATACCCAGGCTTACATTCAGTTATAATAATGTCTTTGGCAACCAGGCTCTGAAAAATGCACAGATCAACAACGACATTCTATACAATAACTTCATTATTCAGTATAATCCGATCGATCCGGTTTTCTTCACCGGCCAGCTTGATTTTGCTGCACAAACCAACAGCCGGATGCCTCCCGATACCAATAAAATAGCGACCATGTTCTCAGGTCTGATCGAGGCAAAGTATGTTTTCCTGTCTAAGTTTGCTATCGTTGGGAGATATGAATTCTTCAATGACTATGATGGTTTTCTTTCAGGTCTGTATTTCTATAATAACAAGAGGCGTGGACTTCTTACTCAGGGATTTTCGGCCGGCTTCGAATTCAAGCCCATGAAAATAGGTTATATTCGACTGGAATACCGCCATTTATATGCAGATTCAGGCAATAACATATTCCTGAGCGGGAATAGTGACCAGTTACAGTCTGTCGTTTTCACAACAGGAGTAAGATTCTGAAAATGATATTATTAGAAAGCCCTATTAACATCGGGCTCAAGTGGCCAGTCTGGGAAAAACCAGGGTCCCCGACAACCTTCTGCAGGTTTATTCTTTAATGACCTTTCTCACTTCAACTTTATCGTTATTCACGAGCCGGATGGTATAAACACCCTTTGCAAAACCACTCATGTCCAGTTGTGTTTTAGGGTTCATGGCCTGCTGAATTAACACTTCCTGACCACTTACATCAAATACGGACAAGGTGCTGTTGCCAGCTGATTGCAATGTTTCGACTGTGAGGATATCTCTTACCGGGTTAGGGTAAATTTTAATTCCACCCTCACTATTGATGTTTTCTTTAACCCCAACCAGTATGGATTGCAGGCTGACCTGTTCTGAGTTGACAACTTCTTTGGTGGTTAAATCCTGTACCCATGCAACCAGTTCATAATCATTTACCAGATCGCCACCCCAGGTGGGATTGTATGTGAATGTTAAAGGAACCGTTACCTGGGTTGCGGTAGATAAATCGACAGGGGTTCCTGTGGCATCAGGTGCCATGACCCGGCTTACAAATTCCAGGTGGGTTTGTTCCTGCCAGTTTACCATGATATGCGATTGAGTCAACGCTAACTGCAATACCAGGTTACTGTTTGCAAAGGGAGTTTCCCCATACCTGTCAACAATAACGTTCAATGTATAGATATTGCCTGCCCTGTAGCCGTCGCCGATAGTGATTCCAAAGGCAGTTTTAAGGGCAAATTCTGAATTGTATATCGGTAAATATGATGTATACAGGCTGTGTGTATGATCTCCTCCCACAAGCTGTTTGATCCCGTCAAAAATGGCTGTGGGAAAACCGTTAATATTATAATAGGAGTTCCTCGCATTGGAAGCTGCATAGGCATAATTGTCGCCATTATGATTTTCCACCACTGATACCAACTGGCCGCTGTCAACAAGGTCATCGGCACCCATGGCCGCTCCCGGACAATACTGGCACCATGTACCTGTTCCGATTTCCAGCAGAACTCGCTGCTTATTATGAGTATAAGTATAAACCGTTTTTACAAGGGTGTCATTTGAATGATCCATGTCAGAGGCCAATGAAGTATAAAATTCCATTTTATATATCGCCTGGGCTGAGGGGAATGTGAGCGCTGTAAAGTTTACGACAGCCGTATCCCATGAAGCCAGTGTTGACACAGTCTGGCTATTGGAATATATCTCACTGTTGGCATAATTATAAATTTTGCAGACTACATCAAACCCGGTTTCAGTATTTAATCCGGTGTTTTTTATTGTGGATGAAGGCGTTACCGGTACAGTATCCGGTAAATATTTTGCATTATTGATTGACATGGTCGACATATCGTGGTCAGGGGGAACTACAAGACTTACATCATCCACAAACATATTGTCGCCGTACTGACTGTATCCTCTCAAAATTAGGTATATGGTTCCTGTAAGGCTGGCCGGAAGAAGATAGCTGTGTTTATACCATCCATCCACTGGGTTGTATCTTTGAATCGTTGCCAACCACGTAGCCCCGGTCAAGCTGGCCGCGGAATTATAATAAACGCCGATACTGTCATTATAGATTGGCCAACCCGAATCGGCATATTGCCAGAAACTGAAAACATGTACTGATGAACCGGTAAACGTCAAAGGGGGAGAAACCAGCAAAGCATTCGCTCCGGCCAGATCGTCATAACTATTATATTCAGCCATGCCTGCTCCGCTGTGCGGGGTGCAAGTTGGGTCCACGCCGGCTGTAACCCGTTTCCACAATCCGGAGCCTCCAACCTGGATGTTCTGCCATCCGGCAGGAGGAAAAGTTGTTCCGTCAAAACTTTCGCTTAAGGTTTGTGCCCATCCTGAGAAGATAAAGCCCAGTGAAAATAGGACCAAATAAATCTTTTTCATTTTTTTATGTTTTAAAATTTCTCTTCTTGTAATGATTTTCCAAATAATCGAATCCCGAACTGAAAGGTTTTCGAATAGTGGTGCAAATTAATCATTTTATCTACCTCATCCATAAAAATTCATTCTTTTTCTCATGTTTGGGGATGCCGGGCGGATTATACAGGTTATCAGGTTTATACAAAGCTATCCGGATTCCTAAAGGGGTCAGGGCACTATCCCGAAAATCCGGAACGTAGAAAACGAAATAATTTTTCAGACAACCAAAATGAATTTTAAAGATCAATAAAACAGATGGCCTGCAAAAGGTAATTGTCCATCAGAAAAATACAAGAACCAAAAGTCATTTCTCAAAAGTGAAAAATGAAAACAACCGCATTTTCTATATTAATGGTAATTGCCGTTTTAAATAGTTACACACAGAATTATCGGATTATTTTTGCAGGAACAGGTGCGAGCACAAGCATTGATTCCGTGAAAATTGAGAACCTGTCACAATGTACAAGTATGAGCCTTGGAGGATCAGATACACTAATTCTTGCATCATCCGTTGGGATTAATGAGGAATCCCATCCAAATGATTACCGTTTGAATATTTATCCGAATCCTTCCTCTGGATATTGTTCTGCTGAATTTGAGGCCAATTCATCAGGTAATGTATCCATCCTGTTGTACGATATTTCGGGGAAAATGGTCCTCCAAAAAAAAGAATTCATAAATGAAGGCCCTCAGATGTTTGTTATGCATGGGATTCATGCAGGCGTGTACAACCTGAACATTGAATCAACAGGATATTTGTATACGGCGAAACTGATCAGCACTGCATCTTTTCCGGATCAACCCGCAGCAGTGAACATAGAACCTTCAGGCGGTACAAAGATGGGACATTATTTATTGGGACCAACAACCCTGAAAGATTCCAGGAAAATCAAATCATTAATCTACATGCAGTACAATGCCGGCGACACACTTAAGCTTACAGGAAAATCAGGAATTTACAGAACTGTCAGTATGCTTATTCCAAATCAAAGCCAGACTGTAACTTTCAATTTCGTACAATGCACCGATGCCGACAGCAATCATTATGCGGTTATTCAGATTGGTTCGCAACTATGGATGCAGGAAAACCTGAAAACGACCAAATACCGGGACGGGTCGGATATTCCCAATGTGACTGACAGTGCTGCCTGGGGGAATCTCAGCACAGGGGCATGGTGTGATTATCATAATCTTCCTTCCGAAGGGGAGTATTACGGTCACCTTTACAATTTTTATGCGGTCGCCGATACCCGTAATATCTGCCCGTTAGGATGGCATGTAGCATCTAACCATGAATGGAACGTAATTGAGAAGTTTCTTGACCCCACTGTTGATACAAACGCTCTTGGTGGTACGGGCCACCTGATCGGAAGGATTTTAAAAAAAGGCTGTGTTACCCGTTGGGAATACATGGATTCAACCTACGGGTTGAATGCTGTGGGGTTTACTGCCCTCTGTACAAATTACAGGACTGCAACCGGTTCATGGAGCCTGGCGCCGGATAACAATCACGATGGTAGCTTCTGGACTGCAACATCTCATGATGCCAATTCAGCATGGTTTCGCAGCCTGCGCTGGTGTTACAACGACATTTATTCTCTGTTTTCCTACAAAAGAGGCGGATCTTCAGTGAGATGCATCAAGGATAATTAATCAGTCTTTCACGCAGCGCACCCACAGGCCCTGGCTCCAGAGGGTTGTCATCCTGTAAACCCCGCGGAAATGCCAATAGAGTTTAACATCTTTGGCCGATCGTAATTGAACAGTTCTATAGTTGTATTATCAAACTTATAAGATGGTCATCATAAATTGGCGTAATGAGGCCAGATGCTCCTGCTTGTCCGGGTTATTACACGAACTTCTTTAAAGTTTAAACGGTAATGTAAAATAAAATGTACTTCCTTTTCCCTCCTCACTTTCGATCCAAAATTTACCGCCGTGCTTTTCGATGAACTCCTTGCAAATTATTAATCCCAACCCGGTACTTGGTTCTTTATCAGTTCCCTTTCGGTTTGTGTTCATATCAAGCCGAAAAACATTACCAATCATTTCTTTACTCATCCCTATGCCTGAATCCTTAATGGAAATCCCGACCCATCCATCGGTCATTGGTTTTGCAGTTACACAAATCTTCCCTGCGGGCTATATTAAACAAACGCAGTGCAGCATCCGAAACCATTGTGATTTGCCCTTGTAAATCGGTGACCGTGACATCATCAGGCGAAGCATTGAGAATGGTGTGATAAAGTTCCCCTCTGTTTTGCAAATCGAGAATATCCTTTTTATACAATGCCATCAGATCATTATGTTCTGCTTGCAATAAGTTCAACTCATCAATGAGTTCCTCTTTAGTACTGGCTTGATAATTCATTTCAGCCTCATTTTCAATTACTAAAATCAGGGTAAATAACGTCTTATGCCATAGGTAGTTAGATGTTAGTTTTGATAACCCCTGCCATGATAAACATGCCGGCTAATATTACCTGTGCAATCCACAGTATAATATTCAGAACTTTTGTGTTGTTCATAGTTTTTGTCTTTTCGATGTTATTCGTTGATACCGTATACTGTTTGAAGAAATGCTTTCAGAGAAATAGGTTTCCGGCCAAGCAATGATTCCAGTGTTGTGCCCGGAAGATTAAACTCGTCCCGCCTGATGGCTTCAGCAAACGCTGCCGTGAATCCCACATACATTTCAGGAACCCCTGCTTTGATAAGCTGTTCAGTATATACTTCCTTTGGGGGGTCGAGGTAAGGAATTTTCCTGCCTGATATTTCCGAAAGAATATTTGCAACATCCGCAAAGGAATATGATATGCCGGATGAAAGGGAATACTCCCTATTGGTGTGGCCTTCCGTTGTAAGCACGTGAGTAGCAGCCTCGGCTATATCGATGCGAGCAGCAAACGGAGTCTTACCGCTTCCTGAAGGGAAGAAAACACCGGTCTCAGGCAGTTTTTCCCCTAAAAACATCGGGATACATTCAGCATAGAGATTGTTTTTAAGGATGGTATAAGACATTCCTGACTTTTTAATCTGGTTTTCGGCTTTAACATGACCGTCGGCAATAAAGGCAATGGCAGAATTAAGCGGGTCATTAATGTCGGCACTGGTATATACTATATGTTTAACACCTGCCTTCTGGGCTGCATTGATGGCATTTACATGCTGTCCTCCCCTGTCGTTCATATCATTGGAAGAGATAAGCAACACCTTTTCAATGCCGGTAAATGCTTTCACCATTGAATCAAAATCAGTGTAATCCCCGGTTCTTATATCTATTCCTTTGGCAGCAAGATCCGTCGCTTTATCTTTATCCCTTGCCATTGCAGCAATGCTGCTGGATGGTATTTTTTTCAAAAGAAAGTCAATGGCCGCTTTCCCAAAATGTCCTGTTGAACCTGTTACAAGTATCATATTTCTATTTTTTAATATGTGATTGGACTAAATTAATTTGATTATGCAAAACAAAGTACGTCTAAATAATCCAAAATAGAACCTCCGAACATAAATTCTATATTTGCAAAATGCTTAATCACATAAAGATGACAAACATGAAATGGTATCACTATGTAGCAACATTTTTTGCCGGAGCATTTCTGGTAAATGCACTTCCCCATTTTTTTCATGGCATTTCAGGAGACCCATTCCCGACCCCTTTTTCACATCCTGCCGGTAAAGGACTTTCTTCCCCATTTGTAAATGTTTTATGGGGTTGCTTTAACCTTGTCGTCGGATATGTTTTGTTATCAGTAAGTAAAACATCTGCCAAAAACAAACTTTCAATGCTCGTTTTGTTTTTGGCAGTTTTGGCGATCTCAATACAAATGAGTTTAACTTTTGTGGATAAGGTTAAATTCTAAAGCCAATATCAGTTCAAGAACTTTTTGCTTACAAAAAAGCAGGTCAGTTATTTTGGTGAATACCTTCATCCTGAATTATATTCCTGTACCAGATGTTAAAAACCACCTGCCTGGCCGGCAAGCCTGTCGTGTTTTGATGTATGTACGTTGGTGAAGCGTTTTACTTCTTTAGCGGGATCAAACATATAACGGAGAGTGGCATGAGTCTTAACAACCGGTATGTCGAGAAGGCGGTAGATCTTGTTCACGGTCACATTGTAATCTCCAACCCAGGACATGTCAAGATATTTTATCCCATGCTTTTTAAGGGAGTCAACCATGGTAAGGAACAACACCCCTGTAACCCCCGACCGCTGGTAATCGGGAACAACGGCTGTAAGAAGCTGCCTTGCCCTGGTAATGGTCCCGGTGTTTTTATACCATAGGAATTTTATAATGTTGGGCAGATTAAGTTTCCCGTTACCAAGCTTTTTCAGGACCTGGTTCACATCCGGAAATACCACTACAAGGGCAACGGGCCGGTCCTGGTCGTAAACGAACCAGATGAATTCCTGGTTTATAATTGCCTTTGCCTTCTTCATGATCTTCTCGATCTCGGAATAATCCAGGGGGGTATAATCCTCGTGGAAATCGGCCCATACGGCATTATATACAGTACAGATGTCGTTCAGGTACTTCTCCTTTTTGCTGAAATCGAAATGCTCGAGCCGGAACTTTTCTTTCAGGTGCATTGAAAATTTGACCTGGCGTTCGGGAAATGGTTTGGCAAGATCAGCCTCGTATGAGAATTGTTCGAAATACGTTTTAAACCCGTAAGCATCGAAAAGTTCCCTGTAATATGGAAAGTTATATGGCATTCCGTATACCGGCTGTGTAAAGCCTTTGATGAGCAGTCCCCAGTATGTCAGGTTCTCGCCGAAAGTTATTGGGCCGTCCATGGCTTCCATCCCCTTTGCTTTCAACCATTCGCGGCAGGCATCGAACAGAATGAAGGCGGCCTGGTTGTCGTTCACGCATTCGAAGAAACCCAGCCCGCCTGTCGGTTGTTCGGTTTTTGCAGCCTTGCCGCGGTTGTAGAATGCGGCGACCCTGCCAAGCAATCTGCCTTCAACATCCTTTAAAACCCATCGTATTGCCTCGCCGTCTTTGAAAAGTATGTTGCCTGCAGGATTGAAAACGTCTTCTATGTCGGCGTCCAGCGGACAAACCCAGTTTCCATCATTCCTGTAAAGTTCTTTCGCGACCCGGTAAAACTCCTGCTTCCCCGGCTTGTCTGTTACTTCGAACAGTTTCATGTACTATAGATAGGTTCAATCGAAGCCAAAATTAAACTAGTTTTTATTCCTTTTAAAGATATTCTTTAAAAGAAATCATTTAGGCAGGAGTGAAACACTTCAGAAAATCAATAGGAACAAGGGAATTGATTGGATAAAACGAAAGCTTTGACAAATAAATCTTTCCGGGTTAATTAATTGCACTGGCCACTGTCAGTGTCCACCTTCTGCCGATTTTTATTGCTCACAAAGCATCAGAGTAATTTATATAATAATGCTTCTTAAATGCTTTACTTTTACAGCTAAATCAGAAGGCAATTTGTTTGAAGAAAATTACGATCTGTCCATTATAGGAGGCGGTCCGGCAGGAACAGCCTGCGCTCTTTCTTTAAAGGAGTCGGGACTGCGGATTGCTTTATTCGACAAGCAGAAATTCCCGAAAGACAAGGTTTGCGGAGATGCCATACCCGGAGAAGCTATTGAAACCTTAAAGAACATTATCCCGGATTTCGACATTGAGTTCGGGAAGATCACACAAAAACTCAGGATCAGGGGATCGGTATTCCATTACAACAACAGGGCGTTTCGGCAGCGTTGGGACAATGAGGCCTATACATGCAGGAGGTTTTATTTTGACGAATTTTTATTATCTCAGGTTGCCTCTCAGCCTCTTACCCGCATTTACAGGGGTGAAAATATCGGTGACCTCAGCAGGACACCTGATGGTTTTATTTTGAGGACAACAGACGGAGGACTGAAAATCAGCTGTCACATGATAGTGGGTTGTGATGGCGTCAACGGTCTTACTTCGAGAATTCTTGGCAGGAATACAATTAGCAGGAAACACCATGTTTCAGCAGTCAGGGCTTATTTCAAAGGAGTTTCAGGGGTTCGTGAAGACCAAACAGAGTTTTATGCCGGAGCGAATTACGGCTCAGGGTACTTCTGGATTTTTCCCATTTACGAAGGATTGGTAAATGCCGGGTTTGGTATTTTATCCGATGAAATATTATCCGCAAACATCAATTTAAAGGAAGCTTTTACAGGCATTTTGCAAGGGAAGGGACCGGTACATAAAAAGTTCAGTTTGGCTGAACAATGCGGCCCGCTTGAAAGCCGGGGGATCCCTCTTGGCTCATTTAACCCGGTAAGGTCAGGTGAGAGATTTGTTCTTGCCGGCGATGCCGCATCACTCGCTGACCCCCTAAGCGGCGCCGGCATAGGGAATGCAATTGTAAGCGGGAATGCAGCGGCTGCGCAAGTTTTGAGATGTTTCAGATCAGGAGATTTCAGCAACCAGACAATGAAAGCTTATGATATTGATTTGAAGAAAAGGCTTGGAATGGAACTCATGAAAAACACAATAATCAGGAAAACCTTTACCAGGTTCCCTTTAATTGCCCATCTTGCTTTTTTATTCGGAGAAAAGTTCAGCGATCAGATTGGATAAAACACCCGCTTATGCCAGCCTTCGCCTGCTCAGCCTTAGCATCTCATTCGATTGATTGTTAATATTCTAGGGGGGGGGGGGGGTTAATTAAAATCGGCAAAAAGTGGTCAGATGATCCGGCTTTTCCAGAGGGGAGTAATACAGTATTTGGTGGAAGGGAAAGTTTCATAATCATCTCATTATCTATTCGTAAATTTTCGCAGGTAAGTATTTACAGACAACAAACTTATCGTATATTTGCGATAAACAATTTCCAATGGCATATACAAGTACCGATTATAAAGAAGATGAAATTCAAATGGCTCGGTTTGCTAAGGCATTGAGCCATCCAGCCAGAATTGCGATTGTCAAACTCCTTGCGTCTATGGACACCTGTTTCTGTGGCGAGATAGTGGAAGAATTACCAATAGCTCAAGCCACGGTATCCCAGCACCTCAAAGAATTAAAAGAATCAGGTCTGATTCAGGGATGTATCGAACCTCCAAAGATCAGGTATTGCATTGAACCAGAGAACTGGAAGAAAGCTCAACAACTGTTTTCAAATTTCTGGCAGCAATCATACTTATCCCAAATTGAAAAATAGAAGTTATGGTCATCAAAGTACTTGGCACTGGTTGTGCCAAATGTAAGATGCTTGAAAATCGCACAAGGGAAGCTGTATCTGAACTTGGAATTGATATCGAAGTGGTCAAAGTAGATGATATTGCGAAAATTATAGAATACAAGGTAATCAGAACCCCCGCACTTGTGATAGATGAAACAATGGTTATGAATGGGAAAGTCATATCAGTCTCAGAAATAAAAACTCTTATTCAGCAGAATATTTAACAAACAAAGTAAATTTTCAATCCATGAAAAGGATATTTTACACAACATTGACTATAAGCCTTCTTCTTTTAGGTTCATTTCTTATGGCTCAAACCCCAACTCAAAAATTGGATGTAATCTATTTTCACGCCACAAGAAGATGTCCGACCTGTATGGCAATTGAAGAGAATACAAGAAAAACATTGGACACCTATTTCTCAAATCAACTGAAAAACGGGACGATTAAACTGACTGTCATCAATGTTGATGAAGATAAAAACAAAGCCATTGCGGAGAAATATGAGGTGACAGGGTCGGCACTTTTCCTGACTAAGACCAGTAATGGAAAGCAAAGCAAGAAGGACATGACCGATTTTGCTTTCTCCTATGCACGGAATAACCCGGACAAGTTTATTTCTGATCTCAAAGATAAAATCAATGAACTTTTGAAGTAGCGGTCATGGAATATCTCCAGAACTTATTAGATTCCACCCAACTCCCAATATTATCGGCATTCATTCTTGGGATTATGACGGCCATCAGTCCCTGTCCCCTTGCTACGAATATTACAGCCACCGCTTACATTAGCAAGGAAATAGAGAACAGGAGGATGGTTTTCTTCAGTGGTCTAATTTACACCGTTGGCAGGGCATTCAGTTATATCCTGCTTGGTGTCATTTTGTTTTTTGGAGCAAGCAAATTTCACATTGCAAGGTTTCTTCAATCAAACGGGGAAAAGTACATCGGTGTTCTCTTGCTGGTCGTTGGGATTCTGATGTTGGATTTTATAAATTTTGGAAGATTTTCATTGAATAACCTGACCGATAGCCTTACCCGGAAGTTGAAGTTAAACAGTTTGTGGGGGTCATTTTTACTGGGATGCCTGTTTGCTCTTGCCTTCTGCCCATACAGTGGGGTTCTCTACTTTGGAATGTTGATTCCAATGACCCTTACCAGTAAATTCGGAATCCTATTACCATTGGTATTCGCCATCGCCACGGGATTACCTGTCATCATCATCGCTTATATCATCGCTTTCAGTATCTCTTCAGTGGGAAATTTCTACAACCGGATAAAGGTGTTTGAATTATGGCTCAGGAGAATAGTCGCCGTGGTCTTCATTCTTAGTGGCCTTTACTTTATACTTATTTACTTTGTCAAACTTCCTATTTAATGTGTAAGGGATGTATTAAGTTTTACCGGTCTTGCTGAATGTATGAAAGATGGATTACCAATCAAAGCAGGGAAATATCAACCATTAAACGGCCCCTGTCCTTGTATGATAACACCAAGAGAGAAAAAGTAACATTGTTTGTTAACCTATAAATCAATCGAAATATGAATATTCACAAGAAAGACATCAAAGAGATTGTCAAAGATAAATACAGCCAGATAGCCCTTCAATCCAAGAAAGAAAATGAAACATCCTGTTGTGGGGCTGGTGGATGCTGTGAGGTTGACTATACCATCTTTAGTGAAAACTATGAAAAGTTGGATGGGTATAACCCCGATGCAGACCTTGGACTCGGATGTGGAATACCTACCCAGTTTGCTCAAATAAAAAAGGGAGATACAGTTCTGGACTTAGGTTCAGGAGCAGGAAACGATTGTTTCGTGGCTCGTGCTATTGTTGGGGAAACAGGAAAGGTTCTTGGACTGGATTTCAGTGACACAATGCTTGAAAAGGCAAGGGAGAATGTAAAAAAACTGGGTTTTACCAATGTCGAATTTGTTAAAGGGGATATTGAGGCAATACCTGTTTCTTCAGGTTCAATCGATGTCGTTGTGAGTAACTGCGTCCTGAATCTTGTTCCTGATAAGAGCAAAGCCTTCTCGGAAATATCCCGGATACTGAAAAAGGATGGTCACTTCAGTATCTCTGATGTCGTGATAAAAGGGACTTTACCAAAAGGATTGAAAGATGATGCCGTTATGTATGCCGGTTGTGTGTCGGGTGCTATTCAAAAGGATGAATATCTGGAAATCATCAATCAAACAGGATTCAACACTGTGACGGTAAACAAGGAAAAAGAAATAGAACTACCTGGAGAACTACTGCTGAACTACATGAATGAAGAAGAATTTGGTGAGTTTAAAAAGAAGAACATCGGGATTTTCAGTATCACTGTAACCGCAAAAAAATAAGTTAATATGAGCCCTTCAGATAAACGACTCTCATTCTTAGACAGATTCCTGACTTTGTGGATATTCCTTGCCATGTTCATTGGCGTATTTACAGGATACCTGTTTCCACCAATTGTCGGCTTTTGGAACAAGTTTCAGGTCGGAACTACAAATATCCCGATAGCAATCGGGCTGATACTGATGATGTATCCTCCGCTGGCAAAGGTCAGGTATGAAGAACTGGGGGATGTGTTCAGAAATGTTAAAATTCTTACAGTTTCATTAATCCAGAACTGGATTATCGGCCCCATTTTCATGTTCCTGCTTGCTATCATTTTCCTTCGGGGATATCCTGAGTACATGGCCGGGTTAATCCTGATTGGACTGGCAAGATGTATCGCCATGGTCATCGTTTGGAATGACCTTGCTAAGGGAGACCGGGAATACTGTGCCGGTTTGGTGGCATTTAACTCTATCTTTCAGGTTCTGTTCTTTTCGATCTACGCTTACATCTTTCTGACCGTTTTTCCGTCGTGGCTTGGGCTGAAAACATTTGCTGTTGACATAACCATCGGTCAGATTGCCAAAAGCGTGTTCATTTACCTTGGAATTCCTTTTATCGCTGGTATTTTCACACGATTCAGTCTTATCAGGTTAAAAAACAAGGACTGGTACGAAAGAAAATTCATTCCGAAAATCAGCCCGATTACACTGATTGCCTTGCTTTTCACAATCATTGTCATGTTCTCTTTAAAAGGAGAATACATTGTTAAAATTCCATTGGATGTTGTTCGTATTGCGATGCCACTTGTCGTTTACTTTGTAGTAATGTTTATAGTTTCTTTCTTTATCGGGAAAAGGGTCGGGGCTGGATATCAGAAAACGGCAACCCTTTCTTTCACCGCTGCAAGTAATAATTTTGAGTTGGCGATAGCGGTTGCAGTTGCTGTATTTGGTATCAATTCAGGAGTCGCTTTTACTGCTGTGATTGGACCACTTGTTGAAGTGCCTGTATTGATCAGTCTGGTTAATGTATCATTCTTCTTTCAACGGAAGTATTTTACAAAAGAAATAGGCTAAGTGATGGAAAACAAAACAGGTTGTCTGATTTGCGGTGAAAACTTGGTTTACCAATCGGATTACAAGACATTGGATTGTTATTTCTGCAAGGGAACATTTCAATCTAATGTTACTTGTTTAAATAATCATTATGTATGCGATAAGTGTCATTCTCAATCGGGGATTGAACTGATTGAAACCTATTGTCTCAATTCAAAATCTGTCAATCCGATTGAGATGGCGACCGAAATTATGCATAGTGAGAAAATTAAAATGCATGGCCCTGAACATCACTTCCTTGTCCCGGCAGTCCTGATTTCATCCTATTGTAATGCTGTAAACGATGAATCGAAACCTCTAAAACTCGAAACAGCACGAAAACGGGCAGAAAAGATACTTGGTGGTTTCTGTGGTACTCATGGGAATTGTGGAGCCGGTGTCGGTACAGGGATTTTTATCAGTGTAATCACCCATTCCACCCCCCTTGCTAAAGAGGAATGGAGTTTAAGTAACCTGATGACCGGTAAAAGCCTTATATCTATTGCCAGTCATGGAGGCCCCCGATGCTGTAAAAGGGATGTATACCTTTCAATTTTGGAATCCATTCAATTTCTGAAGAAAAAGTTTGATGTTTCACTGGATTCATCAAAAGTAAAATGTCAATTCACGGATAACAACAAGGAATGTCTAAAAACCTCTTGTTTATTCTATCCGATTTTATGACAGGTAGTTTATTTAATAATTAGTTAACACGAGTTCCGTAACCAGCTTTGTTGATTATCGTACTTTTACGATGGGAATGTTAACAAAATAATAGTCAATGGAAAAGATAAAAGTTCTATTCGTTTGTATTCACAATTCAGCCCGAAGCCAAATGGCCGAAGCCTTACTAAATCAATTAGCAGGAGACAAATTTGAAGCAACCAGTGCCGGTTTGGAAAAAGGTACTCTGAACCCTCTTGCAGTCAGTGTCATGTCGGAGGTTGGGATAGACATTTCAAAAAATCAGACAAAGGATGTTTTCGATTTTTATAAGAATGGTCATCTTTTCAATTATGTAATCACCGTGTGTGACGCGGCTAATTCTGAACGATGTCCAATTTTTCCAAGTGCTTCCAAAACTCTTCATTGGTCATTTGAAGACCCTTCATCACTTACAGGAACAAACGATGAAAAGCTGGAGAAGACAAGACTGGTCAGGAATGAGATTGAATTGGAAATCAAGAGGTTTATCGAATCCTTGTCCTGAGATTTTCAAAATCATATAAGTTGCTGGTTGTTTTTATTGAGGAAATAGAAGGATTGCATTAACTGGACGGGCTGGCGTCAGTGACAACCATCTGCAGATTCTTATTGACCACTTTACCATTTTAACTATCAATAAAATGAGATGGTCAGACCGTTCCGGCGAAGGCTGGTCAATGCCGGCATCTCTTCCAATTCAGGGGCTGTATGGGATAATGGGCAGCCCCTGGTATTATTAAAATCAAGCTCTTTATTGCTACATTTGGGCGACTTGACCATGAAATGTTGTCATGAAAACTAAAGGACTGTTTAGACGAAGCATCGTACTGCTTACAGGCCTGTTCATCCTCACCCTGGGCATTGCCCTGTCGGTAAAGGCAAACTTGGGCACCTCGCCAGTTTCAAGCAATCCCTATGTTTACAGCCTTGGTTTCCCTCTCACGATGGGGATGTTCACCGTGATCCTGAATATTATTTTTATTCTTTTGCAGATGGCTTTGCTGCGCAAGGACTACCAGTGGATACAACTCCTGCAGTTGCCGGTTGCCATGGTTTTCGGGGCTTTCACCGACCTGGCCCTTTACCTTGTTTCTTCGAACGTGCATGTGTCGAATTACCTGCTCCAATGGCTGTTTTGCATCCTGAGCATCGCTTTGGTTGCCTTGGGAGTTTACCTGCAGGTGAAGGCGAAAGTGATCTATCTTGCCGGGGAGGGTTTATGCCTGGCCATCTCTAAAACCTTTCACGTTGAATTCGGAAAGGTGAAAGTAGGGCTCGATTGTACATTGGTTGCAATCGGGATCATCAGCTCTTTCATTTTTCTGCACGAACTGAGGGGCATTCGCGAGGGAACAATAGCCGCGGCATTGCTGGTAGGCACCACGGTAAGACTCTATAGCAGGAAGCTGAAATTCCTTGATCCTTTGCTAGGCGAAAAAGAACCTGATGTAACAGAGACCAGGATATCATCCGCAGACCTTAAAAAGAATCTTATCATCACCATCGCCCGGGAATTCGGCAGCGGCGGACATGAGATCGGGCAGATCGTGGCGAAGGCGCTCGATATCCCTTTTTACGACAAGGAACTGATAGACCTGTCGGCAAAAGAAGGCCGGCTGTCACCCGAATATGTTAAGGCCCATGAACAGAAACTCAAGAACAGCCTGCTGTTCGAGCTGATCGAACAGAATTATGCCTATGTGGAAGGGGAAAGGTCGGCGCTTGACACCCTGTTCGAGGCCCAGAGCAAGGTCATATGGGATATAAGTGAGAAAGGTTCCTGTGTGATTGTAGGGCGTTGCGCAGATGTTATCCTGGAGGAGCATCCAGGGTGTTTCACTGTATTTATTCATGCTCCTAAGGAATTCAGGCTGCAACGGATCATCCATGAATATGGCCTCAGCCCTGAGAATGGAGGCAAAGAGATGGCAAGGATTGACAGGGAAAGGGTGAATTATTGCAGGCATTACACGTATATAACCAGGGGAAAGCCCGGGAGTTATAATCTCAGCATCGACAGTTCAGTATCAGGTATTGAGAATGCGGCAAAGATGATCATAGATGCTTTAAACAAAGGATGATAGTGATCGAGCCAGTTCCTGAAGGAGCCGAACTCTTTCTGAAGCTGAAGAACAACGCAGGCGTTATAAATCGCAGCATCTATCTTGAGGCGGTTCCTGATTATTCCTGTATCATTTAAAAGCCTCGTCCTGTCAGTCTCCTTGTAAGAAGCCACTTTGCCGACTTCAAACCCATGGTATGCTTTTCTGAAGTTCTCCTGCTAGTTCAGAATGGTGGTCCAGCCCAGCCCGGCCTGGTTGATCTCCAGGACCAGGCGTTCGAATAATTCGTTGTCATCATGGATCGGAAACCCATAGGCCTGGTCATGGTAAATCCGGTGCATATTGGTTTTATCCATGCGCTCCACGGCTTCGCAATATGATTTTGGCTGCTCCATTATTTCATTTTTTTCAGTGCAACAAGATAGATCTTTTTATGCTGTTCTTTTCTTCCTGCTTGATGATGGAAGGGTCAATAAGTATGGCAACAGAATACCCTATGGCAACCAATACCTTGATGACCGTTACCACGCTAACAAAAATCAGATTCTTTTCTTTTTAATCATATTCCAATCTTTAATATTATCACATATAATTGAACTGGAATCCTGTATGAAATGTAAAAAATAATATCTCCGGGATAAAATTATAGAACCAGACCTGCCCTCTTGAGTTCAGTTTTCCCTTTACGTGTAGCGAATGCTTTGAAACATGCAAAAATCCCTTTTAAATAGACAGGTTTCATTTCTTCATAGGTTTTATCTGTGTCATAGATTTCAAGGTTGATCACCCATGTTGTAAAAAGGCTAGTAAACTGAAAAAGCACTATTTCATACGTGTCAGGGTCAAGTATCTTTGGGTTAATAGACTTAACCTCGATCAATACCTTCATGATCCTGGACATTATCTCCTTGTTCTTTTTGTAAAAACTGGATGAATGTTCAAACAAATGGCCCTGAGCTTTTACTGATGTTGCAATATACCGGATTACACAACGGTAATCGTATTGAACATCCATTGCTTCCGCCGCTCTTAAGTAAAAAACATCAAGCCCAAAAACACCGGGTACCTGGACGTTACGCATATTCATTTGAATATCCTCGTACCGTTGAGCAAGCGCCACAAATAAGTGATCTTTTGTCGGAAAATGATACGTTATTTTTCCCTGGGTCATGTTCATTTTACTGGCCAAATCTGCCAGGGTGATTCCAAGTCCCTCTTCATTTAACAGGACCCTCGCCTGTTCAAGAAGCTCAGCTTTTGATTTTAATCCTTTTGATAGTACCATTCTGTAAAAATAAAAATAATTTTTTTTTGTTTTTAATAATTTTCTAAATTTGCCGCCGAATTATTTAATGATTCGGAGTAAAATGACGTGATTACTTTTTTGTACTCATTACAAAAAGAGACAAAATTAGGATAAAAAATAAATTTAAAAATCGAAAGATGAACAAAGTAAATCCTGAAAAACTGATTCATGGAGCAATTGTAACAGGAATCATAAATGCTGCAGTCAATGGAATTATCAATTGGTTCCAGGTATCGGGGAAGCCCGAAATAATGCTGACCGTTGATTCAATTTCAAACAAAGAACATACCGTCATGGGCGGAGCAATTATCCTGGCATTTGTGCTTTCGGTAATCATTACCAGCATTGGATTCTTTACTATGAAACTCCCGGGCAAGCCGCAGTATTTTCCAACGGCTTTTTTCCTGACATTCAGAAATGCTTTTTTCCTGTTTGGTGTCTTTGTTACACTCGCTATCCTCTGGCAACGGTTTGTCGGTTCAGTATCGGTTAGCCCGGTAATGGCAGCAATTATTGTTGGTGCAATTGCAGGGATTGTAGCAGGGGTATCAGATTACCTGACGAAAAAAGAATTAGTAGCCCTGTCACATTAATTATTATTACTTAAAGTTTAACCATTAAATATGATAAATATGAAGTTCGATAATCTATTTGACCTCACTGGTAAAGTAGCCATCGTCACCGGCGGTGGCAATGGTATAGGTAAAGCCTGCTGTCTGATGTTATCAAAAGCGGGAGCTGCAATTGCAGTAAGCGACCTTAAGTATGATGATGCAAATAAAGTAGTGGATGAGATCCGGAATAACGGAGGTAAAGCAATTGCAATAGAATGTAATGTTACAAAGGATCAGGACCTGGTTGCCGTGGCTGAAACGACAGTAAAAGAACTGGGGGGTATCCACATTCTCGTCAACAATGCCGGTGGCGGTGGCGGCGGCAGGGAAAATCCTTTCAAGATCACCGTGGATGAATTCGCATGGCGTTTTCAGCTGAATGTATTCAGCGCATGGCGTTTATCTCAGCTTTGTGCGCCTTACATGAAAGAAGGCAAGTATGGTTCTATTATAAACATTACCTCAATGAGCAGCGTGAACAAAAGTCCGAACATGAGTGCTTATTCAGCTTCAAAGGCAGCCATGAACCACATGACGGCAAACCTTGCCATGGATTATGGCCTGGACAATATCAGGGTGAATGCTGTTGGGCCTGGTGCAACAAAAACGGCTGCCCTGGCTTCCGTTCTAACCCCGGAAATCGAGGCAAAGATGCTTGCAAACACCCCGATAAAACGGTTGGGAGAAGTGGAAGATATCGCCGGTGCAGTCTATTATTTTGCCGCCCCGGTCTCTGAATGGGTTAGCGGCCAGGTAATCTTCGTCAATGGCGGCGGAGTGCAGACTTTAGATTAATAATTTATTTACATTTTCAAATAAAAAGAATATGAAAACTAATATCGAGAAGCTATTTTCCTTTGAAGGAAAAGTTATAATAATCACTGGAGCAGCAGGAGCTATCGGGAGCGCAGCAGGTCATCTTTTTGCATCCCTGGGAGCTAATATTGTCATTTCAGACCTCAATGAAGAGGGAGCAAAAAAAGTCGCGGCGGAGATAACCAAAGAATCTGGTAAAGAAGCTCTTGGAATAAAGACAAATGCAACTGTAGAAAGTGATCTCGAGGAACTGGTGAAAGCAACAATAAATAAATTCGGAAAGATCTCCGGTTTGATCAATAATGTGGGTTGGGGTGCTTCAACCCCAATCTGGGAATCGGATTCCGATAAAATGGTAAAATCCTATCTGCTGAACACTGTCGGCGCATATAACCTGACCAAACTTTGTATGCCTTTTCTTGAAAAGGAACCCAATGCATCTGTCGTTTTCAGCGGATCGATGGTTGGTGTAACTCCATCGCCTGAATTTATTGAGTATAGTACTGCAAAGGCAGGATTAATGAACATGGTCAGGAGCATGGCTGTGGTGTCTGGCCCCAAGGTTCGCTTTAATACAGTGTTGATAGGCTCTGTCGATAACGGGGATTCCACCCTGGCTGCCGGCTATGATCCGGAAATGCTTAGAAGACTTGCCGAAATGTTTGTCATGAAACGCAGAGGAATGCCGGTGGAAATCGCCTATGGTATGATGTTCCTAATGAGCGATGCAGCTCAGTGGATCACAGGGATTGACCTTCGTATTGACGGAGGCGGAAGCTACAAGAGCAAAATGCCGGGGAAAGACTGATCTCAAATTCCTAATAGTACTTTAATTTATTGAATATGGTATCTCGTATTCCCGGAAGGGTCTGGTTAATCCTGACCCTTTTATTTTTAATTTCCCTGGGAAAAAGTGCGTTTTCACAAGGTGGCGCACCCAGCGCCGGAGCGCTCAGACCGGACCAATCCATGACCATTTCACAGGTGAGTGTGACCTGGGATTCACTTGGGCCGGATAAAGACCTGGAGGGTTCACTAATCCAGAAGATCATTCGGGCTGTGAATATTTATCCCAACTCTACTGTTTCTCCTTTTGAATTAGATATGGCGGTCCGTAAAGCCATGGCTATCCCTGAAGTAGGAAAAATTTCATGGAATGGTGATTTAAGTGCAAGCAATAGCGTAATTCTGGTTCTTAAAGTCAGGCTTTCTGTAAAAGGAACCACCGCAAAAACGAAGCAGGGTTTATTTGTCTCAGGAAATACAGAAGATTTTCCACTCCTGTACCAGGATAAAAACAGTATGTTCAAGATAAATCTTGGAGGAACGATGATGCCCACCTTAATCACAAATACCTGGTGGGGCAATGGCAAGCCTTTTACCCAGTACAGCCCGTTCGGCAAGGATCCTCCCGGTGTGGCCCCTGCCTTTGACTTTGAAGCCTTTCTGACGGCAGGAGTTTCAGGTATTATGAAAGTGACACGGTGGAAAAACCCGATGTATGTATATGCTTCTGTCAATGCGCTTGGCGTTACAACCCTGGGGCGGGAACTCTACAATGCCAATAGCAGCGCTTTTTGCTTACAGATAGAGGAAGCATACGCAGGAATTGTTGGTGCGATATCAATGAAAAACGGGCACCTGTTCAGGTATAACCTTTCTTTCGGGAAACAACCGTACAGGATAGGAACCGGGATGCTGATCTGCCAGATAGGCGGCAATGGCGGTACCTGGGGAGGAATGAACGCATGGCCGCGGTTTTCCGGCAGACTGGTCGGGTTGGTGAAAATTGCCTATGACAATTGGAAACTGGAAGGATTTTACATTCAGCCCAATGAATATTATGCCAATGAAAGTCATACGCAGATGGCAGGGTTCAATGCGGAATACAACAGAGCGAGCGGATTGAGCGGAGGGTTTACTTATCTGAATGCATTCAGATCCAAATTCCCGTATTTCTTCCCCGATTATTCCCAAGCTACAAGAGAAGGGACAAATGCAATGAATCTCCGTTTTCAATGGATGCCTCGTCCAAACCAATCATTTTTCTTTGCAAAGGCTGAAGGAGGCATGGAAATCAACAACAGGGTTCCTTTGCTGGCTTATGGTTTCGCAGCAGAAGGCGGATGGTCATTCGGAGATACCAAACTCAAACCCACCATCAGTTACCGATATTCCCTGTTGTCTGGCGATAATCCAAAAACAGCCACCCTGGAACGGTGGGACTTCCTGTATTCCGGCGACGATATTTTTACCTGGGTCCAGGGAGTCATTACAAAAAATGTCTTGTTTAATACGAATATGGAAGTACACCGTTTCCAGTTACAGCTTATCCCGAACGGCTGGAGAATTACAACACAATATGTATTCGTGATGGCAAACTACCTGAATACAGCCCCAATGCCACCAACCGGAAATTTCGGAGACAAACAGGTTTCCCAGGAAATATTGATGGTGGTAGAGCGGTTCGTTTCACGTCATATTTTCCTGCGATTTACTGCGTCTGCACTATGGCCCGGGAAAGGCTTCATTACCACCCTTCCCGAACCTGTCTCACAACCCTGGACAGAACTTCAGGCTATGATCCATTTCAATTTTTAATAAACATAAGATAAACCGTATCCCAAAAATTCGTTTTTCTCAATCCATTATTAAAATTCAGCTTATGAAATCATCCATACTTTTTCTTTTGCTTTTTGTTGTTACATCATCTGCCATGGCTCAATCCGATTCAGCCAGCATGGCAAAAATGGTGAAGGAATCTGGAATTGACCCGACCAAAGTTCAATCTCGGGGTTCCTACTCATTTATTATCTCTGATCCCTCGGGGTCCTCTATTTCAATCTTCAATAAACTGTCATTTAACCTTGGCATCAACCGCTGGAGTTTCAGCGGGAAGTATGAACTCACTTCCCGTTACACAAATAATGCTGAGGGAGTTTTTTCAACCGGTTCCGGCGATTTAAAGTTCAGCGCGTTGAATGCCTTCTTTGTAAAGGGGAAACATGCCCTGGCAGCATCTGCTGAACTGACTTTTCCTTTAGGTAAACCAGGGTATGGCATTCAGTATTTTGCACTAATGCCGGCACTCACATACTCATTTACAATAAACCCAAGCCTGATCTTCGCTGTTCAGCCTCAGTACTTGTTTAACCTTGTTAAGGGGGACAACTATCCACAGTTGAGCATTCTGACCACGAGAATTTTCATCGCCAAATTCACAAAATCGGGTTATTTCTTCGTTTTCGAGCCAAGGCCCATATACAACTTCACGACAAACCAGTTCGACCTAATCCTCGCTCCTATCATTGGAAAGGCTTTGGGAAAAGGGTTCAATCTGGTATGTTTTGCAGAATTTCCCACGACAAAAAGGTTTTGGGATCAAACAGGTCCTCTGTACCAGGCTGGGATCAGCAAGAGTTTTTAAAAGTGGCATATGTTTTCAAAAAACCTGGTGCATCTGGTTTCATGATTTTTATTGGTAGTCTTTTCGGTATTGCATTCCGGTTTTTCCGGGAAAACGCAGTCAGATGGGGCAGTCCGCCATCAGTGACCACTTTCTGCCGCTTTTTATTGACCATATTACCATATTAGCAATCAATAAAATGAGATAGTCAAACCGTTCCGGCTAAGGCTGGTCAAAGCCGGCGTTTCTTCCAACCGGGTTGATATATTCCGTAATATGCATTGTTGGAATTCAGCTGAAATTATTTGCAAATCCCGTCTATCCAGGTGAATAATTCATCAAGGTCATAATCCCCGCTATGCGGTTTCTCCCATGGCAATTCAAGGTTCACATTGTACCCTTTGTTTTCAAGTAATGTTGCCAAAAGGACTGGAATAGCAAGTCCGGTATCTTTGTCTTTTGTCCCGTGTCGGATGCGCCAATACTTTGAAGTTTTAGTATTTGGTTGCCCTATATAATTCATGGGGTTCATCATTTTCACTATTAAGGCATCTGCTCTTGTTGCATTGGCTGTTGAATGAGCTTCCCCATATTCTGTAAAGTGTTGATTATTTATCGTAGCTGTCCCGAATAAATTCGTTTCAGGACTTGATAAATCCAACGCATCAAATGCCGGAGGTATTTTTTGCCTTTGCATATATCTTACATAGGCATCGAAATCCATTTGAGTAACCTTCCCATTGTTGACTGTTAAAAATGTAAATGAAGACAAGTCAGTGCCTTCATTCAATGCTTTTTGAGCTGAAGCCACGACATAGGCTTTAACCAGGTCTTTAAAAGTACCGTTTCCATTTTTGTCTAACGATAGAATTATTCCGTGGTCACCTTTAAGATTCAGGCTGTTAACATAGGAGGGGAACAGCTTCTTCAATTGTTCGGAAACAGCAATCTGTTCGGCACTCAATTCTGAAGCTCCTTGCGGGTTACCTTGCATGGGACCGCCTCTTCTGTATGTATTAATGCCGAAAAATTGCCATTCATAGGCCATATCGGCATTGTCTAAATTAGTGATGGGGCAATATGCCGAAACCGCAAAAATATCGTCTGTTGCGCTGGCTGCTCCCAATGTTTTAAGGTAAGGGTCATAATCAGGATTGTTACCGGTAGCTCCTAATAAAGTTGACATTGCTCCGCCTGCACTTGTACCGTTCGAGATAATTTTATTGGCATCACCCGGCATATTTTTATCGTTATATTTTAAGTAACGAACAGCTGCTTTCAAGTCAACGATTCCCTCTAGTGCTTTGCCGGTATAGATACCACTTGCATTTTTTGATGTTCTGCCTCTTGTACCTGCAGAAGCAACGATATAGCCTTTTGAAAGAGCAGCCAAAACAGAGTTTTGTCTTGGTCCGCCAAAGCCCATAGGAGGCATGCCACCGTTCGTTGGCGGCATTCCATCAGGCTTTTTGTCGTCCATTGGCAGCTTCATTTCACTTTTTAAAGGTGGTCCGCCTCCCATTTGGTTGCTTTTGGTGGAAGCAGGTTGAGAAGGCATATAACCTCCAACTTTGTTGGGAAAAAAGATGGGAGCAGTTGCAGCCGAATATCCATTTATACTTTTACCAGAAAAATATTCCTCCGGAATATAAATATTCATTTTCTGACAGGCTGTATCCACTGGATTGTTTACATATACAATGTTTTCATAAGCCCTTACTTTGAAAGTTTTACCATTAAAAGTAAGTGTCTGAGATTCAAATTTTTCAGCGTTAAAATTCAAATCTATTGATTTTGACTGGGCATTAACGAATGAAATGCAGCTTACCAGACAGACTAATGTTAACAGTACTTTTTTCATTTTAATGATCGTATTAATTATTATTAAATTTCCAAAAAGTGGCAAATCATCATTGACCTGCCCTTTTAGTGTAAGAGACTCTATATATGAAGCAATGATCAGGGATGTTGTTCATGGTATCCGGTATTTCCTACAAGTATTTTTAGAGTTGCCACCAACAATTTCACTATCTGTGATATGGCGATATTTTTCCCGGGATGATGAAATTTGTGATTATCCTTTGAACTTTCTTAGAAAACCTTAGTAAAGGTATGACAAATCTTTACTAACCAGCATAGGACGAATTGATATTTGTAGTCAAAACCACAAAGCAGATTGGCTGAAAACAAAATCTACCATTACCTTTGAGAAAAGAAAGTCTCTGAATTTTCCGGAAAGTCAGTAAACACGGGTGGATTGGAAGTTCAGATACTGTATATGTAACATGGTTTTACCCAGTATACTGGAAAAAACCTTCGCTTTGACCAGTCTCTGCCGGATATATTAACCGCCTTCGTTAATTGATTGTTAAAATGATATCGTTGTCTACCAAAATTGGCGGACGGTGATCAAGTAATCCGTTTTTTTCAAGCATGTAAAATAAACATACAATCCTGTTGAAGGTGAATTTGGGATTTGGGATGATCGACTTTATATGATGGAGGATCAATTTTACTTATAAGTATATTTCATAATATATATATATTTATAACTATTTTTCATAATATATAAGTGTTTTTCACAATTCACTATAAGTGCTTTTCATAAATTTTTAAATAAATAATACCTTTTCACGAAGAATAAGGAATTTTCATATAATTTTGCTGTAAGTAAAATTCATAAATTATTATGAAATATAATACTATTTCACAAGAGATAAGTGTTTTTCAGGAAAGAACAGCTCCTGAACAAGGCACATTAGTAGGATATGGAGCGATTATTAGTGCTTATGAACTTCCTGTCCCAATCCCATTACGTCTTGCATTAATTAGCAAAAAGCATAGGCAATACAAAAGTGATGGATGGATGGTGTTTACCCCTAGACATCAACCTGATGAAAACTTGTATGCTCACCTTGTTTTCGCCTTGAAGTATGAGGGAGTTAACTTGTTGTTTTTTAAGAAACTATTTAAAAAGCTAAATCCGGGTATTATTGAAGAATGGATTAATAAAGAGCCTCAAAGTCAGTATAGTCGTAAGATTTGGTTTCTTTATGAATGGCTGATGCAAAAGAAATTAAGCGTTCCGGATTTAGATACAGGTAATTATATTCCATTGTTGGATGATACCCTGCAATATGCAAGTTTGCAAAGAACCAACTCAATCCGTCACCGAATAAAAGATAACCTTCCAGGAAATGTCAACTTCTGTCCCCTTATCTATAAAACAGACAAGATTGAACATTATATTGCTGAAGACTTATCCGATAAAACAGATAACGTTTTTAAAGGAGTGCACAGAGATATTCTGATACGCACTTCAGCATTTTTATTACTCAAGGATTCGAAAGCTTCCTTTAATATAGAAGGCGAGCATCCTACCCAAACAAGAGCTAATAGGTGGGGAAAGGCAATAGGACAGGCAGGTAATCAGCCAGTAAGTAAAGAAGAGTTACTCAGATTGCAACAAATCGTCATTGATAATAGTCGTTTCATCAAGATGGGGTATCGTACCGCTGGTGGGTTTGTCGGGGAGCACGACCGTGCAACTGGGGAACCGATTCCCGAACATATTTCTGCACGATGGCAAGATATCGATTCTCTTATAAATGGATTGATAGATGCAAAGAAACAGATGCAAAGTGTTTCATTTCATCCAGTTCTTACTGCAGCAAAAATAGCCTTTGGTTTTGTCTTCATTCATCCATTTGTAGATGGGAATGGCAGAATACATCGGTATCTTATTCACCATATCTTGACGAAAATGCGATTTTCACCACAGGGGATAATATTCCCAGTTTCAGCAGCAATTCTGGAATCCATTGAAAATTACAGAAAGGTTCTTGAATCATATTCGCACCCGCTTTTAGATTTTATAGAGTGGAAGAAGACCCCAGATAACAACGTAAAAGTACTTAACGAAACGATGGATTATTACAGGTACTTTGATGCAACATTACAAGCTGAATTTCTTTTTGAATGTGTTGATTATACTATTAACAAGATAATACCTGAAGAAGTAGCCTATTTGCAACATTATGATGCTATGAAGAACTGGCTGGACAATAGATTTCAGATGCCAGACAAAATGATAGCATTGTTAGTCCGTTTTTTATCACAAAATAAAGGTAAACTTTCAAAGCGTGCTTTGGGTAAAGAATTTTCAAAGCTTAATGATAAAGAAGTAATTGAAATTGAAAAACAATTTGATTCCTATTTTATGGAAAAGAAAAACCCAGATTTGCAGTTTGTTCCTTTAATGAATAACTTCTTGGACGATTTAATGAAAATTGAACAAAGAGGTTGCAATGACAATTCCATCGCCGATTTAGGTAATTTGATTCGGTATGTCTACGAATTTTCAAAAAGGGTAGAATTGAAGTCTTTCGAAAATAATGTCAGACAAACCATTGAGAAACAATGGTATTTTCTAAATCTTAATAAATCAAAACCAAAGAAACGATTAGCCGATTGGGAATCTGCAATAAGAAATTTCAGACAAGATTTGACCGACTCAATTTCATTAATTGAATCAATGAACTGAATTCCTCATGAGGTAAAGGGGATAAATTTTAACGATTTTTACATATCTGGACCGGCCAGCATCAGTGACCACATTACCATATTAGCAATCAATAAAATAAGATGGTTAACCCGTTCCGGCGAAGGCTGGTCAAAGCCGGTGTTTCTTCTAGACAGGACATAAAATTAATAAAAATGAATACAGGCGTATCCGCCCTACCAACCCCATATTTCCCTTTAGGTACTGCTGATTTACCTTTGCTGAAAAAATCAGGGTGTCATGAAAACACCGAAGTCAGCGGCAATGTTTGCCAAAGTGGATGAATGGGAAAAAAGCGGGCAATCTCTTCGTGAGTTCGCTACAGCCATTGGGCTTTCCAAAGGTGCATTATCTTACTGGGTACGCAAGAAGCGTAAAT
>CAIRDP010000054.1 GCA_903877385.1 uncultured Bacteroidales bacterium
CGTTTACCGTAACCGTAAACTATAACTAAAAGACACAAACCCCTTCCCCATGAGGGCGAAAGTGGGGCTGATCTCGAAAACCCCGTGAACGAAAGTTCACGGGGTTTTTCAGTTATATCTCAATGGTATTAGTACATGGCCAGTCCACTTGACATCACAGTCCGAACCTGGGTTTCAGATCGATCTCCTCCCAGCCTGAAATCCCTCTGACTTTCAGCCACATCTTCAGTTCGGAGGGTTTTACAACGACAGAGTAAATAGTGCTGATCAGCGAGCCATTTGCGAAAGTTGCGCCACCATCGGGGATTGTAAGGTCAAATATCTCCATCATCCGCAGTGGATCGATATTGCCTTTGTTCTGTTCACCCAGCTTCAGAAGGTTCTGCCTGCGTGTGACCGTTTTCCCAATCCCCTCGTTCGTGCTGTCGAAAAACACGATCGGGTAATTCCGCCAGGAGGGATCTGTGAAATCATTCGATGCAGAAACCAGGCCGTTTCCGCTTCGACCCTGCACCCTGAATGTCGCCCACTCGTATATCGTGGCATAAGAAGGGAAGGTCGAATTCATGATCAAACCGATTTCAGGCAGGTTCGTTTTGAACCATTGGTCGACTTCATCAGGATTTGTATTCCTGAAAAGGCTTTCGAGAAGAATGTTGTTGACGTTTTCCCTGCCAGGCACGCTGAGTGTATCGCAGTTCTGACCGTTCTGAAGTTCCAGGAAAATACCTTTCGAGTTCATGGAAGTCTGGTAAAAAATGCTCCCCATAAGATCTATATTTGCCACGGAAGCAGGGTATCCTGTAGGATTCCATACCACCACCTGGAAGTATTTTGCGAATTTCCTGATACCCGGTGCAAGCAGATCCAGGTTTCGGCCCACGATGGCATACCCGTCGGTGGTATAGTCACCCCAGGCTGAAAGGCTGCTGCACCCTGTATTATACAAATCTATGAATGATGAAGAAAGAATAATCACCTGATCATGGGAAAGTCCGCAAGTTTCGGCTATCCCCTCATAATAATCTTTAAATATCTGCGGATATGAATTGTAGTTAGCCCGGCCCTGCTGCAGAATATCGGCGTAGGCCACACCTTTCTCGCCAAGCAGGTACTGGTTTACAATTGTATCGTAATACCCCCTGATATGGGGACCCAGAAGCAATCCGTATTGCCTGCCCATTTGTTTGAAAGTGCCACGGAGTTCAACAACATAGAAGGCTCCTGCGGAAGACCTGTACAGGGCGCCCCCCTCGGCCCCGGCAACAGGTTCGACATATAAATTGTTTTTAGAGCAGGATGACAGGGCGGCAAACAGAAGGAAAAGGGCGGCAATGTGTTTCAGAAGTTTCATAGGAAGGATATTGCAATCCCAAATATACTGCATTTTGTGGATATTCGGAACATCCGACCACCTCCCGCCTGTTTATGTTGACCATCTAACCTTATTACTAATCAATAAGATGAAATGGGCAGGCTGTTTTGGCGAAGTTATTTAAAGCTGTCGCTGTTTCCAGCTTTTGACTTTGCAAGGCGGAAGCCGATAGTACATTCACTGTAATTATGAGGTTCAGAATTCCTATTAGAGACTCGACAATGTTTCGGCGGACTATACCAACCACCTCCACGATATACTCTTCTTTTCACTCCTTTATCGACTTGATTTGGATTTTTCTTATCCACTGAACTATAATAACCATACAAATCGCTGCACCATTCCCAAACATTGCCACTCATATCAAATAATCCCAGTTCATTCGCTGATTTTTGACCTATAGGATGAGTTTTAAAGCCACTTTCATTACGATACCATCCCACAAGATCAATCTCATTGCTTCCTGCATATTTATATCCATGGGATTGCTTCCCCCCGCGTGCAGCATATTCCCACTCGGTTTCGCTTGGCAACCGATAGTTATCCCCGGTTTTAACATTGAGCTTATGAATGAATTCCTGAACATCATCCCAACTTACATTTTCAACCGGACAATTACTACAATCCTTGAAAACTGATGGATTTGTCCTCATCTCATCCTGCCATTGCTGCTGAGTTACCTCATATTTTCCAATATAGAAATCATCTACGGTGACTTTGTGTGGATTTTCATCCCCATCACAATCGCTCTGGTCTTTTGAGCAACCCATTGTAAAACTACCTCCTTCTACAAATACCATATCGATTATACCTGTCAAAATGGAGCTACTGATTGTATCCTTTTTTTCTTCTCCTTGTGATCAATGATATCCACCGTGCCATTCCTATAGCGGATTTTATAAACCTCTGCCGACTTGATTTCATAAACCGGGCTGTTAATGGTATCGGTTTTCTTGTATTTAATAACGTCCTCATTGATTGAACGAATCTTGCAAGTAATTGAGCTTCCATCCATTTTATAAAGGACATCCTGAGAGAAACCTAAAACCGATAATAATAAGGCAATGAGAAATATCAGTATGAGCCTCATATTAGTAGTTATTGATCAAGGTGTTTAAAAAAACGTTTTCTGTATCTCACAATCCTGCATCCGACATTTGGGAAATTCATCAAGGATTAAGAAAACAGCTTGCAGATTTAGCTTTTTCAAATTCAAATTGATAGTTTTGATACTTTCTGTAAAACGAATAAAGTTTTATTTTTAGAAATAAAACCAACTAATCCATCCTTTATAGAATAATACAGGTAATTTCCATACTGGCAACTTAGTTTATATACATTATAAAAAGTCTTGTTGCCTATGTGCAAAGAAACATAATATGCACTGACTGAATCATTTGTAGATTGAGAGCGTTTGAAGATGGAATCATTATTAAAACAAAATGAATCATAGCAATAAAAAATAAGTGGGTTGCCATTGTTAATAGTAAAGGTCAAATATTTTTCAATAGTTCCAGTGCGGAAGTAATTCGAGAAATTTAAATCAAGTTCAATATATCCATTGGATGTTGTCTTAAAATACGTGTGATTCCAATCGCAATAATAAGTGTCGCCAAAACAATGATAAAGCATTAGCTCATCACCATCAGGGTCACTTGAATAGTTAAAAGCTTGCTCAGTGGCACGGCCTGTTCCAAAAAAAACGATGGAATCATTAATTGAATCTTTATAAATCAATTCTTCTTTCCCCGAATAAGGATTGATATTAAGATCTTCCTGACTAAAAGATAATGATGGTTGTTGCGTCCCGTGGCATCGATGGCATTCTGTGAAAAGAAAAATTGAAACCATGCCTGATAAAAGAATGAAAAGCAAATTTTTCATATAGCTGAAAATTTTATCCTGATCAAACTAAATGTAATCAGGACCAGTTGATTCCTGCAAAAGTAACGTATTTAATAATTAGATATTATGTCACAACCTGTAACCCGACTCTTTGGCTGTAAAGATGTCTTTTCGGTTCATCAAAATATTGGGTGAACCCTGAAAGTTTAATCTTTTATCGATATCAGTATCAAGGACTATAGATATTTTGATCTGGGATTCAGTGATGCTAAGGTGGCCATAGCTTTAAACTATCCCGAACCAGGGGTGTTGTATAACCGAAATTGATTTTTACTAACCCACCCGGGGATAGTTTGGGAAATAGAATTTGATAAAAAGAGAGAATCAGAAGGGTTTACCCTACCTTCTACCCTCCCCATATAAAAACAAATGCTCTGTAATCAACACAATTACAGAGCATTTAAGTAAATTATTTGTACCCCGGGCGGGACTTGAACCCGCACAACCGCAATGGTCACAGGATTTTAAGTCCTGCGTGTCTACCAGTTCCACCACCGGGGCAATAATCTGAAGAACATTTTCTGCCGCATTTTTTGCAATGCTGCTGCGGCCTGGCCGTTTTTACAGCGGCCGATCCGCGGAAAAAAAAACCCTCATCGGGGAGGGTTTTCTGGAGCAGAAGACGAGACTCGAACTCGCGACCCTGACCTTGGCAAGGTCATGCTCTACCAACTGAGCTACTTCTGCAGGGTTAATTTGAGGGTGCAAAAGTAAAACAAGTCTGCAACACTACAAAATGTTTATTGAAAATTTTCAATTTAGCTTAAAGAACGGGTTTATCCGCTCAGGTTATTAATGGCTATTAATCCCAGTGCAGAGCCCTGGACCCAGGTTCCGACCCGGAGGGCGAGGGATTTACCCGGAAAATACACTACCTGCCCGTGCCCGGAATCCCTGCAACAGGCTCAATCAGGTAAAACTCAGGATTTTTTCAACAATTTTTTGATCTCGTTGAGTTTCATCAAGGCTTCAACAGGGGTGAGTGTGTTGATCTCGGTATTCAATATATCCTCCTTGATTTGTTGCAGCAGGGGATCATCAAGCTGGATAAAACTGAGCTGGAAGCCTGCCTCGCCTGATGCTGGATGCGGGATACGGGAAGTTGCATGAAGATTTTTTAATCCGGTATCCTGTATCTTGTATCCTGTGCCTGGATTTCCTGTTCCCTGTTTCCCCAGTTCCTCAGCCTGGTGCGACTCTTCAAGCTGGTGAAGGATCTCTGAAGCCCTGTCAATAACACTGGACGGCATGCCCGCCATTTTTGCTACGTGTATGCCGAAACTGTGTTCGCTCCCTCCCGGCTGTATCTTCCTCAGGAAGATCACCCTGTTCTGTATCTCCTTGATTGAGATATGAAAGTTTTTTATCCTGCCGTGGATTGAAGCCATCTCGTTGAGCTCATGGTAATGGGTGGCAAACAGGACCTTGGGCCTGTGCAGGGGGTGGCTGTGAAGGAACTCGGCAATAGCCCAGGCAATGCTGATCCCGTCGTAGGTGGATGTCCCCCGGCCTATCTCGTCAAGCAGGATCAGGCTGCGGTTCGAAATATTATTAAGTATGCTGGCCGTTTCATTCATCTCTACCATGAACGTTGATTCCCCCGATGATATGTTGTCGGAAGCCCCCACCCTGGTGAATATCTTATCAACCAGTCCGATGCTTGCCCTTTCGGCCGGGACAAAACTTCCCATCTGGGCCATCAGGACGATGAGGGCGGTTTGCCGTAACAGGGCTGACTTACCCGACATATTGGGACCTGTGAGCATGATGATCTGCTGGGAATGGTCATCCAGGTATACATCATTAGCTATATACTCCTCCCCGGGCTTCATCTGCCTTTCAATTACAGGATGCCGGCCGCTGATGATCTCCAGCTCAAAGGAATCGTTTAGCTGGGGCTTCGTATAAGCATACTTTGAAGCACTGAGGGCGAACGACCCGAGCACATCCAGCCTTGAAACAAGGTTTGCATTAAGCTGCACCGGGACGATATAATCGTTTACGAACAGCAGGAGGTCGTTATAGATCCTGGCTTCAAGACCGGCTATCCTTTCTTCGGCATGAAGGATCTTTTCTTCATATTCTTTTAGTTCAGGCGTGATGTACCGTTCGCAATTCACAAGGGTTTGTTTTCTCTCCCATTCGGGAGGCACCTTTTCCTTATGGGTGTTCGTAACCTCGAGATAATACCCGAAAACATTGGTATACCCTACTTTCAGCGAAGTGATGCCGGTGCGCTCCGTCTCCCTTTGCTGTATCTTCACCAGGTAGTCCTTTCCCGAATACGCGATCTGCCTGAGCTCATCCAGTTCGGCATTGACACCTTCGCCTATCACATTCCCCTTGGCGGCCAATGCGGGAGGATCGGGATTAAGGTCCCTGCCAATTTTTTCCCTTACCTGCAGGCATAGATTCAGCTGATCGGCTGTTTTCTTAAGCCCTTCATTGTCAGCAGAAGTGGCCATGCTTTTAATTGTCTCAACCGAATCAAGGGCCTTCTTCAGGTGAAGCATTTCCCTCGGCTGGATTTTGCCTACCGCCGCTTTCGATATAAGTCTTTCCAGATCCCCTATAACGGTCAGTTCATGCCTGATCCTGCCTGCCATCTCGGGATTCTGCGATAAATATTCTACGATAGCCAGCCTTTCTTCTATCGGCTGAAGGTTTTTCAGGGGAAGTATCATCCAGCGGCGTAGCAGACGGGAGCCCATCGGCGATACGGTTTGATCCAGGACATCAAGAAGCGTTCTGGCATTCTCACTGTTGGGCGAAAGCAGTTCCAGGTTACGGATTGTAAACCTGTCGAGCCACATATAATGGTCTTCCTCTATCCTCGAAAGCCTTGAAATATGAGCCACCTTTTCATGCTGGGTTTCGGCGAGGTAATGAAGTGCCGCACCTGCAGCAATTACCGCCATATCGAGGTTCTCAACACCAAAACCTTTTAAGGATGTCGTGCCGAAATGATTCAAAAGAAGTTCATTGGAGAAATCAGGGGTAAACACCCAGTCATCAAATGTGTTTAAATAAAATTTACTGCCGAAAAGCTCGGTGAATTTCTGTTTTTTGCTTTTCTGAATTATAACCTCACTGGGCCTGAAACTCTGGATCAGCTTGTCAATGTATTCCGTCCCTCCCTGGGCCAGGTAAAACTCCCCCGTTGAAATATCCAGGAATGAAATACCCGAGATCCTGGGTTCAAGGTGAACGGAGGCCAGGAAATTATTTTCTTTCTGTTCGAGTATTTTATCGTGATACGAAACCCCGGGTGTTACTAATTCGGTAACCCCCCTTTTAACAATGGTTTTGGTAAGCTTAGGATCTTCCAGCTGATCGCATATTGCTACCCTCAGGCCAGCTTTTACCAGCCTGGGAAGGTACAGGTCAAGCGAATGATGCGGAAAGCCCGCGAGTTCCACATAAGTGGCAGCTCCATTGGCCCTCCTGGTGAGGACAATACCAAGGATGCCCGAAGCTTTAACGGCATCTTCCCCGAAAGTCTCATAAAAATCCCCTACCCTGAACAATAAAAGGGCATCAGGGTATTTGGCTTTGATGGCATTGTATTGCTTCATCAAAGGAGTTTCGGCTATTTCCTTAGCGTTCTGCTTCATTAACAACTATGACTGCGGATGATATCTTCCCTACCCCCGGCCAGTTTCCAAAAGTACGATTCGCAACGTAATGCCTTGCCCCTTTGTTGAAAAGTAGGCAAAAGAATTTTGAGCCAAGAGCCAAGAGCCTGGAGCCAAGAACCAAGAGTAATTCGTTACTCGGGTATTCCTGTTCCTGCTTTAGAATTCCTAACTTTGCTCCTGATATGAACCTCCGCAAACTTTCCATGTCAGAACTGGGCCGCCTGAGTACCGAAGAATTCAGGACAGCCGGAAAATTTCCCATTGTTGTTGTTCTGGATGATATCCGTTCACAGAACAATACAGGCTCGGTATTCAGAACATGCGATGCGTTTAAGGCAGAACAAATCTGCCTCTGCGGAATAACCGCAACTCCCCCTCATCGCGAAATCCATAAAACCGCCCTTGGGGCCGAAGAATCGGTGAACTGGAAATATTACAACTCGGCTGCTGAAGCTGTAATGGAATTAAAGAAATCGGGTTACCTTATCCTGGCCCTGGAACATACAAATTCCAGCCTCCCTCTCCAGGATTATAAAATTCCTTCAGGGCATAAAATCGCCCTGGTCTTTGGCAATGAAATCCAGGGAGTGGGTGACGAAACTTTAAAACTTGCCGATGCCTGTCTTGAAATCCCCCAGTTCGGGACCAAACATTCCATCAATGTATCTGTAGCTGTTGGGATTACATTATGGGAAATACTCAGGAAAATGAAAATAATCTGAACGGTGTAACCTTTACCTAATACCCCTCGTACAACATAAAAAGAAAAAAAGTTTGTGAAAATAACACCAATCTTGTTAATTTTGACGTCGGAAAATATTGATTCTGTCTTAACACGCTATGAATCAATGATTAATCTGATTTATCTGCAAATTAACTTCAAAATGTTAATTTTATAACGCATTTAATTTGCTAATCATAAGCTAATTTTAATATATTTGTAAAATCAGTAAACAAAACAAATAGAAATCTAAAATCAAAGTCGTATGAAAAAGTTTTCACGATTACTCTCAAGGGCCGTCATCTTCCTGCTTGCGGTGCTTATCTCGGCAGCTTCCTTTGCCCAGGATAAAAAGCAGGATCAAAAGCAGGATCAAAAGAAGGATAAGAAGGAAACGAGTTCCAGGCCCAGCGCAGCAAGCTCATATAGTTATTGGTCTATCGGGCTTTTTGGTGGTCCAATGCAGTTTAACGGCGACCTTTCCAAAAATCTGTTATTTAACTTTCGTGAAAAGAATTCCTTAGGTTATAACTATGGTTTGGTGGTAACCAAACAATTTACCCGCGTTTTGGGAGTTCGTTTCAGACTTGCACATGGAATGCTCCAAAGCGAAGTAGATGGCAAATATGTATGGAGTTATAATGGAGGCAATGGTACTGCAGACTTTATCTCCAAAAAATTCATTGCCTATCCCTGGGAAACTGATCTCCAGGCTACAATTAACTGGACGAACTGGATCCTTGGTTACAAACCCGAGAGGCTTTTTTCGTCGTATTTGATTTTCGGTATCGGCGCAGACCAGACCATCGGGCACAGTACCAATGTTCTTACAGGTGTTGACAACGGGCATGAAGGTCATAAAAGCGCTTCCGACAACATGGGCAACACCAGCGGTATTGCCGGTAACAATCTTGAATTCAAAGTGGGTGTAGGTCTCGGATTTGACTTCAACATCGACCAGCATTGGTCAATTCCCATTGAAATTTACTGGAGATGGCGTGATGGCGACATCCTTGATTTGACCCCGGCCGGATCAAAGCAGGTCATCAACGACATGTATTCATCAGCCACCGTGGGCGTCGCTTACAAATTCGGTTATACCGGCGGCAGCCTCAAGTATATGGAAAAACATTACGGCGAAGTTAAATATGAGACCCAGCCTCCCGTCCTCAGCGAAAAAGGCGATTCAGTTACAGTTACCATCAAGGGAAATTTCCCGCCGAAATATTTTGCCAAGAAAGCAGCTATGCAGTTCCAGCCGGTGCTGACTTATGCAGGCGGGCAAACCGACCTGAAAGCCATCAGCCTGAAGGGCGAAAAAGTTACAGGCGACGGAATCCCCGTCAAGTACAAAGAAGGTGGTTCATTTACTTATACCACAACCTTCCCGTATAAACCTGAGATGAATACCTCTCAGCTCAAAGTCGCTCCTGTTATTTATGAAGCAAAGGAAAAGACATATGCCAAGAAGGAAGAGATCAAGGAAAAAGTGAAATTCATCGAACTTCCCAGCCGCGATCTCGTACCGGGTGTTATTTATACCCCCACCCGCATCATTCCTGACCAGGCTGCCCTGATTGCCGACCATGGCTATCAGAAAGAAGTCATCGTAAGCAAGACCGGAGCCGTTTATTTCAAGAAAAACAAATTTGACCTCGATCTTAAATATGGTATCAACAAAACTGATGCAGGAAAAGCCGGCCTCTCCGAAGTGGCCAGTTTCATACACCAGGGATGGAAGATCAAGAGTATCGATATGAATGGTTGGGCATCGCCCGAAGGTGAAGAAACCTTTAATGCAGGACTTTCAGAAAACCGTTCAAAGACAGGTCAGAAATGGATGATCGATCAATACAAGGATTGGGCTAAAGTAGCTAATAAGGACAATAAGGATAAGAAAGCCGTAAAAGCAGCTATCGAAGCAGCCGGTAAAGATGTGAACATGCCTCTTGCACATCATGGTCCCGATTGGAATGGCTTCCTTAAAGCAGTCCAGAACTCTGATCTGAAAGACAAGGATAAAATCCTGAATGTCGTCAACTCAGCCGCTGATCCTAAAAAGAAAGAACAGGAAATCCGCAATATGATCCTGATCTATCCCCAGATCGAAGAAAAACTTCTGCCCCCCTTACGTCGTTGTGAAGTTACTGCCAACCTGTATGAGCCGCGTTTCACCGACGAAGAACTCAGCAAGTATGCAGTTTCCGATCCTTCCAAACTTAAGGTTGAAGAACTTCTCTATGCCGCAACCCTCACCAATGATCCTGCAACAAAACTTACCATTTATGACAATGCTGCAAAACAGTATCCCAATAACTGGAAAGCTTTGAACAATGCAGCTGCCGCAAATATCGTAAAAGGCAATTATGCCAAAGCCAGTGATTACCTCACTAAAGCCCAGGGTATTGCCCCGAACAACGGCCTTATCGAAAACAACATTGGTGTTGTTGCTGCCAAACTGAAGGATTACAAGAAAGCTGATGCCCAGTTTAAGAAAGCTCAGCAGCTTGGCGAAAAAGAAGGTTACAACCTTGGTATTTATGAAATCCCGAAGGGTAATTATACAAAGGCCCTCAGTATGCTTGGTGATGCAAAATGCAACTACAACTTAGGCCTTGCCCAGCTGGTCTCCGGTAATAACAGCGCTGCTGAAGCCACTCTTAAGTGCGCTCCCCAGACTCCGGAAACATTCTACCTCCTCGCCATCGTTGGTGCACGTACAAACAACAGCAAGATGTTGTACGAATACCTGATGAAAGCCTGCCAGGATTCAAACCTGAAATCTCAGGCCAAGGGCGACCGTGAATTCTATAGCTTCGCAAATACTCCTGAATTCCAGAATATCGTGAAGTAAGTTTGTTTATTGATAAAAAAAGCCCGGCAAATTGCCGGGCTTTTTTTTTCCTTAAACTCGTCTTATTATAAGCTGATCCTCTTTACCCCTCCCTTGTCATTGCACATCAGTAATAAGTCCGAAACGGGCTTCCTGTAAACAGGGTGCATAAAAGCGGGGGCTATCTCATTCAAAGGCACCAGTGTAAACCGCCTTTCATGGAGCCTTGGATGAGGTATCATCAGTTCTTCGGTAAACAGTATCCTGGAATCGTAAAACAATATATCCACATCAATGGTACGCGAAGAGTATACTGTGGATGAACATACAGAGCCGGAACTGCATTCGGGTTCCTGCCGTACCCTGCCCAGTCTTTTTTCAATCCTGTGTATCTCCTGTAAAAGCTCTTCGGGGCTTAATGCTGTTTCTGCTTCCAGGGCCTGGTTATAAAACGGGCTGTTGTCTTCAAACCCCCAGGGCTCTGTTTCATAAACCGATGATATCTTAAGAATAGTCCCAATGCTTTTACTGATACCTGAACAGGCCATGAGCAGATTGCGCTCCCTGTCGCCCAGGTTGCTTCCGAGAAGTAAAAAAACCGAATGCTGCATAGTGGTGATGAGGAAATGCTATAAACTGTAAAGCCGGGTGATCAATGCCGATATCTTCTGTCCGTAAGCCGGGTCGGTGGCCCATTTACCGGTCAGTTGAGTGACTTCGGTTACCGTGCCCCTTCTGACATTGCTGAAGCGGGGATCAACGAGAGGACTTCTTACCGGTTCCTGGCTGGCATACGCTTTCAAATGCTGTATATGAGCCCTCACCCCTTCTTCCATGCTCCCGAACCAGTCACCCCCGCTGAACATATCGATGCAACCTAATCCGCAGTAATTATACTGGTATTTACTCACAGCACCCTCGAATTTTAAAAAACCCGTTTCAAGGCACATCTGGCAAAATGCCACTTCGTAATTTACGCCCTCCCGGTTTGCTTCAATGATATAAGCCTTGATGATCCTGTTTACCATCACCTGGTCGGCATGACCGTGGTATTTGAACAGGAAATTCCTCATGAGCTCGGGAGAAGCTTTCCCTCTTGCCATGATCTTCAGGCTGGGTCCTTTTTTTACCTTTGATTCCTTTGAACTCTGCGTTTTTCTCTTTGCTGCCTTATGAGGTGGGGCTGCAATTGAAGAAAACCCGATTGCCGCAAACAAAATAACAATTGTAACCAACCTCAGTCTCATTCGTCAAATTTCAAGTGTGCAATTATAAATATTTTATAGACGGTATGGCAAAAATGAAAGATTATTTTTGCACAGAAACTTGTTTACAATTAACTTGCTGTCATCAATCAATAACGAAATTCAAAACCTAAATATTATGAAACAATTCTTCAAGTTCATGTTTGCCAGCATGCTCGGGACATTCCTGGTGTTTGTGGTCCTGTTCCTGATCAGTCTTGGGATAGTCGCGGGTATTATCGCGGCAGCCTCCAGCGATGAAGTTATTATCTATAAAAACACTGTACTGGTTTTAAAGATGGATAAGCCCGTGGCCGATCGCAGCCCCAAGATGCCTGTTTTCGGGATGTTCGGGACTGAGAAATATTCAGGTCTTACCGATATTTTAAAGAACCTGAAAAAAGCAAAGACCGATAGGAATATTTCAGGAATTTACCTTGACCTGTCATCGGTACAGGCAAGCATGGCCACTGTTGAAGAAATAAGGGAAGGACTGCTGGATTTCAAAAAATCAGGAAAATTCATCTGGGCTTACAGCGAAGGATTTGACCAGAAGGCATATTACCTGGCTTCTGCAGCCGATAAAATCTATCTGACCCCCCAGGGGATGGTCTTTTTCACGGGACTGAGTGTAAATGAAATGTTCCTGAAAGGAACCCTTGAAAAACTCGATATTAAAATCCAGGTGATCAGGCATGGCAAATTCAAGGCAGCGACAGAACCCCTCTTTCTCGATAAAATGAGCCCCGAGAACAAACAGCAGACCACCGAGCTGATCAGCTGCCTCTGGGATAAAATGCTCACAGGGATCAGTGAGTCGCGGCATATCAGCAAGGATGAACTGAACCGTATCGCCGACAGCCTGAAATTAAGCAAAGCATCGGAAGCCCTCAAATACAAGTTTATCGATCAGGTCGCCTACAAGGATGAATTTCTTAAAGATCTGCGCTCAAAGATCGGCCTTGACGAAAAAGCCAGGATCAAAACCATCACTATCGACAAATATACCGATGTGGAAGATCATGAAAAGAAAGCCTCCTCCAGGGATAAAATTGCCATTATTTATGCGCAGGGTTCTATTGCCGGGGGCGAAGGCGATGACCAGAGCATAGGCTCAGAGCGTATTTCCAAAGCCATCAGGAAAGCCAGGGAGGATGATCAGGTAAAGGCCATTGTGTTCCGCATCAACTCGGGAGGGGGCGACGGTCTTGCTTCGGATATAATATGGAGGGAAGTGGTGCTGGCAAGCAAGGTAAAACCCGTTGTGGCTTCATTTGGTGATGTTGCAGCAAGCGGGGGATACTACATTGCATGTGCCTGCACTAAAATCCTTGCCGAACCCAATACCATTACCGGGTCCATAGGGGTGTTCGGTTTGGTTCCCAATTTTGAAGGCCTTATGAAGAACAAGCTTGGTATTACTTTCGATGAAGCTAAAACGAATAAGAACTCAGGATTTATACCTGTTCAACGGGCTCTTACCCCGTTTGAGTATGCCACCATCCAGAAAGGTATCGAAGATTTCTATGATAACTTTATCAGCAAGGTTGCCGAAGGCAGGAAGCTTACCAAAGCCCGGGTCGACAGTATCGGACAGGGCAGGGTGTGGAGTGGTGTTGATGCAAAACGGATCGGCCTGATCGATGAATTCGGAGGCCTTGATAAAGCTGTGGAAGTTGCTGCTGAACTTGCAAAACTCAAGGCTTATAAAATTCTCTCCTTGCCTGAACAGAAAGAACCGATACAGCAGATCATCGATCAAATTTTCGGAAATTCCCCCGAATCAAGGATACAAACCGTAATGGGAGAAGATTATAAATATTACAGGATACTTAAAGAGATTCGCGGCATGAAGGGCGTGCAGGCGAGGTGCCTGTATGATTTCGATATCAACTGAGATATCCTGAAATAAAAAGGCTGCCCCGACAAAAGCAGCCTTTTTATTTATCCAGTATCCACTATTTATCTCATCGGGTAACGCTTGAAGATATCCTCGCTCTTCATCAGGATATCAATATACTGCGCCCTTTTATAAACGAAAGGATCTTTGAGCGTTTTACGGGATAACTTACCCTTGAAACTGTCGATGGTCCCGAATTTCTTACGGTCCATCCATTCTTCTATTTCGGTGAGCATCTTTGTGATCTGTGCCGGTCCGTTTTTATAGATTGTGCTTACAACCTGAACACAGTCGGCTCCTGCAAGGATCATTTTCACCGCATCCTTTCCGCTGAAAATACCGGTGTTGGCGCATAAGGAACCGCGAATTTCCTGGTACAGCATACCCACATACCTGATAGCCAGTCGATTATCCTCCTCATTGCTGAGATTATAGGGGAAGTGGTGTTCAAGCTTTTCTATATCAATATCAGGCTGGAAAAGTCGGTTGAAAAGAACAAAACCGTCAACCCCGGCATGATACATTTGCTGGATAACACCCAAAACGTTGGTATAAAAAGGACTCAATTTTACACTTACAGGTATCTTGAGGTTCTTTTTCACTTCGGATATCACGGCAAGCTGTTCATTGATAACTGCCTTTCCTTCTTTCTTGAAATCGGCCGGAAGGGTGTACAGGTTCATTTCCAATGCATTAACACCTGTTTGTTCAATCAGCTTTGAATATTCAACCCAGGTATCTTCAAATAAGCAGTTGAGGCTTGCTATAACAGGTATGTTCACAGAGTCAACAACCTTTCGCATCTGCGAAAGGTGTTCGCGTGGCCCGGCATGATTGATATCGGGAAACAGGCTGATCATTTCAGCATGCCGTTCATTATACTGATTCAGTTCTTCCGAAAGCTGCAACCTTTCAAGTTCTATCTGTTCTTCAAACAATGTTTTGTAAACTATGGCAGCAGCCCCGGCTTCTTCAAGCCTCTTTATTGTATCCAGGTCCTGAACCAGGTTACTAGCTCCGACGATTACAGGGTTTTTAAGATTCAACCCCATGAAATTTGTAGTGAGGGTAGACATAAGTGTTTGTTTTAAAGATTCCTGCAAAAATATTCTATTCCAGCTGTTTTACAGCATTATTTCTCAAACTTCATTTCGGCCAAACGTTTGTAGTTTTCATACCTCCAGCGTGCGTTGTCCTCGGCGGCCTTGAATAGTTCAACGGATTCTTCGGGGAACATGGATTTAAGAGAGGTATAACGGACTTCGCTTGCGAGAAATTCCTGGAATTTAAGCCAATCGGGCTCCTTGGAGTCGAGGGTAAAGGGGTTCTTCCCATCTGCAGCATGCATTGGATTGTACCTGTACAGATGCCAGTACCCTGCAGCGACCGCCTTATCCATTTCATCCTGGGCTTTGCCCATGCCCAGCTTCAACCCATGGTTGATACAGGTTGCATAAGCAATCACAAGGGATGGGCCGTGATAAGCCTCGGCTTCCTTAATAGCCCTGAAAAGCTGGCCGTTATTGGCCCCCATTGAAACCTGCGCTGTATAAACATACCCGTAGGTCATGGCCATAGCGCCAAGGTCTTTTTTGCGGACCTTTTTACCTGAAGCTGCAAACTTTGCAACAGCGCCTGCCGGGGTGGACTTTGAAGCTTGTCCTCCAGTATTTGAATATACTTCTGTGTCGAGGACAAGAATGTTGATGTCCTCACCCGATGCAATTACATGATCCAATCCTCCGTAACCGATATCATAGGCCCAGCCGTCGCCTCCGATAATCCAGATAGATTTCTTGATAAGGTATTGCTTGAGGTCGATAATGTCCCTGGCAAGCTGGCTTGTTTCTTTTTCAAGTAAGGGAATGAGTTTAAGGGTTGCAGCCTTCGACTTCTCGGCATCGCTCTTGCCTTCGATCCATTCCTGGAAAGCTGCAAGTGTGCCGGTACCCATCATATTGGCTTTAATGGCCTCTTTCATTTTCCTTGCAATACGCTCACGAAGTTTGCTTACTCCAAGAGCCATCCCATAACCGTACTCGGCATTATCCTCAAACAATGAGTTCGCCCAGGAAGGGCCCCTGCCTTCTGAATTTGCACGGTAGGGAGTAAAAGGAGCAGTGCCTCCGTAAATTGAAGAGCAACCTGTAGCATTGGCAATCATCATCCTTTCGCCATACAACTGAGTAATGAGCTTGAGATAAGGAGTTTCGCCGCAACCGGCGCAGGCTCCCGAGAATTCAAACAGGGGTTGTGAAAACTGGCTGTTCTTGAAAGTCTTGAACCGGTCAATAACATTGGTCTTGTAACTGACCTTATCAATGAGGTAATCCCAGTTATTCACTTCATCCATCTGGCTCCCCAAGGTAAACATTTCAAGCGCTTTGGTCTTGGCAGGACAAACATCAACACAGTTTCCGCAACCTGTGCAGTCAAGAACACTCACCTGGATTTTAAATTCGAATCCGGCAAGTTCCTTGCCAATGGCTTTCAGAGAAAGCATACCGGCCGGTGCATTCTTTTTCTCTTCTTCGTTAAGAAGGAAGGGGCGGATAACGGCGTGGGGACATACATAGGCGCATTGGTTGCACTGTATACAATTTTCGGGGATCCATTTCGGCACATTGACTGCGATGCCTCTCTTTTCGAGAACAGTCATGCCCGAAGGGAAAGTGCCATCCTCCCTCCCGATAAAAGCGCTTACCGGGATATCGTCTCCCCTCATTGCGCTTATCGGTTCAAATATTTCTTTTACGAATTTTGAACGCGTAGAATCTTCAGATTCCTTTTTCACAACGATTTTTGACCATTCGGCGGGAATTTCAATTTTCTCGGCTTCTCCTCCCCTGTCGATGGCAGCAAAATTCATATTAACGATTTCTTCACCTTTGCGTCCGTATGTTTTCTCAATAGCTTTTTTCATGGCTTTTGTTGCCAGGTCGAAAGGAATAACATTGGAAAGTTTGAAGAATGCCGATTGCATGATGGAATTGGTGCGGTTGCCCAGGCCAATCTCCTCGGCAATCTTGGTGGCGTCGATCATATAGAAATTAACCTGGTTGTCGGCCATGTATTTCTTCATGCCGTCGGGGAGGCGCTTTTTGGTTTCCTCCGCATTCCAGATTGAATTTAAAAGGAAGGTCCCTCCTTTTTTCAGTCCCTTGATCAGATCATATTTATCCAGGTACGAAGGCACGTGGCAGGCGATGAAATCAGCCATGTTGACCAGATAGGGAGAACGGATTGGGCTGTCGCCGAAGCGGAGATGGGAAACAGTAACACCGCCCGATTTCTTGGAATCATAGGCAAAGTATGCCTGGGCATATTTATCGGTATTGTCGCCTATGATCTTGATGCTGTTTTTATTAGCACCCACAGTGCCGTCGGAACCGATTCCCCAGAACTTTCCTGAGAATGTTCCGGCAGGCTGAATGTCGATTTCGGGTAACAACGGGAGTGATGTGAAAGTAACATCATCCACAATGCCAATAGTGAAATGGCTCTTGGGTTCCTTCATCTTCAGGTTATCGTAAACCGAGATGATCTGAGAGGGTGTGGTATCTTTTGAACTGAGCCCGTAGCGGCCAGCAATGATCATCGGCCTCTCGTTACGGTCATAGAATATATCCCTGATGTCAAGAAAGAGAGGATCTCCGTTGGCCCCGGGTTCCTTTGTCCTGTCAAGCACTGCAATCCTTTTGACTGATTTCGGCAGTACGTTGAAAAAATATTTTTCGCTGAAAGGGCGGTAAAGGTGAACTGCTATCAGTCCCACTTTTTCACCTTTGGCGCGCAGGTAATCAATGGTTTCGCTGATGGTATCGGTTACCGATCCCATGGCAACAATAATGTTTTCGGCATCGGGATCACCATAATACACAAAAGGATGATACTCCCTGCCTGTAAGTGCAGTGATTTCCTGCATATACTGCTCAACAACGTCGGCAACGGGCTCGTAGAAACGGTTAACGGCTTCTTTTGCCTGGAAGAAGATATCGGGGTTCTGGGCAGTGCCCCTGGTTACAGGGTGCTCGGGGTTCAGTGCACGGTCGCGGAACTCCTGTAGCGCCTTATAGTCGATCAGTTTGGCCATATCCTCATTGTCCAGGGCTTCGATCTTCTGGATTTCGTGGGATGAACGGAAACCATCAAAAAAGTGAAGGAATGGAAGCCTTAATTTTATGGCTGCAAGATGGGCAATGCCCGAAAGGTCCATGATCTCCTGGATGGAACCGGATGCCAGCATGGCAAAACCGGTCTGCCTTGTTGCATAAACATCACCGTGGTCGCCAAAAATGGAAAGTGCATGAGCCGCTACAGTTCTGGCCGATACATGGAAAACGCAGGGAAGAAGCTCTCCTGCAATCTTGTACATATTGGGGATCATCAGCAATAGACCCTGGGATGCCGTGAAGGTCGTGGTAAGAACGCCCGATTGAAGCGATCCGTGCACAGCGCCTGCCGCGCCTGCCTCACTTTGCATTTCGGCTACCTTAACTTCGTCACCGAATATATTCTTTCGTCCGCTTGCTGCCCACTCATCAACATTTTCAGCCATGTTCGAGGAAGGAGTTATTGGGTAAATTGCAGCTACTTCACTGAACATGTAAGCCATATGCGAGGCAGCCTGGTTACCATCACAAGTCAAATATTTTTTTATTTTAGTCATAATATGTTGATTTTTAATGATTTGATTCTATCTACTGTGAATCGATTAACAGACTGCAAAGGTACAATTTTTTTAATTTTGCCGGATGCTTTATCCAATATCTTTTGAAAATAAGCTGGGCTTTGATCATATCAGGGAACTGCTGAAGGCTAACTGCCTGTCGTCCATGGGGAAGGACCTTGTATCCTCGATTTCTTTCTCGGCCTCGCAGGAAGATATCTTCCTTAAATTAAAGCTGAGCGGTGAAATGCTCAATGTGCTTAATTTTGAAGAAGGATTTCCCGCCCAGGATTATTATGATCTCATCCCCGAATTGAAGAGGATAGCCACCCCCGGAACCTATATTGAAGAGGAGACACTTTCGGAATTAAGGCTTTCGCTGCATACTGTGGCCGGCCTGATCCGTTTTTTTTCAAGCAGGATGGAAACATATCCCGGGCTTTATGAGCAGATCAGTTCCACAATTACCGACAGCTCGGCCCTGGATCTGCCGGCCGGTTTTATTCACAGCATCGATAAAATACTTGATGAGCGCTCCGAAGTCAGGGACAACGCTTCCCCTGAGCTGGCAAAACTGAGAAAAGAAAAGGCATTCAAGATGGCGAGCGTGGAGCACAAGATCCACCATGACCTCAAAGTTGCAAGGCAGTCAGGCTGGACCCCCGATGATGCGGAGATTACCATCCGCAACGGCCGCCTGGTAATACCTATGCTGAGCGCCCACAAACGAAAGATCAACGGGTATGTTCATGATGAATCGGCTACAGGCCAAACGGTTTATATTGAGCCGGCCGGGATATTCGAAACGAATAACGAAATCAGGGAACTGGAGTATGCCGAAAAACGGGAGATCATCAAGATCCTCACAGTCTTCACCGCCCGGCTAAGGCCCGAAACCGGCAACCTCATCAGCCTGTACAAATATATGGGAGTGATTGATCTTATCAGGGCCAAAGCGGTGTTTGCAAGGGATATATCAGCTGTTCTTCCAAAGTTTACAGTTTCCCGTCACAACCCGTCCAAAACCGGCTCAGGCGCAGGATTTAAATGGTACCAGGCCATCCACCCCAATCTTTATCTTCATTTTAAAAAAATAAATAAAACAGTGGTCCCTCTTGACCTGGAGCTTGAAGGCGATGAGCGTATCCTCATCATATCGGGGCCCAATGCAGGTGGGAAATCCGTTTGCCTCAAAACCGTAGGCCTGGTCCAGTACATGTTCCAGTGCGGCCTGCTGCCACCGGTGAGGGAAGATTCGGAATTCCTTGTGTTCAAGAAGATTTTTATAGATATAGGTGATGAGCAGTCCATCGACAATGACCTGAGTACATATACATCCAAGCTTCTGAACCTTAAATTTTTTCTGGAGAATGCCGATGACAGTTCCCTTCTCCTTATAGATGAATTCGGCTCGGGGACCGATCCCTCACAGGGAGGGGCCATGGCCGAAGCCTGCCTCGAAGCCATGGCTAAGAAAGGAACCTATGGAGTGATCACCACGCATTATTCAAATCTCAAACTGCTTGCCGGGAAGATCAGGGGAATTGTGAACGGGGCCATGCTGTATGATTCCAAAAAGCTTAAACCGCTCTACCGTCTTAAAAAAGGGAAGCCGGGTAATTCCTTTGCCTTTGAAATAGCGGCCCAAATAGGTTTTCCTTCGGAAGTCCTGGACAAGGCCAGGAATATCACGGGGCACAGCCAGTTAAACTTTGAGAAGCAGATCCAGGACCTGGAAACAGAGAAGGAGGAAGTAAGCAGGAAAACCACAGAGATCAGGGTTGCCGATGATTTTCTTGATGAACTCATCAGGAAATATGAAAAGCTTACAAGCGATCTTGAAACATCTAAAAAGGAGATCCTCGGGAATGCCCGGCAGGAGGCATTAAAGATCGTCACCGATGCAAACAGGACTATCGAGAGAACCATTAAGGAGATCAAGGAAGCTGAAGCCGAAAAAGAGAAAACCAAAACCGCCAGGACGGGGCTGAAGGAACTGAAGGAAAAACTTGAAGAGAAGATCACCCCCCTGTCTTTTCCCGAAACCGGGCCAGCTGAGCCCAAAACATCCAAACCTGCATCAAGGCCAATCCCGCGTACAATTGTGCAGCCCATCGAGCCATTAAGCCCTAAAAACAGGCAATACCAGTCCTACCTTGACGACATGCACCGGAAATTGCAGAATTTCCAAATGACTCTCGATTTGCGGGGGAAACGGGTCGAAGAGTGCATCTCCATGCTGCAAAGGTATATTGATGACGCCATCATGCTTTCCATTCCCGAAGTGAGGATACTGCATGGCAAAGGGAACGGGGTACTGAGGCAGGTGAGCAGGGATTACCTTCGTTCGGTAAAGGAAATTAAAAGCGCAAAGGATGAGCAGGTTGAAAGTGGCGGAAGCGGAATAACAGTGGTGGTATTTAAATAGTATATTCTCAATCGTACCCCCCGGTTTCATTTAACAATTTTTAACGTTTTTCTTTTCGTCACAATTTGAACCCAATCAAATACCTAACAAATAATTTTAATTAGCTGAAAGTCGTTTTTTTACAACCTCATCGCAACACGGATATTTTATATTCCGCCTACTCCCCTGCCTGGTTTTAGCAAATTGGCTGTTTAAGATGATTCATTATTCATCTTCATAATCGTACTTTTGCCCCTCTGCGCCAAAAACCGAAATCATGAGTTTAAGAGCCAAGACAAATGAACTCAAAAGAAGGATGAATGAAGCCTTTCAGGGAGGCGGTGAACAAGCCCTTGAAAAGCAGAAGGCATCCGGAAAAATGACAGCCCGTGAAAGAATTCTGGCTTTGCTTGATCCAAACTCATTTCATGAATATGATCTGTTTGTCAAGCATGCCGGACAGGATTTCGACATGGATAAAAAATACCTGCCTGGCGATGGTGTCATAACAGGTACCGGGTCGATCAATGGATGGCCTGTTTGCATCTTTGCCCAGGACTTCACCGTTGCAGGTGGTTCGTTAGGGTTCATGCATGCAAAGAAGATTACCAAGATCATGGATCATGCCATGAAGATGAAAGTACCCCTGATCGGGATCAATGATTCGGGTGGTGCGAGAATACAGGAAGGCGTTAACTCCCTGGCAGGCTATGGTGAGATCTTTTACAGGAATACACAGGCCTCGGGGGTTATTCCCCAGATCAGTGTTATTCTTGGTCCCTGTGCCGGCGGGGCGGTATATTCCCCGGCCCTCACCGATTTTGTTTTTGTTGTCGACAAGATCTCCAAAATGTTTATCACCGGTCCTGAAGTGATCAAGACCGTTTTGGGCGAAGAAATTTCGATGGAAGATCTCGGAGGCGCCAAAGTTCACGCTGAAATCACAGGGAACGCCCATTTTTTTGCCGAAAGCGAAGAAGAATGTTTCGAACAGATCAAAAGGCTGGTAAGCTTTATCCCCTGGAACAACGACAAAAAAGCTGAACTGTTTCCCAAAAAAGCACCTAAATCAAGGCATTATAAAATAGAAAGCATTTTCCCGACCAACCCGATGACTCCTTATGATGTAAGAGATGTAATCAAGGCCCTGGTTGACGATTCTGACTTCTTCGAGATTCACGAGATGTGGGCCGCCAACATTGTTATAGGATTTGCAAGGATCGACGGGCAGACCATCGGATTCGTGGCAAATCAGCCCATGGTGCTTGCAGGTGTTTTGGATGTGGACTCTAGTGACAAAGCAGCAAGGTTCATACGTTTCTGCGATGCATTCAACATCCCTCTTGTTACCCTGGTCGACCTTCCGGGTTACCTTCCGGGCATTGACCAGGAACATGCCGGCGTTATCAGGCATGGTGCAAAAGTACTCTATGCATACAGCGAAGCCACGGTGCCAAAACTTACAGTGATATTGCGAAAAGCATACGGAGGCGGGTATATTGCCATGTGTTCACATCACCTGCGTGCCGATTTCGTATTCGCCTGGCCTACTGCCGAAATTGCGGTTATGGGGCCCGAGGGCGCTGCAAACATCATCTTCCGTTCCGAAATAAAATCCTCCGATAATCCGGATGAAACCCGCAAAAGGCTTATCGAGGAATACAGGCAGAAATTTGCCAATCCCTATGTTGCCGCAGCCTATGGTTACGTGGATGCAGTTATAGAACCATCCGAAACCAGGGATTTCCTGGTCCATTCACTTACCCTGGCACAGAGTAAAAATGAGATCGCCCCGAAGAAAAAGCACGGGGTTCCCCCATTCTGATTGTCCTGATCACTAAATCTTCATCGCATGGAAGAAAACGAAAAACCACAGGCACAAACTGAACCGGAATTCATCTCATTCCAGATGGAACATATTGCCTTTAAAACCCTGCCAAACCGTACGTTTTTACTGCGCAAACCCTATAAGGTGGACGATCCCAAAAAGATCACCGCCTTCATCCCGGGGACTATTGTAAAAGTGTATGTCAAGGAAAACCATAAGGTTAAAGAAGGAGAGACCCTCCTGGATCTCCAGGCCATGAAAATGAACAACCATCTTTTATCACCGGTTAATACCGTGGTAAAAAAGGTCTATGTAAAACAGGGCGACAGGGTGACAAAGAACCAGCTCCTGGTCGAGCTTAAGTAGGCATCATTTCCTTTATAAGATCTTCTATTTCTTTCTTCCCCTCCCGGGTTTCGGCTGAAGTTACGATCATCCCGGGCATAAAGTGCGGTATATATGCCTGCATCCCTTTCAGGTAATTTGACTCAAGATTTTTCCTTTCAGCTTTTGAAAGCTTGTCGGTTTTGGTAAACAGGATCACGAACGGCTGGTCATTCCTGATCATCCAGCTCATGAATTCGGCATCCTGCCTGAGGGCTTCATGCCTGGCATCGACCAAAACAAAAGTGCAGCGGAGGGCCTGGCTTTTCATGATATAGGCATTGATGATCTGTTCCAGCTTCGCTTTTTCAACTTTCGATAACCTGGCATATCCGTAGCCCGGCAGATCAACCAGGTAAAACAGCATCTCCTCTTCAAGGTAATGGTTGATGGTCCTTGTTTTACCAGGGCTGGAGGAGGTTTTGGCAAGGCTCCTGCGGCCTGCAAGCATATTGATCAGTGAAGATTTGCCCACATTGGAACGTCCGATGAATGCAAACTCGGGAAGGCCGGTGCGGGGACTGTCCTTCGGATGTACTATACTGGAAATAAATTTAAGATTCATGCCTGCGGATGTGGTTTTAGGTTATCAATACTCTTTTGCTATTTCAAGCAATAAACTGTTTGCTTTATGAACTCAGCCCACTGTAGATCGTTCCTTGATTTATCAAATGATTGCCAGGGAATAATATCGCCAATGATAACGGTAATCGTTTGGCCTTTCTGCTTAACCATCTCATCAACAAGGTACAACATTTCCACATTGGTTTTGATTCCCAGTTTTTTTCTCAGGTTTGCAAGATTATAAAACCAATCGGAATTCCTGCCCGAAATATATACAGGCAGAATATTACGCTGATATTTCCTGGCTTTTTTTATGAAGGTGGATTTCCATTCCAGGTCCCTGATCACCCCTCCCTTGAATTTTCGGGAAACCAGCCCGGCCGGGAAATACAGTATGATCTTATCCCGGGCGAAAGTCTCGTCTATAAGTTTTGTATTGTCAGTATTTTTACCATGCTTGTTGATCGGGATGAACAAGGGCCTCAGGCCGGGAACGTTCATCAGAAGGTCGTTTACCGGGAATACTATATCGGGCCTGGCTTTTCCAATCTGGTTCATAAGCACCATCCCGTCGAGCCCGCCCAGGGGATGATTTGCAGCTATGATCAGGCGCCTGCTGTCAAGCATCTCCTTAAGCCTTTTGAACTGCATTTCACTGCCCGTTCCTGGAATTTCAGTGTTTATGGTAACCCCGAATTCCATCAGCATGGCTTCAACAAAAGGAAGTCCGGTTTTATCCCTGTGATTATAAATATATCCGTTGATCTCATCCTGGTGAATGATCCTCTTCAGGTAATTCAGTATGAATTTCGGAATGATCTTAAGCAGCTTTGGATTTTTTGATTCAAAAAGCCCTTCAACATTGATCAGTTTTTCAGGTATGATATTATTTTCCTCCGGCATCCTGCAAAATTAGGAAATAGATCATATAAGCGCCTTATTGCTGAAAACGGTTTCCCTGCTTTTACTACTTTTGTAAAAGAGTCTTATCCTCTTAGCATGGAAACTATTATTCCCCCGGTCGACAAGCACCTGCTTGATGCCGAACTTACCGACTCCAAGTTTGTCCGTAATACGAATAACGGGCAGAACAAGATCTATATATTCACTGCCCATGATTCACCTAACCTCATGAAAGAGCTCGGAAGGCTGCGTGAGATTACCTTCAGGGATTCAGGCGGAGGCACAGGGAAGTCCATGGATATTGACGAATTTGACGTCATGGACGAACCCTTTCACCAGCTCATCGTTTGGGATCCCTCCGACCATGAGATCGTTGGCGGTTACCGGTTTATCCATGGAAGGGATATTCCCTGCCTGGCCAACGGATGCTTAAGTTCCGCCACAGCCGAACTCTTCGACTTTTCACATAAATTTATCCGTGATTACCTCCCCTGGTCTATTGAACTCGGACGTTCGTTCGTCCAGCCCGAATACCAGCCTACTGTAAACCTGCGTAAAGGCATGTATGCCCTTGATAACTTATGGGACGGGCTCGGTGCCATGATTATCGAAAATCCTGATGTACGGTTCTTTTTCGGAAAGATGACCATGTATCCCCAGTATAACAAACCGGCCCGTGACATGGTATTGTACTTTCTGCAGAAGTTCTTTCCCGACAACGAGCACCTGATGACACCTAAATTTAAAGTTGTCACCCAAACATCGGAAGATGAGTTGAAAACCATCTTCAATGCACCTTCCTTTGAAGAAAATTACAAGATACTGATCCATGAAGTAAGGCATAACGGGGAACTTGTTCCACCCCTGGTCAATGCGTATATGAACCTTAGCGCAACAATGCGCACTTTCGGCACCTCGATCAACCCCGGCTTCGGAGATGTTGAGGAAACAGGCATCATGATAAAGATCGATGATATCTATCCAAGGAAAAAAGAAAGACACTTAAAAACCTATATTCAGAGGTTATCGTTCAGGGGATTTCGCTGGACGCGGAAAAAAGACAGGACTCAGCCTTGATTCTCTCAGGCAGTTTTAGCTTTATTGGCCTTTTTCATCAGCTTGCTCTTCAGATTGGCAGCTTTATTTTTATGGATAACAGTCTTTTTTGCAAGTTTATCTATCTGGGAGATAACTTTTGGCAAATCTTTCTGCAAAGTTTCTTTTTCCTCGGTTGCACGAAGTTTTTTAACAGCGTTACGCACTGTCTTAGCCTGGTAACGGTTGTCTGTCCTTTTTGTTTCTGTACTCCTGATGCGTTTTTCCGAACTTCTGTGATTGGCCATGGATTGCTTTATTAATTTATTGTCCTTATTTTCAAAATCAGGGCGCAAAATTACAACAATTATTTGAAATAGGAAATAGAAAACTCACAAATTACTGAATATGAAAAGGCCGGATTCACTCCGGCCTTATGCTATACGTTTCACTCTTATTCAGTTTTTTCCGCTTGAACTACCGCTGGCACTATGGGGGCCGCCGGTTTCACTTCCACCCCGGGAACCTCTTTGACCTTTGGTTTTGCTGTTGCTGTTTTCTTACCAACTGCTTTGATCTTCGGGGCTTTTTTCGGACCGGGTTTTGTCACTTTTTTCGGGGCCGGTTTGCTTTCCTTTTTCGGCTGGTCCTTGACCGGGGGAATTGTTTTTTTTACAACTGCTTTAGCTGGCTTTGCCTTCCTGTCCGCTTTTTTATCATTTTGCTTGGCCTCTGCAGCCTTCAAAGGAGCAACCTTAGCTGCAATAACTTTAGGGGCGGCTGCAATTTTGCCTTTTGATCCCTTTTTACGCCCTCTTTTCTTAGGCCTGCCCGGTTTGCCTTTTCCCTTTTTATCAGTTTCCGCTGATTTTTCAGCGGCAGTCTGTTTTATTTCAGGGCGAACTGTTTTGGCAGGACGGCCTCTGCCTTTTTTCTTTTTTAATTCATTTTTTTGAGGAATATCACGCGAAATTCCACCGAGTCGGCTCAGGATATTTTTTATCTCTCCAACATATTTTTCTGCTTCAATAAGCTCAAGCTCGTATTGTCCCACAAGGAACTCCAGCTCTTCTACTGTGAATTTAATACTCGGCATGTTTTTAGGATTAAATTAAATACTGGTAATTTCCGCAAATGTAATATTGAATTCCATAAATTCAAAAATAATAATAATTTGGATTATTACAATCAGCTGAAAATAAAATACCTCCTTGTATTACTTGCCTGTGACCGGAGTCCCTGAATGAAGGGGATCGTAAAAATGTTTTGCAGTATTCAATACATTTTGTAATTTTGCACTCCCAAAAAGATCTTGGCCCGTTCGTCTAACGGTTAGGACGTCAGGTTTTCATCCTGGTAATAGGGGTTCGATTCCCCTACGGGCTACACAAAATCAAAATTAAACCCTGTAAATTAACAACTTACAGGGTTTTTTCTTTCCAAGGGGGCAAATGAAACTTGCTTTTTCATAGGTTCCAATTGCATTCAGGTTGCAGCCTACTAACATTACAAACAAGGATATCTAGGAATTACTTTCAAAATAATCATATCCTAAGCACCCATCTGCGTCTATCATGTTATGTTAAATACAAACGGACTCGTTGTACTGAGGGAAGGGAAATGCCGGCTACCTGGAATGCTTGCAAGTTTGGGATACGATTGCGGCCTGGACTGCTTGCGACCATCCTGCACTATTATTTGCAACTGAAATAAACAATTAATACACCGGGTACGAGGAACGAAGCACCGGGTGTATACCAATTGTAAGAATCCGGAGCAACGGCTAAGCCTGAACGAATAAACGGTGAAGCCGTGAGGAGCTTGCGACGAAACGGAGCGGAACCGCCGAAATGAGTGAAGTGATTAGCTATTGCGGAGGGAAGATATCTTGTGGAAAACTAAGTTTAAATTTTCAGACATTTTTATTGAAGTTTAACTTGATCTTTTTCATCGATAATATCAGTTTTTAATCAGGTTTATTCCTTATATCAATGGGAAAGATCACTTTAAGACTTATATTTCTTCCCATGTCATAGATCCCCGATCGACCGGTCGTATTATCCGGGTAAGGTTCAAAGTATTTTAACCTGCTCAGGTGCGACTGATAAGCCACATCAAAAATGTTAGTCACCGCCAGATGAATACTGCAGATGACATGACCATTTTTTCTTGTCACATCACCACCAATTCCTGCATCAAATAAAGTATAACCAGGGGTTGGTGTTTCTGTATTATCAGCAATATAGGCCCTGTTCTGCGCTGCATAATACTCCATGGCAATTCTGGCATAAATGGAAGATAAACCCTTTATCCCTTTGTCGAATTCGACCCGTAACTCAGTATGTGTATGCAATGGTGGAATGAAAGGCAGGTACCTGGAACTATCAGTTATCTTAACCCCGTTTCCTCCCTGATTAATTGCATAGACGACTGATAAGGAGTTTTCAAAATGCATCCACTTGAAAAAATGAATATCGAGGCTTGCCTCTCCTCCATATAATACGGCCTGGGATTGCTGGAACTTAAATGTTTGGTTTCCTGGTACTATGATTGAATCCTGCCCTCGCTTATTCAGGACTTTATGGTTAAAAATATAATTGCTTATATTATTGTAGAATGCCTCTACACTAACTATAACCGGTTTGGATGTATAAAACAAGCCAAGGTCTCCCTGCAGGCTGAATTCCGGCTTAAAGTCAGAATTGCCTATTTGATACATGTTGGTTCCGGGATGAACTCCGTTAGCAGATATTTCTTCAATATTTGGGGCTCTGAAACCACGGGCAACATTAACCTTGGCACTGAAGTTTTTAGCAATGTTGTAAGTTATTCCCAGGCTTGCCGAAAGACCTGAATAGGTATGTTTAAAGTCCGAAAACTTCTTATCAGCCCCTACAGTATCTGGCGGAAACACCTGCATATCAAAACCTGTAGTTGGATCTGGCCTGGTAAACATCTGGTCATTCCTGAAAAACCGCATGTCATATCTCACCCCTGCGCTGATGTCAATCTTTTTAAATGATTTCTTTACAAGCAGAAAAGGCCCCAGATCAAATTGCCGGTAATCCGGAATGATGAACTCCGTGCCTTTGTTTGAATTGATCTGGTACATCCCGTTAACACCCGGAGTAATTTCCCATCCGGCGAGTTCGGGTAAATAATATTTCAGATCGTAGGTGATGGTATTTAAGTGCAGATCCAGACCGGGAGTCTCCGCTGCCTGCGGATGGCTGAATTCCTGTCGGTGATTGAACTGGTATCCGAGAATAATACCGATTTTACTGCCATCAAGATAAATACTTGAAGTCGAGTAGATCTTATAATGCTGTATATAGCCATTGATCTTCTCAAAGATCAGCCCAAGGACCGAAGCATTGATCAATGTTTTGTTATCCTCCTGGATCTCTTCTGAGCCTTCACCAGCAAAATCATAGGCATCCAGAAATTCAAATAAGTACTGAAGTCCGCTGAGCTTTCCTGTGCGTTTCTTACCATTGTTGTGTTTCAGGACCGTTGAGGAAATGATCGGCAATAACGCATGATCTTGAAGGTTGCTGGTGAAGATGGTCAACTGCTCAAGTTCAGTCGGCTCGAAAAGCGAGGAATTCAGATAGGGTATCTTGCTGAATAAATTTGCCATTTCAGCATCCCTTTCCTCTGACTTCCTTGCAAGAACACGGAAAAACAGGTTGTCCAGGTCATCATATCCATCAATCCGTCCAGTTTTCATAAACCCATATTCCTTATCACCCTTGTGATAACGGATAAGTTGGGCTTCCAGCAGTTTCAGGAAAAGGATCCGGTTCAGCCAGGTGATCACCAGTTCGAGGGAAACATTAATAGCCTTTCTGCATAGGTTTCACCAAAAAATACCGGTTGATTCAACCGGGAGATTTTATCCCGGGTGTCGAGTTGTAAAATAGTATTTTCCATGAGTGAGCCCGGATCACGCTGCCCCTCATTTTTGCGCTCAATGATCTTTTTGCTTCCCGATTTTATTTCTGTTAGACCAATGATATGAAGTAGTTCGGAATAAAAGGTCTTATCAAGCGAGTTGCTGTCATTTAAAAATGGAAGCTTAAGAAGATGTTCCGGGGAAAGAACTTTAAAAAGTGCAATTAGTTTCGTGTCATCGGTTTTATCTTCATTCCTTAATGGAGTTTCATAAAGGCGGAAATCGAAATACGTAAATGAAATTTCAGAAGCGATGCCCGAAATAAAGGGTTCTGCAATTGAATTATAGAAAAAATCTGTTGTAGTTCCTGCCAGCCGGCCTTCTTCAAAGTCAGTAAACTGTTTTACCAAACCCTTATTTTGGGCAAATGTCTTTTCAAAGACCGTTGCATCAAAAATGTACCATTCATAAACATTTGTTGCGATAAGGTGTTTTATCTCCAGGTTTCCGCCTGTAATTCTTTCCCGAAGATAATAAAGAATCAACTCCTGAAATGCTTTGGCATTCAGGTCATCCTTCTGTATCATCTCGCTTTTATTGCCTGGTTTCTTAACTTCAATCAGAACTCCGGGCATACTTTTAGAATCATGTCCGGTGTGAATTACCAGATCGTTACGGCCTTTGGTGTTGAGATAAAATTTTGGTGAATAAAAAGTATTCTTTAAAAAATCACCCAGGTCATTTTTGTTATGTTCCTCTGATTCTTTTTCATCTAACCCATCCAATAACCCAATTAGATTATTCTTGAAAAGTTCTATCTCACTACGGGAAGGTTTTACCTTCAGGTAGACCTTGTTGAGTGATTTTCGAGGAGTTACAGGGGAAGTAATCATTATCGAAAAGTTAAACAGAAAACAAATTTCTACTTTATTTTAATATGCCTGTCGATATAGCTTTGGTCCTTGCTAAATTTACCATGAAAATTTAGCTGCAGAATTAAGAAAATAATCTCATTTATTGAGCTCAAACCGATCCAGGTTCATCACTTTGTTCCAGGCTGAGATAAAGTCATGTAGAAAAATTTTCCCGGCATCTGAGCTTCCGTATACTTCGGCAAGTGCTCTTAATTCTGAATTTGAACCAAAAACAAGATCAACCCGGGTTCCTGTCCATTTCAACTCTCCGGTCTTACGGTCATGCCCTTCGAACAATTCTTTTGATTCTGAAGTTGATTCCCAAAGGGTCCCCATGTCGAGCAGGTTTACAAAGAAATCATTGGTAAGCACTTTGGGACGTTTGGTGAAAACACCATGTTTGGAGTGATCGGAATTTGTATCCAAAACACGCAAACCCCCAACAAGAACTGTCATTTCAGGGGCGGTTAATGTCAGCAATTGCGCCTTATCCACCAACAATTCTTCAGCAGAAACAGAGTACCTGGATTTTGCATAATTCCGGAAACCATCTGCAGCAGGCTCCAGCACTGCGAATGAAGTTACATCAGTTTGCTCCTGGGAAGCATCCATCCGCCCGGGTATGAAAGGTACTGTTAATATATGTCCTGCGTCTTTCGCGGCTTTTTCAACACCAGCACAACCGGCCAGGACAATCAGATCAGCCAATGAAATCTTTTTCCCGCCTGTTTGGGCAGCGTTGAATTCATTCCGTATATTTTCCAGGGTTTTCAACACTTCAGACAGTTGAGCGGGATTATTAACAGCCCAGTTCTTTTGTGGGGCGAGACGGATACGCGCACCATTGGCACCACCCCGTTTATCGGATCCCCGGAAGGAAGAGGCAGATGCCCAAGCTGTGGATACCAACTGGGCTATGGTCAAACCTGAACTTAATACTTTAGCTTTTAATGCCGTGATATCTTTTTCATCAATCAATTGATGATCTACAGCAGGGATAGTATCCTGCCAGATCAGTTCTTCGGATGGTACTTCAGGACCCAGATAGCGGGAACGTGGTCCCATATCACGATGGGTCAGTTTGAACCAGGCCCTGCCAAAGGCATCTGCAAACTCATCAGGATTCTCCATGAAGCGCCTGGAAATCTTTTCATAAGCAGGGTCGAATCGCAGGGAGAGGTCCGTAGTAAGCATTTTCGGTGTAAGTCGCTTCGATTTATCGTGGGCATCAGGAACAGTGTTGGCACCCGCATCATGCTTTGGCCGCCACTGCTGCGCACCAGCCGGACTCTTCTCGAGTTCCCATTCATAACCGAAAAGGTTCCAGAAGAAGTTAACGCTCCACTTCGTGGGCGTGGATGTCCAGGTGACTTCCAGTCCACTGGAGATTGTATCGCCACCTTTGCCGGTACCAAACTTGCTTTTCCATCCCAGGCCCTGCTCTTCAATTCCGGCAGCTTCGGGTTCAGGCCCCACCAGTCCCGCATCTCCGGCTCCGTGTGTTTTACCAAAAGTGTGCCCGCCGGCAATGAGCGCTACGGTTTCTTCGTCATTCATGGCCATCCGGGCAAACGTTTCACGGATATCTTTTGCCGCTGCAATCGGGTCAGGGTTTCCGTTCGGCCCTTCCGGATTCACATAGATCAAACCCATCTGCACGGCCGCAAGAGGGTTGTCAAGGTCGCGTTCCCCTGAGTAACGCTTGTCACCTTCCAGCCATTTGGTTTCAGACCCCCAATAAACATTTTCTTCCGGTTCCCAGACATCTTCACGGCCACCGGCAAATCCAAAAGTTTTAAATCCCATAGATTCCAGTGCTACATTACCCGCAAAGATCATCAGGTCGGCCCAGGATATCTTCCGGCCGTACTTCTGCTTGATCGGCCAAAGCAGCCTGCGAGCCTTATCAAGGTTCACATTATCAGGCCAGCTGTTCAGCGGAGCAAATCGCTGTTGTCCGCTTCCAGCACCACCACGACCATCCCCCGTGCGATAGGTACCGGCACTGTGCCATGCCATCCGGATGAATAAAGGGCCGTAGTGTCCAAAATCTGCAGGCCACCAATCCTGGGAATCAGTCATCAGTTTTTGAAGATCTTTTTTGACAGCCGCTAAATCAAGGCTCTTGAATTCTTCAGCGTAGTTAAAATTCTTACCCATAGGGTTTGAGAAAGGAGTGTGTTGTCGCAGAACATTCAATTTTAACTGATTTGGCCACCAGTCATGGTTTTTGGTTCCGCTTCCTCCTATATTTTGCTTTGCCCCTGTAACCGGGCATTTGCTGTCATTTGTATTGTTTTCCATTTGTTTAATTTTTTGATTCGATAAATTTTTTGTTTTCCGGCGATTCTTTCCCTTTTCTGAACTTGCCGATGATTTGAAGCTTTATATCTCTTATTTCAAATTCAGGGATTTTATGGGTTTTAAAATAATCTGAAAGGAGGGTGTTCAGTCCCTCATCAAAATAATCTTCTATCCGGTCGGATTCCGCGCTGTATAAATGATGATGAGGTTCTATAATGGCATCGTACCTCATGATATCCCTCTCGGTCTTGACCTTTTTGATCAAACCATGTTCAACCAATGCCTCCAGAATTTTATAAACTGTTCCTGTTGCAATGTTGGGATGGTGATCTTTAATAAAGTCAATTAAGTTCTCTGCTGTTGGATGATTTTTCAACTCGATAATAGCTTCAAGAATTGCAACTCTTTGGGGAGTCACTCTCAGACCTACGCTGGTAATCTCTTTACGGATTTCATCAAGCTTCATAACTATAGATAATTACTATTAACAGAGAATAATTCTTATTAAAGATTAAACAAAGATACAAACAAAAAATACGGAATTTACAAAAGGGAGGAAAAAAAGATGGCATTTGCCTGGTAAACGGCCTTACCATCATGCATCGTTTTTACAAAGATGGTACCATGCCCATCGTTTTTATCACAAGATGCAGTAAGAACCAAAATGGCAATAATGCTATATAAACAATAGTAAATCTTCATTTCGAACGGATAATCATGGGTTGACCTGACTTTCATTCCGATATGTCAGAAAATATAATACCGGGGTAATGAAAACAGTAATCAGTAATGACATAAACAGCCCCCCTACGATAACAGTGGCAAGGGGCCTTTGTACATCAGAGCCAACACCTGTATTTAAGGCAGCCGGTAGCAAACCGATAATGGCAATAAGCATGATCAGGAACACAGGTTTGATCTGGACCATAGAGCCTTTAATGACAACGTCATAAAGTGAACCGGCATGCTTCTCCCTGATGCGGTTAAGATAGCTTACAAGGAGGACTCCCGACATGACTGAAACTCCGGAAAGAGATACAAAACCAACCCCTGCCGAAATACTGAAATTCATACCCCTGAGCAGCAGGGTCAATATTCCACCAAGGATAGCGAAGGGGATAGCTGAGAGCACGATCAGAACATCTTTATACTTATACCTGAAAAAGATCAACAGGGTAAAAAAGATCAGAAGCATGGTTATCGGGACAATGAAAAGAAGCCTGTCTTTAGCTCTGCGCAGGTTTTCAAATTGCCCGCCCATACTCCAGTAATAATCTTTGGGCAATTTGACCTGTTGTTCAATCTTTCTTTGGATCTCTCCTGCAAAACTTCCCTGGTCTCTACCACGTATATTCGTTTTGACAGTGATCTGGCGTTGGTCTTCGTCCCTGAAAATTATAGATTGGCCTTCACGAAGATTGATAGAAGCAACCTGTGCAAGAGGTATTCTCATACCGGTCTTTGTGGGAATTATAATTTTGCCTATTTGTTCGGGAGTGCTACGGCTTTCCTTGGTAAACCTGAGGATAATATCAAAATGACGTTCATCCTCCCATAATGAGCTAACAGGTAATCCGCCTATGGCCATTTCCAGCACGGCATTGATATCCGAGACATTGATGCCGTATCGGGCAGCTGCAATCCGGTTAACTTCAACCACCAGCTGGGTTTGTTTCTTCTCCTGTTCAATACCTGTTTCAGAAGCTCCGCGGATATGTTTTGCAATGCCAAGGATCTTTTCGCCGTATTTTCTGAGTGTATCCAGGTTTTTCCCTGTCACAAAAACTGCCAGATCGGAAGAAGAGCCTGTTGCGTTTTCAGTTACCATATCGATGATAGGCTGGGTGATGGAAAAGCTGGCTCCCGGAAATAATTCCTCAAGTTTCTTTTTAATCTCGAGTACGAGTTCCTTTTTCGTTCTTCCTGAAACCCATGTGTTATAAGGCTGTTTGAGCTGAACCATAGCCTCAATGCGGTTCGGCCCGAACGGGTCAGTACCGTCATCATTTCTGCCAAGCTGCGTCATCACTCCCTTCACTTCATCAAAACGAGATAACTCTGACCGGATCAGTCCGGGGTACTGATTTGCGGCTTCTAATGAAATTCCGGATGGAAGGTAAAATCTAACCCATATACATCCTTCATCCAGTTCAGGTAAGAACTCGGTTCCAAGTTTGGATCCCAGGTAAAATCCGGAGACCAGAAAAATTATTGATCCTGTAATAGCCAGTGCGGGGAACCTCAGAAGAAGAGTAAGAGTTTTATTATAGGATGAGGAAATTGCCGACCAGATTAGATTTTTATGCTCCGGTTTTACCTTTTTACTGATATAGGAAAACAGAACAGGCGCCAGGGTAATGGCATATATCATTGAACCGAAAATGGCATAGGCAAGTGTATAAGCCATAGGAGAAAATAAACGCCCCTCAACCCTTTGCAGCGTGAACATCGGCAATAATGCAAGGATGATTATAAAAATGGAGAACAAGATTTGCATCTGTACTTCCCTGGCTGAATGAAGGATTATATTTTTCACATTATACTGTTCATTCAGGCTGTTTTTCCCGATTGTCAGATTTCTGGTTATGGCTTCAATCATCACGATGGAGGCATCCACAATAAGTCCGAAGTCAATAGCTCCCAATGACAACAGGTTGGCAGGAATACCAGTCAGGTACATGGTGATGAAAGCGAAAAGCAGTGAGAAAGGAATTGCCAGCGCTGAAATTAAAGCTGCACGCCAGTTTCCTAATAAAATAGTCAGGATAATAAGGACAATAATGATGCCTTCAAAAATTGTTTTGGCAACCGTATGCACCGTAAGGTTAACCAGTTCAGTTCTGTTATAATAAGTTATTACCTGAATACCTTTGGGCAGAATATGGTTGAGTTCATCAACTTTTTCAAATACATTCTTCATGGTACTAGAAGGATTGGAGAATTTTTTCAACAGTACAATTCCTTCTATCCCCATATTCCGTGAAACTCCCCGGGACTTATCGACATAACCGAGAATGCCGGTGGGAGGGAGGTTGCCTGTTTCAACGGAGGCAACGTCCCTGATCAGTACAGGAACTCCATCATGGTTGTCAACAACAATATTTTCAATGTCCTCAGTCCTGGCAATTCGTCCTATTCCTCTGATATTCATTTGGGATGAACCCACCCGGATAAAATTCCCACCGGTATTTTTATTATTATTGGTGATGGCATCTGCAATATCCTGAACCTTTAATTGAAATTTTTCAAGCTTGATGGGATCTATGATAACCTGGTACTGTTTGAGTAGTCCACCGAAATTTGCCACATCTACCACCCCGTCGGCCTGGAGCAGTTTAGGGATTACAACGTAATCTTGAATTTCCCTCAGGTAAGTAAGGGGAATGCTGTCGGGAGCCTCAAGAACATATCGAAAGATTTCCCCCATGGCCATGGTCATTGGGGCAAGTTCCGGTTCAATGCCTTCGGGCAGGTCAATCCCCTTAAGTTTCTCAATAACCAGTTGCCGTGCAAGATAAATATTGGTCTGATCATTAAAAGTCAGAGTAACAATTGACAATCCGAAAATGGTCCTGGACCGTTTCGAAATGATCCCTGGCACGGTATTCAGTGCTCTTTCAACCGGAATTGTAACTTGCTGCTCCATTTCCTCTGAAGGTAGGCCATTGGCCTGGGTGATAACCCCTACCTCGTTATCGCTGATATCCGGGTAAGCTTCAATTTCCAGCTGAAACCATGCCCAGATTCCTGCTCCCACAACCATGACAGCCACGATCAATGTAACCGCCCTATGTTTGAATATAAAGTTGATGATCCTGTTCATCTCAGATACCTAAGCAGATTCCTTTAAGTAAAAAAACATTGCTTGTCACTACATTCTCGCCCGGTTTCAATCCTTCAGATATTTCAATATAATCCCCGGTTTCAGTAGAAATACTGACTTCTCTTCGTTCAAATTGAAGAAGACTGTGCATAATGAAAACATAGAATTTTGCATTTGAACTGAAGACAGCTTTTTTCGGGACCATCAGCCCCTGGTGAGGCATCTCGAACCGTACATTTGCATACATCCCAGGCCGGATTTTCTCCTGCGGGTCAATGAGTGATAACCTGACCCGGAGCTTCCTGGTTTCCATATTCATGACTTCAGCTATCACATCAATATTCGCGGTGATGAATTCATTGGGGAAACTGGGAAACTCAAGCATGTATTTTTGCCCTTTTTTAATTACGTTCATTTCAGATTCAGGCAGATCGCAAATCAGCCAGACCGTCCCTCTGGGTGAGTTGTTTAAATTTTCAGGATTCAAACCTGATTCCCTGAGTTTGGCCTCATTTTCAGCCAGTGAAGTTTTAATATTCAATAATTCAGCGGATGCATCATTCAGTTCTTTCCCTGTTGCTGCCCCGTTTTTATAAAGATCATTGACCCTGTCGAAATTAAGTTTTGATGTCTTCAGCAATGTTTGATTCTGCAAATAGGAAGAATATACACTGGTAAGCTCTGGGCTATTGAAAAGTATTAGATTTGAATTTTTATCTTCTGAAGACTGGTGGACTCTCCCGATAACTGTAGCAGGGGCCAGGAAACCCAACGTGGTTTTTTTAATATTTGCAACCTCGGTAAGAAAGAGAGCCGCTTTCTTACTTCCTGATGGAAATTCAATCCAACTGCCATTTTCTTTAACCACTGGTTCATCATTGGCGGGTTGAACCACGTAATTTGACTGTTTATCACGGGAGCATCCGCATAAACATATTACAATAACAACAAGGCAATAGAATAAAGGATTGATTTTCGGTCTCATGATTATAATGAAATTAAATTGCATGCAATTAATACTTTAATATAGCTTTGTCTGAAGTCGTATAAGGCTTGGTAATATTGGTTTTGCATTTCAAACCAGTCCCGTTCGGCTTCAAGATAGTCAAGAATCGTTGTGCCTCCTTTGAGATATGAAAGCCTGACAGTATTCAGAACAGTCTCTGATTGCATGTAGATCAGATGATACTTTTGAAAAGTGGCTGCATTTGTTTGATATTCCATGTATGCCGACCGAACTTCATTTTGCACCCTGGCCTGGTAGGCTTTCAAAAAACTTTCCGACTGTGTGATCTGAAGCTTTGCCCTGGTAACCTGGCCCTGGTTCCGGTCAAAAACCGGAACTGGAAATTGAAGGTATGCTCCAAGATAAGGAACTTTATTCTGAGGATTATAATTCAGACCGATTTCCGGCTGTGGAAATGCTATTGCCTTCTGAAGATCAAGATTCACTTTTGCAGCTTCGATGGCTCTCAGATTGATCAGCAGATCGGTCCTGTTGTGAAGCGCATATAAAATCGCTGAATCAAGGGTTGATGGCAGGCTGGTGCGGAATACAGGTTCAGTATCGGAGATGACGATACTGTCGCTGGTACCAAGAAGCTGCTTCAGGCTGAAAAGCTCTGAAATATATTCCTGGAGCGATTTTCGCAGCATAAGTTGATACTGATCAGCTTTTATGCTGGTTCGCAGGAATTCGGTTGTGGTAATAACCTGGTTCCTGAGCCTGATCTGGTTTACATTCAACAGTGTGTCAGAATTAATCTTTGCCCGTTGCACAATTTCCAGCTTCTCTAAAGCAAACCATGCATCAAGCCACTGGTTGGCGACATCAAATAACATGTTCCTCTCATAATCGGAAAGATTAGCAGATTCAATATCTACGTCTTTTTCGGCTTTGTGAATCTTATATTTCCTTTGTCCTGCAACCTGAAGAATTTTTCCAACCTGGATGTTGGATTGCCGGTTTGCCGGATCAAATGCCCCGGTGTTTTCTTCAAAACATTTACTATTTATAACCTGTTCGGCCGACAAGTTCAGTGAAGGATTAGGTCTGAGTGAGGCTGTGATGATATCTGCTTTAACAAGATCTGTATTATACTTCTGGGCAAGAAAGAATAGATTGTTCTTCCTCGCTATTACCAAAGCATCCTGAAATGAAATGTGGGTTTGAGCATTGGTTGTGTGAACAATAACAATGAGAATAAAAAGAGCCTTTTTGAATACAATACCCGGTCGAATTAACATAGTTCCTCAAAATTATTATTGAAAAGATGTTTTTTGACTGTCTGGTAATCATCGTTAGCAGGCAATCCTGTCTGCAACATTTTATATTATGTTTCTGGAAGGAAGATAACCTCGGGTCAAAAATAGAGAATGTGTGATAATGATTCCGTTTTCTGAATAGTGCGAATGTTGGTTCATAACCGAATTCATGATCAACCAACACATAGCGGGAAGGATTATAATCGAAACCCAGTTATTTCTTCTGAGAACGTTCATCTGCTATTTTAGATCGCTTCAAAGGTACAAAATGCAGCAATACTAAATGATCCCGAGATAGTTAATACAGTAGATATGAAATGAATCCTTTCACCTCGATTTTCAGAGTAAAAAAACATTCAAGCCTGAGCCGGCTTATGCTTTGGGTCGTATTCAATAAATTTTCGATGGTTTAAGATTCCCTGTAAATTCGCTGCAATCGCTGTAAATGTGCAAACTACTGTAAAGTAAACTGCATATATATAATATGGTTCGATGCTGATATTCAAAATGTCAGCCTTTGTTATATTTTTGGTACAATCCGGGTTCATCATTTGTTCACTATCCAGGGCTTACAGGATGATTCAATAATGAGGATATACCCTGTGCAGGCTGTCGATAAGAGCTTGAGTAATGGAGTTTTTCGGAAAGTTTTTTGACCCTCCAATATTAATACACAATATTAATTTCTTATATTTGAGAAATACTATTTTTGTACTAAATAATGGTTATATGAGAAAGTTGATCATTCTTGCCATGATTGTAAGCCTGTCGTTTTCCCAAGCCCTTGCCCAGAAGGAAGGCAATATCTGGTATTTCGGGAATCATGCAGGACTCAATTTTAATAATGACACCGTGCTGGCTCTGCAGAACAGTGCGATGTGGGATAATGACAATTCAAGCACTGTCTGCAATTCTGCCGGACAACTGCTTTTTTACACCAACTCCGACACCGTCTGGAACAAGTTGCATAAGGTCATGCTTAACGGGACTGATCTCGCCGGCAGCATTACTTCAGGGCAATGTGCAGTCATAGTACCACAACCGGGTACAAGCAAGTATTTTATCTTCACAAATGCTCCTTTCCTTTCTGACCAGGGCTTGAGTTTCTCTGTCGTCGACATGGCCGAAGATAACGGCAACGGAGCTGTGATCATAAAAAATTTCCAACTGTTCCCGTATACGACAGAAAAACTTGACGCCATATACAACCAGTCGGATGATTCGTACTGGGTAATCACGCATCCTTTTGAATCCGGCTATTATTTTGTTTATAAATTGACTTCAAACGGCTTGTTGATTCCGCCTGAAATAAGTGATCCCTGTGCCCTGATGTCGGGAGGAAACCCCTATGGCTACAATGCCATAGGACAGATGACCGTTTCGCCCGACGGGCAAATGATTGCCTCGGGCGTGCTAAGCGACGGGTTTATCGAATTATGTGATTTTAACATGGCTAACGGTCATATATCAAACAGCAGGATAATTCCAGGTTTTCAAAATCCCTGGGGGATTGCTTTTTCCCCTGACAGCAAGATGCTATATGCCACAAGGTGGTGGACCGACAATGTATTCGTGTTTAACCTCTCGGATACATCGCTGTCGGCAATAATTGCAAGCGGGATGTTAATAGGCCATGCTACTTCCTCAAACGCTTACAATTACCAGGCAGGGTACATGCAACTTGGACCCGATAACAGGATCTACATATCGAAATATGAATCGCATTATCTGGCGGTAATAAATCATCCCAGCATCTACGGCACGGGATGCGGTTTCGTGGACAACGGGATGTACCTGGGAACAAAAACAAATACTTCCGGACTTTCCAGGGTTCCTGCAAGGCCATCGTTTCCTGTTTCCGTCCCCCCTCAGAATAACACAAACATGTCCATAAGAATATGTCCAAATCCCTCCAATGGCAATTTTCAATTGTATTGGCCCGCTAGGACTTCAGGTTCGGAATACACACTGGAAATATCCGACTTGCCTGGAAAGATTATTGTAAGAGAAAAAATTCAGTACTTTTCACCTGCCGCATTATCATTCCCTCAATTAGTTCCCGGCATCTATAATCTCAGAATCTGGAACAATAAGGAGGTCTTTACACAAAAAATCAGTATCGTCCCTTAATACGAAAATCCAAGGTATGAACCCCTGGGCAAGCCCAGATTCCAGATTCAGCTGCAAGCTGAGGGGAATTTACCTGAAGCGGTTAAAGTTTCCCGTTCGGTCCTATTTCATCCGCCTGGAAGCGGAAACCGATGCGCTTGCCTGTCCTTATCGACATTGAATCAAGCTGGGATTGCATTTCCTGCTGGGTAACTTCTTTGAGGTCATCGAAAGGCGGTGTGAGAAGATCGAAGTTGATGGTATATAAAATGCTGGAATAAATTACCGAACGGATTGTTTTCAGGTTAAGCCTCGCATGAGGGAAGTCATTATAAGGCATTCCTACTTCACGCTTGCCTTCAAGGAAATAATGCAATTCCCTGTTGACAAATAATCTTCCGATCAGATATCCCAGATCATTCGGGCGGTTGTACTTAAAGGAATCTGAAAGAAAATTAAAGATCATGATATTCCCGCAATAGGACCTGAGTTTATCCTGCCTTATATAATCGGTCTTCATAACCTTATGATCGCGGGGGAATTCAAAGACATTGGTATGCATCATGAATATCAGGATGTCGGATCCAAACCTTAGTTCAAACTGGAAATCCCCCCTGTCCCTGAATTCAAAAAGCAAGGGATATTTTGTTTTGCCAACATTTGCCTGATTCCTGCTTATGAATCCCTCCGACTCCGTTTTAAATTGCCCGAATACCTCAAGGGTTTTATGATAAACTTCCTGCTTTAAGGAGGCTTTTCGTATAAATGATTTTACCAATTCGGAAGGTTTGGTGAGGTCCTGGTCCATGATTCGATCTGATTTATCTTAGGTATATGCCAGTACGGATTTGATAAGTGGTTTAAGTGATTCATACGTATGATTGAAAATACAAGCGAGGGAGTTGGAGGGAATCCATCGGGCAATAATAATGCCTTCGGCAATCTGGGGTTTAAGTGAATCTTCGGTTGAACCCTCCATCCGGAACCAGCGTGTATGCTTAATGAACCTGCGGTCGCCATTAAAATAAATATGGTATGTAAAAGGAAGCTCCGAAGAGATTTTAAAGTTTTTAAGTCCGGTTTCTTCCTTTACTTCCCTCAAGGCTGCAATGCGTGCAACCTGATCATTCATATCGGCAGCCGAAAATTTGCCGGGCCTGCCAGGCTTGATCTTGGCCGCTTTGCGCCTGTCTTTTCCGCTTATTTTACCTTTCGGAAGATCCCATTTGCCATTTCGGTGGATAAACAGGATTTCACCATGTTCGTTAAAAACAACTCCCCCTGCGGCTTCAATAGTTTCATGCAGGCTGAAAAATGCTTTTACCATTTGCTTATATTTATCATCCGACCAGACCGACAGTATCCCCTTTTTCTTTTTTTCGAAATCAAAGACAAGATCTTTCAGTGCCCTCCTTCCCGTATATTGTACCTGGAGTTCATTTTCCTTGAGTTTTACCGGCCTGGAATCCAGGAGAACCATTAGGATATCATCGCAATAGATTTCTATTTTCATGTTGAAGCCGGTCTATAAGAAAACAAAGGTACTAAATAGAGACGAATGGGTCGGACTTCAATTTTTATGTAATTTTGGAGTGAAAAAAGAATCTGTAATATGATATTCAAAGAAGACATCGCGATGACTACGGCCGAACTGCTTTTAAAGATCAAGGCGGTTAAGCTGAGCCCTAAAGATTTATTCACATGGGCATCGGGAATCAAATCCCCGATTTATACTGATAACCGGGTAACCCTGTCGTATCACGATATAAGGACGTTTATCCGGCAAAATTTCGTTTCAGCCATTGAACAGAACAAATGGGAGCCCGAACTGATCGTGGGTGTTGCCACTGGAGGAATACCGCAGGGTGCACTGGTTGCACAGGAGCTTGGCTTACCGTTCGCTTATGTGCGTTCATCAAAAAAAGAACATGGGCTTACAAACCAGATTGAGGGTGAGGTACGATCGGGGCAGAGGGCTGTAATTATTGAAGACCTTATTTCAACGGGATCAAGCAGCCTGGGCGCTGTAAGTGCGCTTAAAAATGCAGGTTGCCAGGTGAAGGGGATGCTGGCCATATTCACTTACAACCTGAGTATTGCCAAGGCCAGTTTTCAGAATGAGAATTGCCCCCTGGTCACTCTCACCGATTATGATTATCTGATCAATAAGGCTCTTGAGATCAGTTATATCTCCGAAGAGGATATGGCCATCCTCAGGGAATTTAAGACAAGGCTTGAGAATAAGTAAGAAGCATAAAAAAAGCCGTCGGTTAAAGACGGCTTTTTTTATGCTGTTTAACTTACTATTTGTCGATGATCAGTTTGTGGTTTACCTCGTTACCATTATACCTGAGGCGGACAATATAGAGGCCTTTATTAAGTTTGCCAAGGTTGATTTCGCGATAATTTATTCCGCTGTTCAGATCAAAATTCTCACTGATCAAAGTACTTCCAAGCAGATCAATTACTGTTACCTGCAGGTTCAGAGGTTCCTCAACATTCAGTTTTATATTCAGCTTATCCGAAGCAGGGTTAGGGAAAATACTGCTGCTTACCACTCCATTCTCACCAATACCGGTTGAGAGTGTTTTGAAATTCCATACAGGGCTCCAGTTGCTTGTGTCGGGAACCTGGGAATCGGAAAAAGCTCTCATTCTCCAATAGTAGGTTGTCGAATTCTTAAGGCTTTTCGTCAAAGCAATCGCTGTGAGGGAATCGGCAAGTTTAACATCTATAAATAGGGGGCTTGAGCTGAAATCGGATGTTACATCAATCTGCAACTGGAACTTCACAATTCCGGTTTGCTTTGTCCAGGTCAAAGTTGGTTTAAGCGCAATGCTCGTAGAATTGTTTGCAGGGGATTTAAGTTTAACCATGTCAATGGTTGTAAAGGAATATTTCGCCGACCAGGTCGTTGTATCGGAGATATGCCTTCCCCTTACCCTCCAGTAATATTTCAAACCAAACTTTGTGTACTGGCTGTTCACGAAGTTCGTATCAACCTCTGAGGATGCAACCACATTATTAAAGTTGGAGTCAAGAGCCAGCTGATATTGATAGGCAAGCAGGCCTTTGACATTTTTCCAGATAAGTGTGGCATTAAGCACCTGGTCTACTGCATTGAGTGCAGGAGTGGTGGGGACTATAGTACTGGCAACAGTAAAATAAAAATTTGTCGACCAGTTGCTGGTGCTGAGATTATGTCGTGCACGCACCCTCCAGTAATATTTAGTGCCGAATCTCAGGTTGTTCACCCAGAAATAATTCAAGGGGTAGGCAACGGTTCCGGACCTAAACTGTGGTGAATTAAAATTTTTCGTCGTATCGCATTGGACATCATAATACCGAACGCCGGTTATAGTTGTAAGGGTGACTGAAGATCCTGAAATAACGGAATCTTTTGTCGACCATGACAATACCTGTTTAGGTGCTATGGTATCCTTGGTTTTTGCTGTTGGATTCAGCACAGGGAATACGGGAGTTACATGTCCGAAAACAGTAAAAGACCATGCAGTGCTCCATCCTGAAGTTTCTCCCTTGTCAATTGCCCTGACACGCCAGTAATATCTTTTTCCGAAAAAAAGTTCATGTGCCGTATATCCTGTAAGTAAAACCAGGGAAGTATCTGAGCGAACCGGGGAATTGAAATTCTGGCTTGTATCAATCTGAATCTCATAGGTCAAATTTATACTGCCTACAATGGCATTCCAGCTGAGAGTCAGGTTTGGCATCTGGTTGAGAGTATTGTTAACCGGTGTTTTGAGCGTGGGAGTATATACTTCTGTTCCTGCCATGGTAGCAGCGGCAAAGAGTGAAAGCAAGAGGACCGATAAAAATCTTTTCATATCTTGAGTTTTATGTTGTTATTGATAATTACTGCTTGACAACTTTACCTAATGAATTATTTATCCTAACGATATACGTCCCTGCCTGCAGAGAACTGAAGTCAATGCGGGATGTAGACTCTCCCTGAGGTTTAATTCCAAGGCTGCCACCCATTACCATGGTTCCGTTCATATTATAAACATAAATCCCGGCATTGCCAGTCTGGCTAAGAGTGTAAGTAATATTTGCATAATTCTGCACAGGGTTCGGATTGATCTTTAAATCATTTTCCAGTTTTTTGGCCGAAGGTCCCGGGCTGATGCCAACAGGGGTAAGATAGGTAGTGTCCATGAAAAATCCGAGTCCCCATGTGGCGGCATAAACGGCTCCATAATTCAGCATCGAGTAATACTGGATCGTTTGCTGTGAAAGAGCTGTAACCGGCACATTTCCCATATTTGCCATGTCGGGTTCCCAGGTAGGTGCAGCATCAGTAAGATTTGAGGTTGTGTAGACGCCCCATTCAGTGCCAAGAATTGCGTTGTTCTGGTTATGCATCTCGATGATACAGCTGAATACCGGTGATGCCGGCAAATTGCCGGTCACATCCCTCCAGCTCGGCGACTGGTCCAGCCCGTTGTCGGTCATGTATACATAGCTTGTATTCCCATAGTTTCCAAGGGCTACAAGGACGCGGTTAGGGTTGTTCGGGTCTACTGAAATCCCGGTAATATACCTGCCTGCAAAAGGAGTTCCCTGCATTGCATCATTGCTGATGATGAATGTCGGGCTGTCGAAGTCGGCAGTTGCAGTATTATAAGCCATGAGCAGGTTGCTGGCCCTGTAAACATGACCCTTGGTTGTACCCATCCAAAGGGTATTCATATCATTCGAAACAGTGAGGGTACAAATGACTTCACCTGGTGCAGAAGTAACATCCTTATAAACCAGGTACCATTCTGCTGCTTTGTCGAATTGCAGCATGTACTTGTTCATGAAAACTCCTGTACGACCGCCCTTTGTCGTAGCCATAAAGAAACGGGCTGCAACCGGGTCGGGTATCATCGCGCTGTCATGTGCAGGAATAATGGTCGGGGTAATATAAACAAACGGGAAACTACCGTTTTTGCTTTTTCCGGTGATAGGAGTCTGAGGGGGAATAGGGGTGTCGGTTTTGTTATAATATTTCACACTGTCGCGGGTGGTGGTGTAGTCAAAGCTTTCGGCAAGATTTATCGGGAGGTTTACCCCGCTGCTCAGAACAATGTCGGCTCCAAGCGGGTCATTATCATACGTCAGGTCGGTGAGGTCACGGCGGCGTAACGTACGATAGGTAGATGAATTTGAATCAGCATTTGTAAACACGACAAGATTCGGGTCAATTTTACTCCAGGTGCAGTTGCCACCTGTGCGGCCTTCATCGCCATAATCATTCCCGTCTTTCCATATCTGGACACCATAAGTGGGGTCATTAACAAGGCTTGGATAATAAGCTCCGTCAACGATTGTACCGTTATGAAACGCACCGCCCATCACATATCCCTTGCTGTAGGTATTGGATAATGATTGAAAACGGCCTACCTGTAAATTTAAGGATGAGGTCTGATAAACAATTTGCCCGGTCCTTATCGTTGCCACGCTCACGCCCCCGTCGGTGGCCATAACCATGCGTCCGCTGTTCCCCGGCATAAATGAATACTGATGATGGTAATTGGGTGCAAAGGTTGTGCTGGAGGGTGCAGAGGAACCGTCACTGACAACCTCCCAGTCAAAATAATTTTCTCCTGCAACTCTCTTACCAAGCCACATCTTTTTGGAGCCGATAAAAACTTCATCGGGATTATTTGGCACTACTGCGATGGCATTATAGGAAATGCCATTGATGCCATAAGGTTCGAATGAAACACTTGAAGGGAAAATAAGTGTCCAGTTATCGCCTCCATCTATCGAGCAGTAGACTCCTTTCATGAAACCTGAAGGAAGGCACATGGTTGCGTACATTACAAGTGGATTGGATGGTGCAATTGCGACTCTGACCCAGCCAATATTAGAATTTGGAAGTTTAGTCGAATCACCGGTGCTGAGAAGGGTGAAATTGGTTATATCGCCGGCTTTGGCAACATATACTGAATCGTCAACAACGGCGAGAACCGTTCCGTCGCTGCCTACATTCACGTCATTTGCATAACCGGGTAAAGCTGTTGTCCAGGTCGTACCGTCATCAGAATAATAAATTCCACCTATGGTTGCAACATACATGCGCTCATTCCTGGGATCAGATGCAAGCTGGGCAATACCCAGCCAATGAGGGTTGAAAGCCGTACCGGGGACAAGTGTAAAGTTCATACCGTCCGTTGAACGGTATAGCCCGTTTCCATTATCATATGAATTTTTATAAACCTGTCCGGTCCCGGCATAGAATACACCGCTTTTTGATTGTGCCAGGCAGGATACCCTGGGGATATTTCCATCCGGTGTTCCAACCGCATGCCAGGTCAAACCTAATGTTGATGAATACCATATACCCCCGTTAGGAGCTCCTGTATAAATAGTGGTCCCCGTTGCATCACGGTTGTCAAATATTGCAGCGCAGACAGGGCCGGCGATATTTGCAGGGCCAAGAGGAGACCAGTTCAGGTTCAGCCGCGATGTTGATTTGAGGCGCATCTGCTCTGCCTGTTGCTGGGCTTTCAGCATATCATTCGCTGAAATTACGCCAGTTGTCTGATTTGCTTTCAGACGATAGAAAGGATCATCATTTCTGATAGTTCCTTTGTCAACAGGATTGCCGGCAAAGGTTGCTGAAGCAAGGACGAGTAGAAACAATCCGACGAAAGTTGTCCGTAATAGAGAGAGTAAATGTCTATTTTTCATAGTTTTAGGTTTGATTTAACGGTTTCTCCTTTAAACGAACAAATATAAATTAAAAAACCTTATCTGCAAAAAAATTTTCAGACGCAAGAAATAATGAAAGAAAGCGCTCTCAGATCTTCTCGAAATTCTCCTGCTGAACCCAGCCTACACTGCCGTTTACAATACGGATCTCATACCAGTTCCCGATATGGTCGATGAGTTGGATCTTACTGCCTTCATGGATGACGAATATGTCGGTACTCTTTTCGTCAGGAGAACTTTTTACTGTTACGGTGGGATTCGTGACAATTGCCGACTGTTCAGACTTCCTGGAGTTATAGCTGGTCCAGGCAAACATCAGAAATATCAGGGAAAGAAATAAAATTGAAAAACCAGCCCAAAAACCTAACTTACGGATCATCAATACCCTTGAGGCAATGTACAGGCAAAACACAGATAAGGCCAGAATCAGGCCGGCAATTCCTGCAACTGCCCAGGCGTCTGTCGAATACATGTCGGTAACGGCCTTAAACCAACGCTTTAGAAAAAAGTCGGGAAGGGCCTCAATCTTATCGGTAATCTTGTTGTTTGTCACAATAAGATTAAAATTAACATCTTCATTTCCAGGGTCCAGGCGTTTTGCACGTTCATACCAGAGTATGGCATGAGCAATATCGTTCAGTTTGTAATAGGTATTGCCCAGGTTGTAATAAAGATAGGGAGACTCCAGGCCCTGGGAAACCAGTGAGTTATATGTATTTGCTGCTTCTTTGTAATTGCCCGAGGAATAAGCGCTGTTGCCCTTTGCCAGTAAAAGCTGGTATTCGGAAGCATTGGCTGTTAAAGAAATAACGGTCAGTATCATTATCAGGATCAGGCCTTTCGGGCAGGGCCATAAACGCGGCATTCCTATCATCTCAATTCCCTTTCTATTCTTGAAATTACGGCAAGTGCTTCATTATAAATACGCTCCATGTTCACTGACTTTTCACCGGGAGCGAAACGGGCATATTCGGTATTATTCAGGGTATCGATAAAAATCTGGATTAAATCCTCGCTTACTTCTTTGCTGACCAGGGTTTGTTTTACGGTATCAATTGAAAGTTCAGCAACCGGCAAACTGAATTTATCCCCGAGATACCCCCATAAAGCCTGGGAAATCTCAACATAAAATTCCTCCTGTTTCTGCTCTTTCTGGTAAAGTTCGGCCTTCCTGAGCCGTTTGCGCGCCACCTTGGTAGCCCTGAGGTTTTTCATAAGCACCACATCACTTCGCCGTTCGCTGAACCTCCTGAACAACAGGACAAAAACAAAGAACAGCAGGATCGGAATAACAATCCAAAGTATAAATCCAAGAGAGCCAAAAAAGTACGTTCCGGTGTGGTCAAGTACAAAGACCTGGTTTTTAATATGCCTGATGTCACTACCTATATACTTGATTTCTTCATGGTTAGCCCCGGTATAGGTAACATTTGCAGCCTCCCCTGTCCCTTTCTCAACATCGATGGTATACGCAGGACTGGTAAGGGTGATATATTTCATTTTTTTCAGGTCATAGAAAGAAAATGAAATCGGTTTAAGGCTGAATTTACCAGGCTTACGGGGTATTATCAGATATTCAAAGACCTGGGATCCGCTCACTCCTTTCTCAGAAGAGTGTATATCATTGGAAACCTTCGGGTCGTATGTCTCAAAATCAGGAGGGAAGGATACGTTCAGTTTATCAATCAACTGGAGGTTCCCCTCACCGCTTATCACACATTTCAGGTTTATCGCTTCATTAGTTTTAACGCTTGTCCTGTCAAGTTCGGTATGGAAATTGAAACTTCCCACTGCGCCGGCAAAATCATCAGGCACACCGCTTGAAGGCAAGGGCTTTACGTTGATCACAAGAGGGCTGGCACGCAGTGATTTTTCAACAGGAGTGTATGAGGTATTGAAGAAACTGTCATTAAAAAAGTCGTCGAAAAAAGGATCCCCTGTCCTGGTTTTGGATTGCCTTTTAATCTGGGCCTGGCATACAAGTTCAAGAGGCTCGATCGTAAGTTTTCCGCTTTTCAGCGGGAAGAGAGTGTATTTTCGCAAATCGGCCACAATATACTGCTGACCGTCGATCACCTGGTTGTACTGCTGCAGTTTTTCCTTTTCCTTGGTGAGGCTTTGTGACCAGAATCCGGGGAATGAAGGTTCTTTGGAAAACATGATCTGTGAAACAGGCACCTTGGTGAATATCTTGTATGTCACCGAAATTCCTTCACCCTGTTGAGGGTTGGAGTTGCTCACATAGGCTTTGAGCATAACATCATTCGGGCCGGTCTGAACATTGCCCTGCTGACGTTGATTTCCGTTTGACTGGCCCTGGTTGCCTACAGCCTGTGCCGCCCCGTTTTTCGACACTTTGATTGTCAGGGAATTGGATGTTATGGTACGCCGGTCCACCGTGACAGTTGCCGGGGGGATATCAAATGTACCTTCCCTGTTTGCCTGGAGGATATACTGGAAAGAATATCGAACCGACATGCTTGTACGGCCGTTGACCGATTGTATGCTTGAAGAAGTTGAGGTGAAGGGGCCGCTGATCACATCAAAGCCGCTCAGCCTGGGTCCCCTGAAATCAGTGCCCTGGCTGTTCAGGGTGTATGTTAACGTGAAGGATTCACCAACACTGACATTTGTCTTGGCCGAGCCCTGGAAGGAAATATCCTGGGCAAAGCCTGCAGCATAGATGGAGATAAACCCAACAATCAATAAAAGCCTTTTGAACACCATATATATTATTGTAGGAATTAATCCTTCACAATTTACCACAAAAAACATTACCAGTCCTTATCAATCCCTGTAACCTGCACCTTGGCTTTTTCTTTCTTCACCTTCTGCATGGTTTTCTTTTCATCATTCTTCAATGCCTCAAGCATCCTGTTTGCATCTTCCTTGCTGAGTTTTTTCTGGTCCTGGGGCTGCTGTTTCTGCTGGTCTTTCTTCTGCTGGTCCTTGTTTTGATCTTTTTTGTCTTTCTTCTGGTCCTGTTTATCCTTATTCTTTTTATCCTGGTCCTTTTTCTGCTGATCCTGCTGTTTCTTCAGCATCATTTTGGCATATTCAAGATTGTATTTTGTATCCAGGTCAGAAGGGTTATTCATGAGTGAGTTTTTATAAGCCAGAATACTTTTATCGTACTGTTTGGCTTCCAGGAAAGAATTTCCCTCGTTATGGTAGATCTTTGCCTGAATATCCCTGTCCTGGTTCTTGCCCGCCAATTCTCCGTACAGTTTAGCCGATTCATCAAAATTCTTTTCCTGATAAACGGTTGTACCCAGGTTAAACTGTCCTTTGACCGACTCCTTGTTTATTTCAAGAGCTTTACGGTAGTCTTTCTCAGCTTCTTTAAAGTTCCCCTTGTCATACTGGCTGTTGCCCTTTCGCAGAAGTGCGTTTTCCTTCTGTGCAAAAGCAGGAAAAGTAAGCATGAAAAGAAGCAACAACGAAATCAGGCTGGCTTTCATTTTAAAAATCCCCGAAAAGTTTAATATTCTTTATCCATCTTGTTTTCCGTTCAAAGACGAACAGGTCGAGCACCAGCATCAGCAGGGCAAGACCTGCGAAATACTGGAACCTGCTTTCAAAATCAGAAAATTGTTTACTCTCGATATCCGATTTTTCAATTTTTTCAAGATCATCAAATACAGTATTGAGTCCCGCATCCGAATTACTTGCTCTCACGTACATTCCTTTCCCCACATTGGCAATCTGCTTTAGAATAGATTCATCCAGCCTGCTGATGATGGTATTTCCGTCCCGGTCCTTTTTATAACCGGTTTGAACGTCCCCGTCAAAAACCGGGATAGGCACTCCTTCGGGAAGTCCCATCCCGATAGTATATAGGATAATCCCTGCTTTGGCGGCGGCCTCAGCCTGCTCAAGCACCTGGCCTTCATGATCTTCTCCGTCGGTAATCAGAACGATAGCCTTGTTGTGTTTTGTTTCACCGAAACTTGAAATAGCCAGCTTGAGTGCATCACCGATATTGGTTCCCTGGGTAGCAACCATATTGGTATTTACTGTACTCACAAAAAGCTTGGCGGCTGCATAGTCTGTTGTGATTGGCAATTGGGTAAAGGCTTTTCCTGCAAATACGACAAGGCCGATCCTGTCCCCTTCAAGTTTGTCGGTAAGCTTAGAAATAGCCTGTTTGGCACGTTCAAGCCGGTTGGGCCTTATATCCTGCGCCAGCATGGAGTTTGAAACGTCGAGGCAGATCACAAGGTCTATCCCTTTCCGTTTCACTTTTTCGATCCTGGAGCCTGACTGCAGGTCGGCCAGGGCCATAACCATTGCAGCAATGGCAAGGGAAAAAAGTACGAATTTAATGATGGGTTTTGCAATGGAAAATTCAGGCGCCAGGATTTTCAGGAGGCTGTTCTCCCCGTAGAGGTCCATGGCCCTTTTCCGCCTGATCATGAACAATACGAAAACGGCCGTTAAAGCCGGTATCAGGAGAAAGGCGAAAAAGAAAATACTATGTGCAAACCTGAACATTCTGTTAAATTATGGTATGGTCTTTAACACTGCATATCTGATAAGTCCTTCAAGAGCAAGCAAAGCAAATGCAAGCATTATTAATGGCAAAAACTCTTCTTTCTTTTTCCTGAACTCGGTAACATCGATCCTGGTCTTTTCCATTTTATCGATTTCCTTATAAATTGCTCTGAGCTTGGTATTATTCTGAGCCCTGAAATATTTTCCATCGGTCATCTGTGAAATTTTATAGAGCAGGGGTTCGTCTATTTCCACTTTCATTTGCTGCATCTGGATACCGAACGGCGTCTGCACCGGATAGGGAGCATACCCCATTGTACCAATGCCTATAGTATAAATCCTGGTCCCGAACAGTTTGCCTATCTCGGCTGCAGAGAGGGGATCCACCGACCCCATATTATTCACGCCGTCGGTAAGAAGGATGATAACCTTGCTCACCGCCTTGCTGTCCTTGAGCCGGCTTATTGCAAGTGCAAGACCGTCGCCAAGAGCGGTACCATCATCGATCATCCCGCTTTTAATCTCCTTGAACAGGTTTTTCAATACCGCATGATCCGTTGTGATCGGGCACTGGGTAAACGATTCTCCGCTGAATATCACCAGGCCTATCCTGTCGTTCGGCCTGCCGTCGATGAATTCCATCGCAATTTCCTTGGCGGCTTCTATCCTGTCGGGGTGGAAATCCTGTGCAAGCATGGAACCAGAGATGTCCAGGGCTATCACAAGATCGATGCCTTCAACATTTATTGACTGCCTGCTCAGGCTGGTCTGGGGTCTTGCCAGGGCGAGAATCAGCAGGCTTATTGCCAGAAGCCTTATAACGTACAAACCGTTATACAAATAATGTCTCCATTGCACGTAATCCTTGCGAAAGCCAAGTGTGGAACTAACCTGGAGGGCGGCAGGATTTTCATTCCGGCGGAAAAAATACCAGACAGCCAGTGCAGGAACAATCAGCAGCAGGAAAAGAAAACCCGGGTTTGCAAATGTGAGTCCGTGCATACCTTGTTACGATTGAGGTTTTTGTGTTGTCCGGTTCATTGTTTCAACCTGAGGTTCACTGGCCAGGGGTTTGATTGTCTGGTTTACGAATTCCACACCTGCATTCAATGCATTCTCATTATCCTGCGGAAGCGGTGTGAATTTTGCAAATTTTACCATATCGGCATTCTGAAGTATCTGGTCAACCTTATCAATAAGAGGCCGGGCAAACACTGAATCCTGCCTGAGTTTGCCAACAATTTCGTAGGTGGTGCTTTCCATGGCCGGGATGCCGAATCCTTCCTCTATGTAAGTTCTGAGAATATCGGTAAGTTCACTGTGGTACTCCTTAACATGCCCTTCCTGCCACATTTTCCTGGTCCTCAGTTTTTCAAGGTTCTGCAATGCTTTTTCATACGGCTGAAGCCTGACTTTGGGCCTGATGCTGATCAGGGGCTCATGTTTTCTCCTTTTATTGACGTACCAGATAAGGATGAATACAAGGGCGATCAGTGCAAGAGCTAAAAGAATATACGGTAAAATCTCAAGAAAGGTGATGGGGATCCTTAAAGGCCCCTTGATGGGTTTGAACACTTGGGTCGTGTCAACTTTTATAGTGTTGACCTTAAGCATGCTCATTCCTGTTAGGGCGGTTTTCACCGAGGTATCAGGAAGAAGCCTGTACCGGAACGGTATCTCGGGAAAAGTATAGAAACCCGAGTCGAAACATGTCAGGTTGATTTTCTGGGTAAGGGTCAGTGACTTTTTATCTTTTGAAAAGCTGGTATCAACCTTTGAACGCCCGATTACAATTATTTTACCAAGAATTGTATCGTTAAAAGACGGCCAGATGACCTGGGTCCCGGCCGGGCAGTTCAGTTGCAATTTCAGCCCCAGGTGGTCGCCAATGAGCATGGCATTGGAATCAAGCCGGGAAGTGGCGCTAACGTTTTGTGACCATGCCGGCTGCCCCAGCAGGAGGATAAACACAATACCGATGATATATATGTTCCGCATCAGTTTATTTTCTTGCCCCCCGTTTTTTAAACAGGTTGATCAGTGGTTTTACATAATCCTGGTCGGTCCTGATCTTCACCCAGTCGACACCGCTTCTAAGAAAGGTATCATTAAGAAAAGCCTGGTGGTCGTCGTTCCGTTTCTTAAAATAGGCTCTCTGCCTGAAATCGGATGAATCAATCCATTGCTGAACCCCTGATTCCGCATCTTTCACCCTGATCATCCCCACATCCGGGAGGTTTGTTTCCCTCTCATCAAAGATCTGCACTGCAATCAAGTCATGCTTTTTGTTCGCTATTTTTATGGCATCCACAAAACCGTGGTCAATAAAATCGGAGATGACAAAGGTTGTACAACGCTTTTTAATCGCGTTTGTAAGGAACCTCAGGGGTTCTGTAAGGTTTGTACCCTTTTGCTGAGGCCTGAAATCAACAAGCTCCCTTATGATCCTGAGTATATGGGAGGGGCCTTTTTTGGGCGGGATGAATTTTTCGATGATGTCGCTGAAAAAGATCACCCCTACCTTATCGTTGTTCTGTATGGCGCTGAATGCAAGCACGGCTGCTATCTCGGTGATAAGTTCTTCTTTCAGGGTTTTACGGGTGCCGAAGTGGTTGGATCCGCTCACATCGATCATGATCATCACGGTCAGCTCCCTTTCTTCATCAAATATTTTGATATAAGGGTGGTTGAAACGGGCGGTCACATTCCAGTCAATATTCCTGATATCGTCACCAAACTGGTATTCTCTCACTTCGCTGAAGGCCATGCCTCTCCCTTTAAAGACTGAGTGGTACTGTCCCGAGAAAATCTGGTTCGACAGACCCCTGGTCTTTATTTCGATCTTTCTGACCTTTTTAAAGAGTTCGGCTGATTCCATAGAATTGTGACTGGTGACTGGTGACTAGTGACTGTTCACCAGTCACTGTTCACTGTTTACTGATTCGGTTATGGTACTTCTACCGTATTTAAAATCTCGTTAATGATGTCTTCGGATGTGATGTTCTCCGCTTCGGCTTCGTAGGTTAGCCCGATGCGGTGGCGCATTACGTCGTGAGCAACAGCACGGATATCTTCAGGAATAACGTACCCGCGGCGTTTTATAAATGCATACGCTTTGGATGCCAGCGCAAGGTAGATACTTGCCCTTGGTGAACCCCCGTAACTGATCAGTCCCTCGAATTTCTTGAGCTTATAATCGGCCGGGAAACGCGACGCAAAAACAATATCCGTGATATAGTTCTCTATTTTTTCATCAAGGTAAACTTCCCTTGCAACAGCTCTTGCCCTGAGAATGTCGACAGGCTTGATAATGGTGTTTGCCATGGCAATTTCATTGCTGATATTCTGGCGGATGATCAGTTTCTCCTCTTTCTTATCGGGATAATTGATGATCACTTTCAGCATGAAACGGTCGACCTGTGCTTCGGGCAGAGGGTAAGTACCTTCCTGCTCAATAGGGTTCTCGGTAGCAAGAACCAAAAAGGGCTCGGGCAACATGAACGTTTGATCACCTATGGTAACCTGCCTTTCCTGCATTGCTTCCAGCAGCGCACTCTGGACCTTGGCCGGGGAACGGTTTATTTCATCCGCCAGGATAAAATTGGCGAAAATAGGCCCCTTACGAACCTGGAATTCCTCCTTCTTCTGGCTGTAAACCAGGGTCCCGACAAGGTCGGCTGGCAAAAGGTCAGGGGTGAACTGAATACGGCTGAATTTTGCCTCGATTGTACTAGCCAGGGTTTTAATGGCCAGGGTTTTTGCCAGCCCGGGAACTCCTTCAAGGAGGATATGCCCGTTCGCCAGCAAACCGATCAGGAGGCGTTCAATCATATGTTTCTGACCAATGATCACTTTATGCATTTCCATGGTGATCATATCCACGAAAGCGCTTTCCCTTTGGATCCGCTCATTCAGGGCTTTAATATCCGTCTCAACCATATATGTAAAAATTTGATGCTGCAAATGTATAAAAGCTCAGCGAGCTGTTAAAATCGTCCTTGTTAATATTTGTTAACCACAGCGTTAAAAAAATGTTAACGGAAGCCTTGAGCATGGCTTCATTCGTGGTGGTATGATTCGTTTCTCAATATAGTAAAGGCGCGGTACAGCTGCTCTGCAAATACCAGTCTTACCATCTGGTGGGAGAAGGTCATCTTCGAAAGTGCGATCATATCGTACTTAGGTTTTTTAAAATCTTTATGAAAGCCATATGGTCCCCCTGTAAGGAATACCAGGGATTTAATTCCCGAGACCATGCGCTGGTTCATGTACGCTGCCAGTTCAGGCGATGTAAGCTGCCGCCCGTGCTCATCGAGAAGGACCACGGTCTCGCCCGGATGCAGTTGCTTTTCCAGTATCTCCTGTTCACGCGACTGTTGTTCGGGAATGGTCAGTGAAGACGCATTTTTCAGGGCTGGGATTTCTGTATAATCTACCTGGATATAACGTTTCAGGCGGGTGATATATTCGTTGATCCCGGTCTTTAAATATCCTTCATCAGTTTTCCCGATGACAATAAATCGTATCTTCATGCGATCAAGCTTTTCGGCTTTGGCAAATATCGGGATTCTTAAAAACATTAATTTTGAAAAAAATAAAAATATGGTCAGGCTGCCAGCCGTAATTATTTTTTCATGTATGCTGATGTCAGTATCCCTGTTCTCCCAGGACAATCCGTCTTCAGAAATTATTGACGTCTTTAAAAAAGGGAATCCTGCTGAGCTGGGAAAATATTTCAGCGAGATGGTCGATCTGAGCATCCCCGGTTTTAAGGAACTTTACAGCAAGACACAGGCTTCAAGGATCGTAAAGGATTTTTTCAGCAATAAGCCGGTGAGCAGCGTTTCGGTAAACCGGGAAGGCAATTCTCCCGATGGTTCAAAATATACCATGGGCTCTATAACCGCTGGGGGAAAGAAGTACAGCCTGTATTTCCTGCTGCGCAAAAGCAAAGGGGATTACCGTATTTGTCAATTGCATATTCAGTCAGAATAAAGAACATGAAACTGGACGATATTATCACAAAGGCCTTGGCCGAAGACATAGGCGATGGGGATCATACCACGGCTTCCACAATTCCGGTATCGGCCCGGGGCAGGGCAAAACTGATCATCAAAGCCGATGGGATACTCTGCGGGATGAAAGTCGCTGAAAAGATCTTCGCCCATGTGGATCCTGAATTACTGATGAAACCCATACTGCATGACAGTGATGTTATAAGCAAAGGCGACATTGCATTTGAAGTGGAGGGAGCAGTCTCTTCCATTCTGCAATGTGAAAGGCTTGTCCTTAACTTCATGCAAAGGCTGAGCGGCATTGCAACAGCCACCCACAGGCTGGTCAGGCTCACCGAAGGGTACCCGGCAAAGATCCTCGATACCAGGAAAACCACTCCCTTGCTCAGGGAGATCGAGAAATATGCGGTAAGGACGGGAGGAGGGCTCAACCACAGGTTTGGCCTTTATGACATGATCATGATCAAGGACAACCATGTGGATTTTGCAGGCGGTATAGACCGGGCGATCGATTCGGTTCAGATATATCTTAAAGCAATGAATAAATCCCTGAAGATTGAAATCGAGGTAAGGAATTTTTCGGAGCTGCAGCAGGTTCTTGAACATGGAGAGGTTGATCGCATCATGCTGGATAATTTTTCGTCCTCTGACCTAAAAAAGGCTGTAGAGCTCATCGGTGGACGGTTTGAGATGGAAGCATCGGGAGGTATTGATGAAACCAATATCAGAGATTATGCCGCGACCGGCGTTGATTTTATTTCAGTGGGAGCGCTTACCCATCATATCCAAAGCCTTGATATGAGCCTGAAAGCACTCAGGGATTGATGCATTTGAGAAGGCCTTCTTCAAAAGTTGTTTTCGGCTGCCATCCGAGTGCATGCCTGGCCTTTTCAATACCTGCATAAAGGTCAAATATTTCATTCTGCCTTTCGGCGCCCTTTGCTTTGTAAGGTTTGTTGATCCCGCTCAGCCTCATCACTGTTTTGATAAGGTCTTCCACGCTCACCGACTGGCCGCTGCCTATATTATAAATCCCCGGTTCTCCAGCTATGGTACGGAAAATGCCATCCACCAGGTCATCAATATAAACATAATCTCTTCTGGGTCTGAGATCCATTACCTGAACTTCCGAAACCGAGGGATCCTTTACCATCTGGATGATTTCGGGAATTATGAAATGTGAAGGCTGACCGGGTCCGTAAGCGTTGAAAGGACGAAGGACTGAAATTCTGAGTTTGAAATTCAGGGCATAGAACTGGCAGGTATTATCAGCAAGGAGCTTGCTGTGACTGTATGGGTTATAGGATTTAACGGGGTGGTTTTCGTCTACAGGCAGGTATTCGGGCGAACCGTAAAGGTATGAGCTGATATAGGTAAGTCCGGCCCCGGTTCTGCGGCAGAATTCAAGTACGTTCACCGTACCCGTAAGGTTGATCCTGTAGAAAGCCGCCGGATCTTTCCAGCTGTCGGGGACGAAGGTCTTGCCTGCCAGGTGGATCACGTGAAAGAACCCTGTTTCCCCGATTTTTTCAAAGCATGAAGGATCCGTAATATCCCCCTGGGCAAGGTCCAGTCCTGTCACATCGAAACCTTCGGCGCGCAAGCGTTTTACCAAAACCCTGCCCATGAATCCATCGGAGCCGGTAACCAGTATTTTTTTCAAAAAAGCGAGGGGAATTTTACCAGGTCTTCATTGGCTTTCTCATAATCATCGGGCCGGCCTATATCCAGCCAGTAGCCGTTATAAGGGAAAACGCTCACTGGAATTTTCTTTTCAAGCAGGCAAAGCATCAGGTTGTCGAAACCAAAAGGTTTGTGAAGGGGCACATATTCCAGTACTTTGCGGTTCATGGCGTATACACCCATGCTAACATTGAATGAATACTCCGGTTTTTCACGGAACCCTGTCACCTTGTTATCTTTTGCATCCAGTTCGAGCACCCCGAAATCAATTTTTGTTGTACGGTGGTAAGTCGACACTGTGAGCAGGGACTTTTGCTCGGTATGGGTTGAAAATAATTTCCTGAAATCAAGGTCGGTAAGCAAATCCCCATTCATAACTAGGAAGTCTTCGGGCAGGCCCTGTATAAGACTGATGGGCGCAACGGTTCCCAGGGGTTCGTCTTCGAGGGAATAGTTGATCTTTATGCCGAATTTGGATCCGTCGCCAAGATAGGCCATGATTATTTCGGCAAAATGATTGAGGCAGATAAACACTTCGTCAACCCCGCATTTTACAAGTCTCGAAATCAGGATGTCGATGATGGCCCTTTCCCCAACCGGGACCAGAGGTTTAGGTATAACGGTGGTATACGGTTTCAGCCGTGTACCCTTTCCGCCGGCAAGAATTACTGCCTTCATACTGTCTATATATTATAAAGATCAGGTTTATAAAATTGCATGTTTCCCGGGGCGCTGAACCACCTGATGGTTTCGGCAAGGCCCTTGTCGAGGTCATATTCCGGCGACCATCCGAACAATTCACTGGCTTTACGGTTATCGGCCCACAAGCGTTCAACTTCTGATTTTTCGGGGCGTATCCTTGCTGATTCCCTTCCGATATCAATGGTTTTACCCATGATTACGGCTATTTTATTCACAAGGTCCCCGATTGAAATTTCATAATTACTGCCGAGGTTCACAACTTCCCCCATTGCAGTTTCGCTTTCGGCAGCCATGATAAAGCCGTTTGCAGTGTCCTTTACAAAATTAAGGTCCCTTGTAGGGCTCAGGGAACCAAGGTTGATCCTGGTATTTCCGGCAAGTATCTGTGTAATGATGGTTGGGATGATAGCCCTGGCCGACTGCCGTGGGCCGTATGTATTGAAAGGTCGCACAACGATTACGGGTGTGTGGAAAGATCGGTAGAAGGTCAGAGCCAGGAAATCGGCCCCGGCTTTTGAAGCAGCATAGGGTGACTGGGGATTTACCGGATGTTCTTCGGTAATCGGGACAAACTGTGCGGTTCCGTACACCTCGGAAGTCGAGGTATGAATGATCTTTTTCACGTTTGACTGCCGTGCAGCCTGTAAGATATTGAGGGTACCCTTGATGTTCGTGTCAATATACACATCGGGAGAATGATAGGAATAGGGAATCCCTATCAGGGCGGCAAGGTGGAATACAATCTCGCATCCGCTCATGGCTTCACGCACTCCATTGGGATCCCTTATATCACCGCTGAAAACGTTCAGTTCCTTCTTCAGGTTCACGGGAAAATAATCAAGCCATCCCCAGCGGTTGAAAGAGTTATAGTGCACCAGGGCCGTTACTTCGCAATTCCTCTCAAGCAATGCTTCAACAAGATGGCTTGCAATGAAACCTCCCGCTCCTGTTACGAGGACTTTAGTGTTCTTGACTTCCATAATCTTACTAATTCCCGGCAAAAATAAGAATAAAGAACAGACTTCCGCAAGACACCATATTTTTCTAACTTTGCGTTATAATCATTGAGAAAGACATCTTCATTTCATGAGCTCTGAGAAACTCACAGGTGTAAACTTCTGGGAAACCTACTGGGAAAAGGATACCGGCAAAAGAAAAAACAAAAGGCCCAACCTCAGTTTCCTGGAACTGCTGAATGTTTTCAACGGTCAGCTGCCCCAAACAAAAGGACTCAGAATACTGGAAATCGGAGGAGCAAAAGGCGAATACCTGCTGTATCTGGTGAGGCGATTCGGGTATGAAGGGCATTCGCTTGATTACTCAAAGGCCGGAAATGAACAGACCCTCGAAACTTTTTCCAGGGCCGGTTATGAAGTGCAGGTTTATGAACGTGACCTGTTTGCCGACAACTCGGACCTCCCCTTGTTCGATATCGTATTTTCACTTGGGTTCATCGAACATTTTGATGATCCTGTGCCTGTTGTCGAAAGCCACTTAAAACTGGTCAGGCCCGGTGGCATCCTGTTGCTGGGAGTACCAAACTACTCGGGAGTCTATAAACCGGTACTAAAAAGGCTGGCACCTTCCATGTTCCTCACCCACAATATGAAGATAATGGATGTGCGAACCTGGAGCGGGTTTGAAAAGAAGTTTGGCCTGGAAATATTATACCGGGCCTATATAGGAGGTTTTGAACCCCTGAACATGAAGAAACTCGAAAAAAAGAGCCTGGTCAACCGTCTGATTTATTTCCTCATCCAGGTTCTGACAGTTATTTTTTCATTCAGGTTCCGGGGATTAAGAAAATACAACTCAGCCGCTATCAGCAGCTACCTGGTAGGTATTTACAGGAAAAGCAAATAATCCTGAGGGTTATGAGATCTTTAAGGTTTTTCCTCATTATCCTGGTCTTCTGTTTAACCGGAAAAATCTCGGTTGCCACGGAAGATAAACCGGAACTCCCTTCTATCATCAGGCAGGTTGATTCCCTTAATATCCTGGCAAGAAAATTAAGCTATCAGGAAATTCCTTTGTCCAAATCACTGTCGAGCCAGAGTTTAAGCCTTGCCAGAAGCTGTCATTACCTGGAGGGTGAGGCGCTGGCATTATATAATCTCGGGTTGGCCAACATGAATCAGGATAATTATCCTGTATCGCTCGAATATTTTTTCATGAGCCTGGATGTTTACCAGGGGCTTCATGATTTCGGAAACGAGATCAGTGTAAACCTGTCCATAGCGGACATGTTTTTAAGGCTGAAGGATCCATACAGGGCAGAACCATATCTCAACAAAGCCAATTTTATTTCAAACAGGTTCAGAAATCCTGAAAAGCTGGCATTGCTCCATCAGTCAAAAGGCCTGGTTGAGATGGGCAAGGGTAATTACTGGGAAGCGATCGACTGTTTTTATAAAAGCATAGGGTATAGCCTGAAGTTAAAGGACATAATTAATATTGGAAGATCTGATAAACTCATAGGAGATGCCCTGATTCAGTTAAAGCAGCTGAACAGTGCAATTTTCATGTATCAGAAAGCGGTTGACATTTTCGGTAAGTTTGATGATCTGAATGAGCTCAGTGTTCTCAATACCAGGATTGCCCATGCCTATTCAGTTCTGGGCAACAAGCAGTTTGCTTTAAATTACAACCGGAAAGCATATAATGAACGCTTGATCAGCGGTTATAAAGGCCTGATCGCTTCCTCGATAATAAATGTAGGGGGTTCATATATGGAAGTGGGAAAATATGATTCTGCCGTGTATTTTCTCAGGATGGGGCTTCAGCAGAGTATTCCCGAAAAACGCACGATTCTAATTGATGAGGCCCATGAATTGCTCGCCAATTGTTACAGCCTGCAAAAAAATTACAAACTCAGCCTTGAGCATTACCAGGAGTATTTCACTTATCATTTGAAGGGAATTGAGGACCGCAACAAAGTTGCCATTCATACCCTGGAAGCCGAACATTCGGTTCATGATATTGAATATACCCACAACCTGCTTTCGCATCAAAACGATGCCCTGATGCTTGAATTAAGGAACCACAGGCTGCAAATGATATTTATAGGGCTTATCCTGTTCCTGACACTGATTGTTGGGATGATAGTACATGTGCTAACCAGGAGGACCCAGAGATCGGAAAAGGAGCTACAGGTGCTGAACTTCAAGCTGGAAAATGAAATCAGGGAGCATATAGAAGCAGAACGCCATTACGAGGAGAGCGAGAATCAATATCGTTTCCTGGCCGAGAATTCACCTGATGTTATTTCATTATTCGACAGGAACCTGAAAAGAAGGTTTGTGTCGCCCAGCTGTTTTTCGATGTATGGTTTTACTGAAGAAGAACTTACTACCCGGCCCGATTCCTTTGAAGTAGTCGACCTTACGTACCGAAAACAGGTCAAATCCTCCCTGGAATCCATACTGCAACGCAAAAATCCCCAAACCCTGGTGTATAAGGCCAGGAAAAAGGACAGTACCTCATTCTGGGTTGAAAACCATATAAATCCTTTATTTGACCCTTTAAGCGGGGAGGTTTATGAACTGGTGACAGTAGTCAGGAATATTTCGGACCGGATGCGTTATGAGGAGCAGTTGGCCGAAAATGAAAGGCAAAAAGAAGTATTGCTTTATGAGATCCATCACAGGGTTAAAAACAATTTCGCGATACTGATCAGTCTTATGGAACTGCAAAAGCAGTTTACAAGAGCCAATACGCTTGATATGCCTCTCATTGACCTGCAGCTCAGGGTCAGGACCATGTCGCTTGTACATGAGCAATTATACCACAGCCAGAGTATTGATGCAATCCCGCTTGGGCCCTATCTCGACCGCCTGACCAGCATAATCAGCAGCGCGTTCAGCAAACCTAATATCACTATCCATACATTGGTCCAGGAGTGTGCCGCCAGGATTGAAATTGCCCTGCCGCTGGGTCTCATTGTAAATGAACTTCTCACCAATGCCTTTAAATATGCTTTCCCGAACAATGCACATGGAGATGTATGGATCGATCTACATCTTGACAATACCGACAGGGGTTTAGAAAGCAGCCTGGAATCGATTTATTACATTTTGAAAGTATGGGATAACGGAGTGGGCCTGCCCGAAAACTTCTCATTTGAGAATAACACATCCACAGGCTCCCAGATCATAAAAATACTCATTGAACAGCTGGAGGCCAGGTGTGAGATCAAGCGCCAGCCGGGAGCATCAATAACCATACGTTTTGCAGCATTTCCTAAAGAATTTAACTGATAAAACTGATGAAAGGAAATAATAAGATTGCTATAATCGGAGCAGGGACCATCGGTACTGCCCTTGGAAACATCTTATCGGAAAATGGTTCAGCCGAAGTTATGCTGATCTCTATCGAGGAGAATGTTGTCAGGTCTATAAATGAACAGCACATCAATGCCCGGTATTTCCCTGGCCATCATCTCCACAATGAACTGAGGGCCACTACCGATATTTACCAGTTGAAAGGATCCTCGGTGGTCTTTTTGGCTATTCCTTCGGTTGTCATGCTGGATTATCTCAAATCGATCAGGGCCGGGATTCCCGAAAACGCAATCCTTGTCAACCTGGCAAAAGGGTTTGGATGCAAGGAAAGTACGGTTGTTGAATGCCTTAAGAAGAATTTCATCAACCCGGTCTGTACATTAAAAGGTCCCAGCTTTGCCAAGGAAATCATTAACCGTATCCCTACCGGTTTTACTTTGGGGCATCCGGGCATGGATATCGCTGAACAGGTTTCGTCATTATTTAAAGGTTCTACCATTTACCTGGATTACAGCGAGGATATTCAGGGGGTTGAAATCCTGAGCATCCTAAAAAACATTTATGCCATTGTGCTGGGTATCGTCGATGCCCAGTTCAATTCTCCCAACCTTCGTTTCCTTATCCTTACCAGGGCATTCAGGGAGATGATGAACATCATGCTTCACTTCGGAGGGAAGGAAGAAACCATTTTCAAATATTGCGGTTACGGGGATTTCACTCTCACCGCTCTCAATGACCTTAGCCGCAACCGTACACTGGGTCTTTTAATCGGCAAGGGGTTTTTCACAGAACATGTTTCACATGAACTGGTGCTTGAAGGAAAAACAGCTGCCATTATTTTTTATGAAAAGATGGTAAGGGAGTCAGGGGACGGGCAGAGATTTCCGATTATTGCCGAATTGTTTAAGATTTTTACCGAGAAGTATGATATTTCAAGGTTCGTTAGTACCATCCTCGAGCTTGAGGAACGATAAGTCAAATTTCAAGTTGCTGATATAAAGAGCTATAATAGATCAGCAAACAGCCTTCTTTTTTCGTATATTTGCAGTCCTTTTTCCTTACATTTACTGGGGTTGACCGGTTTTGACAGCAGGGAAGTGGGATTGTAAGCATGCCGGGAGTTCGAGGATCAGTCCCGTAAATACGAATCCGCACAAACAATAAACGGCGATAACTTCGCTTACAGACTGGCTGCCTAATCTTAGAGATTAGTCAACAGTTGTCTCCCGGGAAGCCCGTCCCACCGGCGTTCCGACAGAGGCATCAAAAATGATGGGATAGGTTGTTCAAGGTTCCGATGAACATCCGAAAATTAAGGAACTAAGGTTTAGGCCGGTTTGCCACGGGCCATCCTTCTCCCGACAATCAACCGCTGGCTAAGCATGTAGAAAGCAGTTTTGCTGCCTGTTTGGACGGGGGTTCGAATCCCCCCAGCTCCACAAACATAAAATCTCCGAAGCTGCTTATTTTGAGCCGGTTTCAGAGGTTTTATTTTATTGTTATATTGAATTGTTCTTATTGAGAAGGGATATACATGAGGGATCTATTTACAGGCCCCACCAAATGTTTGCTTGTCCAGACAAAATTTTCAGCTTTTAGTTTTTGGAATTACCAGGACGTCTGTGACATTGTTGGTGCCAGGTACCCTGCGGCACCCCTGGGTTTGCTTACCGTGGCCGCTCTTCTGCCACAACAGTGGACTTTCAGGCTTATCGACGAAAATGTTGAGCACCTGCTTGATGAGCACCTGCTGTGGGCCGATATTGTTCTTACAGGAGGTATGCTTCCCCAGCAAAAAAGCATGCTGGAATTTATCAGGAGGGCTCATGATCTGAACCGAGTGGTGGTGGTTGGCGGCCCCGATCCTACCTCCCAGCCTCTTTTGTACAAAGACGCTGATTTTCTTGTGCTTGGCGAGGGAGAGATCACAATTCCCATGTTCCTGAAAGATCTCGAAGCGGGTATTACTTCAGGAACTTACGCTTCCAGGGAGCGCACCAATATGCTGGAAGCAGTCATCCCCCGATACGACCTGATCCGTTTCCGCGATTATATCATGATAGGCATGCAGTTTATCCGCGGATGCCCTTTCAACTGCGAATTCTGCGACGTGATCGAACTTTTCGGACGCACCCCCAGGTTTAAAACAAACGAGCAGATACTTAAGGAACTTCAAACCCTGTATGACCTGGGTTACCGAGGCCATATCGACATGGTCGACGATAATTTCATTGGTAACAGGAAAAAGGTCAAGGAATTATTGCTGGAAGTCAGGGCATGGACAAAAGAACGAAAATACCCCTTTTACTTTACCACGGAGGCCTCGGTAAACCTGGCCGATGATGACGAACTTCTGCAGCTCATGCAGGATTGCGACTTCAGGTATGTTTTTCTCGGTATCGAAACCCCAGAGAACGAAACGCTGGCGAAAAACAATAAAAATCAGAATGTGAATAAACCGGTTGAGGATGCAGTGAGCAAGATCCTTTCATACGGAATAGTGAGTAACGGGGGTTATATCATTGGCTTCGACAGTGAAAGCAGGCAGATCGCTTCGAATATGATCAATTCGATACAGGAATCGGGCATCTGCATGGCTATGATCGGATTATTGTATGCCCTGCCAAACACCCAGCTTACCCGACGGCTGGAGGCTGAAGGAAGGCTGTTTCACATGGCAGCCCAAACAGTCAGCGATACCGATATAGACCAGTCGACCAGCGGACTTAACTTTGCCACCCTGATCCCGAGATCGGAAATCCTTAAAAATTACATCGAAGTTCTCAAAACAGTTTACACTCCGGCTAATTATTATAAGCGGGCTATCTATACAGGACTGAATATAAAAACGAAGTACCGGCATAAACCCGACTTCTCAACCTGGCTGATCTATATGCGATCCTTTTTGCGCGTTTGCAAAGAGGCAGGATTCTCAAGGGAAACCGGGCTGCAATACTGGAAAATGTTTTTCAAGGTCATTTTCAGGAACCCGAAAGGGATAGAAGCTGCAGTGAACCTTGCTGCCATGTTCATCCATTTTCAGAAGCAAAAGAAATATATTGTTTCATGCGTAAACACCACGCTTGCCGTGATGGAAAATAAAAGCGAAGAAGCTTTTAACAACCTCATGACCGGTAAAAGCAAAGTAAAACCATCCAGTTTCCAGGAGGTTAATTGAAAAATGATACAGGAATTCCTCAACCTAAGGTTTATAAAATTTCTTACAGGGCTGTCAAAAAAGATCATTCTTCCGGGTTTTGACGGCCTCCCCCTTTTCAATGTGTTCGGTTTCTTTATCAAAGGAATGCAGCAGGGTTATATCGCCAACAGGGCTTCGGCTATTTCGTTCTCATTTTTCCTTGCGGTCTTTCCTTTCCTTATGTTCCTGTTTTCAATAATCCCGTTTATCCCCATTGCAAATTTCCAGCTAACCCTTTTGAACCTGATCGAGGACTTTATGCCCGATATAGTCTGGGCTTCGGTAAAGGAAACCATCACCGATATTATAACGAGGCCAAGAAGCGGCGTACTGATCCTGAACTTTTTACTTGCCCTTTATTTCTCGACAAAAGGGATGAAAAGCCTGATCGAGGCTTTTAATAATACGTATCATGATATCGAATCCCGTACAACAGTGAAACAATATATTGTAGCTTTCTTCCTGGTCATTATTATTTCCTTTTTGCTGATCATTTCCATCGGGCTGATGACTTTCGGATTTAAACTTCTTAAACTCGCTCTTCCCGATATCATTGTCAATGCTCATTTCTTTATCTTCCTTCTCCAGGTCCTGAGATGGCTGATTATACTGGCCCTGCTGTTTCTGGCAATTTCATTTATGTACTACCTTGCACCCTCGCGCAAAGACCGCTTCAGGTTCATTTCGGCGGGTTCAACATTATCCACACTCCTTATTGTTCTGACAACCCAGGGTTTTAATTTTTATGTGGATAACTTTTCCCGTTACAATGCATTGTATGGCTCTATAGGAACACTCCTGGTGATCATGCTGTGGATTTATTCCAATGCGCTGGTACTTCTAATCGGATTTGAACTCAATGCCAGCATAAGGGTTGCCGGGCATGAAGCCGTGGAAGAATACCGTAAAGGATAAGCTTAAACTGCTGTTCTCTTCAGGATTGTCAAAACCAGCTGCGTCAACTCCCTTCTGTAGGAAAGATAAACCAGCACAAATGTTATCAATAACTGAATGCATCCGGGGATGAGGCCGGTCTTGTCCGGCGAAAAGCTGTAAAGCAGCAGCCCGCTTATAATTACCAGAGCAGGCAGGTAAATCAGCTTCCAAAGGTTCAGGTGATAAGTGAAAAATTTCCGGCTTTCGTAAAAAAGGAAGAATGCCTGTATGGGTTTGATCAAGAAATTAGAGAAGACTGCTCCCATAAGCCCGAATTTCCACACCAGTAAACTGCTCATAACAAGCTGTATCACGGCCGAATACAGAAACACCTTGGGCAGAACCTTGGTTTTCTTAAAATAGAAGACAGGGGCCAAAAAAAGATAAAATGCAGGGCTGGTGGCGTATCCGAGGCATAATATCCCGATAAAAGCAAATGCCTGGTAATAAATGTGGTTTCTGATCACCAGGGGAACCAGCAGGGGAATGGCAATCGTTACAAGCGGCAGTACTAAAAGAGTAATGGCTGTAAATGCATTATAATAACGGTTTACATCGCTTGTGCTTTCTTTTAAACCCTTATCCTTCCATATATTGAAAACTTTCGGCTGTATGGTATTAACCAGGCCTGTATGGATCAGCGCGATACCCATGCTGAGCTTTACGGCAAAATCAAAAATTCCTACATAGGTCGGATCAATCATGAAGTATTTTATAACATACCGGTCTATGTAATTCACCACCCATATCATGGCTCCGTAAATAATCATGGGCCCGCAAAAAGCAAGCATTCCGTTCAGGTGTTTGCGGCTGAACTTTAAGCCGTATTCCCCGGTAAGCATCAATATGGAGGCAAGGCAGGAGACGACGGCCGGCACAAGCCTGCCGATGATAGGTCCGCTGAGTGTATAAGGATAGGAATACAGAATAGCCAGTGAGGCGGCCAGGGTTATAATAAAATTCGAAATGTTAAGCCAGAAAAATCTTTCGGGCCTTTGCTGATTGACCAGCAGGTTGGAATACGTCTTGAAAAAACCGTTGAAGATAGCCGAAAACACGGTTATCATGCCGAAAGGGAAAAACTGAAGGGCTGTGTCGCCCCTGAAAATGACCCTGAACAGGAGGTTCCCCCCGGCCAGCATGATGAAAAAAACAGCCGTGCCCAAGGTAATCAGAACAATCAGAACCGTTCCTATGAATTCGCTCAGCTTCCTTTTATCATCTTTCTGCTGAAAATAATTTACACCAATGTATGTGTCCAACCCTGCCGAGGAAACAAGCTGCACAAAATACATCAGGGTGAAATAGATGGCATTGATCCCGAACTGTTCAGGAGTGAGCCGGGCTGTAAAAAAAGGGATCAGGATAACACCCGTGGTGTATGGCAGAGCACCAATGAGAGAGTATATCAATGAGGATTTAAAGAATTGCCTGGATATCATCGGATGCTTGCTGAATGAAATTTACTTAATGTCTGCGGATGTCGTTATACTATTTGCTCAAAAAGTTCCAGTAGTTTCTGCCTGTGCTTTGGCATGGAGAAGTTATCCAGGGCACATTGCCTGGCCTCAGCGGCTGTATTCATCTGAAGAGCCTGCCTGACAGCTTGCTCCAGTTCATCTGCCGAACGCTTCTTTACGATCACACCGCTGTTGCCGATGGCATCGGGAATCCCGTTCACATCAGATCCAACCGGGATGCACTCGCAAAGCATGGCTTCATTTAAGGTGAATGGCATGCCCTCGGTTATCGATGCCTGCACAAAAACTTTCGCCCTGTTGTAATTCATAAAAAGCACATCATCGGGGCAAAAAAACAAAATAATTTCCAGGTTGGGAATCCCGCTCAGCCTGTAATTCTCCTCTATCCAGGGCATGAACTCTTTTCGGAATCCTATCAGGGTAAACTTTTTATCGGGGATCCGCCTGGCCAGCTCAATGAACAGGTCAAACCCCTTGTTATAAAAATCGGTGAGGCCCCCCATAGTGCCAACAGTAAGTATCCTGTCAGGCTCCTTAACGATCGAAAGATCGCGGTAAAATTTCGAAGTATCCACACCGTTTGATATAATGGTCATTGGAGTTTTAATATCCGGGATATAATACTTAATCCCGTCCTTTTTACCCCCGGCTGAATAATAAAAATTCTCATGCCATATAAGGGACTTATGATTTGGGATTATGTGAGTTGCATTCCGCAGTGCATATTTAACACATGATCCCCTGAATTTTTTACAGTAAACTCCTTTTTTAAGTTCAGGGTAACACACAGCTTCCTGCCCCCCTGCGAAGATGATTGTTTTTATCCCAAGCAGTCTCCCCAAAAAAACAATCACAGCCGCATGGTAATCGGCAAACCAGGTAATAAAAGCCGAAGTATGTCTCTGATTTTTAATAAGAAACACCGCCAGTGAGATCATCTTGACGACGAATTTCAATCCCCTCTGGTTTTTCGGTAAAAGGTAAGGCACCACCAGGTACTTTTCTTCCAGTATCTCCTGGTCAATGGCATAAAACGTGGTATTCCCGCTTTTAATGTAAAGGATCTTCTTCATTCTCAGAGCGGATTTGCGTATCTGCGGATGTCATCTCCTGTCACCCTGCCTTCGCAGAGTATCACAAGCCGCTCGGCAACATTTTTCAACTCGCGGATATTGCCTGTCCATTTCATCAGCCTCAGTGCCTCCATAGCCTCCTCCTCAACATTCAGCAATGCCTTTCCCTGCTGGTTGCAATACTGGTTGATGAAATGCTGCACCAGGAGGGGGATATCCTCCATCCTTCGGCTCAGGGGAGGGACCTCGATAATAATAACGCTCAAACGGTGGTAAAGGTCTTCCCTGAAATTTTTATTCTGAATCTCCTCTTTGAGGTTTTTATTCGTAGCTGCAATCACCCTAACGTCGACGGTAATTTCTTTTTCCCCTCCCACCCTGGTGATCTTGTTATCCTGAAGCGCCCTCAACACCTTTGACTGGGCGCTCAGGCTCATGTCGCCGATCTCATCGAGGAAGATGGTGCCCCCGTCGGCCTGCTCGAAATCACCTTTATGCTGTTTTACTGCCGATGTGAATGAGCCTTTTTCATGGCCGAAGAGGTTGCTCTCGATCAGTTCCGAAGGGATCGCAGCACAGTTCACTTCAACAAAAGGCCCGTCGGCCCTGTTACTCAGGGCATGGATGTGCCTTGCAACAAGCTCTTTGCCTGTGCCGTTTTCCCCTGTAATAAGAACCCTGGCATCGGTGGGAGCCACTTTGCGTATCATCTCCCATATGCCTTTCATGGCTTCCGACTCCCCTATCATCTCGTAATTCATTCCAACTTTCCTGCGCAGAAGCCTGGTTTCGCTGATCAGCCTGCCTTTATCCATGGCGTTTCTTAAAGTCACCAGCAGGCGGTTCAGATCAAGCGGCTTGGAAATATAATCATAGGCTCCCTTGCGGATCGCTTCCACGGCAGTTTCTATGGTTCCGTGTCCGGATATCATGATGACCGGGGTTTCGGAAAAACTCAGGAGCTGGCTCAGTACCTCAATCCCATCCATCCTGGGCATTTTAATGTCGCAGAGAACGGCATCATAATGATGCTCCCTTGCAAGCTTCAGTCCTTCGGCCCCATCCCTTGCCTCATCCACCCTGAACTTCTCATATTCCAGTATTTCCCTGAGGGTGCTCAGTATGCTCTGTTCGTCGTCAATAACAAGAATTCTCGACATTCTTCAGATTTGAAAGCAAAAGTAGTTAATTCTTGGGTAATTTTGCCAAAGTAGCCCGCGGCACGACATCCGCAGAAAAAATGAAAAGACTCATCCTGCATCTTGCATCCTTTTTCATCCTGCTATCCTGCATCCAGCTGGCATACGGACAAACATCTTCTTTGGGCCCAATGAAGTACACCTGGGCCGGCGGATTGAATTCCTGCCAGTTTTGTTCCATTGACCTTAACCTTGACGGCCTGAACGATCTTCTGATATTTGACCGTCACGGGAACCGCAAACTCACTTTCATCAACGAAGGCGGGCCGGGTGAGATCAAATACAGGTATGCTCCTGAATACGAATCTCAGCTACCCGAATTACAGGAATGGGTGATCACCGCCGATTATAACTGTGACGGCCGGATGGACATTTTTACATATGCAAACGGCGGGGTAAGGGTTTTCAGGAACACATCCTCGGGTAGCCTGAGCTTTCACCTTCAGACAGGTCTTTTGCAATCCTGGTATTATACGGGTTTCGTGGGGATACTGGTAACTTCGGCCGATTATCCCGCCATTGCCGACCTTGACGGGGACGGCGACCTCGACCTCCTGACTTTCTTCGGCCTTGGCTCTTACGTGGAGTACCATAAAAACCTCTCCATGGAAACTTTCGGGAACTGCGACAGCCTGTATTACAAGCTTACCGACCATTGCTGGGGGAAGTTCATGGAAAGCCCGGGCGGAGACCAGATCACACTCAACTCACCCTGTCCGTACAAAGATCCTGCCGGGCTGGTTTCCGTGCCTGAACTCTCTTCCCCTCCAAAACATATGGGTTCGACAATGCTTGCAACCGATCTCAACGGCGACGGGCTGAGCGACCTGCTTACAGGTGGTGTATACTTCTCCAATATCATTGAGCTTATTAACGGGGGCACGAAAGATTCTGCATTTATGGTCAGCGTCGACACCCTGTTCCCTTCTTATGACCGGCCTGTGAACCTGAACTCGTTTCCTGTCATGTCATACCTTGACCTGGATAATGACGGGATTAAAGACCTGGTCGTTTCCCCTTTTGATCCGGCCTACTATAATACTGAAAATACCAGGAGCGTATGGTTTTATAAAAATACCGGGAGCAATTCGGCTCCGCATTTCGTATTCCAGACCGACAATCTTTTCCAGGCGGATATGCTGGATTTTGGTACAGCTTCCAATCCGGTCGCGGTTGACCTTAATAATGACGGACTGTTTGATATCGTGGCGGGAAATTATGGGTATTTCGATTCCTCGCAACTGGTGAATGGTTTTTTAACCGCATACAATACTTCCTCTCTGGCTTATTTAAAAAATACCGGTAGCAGCCGGTTGCCGGCATTCAGCTTGCTTACCACTGACCTTGCAAATGCCTCAAGGCTCAATGTTCACGGATTATATCCCGCCTTTTATGATCTCAATAATGATGGTATTACCGACCTGGTGTGCGGTTGCGAGGACGGGAGTCTGATTTACTTCCAGGGCAGGGGCGACAGCGCAGGGATTCCCGTATACGGAAGTCCTCAAAAGAACTACCAGCAAATCAGGAGCGGGCAATTCGCTGCACCCCAGTTTTTCGACCTGGACCGTGACGGCCTCGCCGACCTCGTCATTGGTCAGCAGAACGGTACCATTCGGTACTTCAGGAATACAGGGAGCGCGGGCAAGCCGAAATTCACCCTTACTCTTGACAGCCTGGGCAAAGTTGATGTCACCAACCATAACCTGTCATATTACGGTTATTGCAGCCCGTATTTCTTCAGGATCAACAACCGTACATACCTCCTTGCGGGATCCGAGGAAGGCAAAATGCATCTGTATTCAAAGATTGACGGCAACCTGAACGGCAGGTTCTCCGAAATTGATTCCCTGAACTTCCTGATCGGGCTCCCTGCCGACAGTCTCAGGATAGGCTGGAGGGCATCGGGGTTTCTTGAGCATCTCAGTGATCAGCAGTATTATGATATGGTGTGCGGAAATTTCAGCGGAGGTTTGAATTACTTCACCAAAGGCAGCATCCCTGGAATAGAAGAGCATCAGGATGACAAAACAAGGGTGAACCTCAAGGTATTCCCCAACCCTGCAATCCGTGAAATCAGGATTGAACTGATGACAAACGGCATGGCGCCTTATGCAGGTTCATCAGGAATCTCCGTTCAGGGGATGCTGAGCCTTATTAATGTGTTCGGACAAGAAGTCAGGCATATGGAATACACAACTGCAGAGGTTATCAACGTTGGCGATCTCCCCGAAGGAACCTACATCGCCAGGTTAACTTTGCTTGCCTCTTCTGTTACAATGAGCAATAAGTTTATCATCCGCCGGCCTGTAAAATAACAGGTTCACCCCCCATCAGCGCGCAGCGCTCTTATCCCCCATCCCGCATCAGCGCGAAGCACCCTTCCCGATTTTGTTAACAATCCGTATTCAAAAAAATTCCCCCACCACACCCCACTTTTTTTATAACTTTCTTTTTCCTTACTCTAATAAGCATTTCACAAAGTAACTATTTTACAAAACCTCCGTACAATATTGTTAATAAAAAGAAGTTATTAACACGAGTGGGTGAAAGTGGGAAAAAGTGGGAAAATTGACCGTATATTAGCGCTTTGGTATTAAAATCATGACCCAAGTTACCAATCTTATCGGTGAATTCGAATGCAGGCTTGACGACAAAAGCCGTGTGATTCTTCCGTCAGGTCTGAAAAAACAGATCTCCCAGGAAGCACAGGACAGGTTTGTCATCAACAGGGGGTTTGAGAACTGCCTGGTGTTGTATCCAATGAATGAATGGAAAGGCATCAGTGAAGAGATCAACCGCCTCAACCTGTATAACCGTAAGAACAGGGACTTCGCGAGGTATTTTTACCGCGGTGCTACGGAACTCACACTTGACAATGCCAGCCGTCTTCTTCTCCCCAAGTCGTTGTTAAGCTATGCCGGTATCGTACGCGATGTCGTCCTGTTTGCATTTTCCAACCGGATTGAAGTCTGGGCCAGGGATAGGTATGAAAAACTCATGACCGATGAACCTGCCGATTTCTCAGTTCTGGCGGAAGAGGTCATGGGCAAACAGGATAAAAACGACAGCCGCGACGATGTATCATAAGCCTGTACTGCTCAACGAATGCATAGAACTTCTCGACATTAAACCGGGAGGTATTTATGTGGACGCAACCTTCGGGGGCGGAGGGCATTCCCTTGAAATACTGAAAATACTCGGGGATGGAAGACTGATCGGGTTTGACCAGGATGAGGATGCCGCAGTCAATGCCTTCACCGACCCCCGCTTCACCTTTGTAAACCACAATTTCAGGTTTATGAAGAATTTCCTCCGCCTTCATAAAATGGCTCCGGTCGACGGCATCCTGGCCGACCTGGGCGTTTCATCCCACCAGATCGATGTCCCCGACAGAGGATTCTCAACCCGAAGCGAAGGTTTACTCGACATGAGGATGGACCGTCGCAAGCCCCTCACCGCTCACACCATTATTAATACATACCCTGAAGAAAAACTTACAGCGCTCTTTCGCAAATACGCTGAGATCATGAATGCCAGGAAACTTGCCTCCAGAATAGCTGAAGCGAGAAGGGAAAAAGAAATTGCATCCACGACTGAGCTTGTGGCCATCGCGAAAACCTGCGCCGAAAGAGGGAAAGAGAATAAATACCTGGCGCAGGTTTTTCAGGCACTCAGGATAGAGGTCAACCAGGAAATGGAGACGCTGGAAGAGTTCCTGAAACATTGCCTGGAAGTGCTTAAAATCAACGGCCGCCTGGCTGTAATAAGCTACCATTCACTGGAAGATAAAATAGTGAAATACTATTTCAGGACCGGAAATTTTGAAGGTGAACTGAAAAAGGATTTTTATGGAAATGTGCTTTCCCCCTGGAGGATCATTACCAGGAAAGCGGTTGTTGCAGGGGAAAACGAAATCGGGGAGAACAGCCGTGCAAGAAGTGCAAGACTAAGGGTTGCCGAAAAGATATGAGTGAGTTCAGGGGAAATAAAATGAAGGAAAACCCGGCGGAGACCGAATGGAAAGACATTTCCTATGAAAATCGTCCCCGGGATCCTGTTACAGTTGAACCTGAGACAGCTGAACCTGAGGCATCCCCCGAAGCAAAACCTGTAAAAAAATCCCATAAAGGCAGGAAAAGGGTGCAGGATGTCCTGGGAGGTGATTACCTGTCGAAAAGAACGGTTGTCGACAATCTCCCCTTCCTGGTCTACCTTACAATACTGATACTGTTGTACATCGCAAACACATACAATACCGAGCGGATGTACAAGCAGATTGAAAAAACTAAAACTGAACTGAAGGAGCTTCGCTACCAGTATATCACGGCCCGGTCCTCGCTGATGTTCGAAAGTAAGCTTTCGGAACTGAATAAAAGGACACAGGCGATTGGGCTTAAGGAAACCCTGATCCCTCCCTATAAAATATTCTACACCGGAGACTCAATTCAAATCGGCAACAGATGACCCAAGATATCAGGAAAGGCATATTGACAAGAGTTTACCTGGTTTACGTGGGTATACTGCTTTTTGGCCTTGCCATACTGGGAAGGGCATTTTATATCCAGAATTTCGAAAAAAAAGAACTGCTCGAAATGGCTAAAAAGCAGGAGATGCAGGTATTTCCGATTGACGCAATCAGGGGAAACATCCTTTCTGACGACGGTACCCTGCTTGCAGTTTCGGTCCCGATCTTCGAACTCCATATGGATCTTAACGCTGACTCTCTTACAGATGAGGTGTTTAAAAACGGGGTGGACTCCCTGTCGATATGCCTGGCCGGCATTTACAAAGATAAGTCGCCCATGCAGATTAAGGACAAATTATGGGAAGCCAGGAGGAACCAGGATCGGTATTTCCTGATCAAGCGCGACGTCACCTACCCGGAACTGAAAAAGATCCGCAGGTTCCCGATCTTCAGAAGGGGAAAATACAAGGGCGGGCTTATAGTGATACCGCAGTGGGAGCGCGAACTTCCGTATAAATCCCTGGCGAGGAGGATCATCGGGTACGAAAAAGGTGAAGCCAACAATAAAGTATATGTAGGGCTCGAAGGCAGGTTCTCGAAAGAACTTGAGGGTGTGGGAGGCTCAAGGATGATGCGCCGTGTAGGGGGCAGCAACTGGATGCCTGTCGATATTGAAAGCCAGGTTGAGCCTCAGAACGGCCTGGATATAGTCACTACGATTGACATTCAGCTTCAGGACCAGGCTGAAGAGGCTTTAAGGAGAGAGCTGATTTCCGACAGCGCCGATCACGGTTCCCTCATTGTCATGGAAGTCAAAACAGGCTATATCAAAGCCATGGTTAACCTTGGCAGGACTAAAAAAGGCAGTTATGAAGAAATATTCAACTATGCCATTGGCGAAAGCAACGAACCCGGGTCTACATTCAAGCTGGCTTCATTCCTTGTAGCCCTGGAGGATGGAAAGGTGGACCTGAATACAATGATCAACATCGGCAATGGCACCGTCTATTTTTCAGGTCATAAAATTGAAGACTCCCACCATGAAGGCTTTGGTTCGCTTACAGCCCAGCAGGTTTTTGAAAAATCCTCTAACGTTGGGACTGCAAAAATGATCTATGGCATCTATTCCGCCGACCCTCAAAAATTCATCGATGGCCTTTACAGGATGGGGATCAACCGACCGCTTAAACTTCAGATTGACGGGGAAGCATCTCCCTATATCAAGAATACAAAGAGCAAATACTGGTCGGCTTTATCACTTCCATGGATGGCCTACGGGTATGAAGTTGCCCTGGCCCCCATCCACCTTATAACCTTGTACAATTCCATTGCCAACAACGGGGTGATGGTAAAGCCGCTTTTTGTCAAGGAGATCCTTAAAAACGGGCAGGCATACAGGAAATTCGACCCGGTGGTACTCAATCCCCATGTGGTATCACCTTCGACGGTCCAGAAAGCCAAAACCATTATGGAAGGGGTTGTACTCCACGGAACCGGCACCGCCATTGCCAGCCCTTTGTACAGGATCGCGGGCAAAACAGGAACGGCCCAGCTCGCGCAGAACAACCGGGGGTATAACCAGGGCACAAAAAATATACGTTACAAAGGTTCCTTTATCGGGTTCTTCCCTGTTGAAGATCCCAGGTTTACCGTGATGGTGGTCATCGTTGATCCCAAAAAAGGCAAATATTACGGGGCAGCAGTAGCGGCTCCGGTTTTCAGGCAGATTGCCGACCGGCTTTACTCCAAGCAGGAGGACATACGGTTCCCGTTTAAACGTGACACTATAAACAGCCCTCTTCCTTTTGCCCATACCGGGATGCAGAGCGACCTGCAGGAAGCTTATAACAGCCTCGGCTACAGTGTCAGCAAGGTGGATGTTCGTGCCTCATGGACCCAGGTTATCCCCTCAGAGAGCAAACTCGTGCTTTATCCCGAAAAGGTTTCAAGGAATTTCATGCCCGATGTAAGCGGGATGGGCCTAAAGGATGCTTTATTCCTTCTTGAACAGATGGGGCTTAATGTGGTTGTAAACGGAAGGGGATCGGTCGTAAACCAGAGTGTGAAACCGGGTACCCTTGTAAACAAAGGGATGCCCGTGGTTCTGGACCTCCAGAGCCCGAAATCAAAACCTAAAACCCAGGCATGAAGAACCTTAGCCGGATACTGCCCTCAAACATCATCCTTGAAACAAGGGGAGATACTGATATCATGATACGTTCCCTACAGTTCGATTCAAGGCTTGTGTGCAAGGACGATGTTTTTTTTGCAGTAAGAGGTACAGTTTCCGACGGTCATGACTTTATCGGTATGGCCATAGAGAAAGGCGCTTCGGCCATAGTTTGCGAAACGGCTCCGGTTGAAATGTCGGCACTGATTGCCTGGATCATAGTTTCAGACTCAGCCCTGGCACTTGCGTTTATGGCTTCGGATTTTTTCGGGAATCCCTCCGGCAGTATGAACCTGGTAGGCATCACGGGAACAAACGGCAAGACGACAACGGTCACGCTTTTGCACAGCCTGTTTACAGGATTGGGATACAAAACAGGTTTGCTAAGTACGATCAGGAATAAGGTGCAGCAGCGTGAAGTCCCTGCAACCCATACCACTCCCGATCCCATTGAAATAAACCGCCTGCTTGGCGAGATGGCTGATGAAGGCTGCGAGTATTGTTTTATGGAAGTAAGCTCGCATGCCATTGATCAGAAACGTATTGCAGGTTTGAAATTCAGGGGGGGCATTTTTTCGAATCTTACGCATGACCACCTGGATTATCATAAAACCTTCGAGGCTTACCTGAAGGCCAAGAAGGGCTTTTTCGACAGTTTGCCCGTAGAGGCTTTTGCCCTGGTGAACAAGGATGATAAAAACGGGATCGTGATGCTTCAGAACACAAAGGCTGAGAAATTCTCGTACAGCCTGCTTTCAATGGCCGACTTCCGCTGCAGGATCGTTGAAAACCAGTTTGTCGGCCTTCAGCTTAATATCGACGGTCATGATGTATGGTTCAGGCTCATCGGTTCATTCAATGCCTACAACTTACTGTCGGTGTATGCATGCGCAATGCTGCTGGGCCAGGATCCCATGCAGGTCCTTACACTGCTGAGCAGCATGGAGCCCGTGGAGGGCCGCTTCAATTATATCACCGCACAGGCGAACATCACCGCGATCATTGACTATGCACATACACCAGATGCTTTGAAGAATGTACTTGAAACGATTAACGACATCCGCCAGCATAATAATGAAAAACTTATCACAGTCGTTGGTGCCGGGGGGAACAGGGATACTACGAAAAGGCCGGTAATGGCAAGGATAGCGGCGAACCTCAGCGACCAGCTCATTCTCACATCCGACAACCCCAGGTTTGAAGAGCCTGAAGCAATTCTTGGCGAGATGATGAAGGGGATAGACGCGGCCAAGGCGAACAGGGTCTTGGTCATCGCCAACCGCCGTCAGGCAATCAAGACCGCAGTTACCCTGGCCAGGGAGAACGACATCATCCTGGTCGCCGGTAAAGGCCATGAGACTTACCAGGAGATCAGGGGTGTTAAATACCCTTTTGATGACAGGAAAACAGTAAAGGAGTTATTCTCTTTAAAATCATAGACTATGTTTTACTACCTGTTTAAATGGCTGCATGAATCATTCAATTTCCCGGGGGCCGGTATGTTCCAGTATATTTCGTTCCGCGCCGCCTTTGCACTGATTGCTTCCCTCTTCATTTCGATGATCATCGGGAAATCACTGATCGGGTTCCTTCGAAGGAAGCAGGTGGGGGAAACGGTAAGGGACCTGGGCCTTGATGGGCAGAAATCGAAACAGGGCACTCCCACCATGGGCGGGCTCATCATCCTTGCTGCAATCCTGGTGCCTACCCTGCTGTTGGCGAAGCTTGACAACATTTATATCATTCTTGTGATGATTGCCACGGTATGGCTTGGGCTGATCGGCTTTCTCGATGATTATATAAAGGTGTTCAAGAAAGATAAAAAAGGGCTGCCAGGCAAGATCAAGGTGCTTGGGCAGGTAGGACTGGGGCTGCTGGTAGGATTTACCATGTACTTTAACAACAGGGTCGTGATTCGTGAAAAAGTCAGGGACCAGGCCTTTGTGTCGTCACAGGAGATCTTTAATGTTGAAGCTCCGGCCGAAAAAGGCAGGTTCTTTTCAAAAACCGAAATCAAGTCAACCAAGACAACGATCCCTTTCATAAAGCATAATGAGTTTGATTACTCCTGGCTGGTATCCTGGATAAGCCCTTCGGCAAAAAAATACACCTGGCTTATATTCATCCCCATTATCATTTTCATCATCATCTCCGTTTCTAACGGGGCTAACCTGACCGACGGGCTGGACGGGCTGGCAACTGGCACTTCAGCCATTATAGGGCTTACGTTGGGCGTACTGGCCTACGTTTCGGGCAATTCCATCTTTGCCAACTACCTGAATATCATGTACATTCCTAATACAGGTGAACTGGCTATTTACATTGCAGCATTTGTGGGGGCATGCATAGGATTTCTCTGGTACAACTCCTACCCGGCTCAGATTTTCATGGGCGATACCGGCAGCCTGGCCCTGGGCGGGATAATCGCTGTTTTTGCAATCATCATTCGCAAGGAGATCATGATCCCTATTTTTTGCGGGATCTTCATGGTGGAGACCCTTTCGGTGGTGATGCAGGTAAGCTATTTTAAATACACTAAAAGGAAATTCGGCGAAGGGAGAAGGATCTTTAAGATGTCGCCTCTACATCACCATTACCAGAAGCTGGGATACCATGAGTCGAAGATCGTGATGAGGTTCATGATCATCGGGATCATGCTGGCGGTATTGACTATAGTAACATTGAAGATAAGGTAATATAAGGTGGAGAGATGAGGGGATGATAAAATGGTGAAAAATTAAATAATTAAACAATATATAAAACCACAAAAAATGACTTTAGAAGCCCTGGCATTACAAGGAAATACAACGGTCTATGACAATCTGGCCGCCACGGTCTCAGGACGTATCCGTGAAGCCCGCAAAGCCTGTTTCAGGGAATGGTTTTCAGATTTCAGCAATACCGAGCACCGCCTGGAATTTGTATCCAACATTCACGGCATTGAATTCATCAACGATTCCATGTCGGTGAGTTTGAACGGGGCATGGTTTGCCCTGGAAACCATGTCGAAACCGATTATCTGGATATGCGGAGGCGGGAGTTCCATCAAGGAGCTTGAGTTTCTTAAGTCGGTAGTCAAAAAGAAAGTCAAGGCGATCATCTGCCTGGGAACGAACATTGAAGCTATTCATGAGACTTTCAGCAATATGGAATTACCTATTGCCGATACTTATACCATGGCCGAAGCGGTGGAAGCCGCCTATTACCTGGGTGTGAAAGGAGATGTAGCATTGTTTTCCCCGGGATGCAAGGAGGATGCTATCTTTCTGAACCATGAAGAAAGAGGGCTTGCCTTCAGGAAAGCAGTAAAGGATCTTTAAAAAAATTCTAATGGCGGGTGTTTTGAAAAATATTAAAGGTGACAGGGTGATCTGGGTTGTAGTGATCATACTGTCGATATTCTCATTGCTGGCTGTTTACAGTTCTACCGGCACACTGGCTTATAAGAAGCAGCATGGGAATACCGAGTATTACCTGATGAAGCACCTGCTTATCCTGGGTTTTGGTTTTGGACTGATGTACATGACCCATCTTATCAAATATACTTATTTTTCAAGGATATCACAGATCGGTCTAATACTTACCCTGCCCCTGCTTTTATTAACCCTGGTTTCGGGGACCAACCTTAACGAAGCAAACCGCTGGCTTACCGTTCCCATTGTGAATCTCACATTCCAGAGTTCCGATATGGCAAAGCTGTTCCTTATCATGTACCTGGCCAGGGTGCTCAGCAAGAAGCAGGAACTTGTTGAAAATTTAAGAAAGGGGTTCCTCCCGGTGATTTTCCCGGTGATCGCGGTGACCATTCTAATCCTGCCTGCAAACTTTTCAACAGCGGCAATACTGTTCGTCACCTGCCTGGTCCTGATGTTCATCGGGCGTATCAGCCTTAAGTTCATCTTCTCGCTTATCGGCCTTGGTTTCGTTTCGGTAGTAATGATCTTTGTGATTGCCATAGTCTTCCCGCATTTGTTTCCACGCGGTGAAACCTGGGTAAAACGAGTTGAACATTTCATCAATAAAGAGAAAGCCAGCGCCGATGCCACTTACCAGGTCGACCAGGCCAAGATCGCCATCGGATCGGGGGGTGTATTCGGAAAATCACCGGGAAAAAGCACCCAAAGGAATTTCCTTCCCCACCCCTATTCTGATTTCATTTTTGCGATCATCATTGAAGAATACGGACTGATAGGCGGCACTTTCGTGATGCTTCTTTACCTGATCCTGTTTTTCAGGGTGATACGGATAGCGGGAAAATGCCAGGGGAATTTCGGGGCCCTGCTGTCGCTGGGAATTGGGTTCAGCCTGGTATTCCAGGCGATGATCAATATGGCGGTGGCGGTGAACCTTTTCCCCGTTACAGGCCAGACCCTCCCGCTGGTCAGCATGGGAGGCACTTCGATATGGTTTACAAGCATTGCCATTGGAATAATTCTCAGCATCAGCAGGATGACTGAGATCGACACCCAAAACGGTACTGAAGTAGAAATACTCACCGACCATCATATGAATGTATTAAAAGAACAGGAACCGGTTACAGCAACAGCATAATGAAAAAGATCATCATCAGCGGCGGAGGTACAGGGGGGCATGTGTTCCCGGCTATTGCCATTGCCAATGCGATAAAAGCCAAGCTACCCGATGCCGACATCCTGTTCATAGGAGCCAGGGGGAAGCTCGAGATGGAGAAGGTTCCTGCGGCCGGTTACCGTATCGAAGGCCTCGGTATTGCAGGCTTCCAGAGAAGGCTTACCCTGAAAAACCTGAGTTTCCCTTTTAAACTTCTGGGCAGCATGATCAGGGCCAGGAAGCTGGTATCGGCTTTCAGGCCGAATGTGGTGATAGGCGTGGGAGGTTATGCCAGCGGACCTGTTTTGAGGACTGCAGTGGCGATGAATATCCCTGCCCTGATCCAGGAACAGAATTCATACCCCGGGGTAACCAACCGGATGCTGTCGGGAAAAGTCCAGAAGATTTGCGTAGCCTATGAGGGTATGGAAAAATATTTCCCCGCAGATAAGATTGTTTACACCGGGAACCCGATCAGGCAGGACCTTGAGGGTTTGAATTACCGAAGGGAGGATGGATTAAAGGAATTCGGGCTTGAGGGTAATAAAACGATCATCCTTGTGATAGGGGGAAGCCTGGGCGCAGGAACCATCAACCAGAGCGTCATAAGCTGCCTTAAAACCGCTGAAGCACGCAAGGATATTCAATGGCTGTGGCAATGCGGCAGGTATTATTATGAGAACATAAGCGCTGAGCTTAATGCAGCCGGTTTTAATGGAAAGAACCGCAATGTGAATCTGAAAGCTTTCATCGACAGGATGGACCTGGCTTATTCAGTTGCCGATGTGGTCATCTCGAGGGCAGGTGCAATCGCGATTTCAGAACTATGCGCAGCAGGAAAGCCGGTTATTCTCATTCCCTCTCCCAATGTGGCCGAAGACCACCAGACGAAAAACGCGATGGCTCTTGCCGGGAGAAATGCCGCCATTATGCTGAGTGACAATGAGGCTGTGGAAAAGCTCGGGGCTGCGCTCTCAGCTTTGCTTGCCGATAAGGCCTTGCAGGAAGAACTCAAACGGAATATATTATCAATGGCCGTTGGGGATGCGGCTGAAAAGATCGCGGATGAAGCGCTGGGATTGACACAAACGGACAAAAAGAGACAAGGGTAATGAAACCTGAAGAGTTTTCATCGGTATATTTTCTTGGGATAGGAGGCATCGGAATGAGCGCCCTGGCCCGGTATTTTATGCATATAGGTTCAAAAGTTTCGGGTTACGATAAAACCCCCACTGCCCTGACCGGGCAGCTTGAGCGCGAAGGCATGGAAATACATTTTGATGAAAGCCCTGAGCTGATCCCGAAAACCACTTCGCTTGTCATTTACACTCCTGCCATCCCCCGTGAAAACAAAGAATTCAAATATATCCTGAGAAAAAAGATCAGGATGATGAAGCGTTCGGAGGTACTGGGAATGATCTCCTCTGATTATTTCACCATTGCTGTTGCCGGCACCCATGGCAAGACCACCACTTCAAGCCTGGTAGCCCATATCCTTAAAAGTGCAGGGATACCTCATATTGCCTTCCTGGGAGGCATCTCAAAGAATTACGAAACGAATTTCCTTATCGACACCCGGGGAACGGTTCCGGCCGTCTGCGTTGTTGAAGCCGATGAATTCGACCGTTCCTTTCTTCAGCTTTCACCCGATATCGCCATCATCACATCGGCCGATCCCGACCATCTTGACATCTACAATACCCATGGAGAGATGCTCGATTCATTCAATGAGTTTACAGGGAGGATCAAAAAAGGCGGCTCGCTGATAATGAAATCAGGCTTAAAAGTAAAACCTTTAAGGAGCAGGGATTACAATGTGTTTTCCTATGCAGTGAACAAAAAGAAAGCTTCAAAGCCCACAGCAACGAAAGACTTCCTTGCAACAGGCATTGGCATACGCAATGGCGTTTACCATTACGATTTCTGCAGTCCGAACGATGTGTGGGCTAATCTTGTTCTCGGATTGCCGGGCTTGTTCAACCTTGAAAACGCCCTTGCCGCCACTTCCGCTGCATTTCTTATGGGGCTGAGCCAGGCAAAGGTTTCCAAAGCGCTGAAGTCATACCAGGGGGTGGTCAGGAGATTCGATTTCAAGGTAAAGAAACGCAGTTTTGTATTTATCGACGATTATGCCCATCATCCTGAAGAGTTGAGAGCCTGTATAACAGCTGTAAAAGAAATATTTCCCGGCAGGGAGATCCTGGGTGTTTTTCAGCCTCATTTATATTCACGAACCCGGGATTTTGCCGATGACTTTGCCCTCAGCCTCGACCTGCTGGATGAAGTTGTGCTGCTCGACATTTATCCTGCCAGGGAAAAACCCATTGAAGGGGTCAGCAGCGGGATGATACTGGGGAAAATGGGTTCAAAGAACAAACGGATCATCGAAAAAGGCAGGTTGATACAATACCTGAAGAAGCGAAAGCCGTCGGTGCTTCTGACCTTGGGGGCAGGAGATATCGATCAGCTTGTGGAACCAATCAGAAGAGCATTTGACAAATGAAAAAATTCTGGAAAATAGCGTACGTGGCGATGTGGATACTGCTTGTGGCAGGAGCCTGTTTTCTTGTAGGTTTCACAAGTTTTGAACAGTATAACAGGCCATGCCGCAGAATTTACGTAACCATGGACTACGGCCAGGCCGATAAGCTTGTCATGAAAGAAGATATTGATTCCATCATCCGCAGGACGACAGGCAGGATCAGCGGCAAGCCCATGGGATGGATCAATATCAGGCAGATCGAACGGTCTATAAAGCAGCAGGCATACGTTGAAAAGGTTCATATCTACGAAAGCCTTGACGGCAATATCTGTGCAGAAGTCAAACAAAGAGAGCCCATTCTGAGGATCATCAACAGTAAATACGAAACTTTTTATGTTGACGGCTCAGGGCGGCTGCTTCCGCCTAATCCCTTCTACCCGGCAAGGGTGCTTGTGGCAAACGGGAACATATCTCATTCATACATGGCCAACAGGAACTTCAGGATAGAGACGCCGATGTACGGCGACACCCTGGGGCCGGCCGACACTTTACTGCTTGAGCTCTATAAGCTTGCGCTCTTTATCAACCGTGACAAATTCCTGAAAGCCGACATCGACCAGATCTATGTAACTCCCACTCAGGAGTTCGAACTTCTGCCAAAAGTCGGCGGCCATGTGATCATGCTGGGAAGAGCCGACAATCTTGACGAAAAATTTAAAAAGCTTCTGGTCTTTTACAAGAAAGGCCTGAATATCATAGGATGGAATAAATACAATTACATCAACATAAAATATACAAATCAAGTGGTCTGTTCAAAACTTCAGTAGCATATGAAAAACTCAGGAATCATTGTAGGTCTCGACATAGGGACAACAAAAATCGCGGTTATCGTTGGGCGTAAAAACGAACATGGTAAAATAGAAATACTCGGGTACGGGAAAGTTCCGAGTATAGGTGTAAAGCGCGGAGTGGTAGCCAATATTGAGAACACTGTTCAGTCAATACGTGAAGCGGTTGCCGAGGCCTCCTCCAAGTCGGGGGTTGACATCAAGTATGTGAATGTGGGTATTGCAGGGCAGCACATTAAAAGCCTTCAGCACAGGGGAAGTATGATCAGGGAAAATTTCGACAGCGAAATAAGCCAGGAGGATATTGACAAGCTCTGCAACAGCATGTACAACCTGAACATGAACCCGGGTGAAGAGATTCTTGATGTTATCGCCCAGGAATTCAGTATCGACGGCGACCATGGAATTTCAAAACCAAAGGGAATGAACGGGCGCCTGCTTGAAGCCAACTTTCACATCATCATCGGGCAGACCGCTGCAGCGAAGAACATTTACAAATGTGTACGCAAAGCGGGGCTCGAGGTTGTTGAGCTGATCCTGGAACCTATTGCTTCGGCCGAGGCAGTACTGAGCGAGGATGAGAAGGAAGCAGGCATCGTCCTGGTCGATATCGGAGGCGGTACTTCCGATATTGCCATTTTCCATGAAGGAATTATCAGGCACACGGCTGTTATTCCCCTGGGAGGTGAGATCATCTCGGAGGACGTAAAGGAAGGCTGTTCCATTATCAAGAAACATGCCGAAGAACTGAAAATAAAATTCGGTTCAGCGCTTGCAAAGGAAAACAAGGAAGAGGAAATTGTTGCCATCCCCGGTCTGCGTGGCCGGCCCCCAAAGGAAATCAGCCTGAAGAACCTTGCCAGTATCATACAGGCCCGTATGGAAGAGATCATTGAACATATATACTACGAGATCAAGAATTCGGGGTATGAGAAAAAGCTGCTGGGAGGAATCGTCCTTACAGGAGGAGGTGCACAGTTAAAGCACATTGCCCAGCTTGCTGAATTTATCACAGGTTTTGATACCCGGATAGGTTACCCCAATGAACATCTTAGCAACGAAATCCCTCCCGAAATGGCAAGCCCCATGTACGCCACAGGGATCGGGCTGGTTGAAATCGGCATCGAGAGGTACGAGAAGGAGCAGGATAAAGTGAAGGAAGTTGAGGAAGAACCTGAAGAGCCTAAGGCAGAACCCGGGAAACCGAAAAAGATAAAGCAAAAAAAAGTGAAGGATCCTTCACGGGTAAGGCGGTCATTCCCCGAACTTTTCCTTGACAAGATTAAGGGCTTGTTTGAAGAAGACATTGAATAATTCCGCTATTAACAATCATTCTGTTAATAAATAAAATATATAATAAAAAAACGGGCAGTCCAAATATTTAATTTTAAACGGAAGTAATCATGAACAACATGAGCGATATTTTAAAGTTTGATCTCCCTAAAAACCAGTCATCTATAATAAAAGTTATAGGTGTCGGCGGTGGCGGCAGCAACGCTGTGACCCATATGTTTAACCAGGGAATTGTAGGAGTGGATTTTATAATCTGCAATACCGATGCCCAGGCAATGGAATCCAGTCCTGTCCCCACAAAGATCCAGTTGGGTGCGAATCTGACCAGCGGGCTGGGTGCCGGAGCCGTTCCATCGGTTGGGCGGAATGCAGCCCTGGAGAATGCGGCCGACATAAGAGCCATACTGGATAAGGGAACGAAAATGCTCTTTATCACGGCAGGCCTGGGAGGCGGTACCGGCACCGGTGCAGCGCCCGTGATTGCCCAGATTTCAAAAGAGCTGGATATCCTGACTGTGGGAATAGTGACTATTCCTTTTGCCTTTGAAGGAAGAAAGCGCAAGCAATATGCCGAAGAAGGGCTTCAGCAGTTGAAAAAACAGGTTGATGCCCTGCTGATCATCAGCAATGACAAGCTGAGGGAGCTTTGCGGCGACCTCAGGTTATCCGCGGCATTTAAAAAAGCCGATAATGTTCTTACCACGGCAGCCAAAGGCATAGCCGAGATTATTACAGTTACAGGCCATATCAATGTTGATTTCGAGGATGTAAAAACGGTGATGAGGAACAGCGGCGTTGCCATCCTCGGCACCGGTGTTGCAGGAGGCGAAGACAGGGCTCTCAAGGCAGTTGAAGAAGCCCTCAGCTCCCCGCTTCTCGACAATAACGACATCGAAGGCGCCAGCAACCTCCTGCTCTATATTTCAAGCGGAGCCGAAGAGATCACCATGGATGAGGTAACCGAGATCACCGATTACATCCAGAGTAAAACCAAATCATCGGCAGAAGTCATCTGGGGAACAGGTACCGATGAAACATTGGCCGAAAATATCAGCGTTACAATTATTGCTACAGGCTTTGACCCGGAACACCGTCAGAAAGACCCCAGCAGGCCGCAGGATGTTATACTTCATGATCTTTACGGACAAAAGATTGACTCGAAGGTTGAAAAACGTATAATCGAACAGAGAATAACTCCGCACCTGCCTAAGGTCGAAGAAACAATTGAAGAGATCAGCCTGGTTTCTCCCCTCACCGAGCCGATGTTTGCCGAACCGGAACCCGTTATGGAAGGATCCGTTGATTTCAGCAACGAGATTTCCCCTCGTTCCATCGAATTTACCATGGATAACCAGCAGCTCTTCACCCATCCTGAAACCATTGTAAGTGAAACCAAAAGTATAACTGAACCTGAATTCGTTAGTGAGTTTCATTCACAAAGGACCGAAGAGCCTTCCCCTTTCTTAAAAACCCAGCCTGCAGAACATCCCGGCCATACTCCGTCACAGGAGGATCATGACCGCCGGGCCAACGACAGGGTGAACAAACTCAGGTTCCTCAGCGAAAAACTAAAGAACCATACCCCGATCGACCCTTCCAACATCTATGAGCTTGAAGCCGTCCCTGCTTACAAACGCAGGAATGTCGACCTGCTTGATGTGACTCCTTCATCGGAGCCCCATGCCGCCGCGTACTCGCTTGGAGAATCAGCCGACAAAAGCATTGAGCTCCGCTCAGAAAACTCTTTTCTGCATAAAAATGTAGATTAAAACGCGCTCATCGTAAAATCATAACACTCATCTTACCAGGCTTACTTTATTAAAAACCCGGGATTGCTTGTTGCTCCCGGGTTTTTCACTTTCTAACCACCGTGTACCTGTTCAGCCAGGCATCAGCAAGATGGAAAGACCTGCCCTGCTTTTTCAGGGTACGCCCGAACTGCACTATGGTGTCGGGGAACGACTCAAGCCAGCCATCCTTGATCAGGTAAATTTTCGGCTGGCCGAACACTTCATTTACAAGATCCGGGTTACGTACATAATCCTTGTCGTGGGCGGTGACTTTAATATGTAAGGGGTCGGGGCTGGCGGTCATGTACGCATTCCAGTATTCGGCAATAATGCCGATGTTTCCCATGTATTTCAAAGCCGATATCACCCTGATTCTCGATGGCTTTATTTCGGGATAATAAAACCTGAAGCAGCCGCTCAGGGAAGCCGTTATCACTAAGATCAGGAAGGCGGATTTCAGGGGTAACTGCAGCCTGTTTTTCGGCAGGTTTTCAAGCCATAATACAAAGCAGATGCAGGCCGACATGAAGAAAGTTGTAAAATACCTCCTTCCCGCTCCGTTAGCGGCGACCCAGCGGGACGAAAGGACGGAAGCAAGTGTAAACAAAGCTTCGGCGAGGAAAAAATAAAACCAGGGATTTTCGGTAATTTTCTGTAGGGTTCCTGATTTCCTGTTCACAGGCAAAAATAAAAATATCATCAAGGCTAAAAGGCCCCATGCAAATACACTTTCAATACCGCTTTCCGAAGAAAACAAAAAGACCTTCACCACCGATTCAATCACGATCCTGATATTCATAAAAATTGAAGAAGTATTTGCCAGCAAGCCCTGGTCATAGGTTTGGACGATTGTTGATACGGACTTGGAATAATGCAAAACCAGGAAGCCAGCCACAGCCCATAAGAGGACACAAAAAGACGGGACCATGGCACCCCTCCAGGATAATGATCTAAGCGGGTCTTTCCTGGCCGATAAAAAATACAGGACCCCGGTTACCAGCAAAGCCAAAATACTAACCAGCACCATGTCCGAAACCCAGACTCCTATTATAAACATCAGGCAGGAAGCCGATAACCACAACAGGTATTTCCATTGAAGCTTCGTTTTAAAGGACCTGTCAAGGAAATTCAGCGCAATTACCACCAGGCTAACCTGGACTCCGTATAGGATCAACAGGTATTCCCGGAAATGCAGGGGTGGCAGGAACCATAACAGGGCCAGCACTATCCTGCCGTAGCCGGTTTTGACGAAACGGGTCAGCGCCCAGAAGCCTGCAGCAAGTATAAAATAATGCACCAGCGAAACAATGACAACAGGCTTTATTCCGCTCATTAAATAGAAATAATGTGAAAGCAGGGGGATCAGGTTCCCCGAGCGGTCCTGCCCCCAGAAATAAATATCATGAGGCAGGGAAAATGAAGGCGTCATCAGGATATTCACCGCCATATCGGAGTTCAGGAGGGGAAAGAAGTTCTCGGAATAGGTATAAAAGGAAAACAGTATTATCAGTACTATTCCTGCCTTAATCCATATTTCGGAGCTTATTCTCATTTTACCCTTTGCTGAGGCGTTTGTAAACAATGTTTTCAAGAAGCCTGAACGGCAGCAGGGCGGCAATCCTCAGCTGCAGCATGTTGTTAATGCGGTAAACCGCCCTGGGCCTGTTCTTACATGATATTTTGTATATAAAACCTGCGACTTCTCCGGGGCTTGTAACTTTCCCGATCTCCTTCGATGCCTGGGAGGCAAAAGCATTAAACGCAGCCTTCAGCGGATCAGTCGTTGCCTCCTCCCTGCTTTGAACAGGCAGATCCGAAACAGTTTTGAGAAGTTGCGTATCGATAGCACCCGGCCTTACCATAACAACGTCTATTCCCCTGAAGCGCAATTCCTGCCTCAGGGCCTTTGCATAACCTTCGACCAGTTTCTTCGAAAGCGGGTATGCCATGAATGGCATGGTAAGGTTAAGGCTTTCACTGCCGATGTGAATAATCCTTCCGCCCGGTTTCCTCAGAATGTGCAAAAAAACCTGGTTCACCCTGTACGCCCCGAACACGTTAACCTCGAATATGCGCCTGAACTCGCTTGCAGGAGCTTCCGACAGCAGGAAATAGCCGTCGATCCCCGCGTTATTAATGATCAGGTCAAGTTTCGCATGCGCTTCATTCAATAAACCAAAAGCCCTGGCAACAGACTCATCCGCAGTCACATCCATTTTAAGTGGCCTGAAATAGCTTGTTAATCCGGGCAGCCTTTCAAACAATGACAAACTCAGGGAATCGGTAAATGCAGGTTCTTCCAGGTCGGAGGCAAAAACCATCCAGCCCTTCTCAAGGTATGTTAAAGCAAGGGCTTTACCCAGTCCCCTCCCCGCCCCTGTGATCAGAACTGACTTTACTTTACCTGGCATTTTTCATGAACTTTTTTTCTTTATGCGCCTGGATGAGGTATGCCAGTGAGCAAACCGGTTTCCAGAAAACTTTCCATTTCCCGAAAGCCTTTGGAACGTCAGTAAAATTACGTTCACCGCGGAGAACTTTCCCGAATGCCTTCCATACCCTCTCGCTGTCGCGGACCCGATGATGAATCCTTAGCGGGATTGCATTGAACAAGGCGCCAATATTCCTCGCTTCAAGCATTTCGGGCATGATCTCCGAATTGATCCTTTCGGAATACAATGCAAGATCGGAAATTTTTCCGTCAAGCCTGTCCCTGATCACTTCTGCCGCCATCATCCCGCTTTTCACAGCCCAGTATATTCCTTCGCCGGTCAGGGCATCGGTGAGTCCTGCGGCATCCCCAGCAACCACTATCCTGTTGGAGTGAAAAACTCCTTTTTTAATTCGTACCGGGAGAGGATGGGAACGGTTCGAGATCGTTTCGTTAAGCGGGATTCCAGTTGAGGCAACGAATTTTTCATAATATTCGGGCATCCTGCCGGCCATATAGGCCGGGCCTCCTATTCCAATGGAGAAATGATCCTTTTTAGGGAAAATCCAGGCGTAACCCCCGGGAAAAGTTCCCCAGTCGAGGAACACAGTATCTTTATATTGAGAAATCAGTTCAGGCGAGGACTTCACCTCGGCTTCCCAGGCCATACCCCATTCAATATCTCTGTTCAGTCCAAACGTCCTGGCAACAAGGCTTGATGCCCCATCAGCCCCGATAAGGAATAAAGAACGGTATTCCCCCTTTGAGGTCTTCACGGTAAGCTCTTCTCCATACTGTTGTATCCCGCTTACCTTCTCTGAAGTGTGCACTTTTGCACCTGCCGCCACTGCTTTTTCCAGTAAAAAAGCATCCAGTTCATCTCTCATAGTGCAATACATCAGCGGAGTCCCGCTGGACCTGGTATACACCTCAGAGAATCCCGATGAAAATCGGAATGAATGAATGGTAGTATGGACGAGGGGATGGATGTCGAACGGGAGAATGGAAAGGATTTTATGCGTGAGCCCTGCCCCGCAGACCTTATATCTCGGGAAAGCAGACTTTTCGAGGATCAACGCACTGATGCCTGATTTCTGAAGATAGTATGCAGCCAGGGTACCGGCCGGACCGGCTCCCGAAATGATGACATCTGCATCGCGATCCATCGTCACAAAAGGGATATGACTTCCTTCAGAAGCTTGTCCTTGTTTATAGGTACCACCCCGACTTCCTCGCAAACAAGTCCGCCAGCAAGATTTGAAATATAAGCAATTTCATAGGGGGAGCGCTGGGCTGCCATGCAAAGTGAAGCTACGCTGATCACGGTATCCCCTGCCCCGCTCACATCGGATATCGACCTTATATGGGCAGGAATAAAAAGATTTTTACTGTCCAGTTTGTCTTTCATGCTCATTAAAACGCCCTGTTCCGAAAGTGTTGTCATCACAAAATCGCATTTCAGTTTTTCCCTCAGCGACTGGGATGCCTCGATAATGGCGTTACGGTCGGAGGAATCCAGTTCTATCTTCAGGCCTTCCCTGAGTTCCTTGAGGTTAGGTTTAAACAAAGTAACATTTGCGAAGGCCTCAAAATTCTTTTTCTTGGGATCCACCGATGTCGGGATATTCCGTTTGCGGGCTTTTTTTACAACCTCCTGAATAAGCTTGGGAGTAAGCACCCCCTTATTATAATCCTGGAAGATGATACCGTGAATATTCTCTGTTTCCAGTATGCGGTCGATGACCCTCGAAAGAGTCAGGTAGTCGGCATGAACAAGATCGTCCTCCTCCTCTTCATCAACCCTAAGCATCTGGTAAGTATTTCCAAATATCCTGAATTTGGTGGTGGTAATCCTTCTCTGGCTCCTGACGATGCCCGAGGTGTTCATCTTTTCCTTTTTCATTAGTTCAAGGAAAATGTCACCCTTGTCATCGGTCCCGATCACCGAACATAAAACAGGTTTTGCGCCCATCGCCTTTATATTCATGGCAACATTGGCCGCTCCTCCCATCCTGTGCTCCCTCCTTTTCAAGGCGACAATAGGAATGGGAGCCTCGGGTGATATCCTCTCGACTTTACCCCACAGGTATGAATCCACCATGACATCGCCTATCACCATGATGTTCAGGCGGCTGAACGAATCGAAAAGTTTCTTGTAACTGACTTCTTTTACCATGCAGGAATTTTATTTCAGGACCTAGGCAAACTGGTAATCGGCGATGGTCTTGATATGTTTATTTTGTTCGTCGGATGAGATCTTCCCGTCGATCAGCCTGATGAGGCGGTGAGTGTGAAGGGCGATATCTTCCTCATGGGTCACGATGATCACCGTATTACCCCGGCGGTGGATCTCTTCGAGCAGTCCAAGAATCTCTATAGACGTCCTGGAGTCGAGGTTCCCGGTGGGTTCGTCGGCAAGTATGATGGCAGGATTGTTAACCAGTGCCCTGGCGATAGCTACACGCTGGCGCTGCCCCCCCGAAAGCTCATTCGGCTTGTGCGACATACGGTCCCTTAATTTCACTTCATCAATGACGCTGGTAGCCCTTTCAAGCCTTTTAGCCTTTCCATACCCGGCATAGATGAGCGGAAGCATCACATTTTCCAGGGCTGTCGACCTGGGCAGCAGGTTAAAGGTCTGGAATACAAAACCGATCTCACGGTTTCTGATTTCGGCAAGGTTGTTATCGTCCATCTTGCTCACGTCATGGCCGTTCAGCATATAGCTTCCCCCTGAAGGAGTATCCAGGCAGCCCAGGATGTTCATCAGGGTTGATTTTCCCGAACCTGAAGGCCCCATGATCGCAACAAATTCATTTTTACGGATGACCAGCGAGATAGAACGCAGGGCTTCAACCACTACGGTTCCCACTTTGTAGTTTTTTACAATATTGTCAAGTCGAATGATCTCTTTTTCCATGGATCAAAGATAAAAGGTTAAAATCGTAGTACAAAATCTTCTTTACTAAGTTCTTCGCGAAAATATAGTATGCCCATATAATACAGGTCGATGCTTACCCTGACTTCGGGCCTGGCAATGATGAGTTTCCAGGCTTCTTCCATTTCGCCCGACCAGTGGATGTCATCAAAAACCGCAACAGAGCCCGAATGCAGCCCGGGCAGGCATTCTTCAAAGTATTCCAGGGTGGGTTTCTGCCGATGATTCCCGTCGAAAAATACCATATCAGGATGGGGTACAAGACTTAAAGCTTCCCCGAGTTTGTCCCCGAAAGCCCCAGTAATTACAGTAATATTTTCTTTCCCTGATTTTTCAAAATTGGAACGGGCGAGGGCTGCAGTTTCAGGGCAGCCTTCAACTGTGATTATCCTTGCATCCGGGGCGGCTTCGGCCATATACAGGGCGCTCAGGCCAAGGGAGGTCCCCAGTTCAATGATTGAAGCGGGCTGGTTTGCCTTTACCAGCTTGTAAAGAAACCGGCCTTTTGCAGGCGATACCAGCGAGCGCTTTGCAATTTCCCTCACTTTCACCGGCTTTGTAGCCGGGGCATCAGCACGGGCGCCAGCACCCAAATCAAGCCTGTTGATCGTCCTTTCATCTTTCAGCAGTTCCTTCCTCAAACTTTCAAGCCTGATATATGCAGGATAAGAGGTTTTGTTCCTGATTATCCCTGCCCAGAACTGATAAATGAAAGGGGAATGCAGGCTGTATTTTGACTGAACCGATAAACGATGCCTTAAATAAGCTGAAACTGATTGCTTTAACCTGCCCATAAAATATAAAAAACAGGCCATGATAACGGCCCTTTAGAATAACCACTTCTTTTGACGATTATTGTGCTTTTAAGTTACACTTCCAGGCATACAGCTTTGGGGAAAAGTACAATTGCAACGCTCTTTTGTTAATTTTGCAGTCCTAAAATGAAAATGTGCAAAAACAATTTAAGAACGTAGGCAGGTATTTTTCGCTGGTAAAGATCCATCATACCCTTTTTTCATTACCCTTTGCAATGATAGGATTGTTCCTTGCCTTTAAGGAAACACAAAGCCTGGTGAGCATACGCAGCCTGTTGCTTGTTATTTTATGCGTTTTATTTGCAAGGAATACGGCCATGGCCTTTAACCGTTATGCCGATATTGAGATCGACAGGAAAAATCCCCGTACCTCAGGGCGGGAGTTGCCCCGGAATATCATCAGCAAAAAGGCAGCCCTTGCATTTATCATCATCAATGCCCTGCTTTTCATGGGTTCGGCCTACCTTCTGAACATTCTCTGCTTTTTTCTCTCCCCCATAGCTTTGCTGGTTGTGATGGGATACAGTTTCACCAAAAGGTTCACAGCTCTTTCGCATGTCTTTCTGGGATTGGGACTGGCCCTTGCTCCCATCGGGGCTTATATTGCCGTAACCGCTCATTTTGCCATATTACCCCTGCTGTTTTCATTCTCGGTGATCTTTTGGGTGGCAGGATTTGACATCATTTATGCCATGCAGGACCTTGCTTTTGACCAGTCGCAGAAACTGAAATCCCTGCCGGTATTTCTTGGCAAAAAGAATGCCCTTCTCCTCTCCATAATATTTCATGTGATTTCCGTCGGATTTCTGATTACCGCAGGCCTGGTCGGGCCGTTTGGCAAGGTATACTGGGCCGGGATGGCCGTTTATACAGCCCTGATCATTTACCAGCACATCCTGGTAAAACCAAACGACCTGAGCAAGGTCAACCTGGCCTTTTTCACATTGAACGGGATCGCCTCGGTGATTTACGCCTGCTTTGTGATCGCCGATCTTTACATCTGATCATTGTCCCCAGTTTTCCCTGTCAAGCGAACGGTAGGTTATAGCTTCGGCAAGGTATTCGGCCTTGATCTCGTCGGAATTGCCCAGGTCGGCAATAGTACGAGAGACCTTTAAGATCCGTTCATAAGCCCTGGCCGAAAGGCCAAGTTTATCCATGGCATTCTTCAGGAGTGCATTGGAAGCATCATCCAGCCGGCAGTATTGCCTGAGCTGTCGGGGGTTCATCTGTGCATTGCTGTAAACACCCTTGGAACCGCTGAATCTCAGCTCCTGCCTTCGCCTCGCATTTACTACCCTTGCCCTCATTTCATTACTGCTTTCTGCCGATGGCTGATCCCTGAGATCACGGTAAGGAACAGGAACCACCTCGAGTTGTATATCTATCCTGTCGAAAAGAGGGCCTGAGATCTTGTGAAGGTACTTACGGATGATCCCCGGGTTGCACTGGCAGGGAGTTTGGGGATGGTTGTAATACCCGCAGGGACAGGGGTTCATGGCTGCAACAAGCATGAAACTGGCCGGGTAGGTAGTGCTGACCTTAGCCCTGGAAACTGTCACCACCCTGTCCTCCATAGGCTGCCTCAGCACTTCCAGCACCTGCCTGTTGAACTCCGGCAGTTCATCCAGGAACAAAACCCCGTGATGAGCCAGGGAAATTTCCCCCGGCCGGGGAACTGAACCTCCACCTACAAGGGCAACAGGTGAAATTGTATGATGCGGCGACCTGAATGGTCTGCTTGTTATGAGCGGGCCGGAACCGTTGAGCCTGCCGGCCACCGAATGGATCTTGGTCGTTTCGAGCGCCTCCTGCAGAACGAGGGGAGGCAGGATCGACGGAAGGCGCTTGGCCATCATCGTCTTACCCGCTCCCGGCGGGCCTATCAAAAGCACATTATGCCCTCCAGCTGCTGCTATCTCCAGTGCTCTTTTGATATTTTCCTGCCCCCTTACGTCTGCAAAATCCAGGCCCATGCAGCTGTTTCCACGCTCAAATTCGGCCTGTATGTCAACCTTTGTACCTGGCAAGCTGCCATCCCCGTTAAAATAATCAATCACCTCCTTTATGTTCCCGGCCCCGAATATCTCTATACCCTCAACAACCGCAGCTTCCCTTGCATTGCCTGCAGGCAGTATAAGCCCTTTGAAACCCTGCTTCCTGGCTTCCAGCGAGATGGGCAAGGCCCCTTTTACAGGTAGCAAACTGCCGTCGAGGGAAAGCTCACCCATGATCATGAGTTTTTCAAGCTTATCTGTTTTAATCATTTCCGAAGCCGCGAGTATGCCTATGGCTATGGGAAGGTCATATGAAGAACCCTCTTTGCGGATATCGGCAGGCGCCATATTGATGACGATCTTTTTGCCGGGAATCCTGAAGCCGTTGTTTTTCAGGGCCGATTCAATACGCTGGTGGCTCTCGCGCACAGCATTATCGGGCAGACCTACCATAAAAAACTGTATCCCCTGGTCAATATTGACTTCTATGGTGATCAGCAGGGCCTGGATCCCTATAAGGGCACATCCGTATGTTTTTACCAGCATGGCGGAGATCTTGGTAATCCTTAATCCGCCAACATTAAAAAAGTGACAGGAAAATTGAAATTATTTTTCGGGTTTGTACTTCGAACCGGCAAGGATCTTCTGGGAATCCTTTTCTTTTAACAGCTGTTCAAGGCTGACTTCAGGATTGTTTTCCATGTACTGTTTCACGATCTGCCAGCCGATCCAGTTGCCGAGCAAAGGAGGGGAAGCCTTGGAAAATTCAGCGGTGAAAGGGCCGTCGGAGGTAAACACCCGTATTACACGGCCATCGTTTGAATACAGCATCCGGTTTTCAATGACAGCCGCCCAAACCTGTTTCTCATTTTTTGTCATCCAGTCGAACTGCTCAGGGGTATAACCGATCTTGATCCTGGCTGGGGTCTTCGGCAGGATCGCATCCTGTATGTAAAGCCTCTTGCCCGCCTCAACCATAAGGTCGAGAAGGCTGGTCCCCCCGGTCTCTACCGGAAACTCAGAACTGGCAAGCAGCCTCACGCAATCAGGGACAATGTATTCGGCACTCATCCGGTTCAGCTGGTAAAGTGAAACCCCGTCCTCTTTATACGGTGCAAAGGTCTTTCCCAGGTAGTTATCGAGGCCTATGAGCAATACCGAATCGGAAAACTGTATGGGGTATTCATAATCTCCTCCTGAAATATAAGCGTAAACCGAAGGGATGTGAAACGAGGGGAAATAATATTTGAAATGTTTGAAGGCTTCGGTGAGGTCTTTTTCGAGGTAACTAAGTTCGGGATATTTAATCCTGACGGCCCTGATAAAATCCTGGTTCCTGGGGCTCTCAAGATAATCTTTCAAGGCGGATATCTTTGAGGGGTCATCCAGGCTGTCGCCCAGGAAAAGCCTGTACTTCGGCTGAAGCTGCCTGAGGTTGACAGCAAGCCGGGCATTGTTGGCATTGAAAAGGTCAAGGTCATAACGCCGGATTTGGACGGGGGGACAGTTAATGCCTGAAACATCGACATCGCTGTTATTCCTGCGCCCGCATCCGCCTAAAGCCAAAATAAAGACCAGCAGAAAGGTGAATTGCTTCATAAACAAACAAACGTGATTAACGGTTGATTATTTTTGGATAAAATTATTGAAAATAGAAAACCGGCGCATTCTTTAATCTTTAAATTTGTTTTTTATGGTTTAAGCCCGGGATAAAATGAAAAAATACCTATTATTATTTGTTGTAGTTGGACTGCTTCCCATACAGGCCGTGAATGCACAGAAACTTGGGGATGTAAAACTGGGGCTTAAATTAGCCCCTGACATCACATTCATGGTTCCAAGCACCCAGGGGTACAGCAGTAAGGGCGTGAGGATGGGAGGGGTTCTCGGGCTGGTGACCGATATCTATTTTGCCGAGCATTATGCGCTTTCAACAGGATTTAACATGTTGCTTTTAGGCGGGAAACTCTCTTATGCCGACAGTATACAGGGGAAGGTAAAAGGCACGACCAACAGTTCACTGAGTTTCTTTTATTTAGAGATCCCCGTGATGGTCAAGATGTTCACGAAAGATTTCGGCAAGTTCTCATTTTTCGGGCAGATCGGGTTTGGCACAGGGTTTAGGATATCAGCCACTGCAAAAAATGATTATACAGCCAATAACGGGTATACCGAGAGCGGGAAATCCGGCATAACCTATCAAACGACAACCATCAGGGAAGCATTGCTGATCGGCTTGGGAGCAGAGTTGCACCTTGACCAGGCGACAAAATTGTTTTTCGGGCTTGGATACAGCAACAGCCTGAATAACGTTCTTAAAGGAGCTAACAACTTATCAAGACTGAACCAGAAAGCTTACCTTAACTACGCCGAACTGAACCTGGGGGTAATGTTTTAATTATGAAGATTGCAATTGCGCAGCTGAATTACCGTATTGGCGACTTTGAAGACAATGTGGCCCGCATCATCGATGGCATCAGGAGGGCCCGGTCAGAAGGGGCCGAGCTGGTTGTTTTTGCCGAATTATCGGTATGTGGATATCCGCCCCGTGATTTCCTCGAGTTTGATGATTTCATTGAGAAATGTTACCAGGGTGTTCTCAGGATTGCCGAAGAGTGTGTAGGCATTGCCGCTATCGCAGGCAGCCCTTCGATAAACCCGGCTCTCAAGGGAAAACCCCTTTACAATACCGCTTATTTTCTTGCCGATGGAAGGATACAGGGCCAGGCTCACAAGACCCTTCTGCCGAATTATGATGTGTTTGACGAGTACCGTTATTTTGAACCGAACCGTCTTCCCTTTGAGGTGATCGAATACAAGGGGAGCAGGATCGCGTTAACGATTTGCGAGGACCTTTGGAATATCACCGATGACCCTTTATATGTAAGGAACCCTATGGATGAGCTGATCGGTTTAAACCCCGACCTGCTAATCAATATCGCGGCTTCCCCTTTTCATTACACCCAGCCTGCCGAAAGGTTTGAGGTTCTGAGGCGGAATGCAGTGACCTACTCCATTCCCCTTATTTATGTGAATCATGTGGGAGGACAAACCGAATTGCTTTTCGACGGCGGGTCTATGGTGATCGATGCTGCCGGGCATTTGGTTGAAAGCCTCAGGAGGTTTGAAGAAGATTTCAGAATCTTTGACAGCAATGCCATGGATGGCCGGCTTGCAGGACCCTCAGGTGAAGCTGTGGTCTCCCTGATACATGATGGCCTGGTAATGGGCATTAGGGACTACTTTCATAAAATGGGGTTTGCTAAAGCAATCCTGGGTTTGTCGGGCGGGATAGACTCGGCTGTAACCCTGGTGCTCGCAGCAGAAGCCCTGGGCAAGGACAATGTAAAAGCCGTACTTCTTCCTTCAGAATTTTCATCAGAACACAGTATAAAAGATGCCCGGGACCTGGCGATGAACCTTGGCACGGAACATGAGATCATTTCCATCGAAGAATCGTATAATGCAATAGTGCACAGCCTCGAGGCTCAGTTCCGGGGGAAGCCATTCAACCTTGCCGAAGAGAATATACAGGCCAGGATCAGGGCGGTTATACTGATGGCATTATCGAATAAGTTCGGGTATATCTTATTGAACACTTCCAATAAAAGCGAGGCGGCTGTAGGTTACGGCACTTTATACGGGGATATGTGCGGGGGACTTTCGGTACTCGGGGATGTATATAAAACCCAGGTGTATGAGCTGGCCAGGTATATTAACCGTGAAAAAGAGCTCATCCCCCTGAACTCAATCGTTAAACCACCTTCGGCTGAGCTCAGACCCGGACAGAAAGATTCGGATTCATTGCCCGAATACGAGGTCCTGGATAAAATACTTCTTCAGTATATCGAAGAAAGAAAAGGGCCCAGGGAACTGATTGAATCGGGTTTTGATGAAGCTACCGTGAAGCGTATTCTGAAGCTGGTGAACACCAATGAATATAAGCGGTACCAGACTCCTCCCATACTCAGGGTTTCGCCCAAAGCTTTCGGGATGGGCCGTCGAATGCCTATCGTAGGGAAATACCTTTCGTGATTATACCGACTGTACCGATTCCACACCTTTAATTTCAGGTATGGCGCGTATCACAGCTGCTTCAATCCCGTTTTTCAGGGTCATCTGTGAATGGGGACAGTTGCCGCACATCCCGAGAAGCCTCAGGTTCACGATCTTTTCGTCGGTCATATCCACATATTCCACATCGCCTCCGTCGGCCTGCAGGTATGGACGAATCTGTTCAATTACGTTTTTTACTTTATTCTCGAGTTCAATATCAATCATGTCATGTAATATTTGAGGGTGCAAAGGTAGTAATATTCAATTTCGAAATTGCGAACCGCTCGCATCTTAATGCCCGAATACTTCCCTTATGGAATTCGAAATCGCCACCTGCTGTGCCACGGCCTCGGCAAGTTTAACGAAGGCCTGGCCCGAAGGGCTGCCTGCTTCTGTTGCAACGGGTTTGCCCGAATCGCCTGAACCGGCAATGGCCGGCTCGATGGGGATCTGCCCGAGGATGGGAATATGCAGTTCATCGGCGAACTTACGGCAACCGCTTTGGCCGAAGATAAAATATTTCTTACCGGGCATATCTTCGGGTATGAAATATGACATGTTCTCAACCAGTCCGAGTATGGGTATCCCGATCTGTTCGTTCCTGAACATATCTGCTGCCTTGCGCACATCAGCTATAGCAACCTCCTGGGGAGTGCTTACTATGATGGCCCCTGTGAGGGGAAAACTCTGAACCAGGGTGAGTGGAATGTCACCAGTTCCCGGGGGGAGGTCAATGACCATATAATCAAGCGGCCCCCATTCAATATCGGTGAACAGCTGTTTTAAGGCAGTAGAAGCCATCGGGCCCCTCCACACAAGGGCTTTGGACTGATCCACGAAAAACCCTATGGAGATCATTTTAATGCCGTACTTTTCAAAGGGATGAACGAAGGTTTTTCCGTCACGGTCAAAGCCTTTGGCCTTTTCATCAAGCAGGCCGAACATCAGGGGGATAGAGGGGCCGTAAATGTCGGCATCCAACAATCCCACCCTGGCTCCTGTCCCGGCGAGGGCAATGGCCAGGTTAACAGCCACAGTGGACTTACCAACCCCGCCTTTGCCCGAGCCCACTGCGATGATGTTTTTCACATCCTTCAACAGTTCCTCGTTCTCTTTTCGTTTAGTAGTCACTTTCGACGACAGTTCAACCTCCACTTTCAGCTCGGGGTCAACATGCTCATGAATTGCCGTGATGCAGGACTGCGTAAGGAAATCCTTCAAGGGGCAGGCGGGTGTTGTAAGTGTGAGTTTAAACTTCACTTTCCCGGGTTCAATCTGCACCTCATCGATCATGTTCAAGCTTACCAGGTCCTTTTTCAGGTCCGGATCGATCACGTGGGAGAGAGCCTGGAGAATGTTATCTTTTGTTATATTTTTCATTGATTGATTGATTGACTGATTGATCATCGATTTTCGCTTAGGGCTAATTCAATTCCCGGGTCCCAGAACAACTTTTCAAATTTCACAACTTTGTCATCCTTCACCCTGATGCCCTCACTTTGTAATAACTGCTGCATCACCTTGGGCCCCCCGAAATGATGTTTCCCTGTGAGAAACCCGTTCCTGTTCAGGACCCTGTGGGCCGGAACATTTTTATTACCGGCATGGGACGCATTCATTGCCCAGCCTACCATCCTGGCCGATCCCCTCAAACCAAGGTATTCGGCAATGGCCCCGTAGGAAGTCACCCTGCCATAGGGGATCTGCGATACAACTTCGTAAACATCATCAAAAAACGACTCCTTCAACGGCATGGCGGGACTATAATTCCTTTTTCAGCTCCAGAAGGAATTCTTTGACCTGGGTCAGGGAATCAATCATCTGAACTGTGTTCACTACGTTTTCACGATTCTGCTTCAGTTTCTCTTTTGCACCCTGTAGCGTATAACCCCTTTCCTTGACCAGGTGATAGATAAGTTTCAGATTTTCAATGTCGGATTTGGTGAACAGCCGGTTTCCCTTTTTGTTTTTCTGGGGACTGAGGATGTCGAATTCCTTTTCCCAAAAGCGGATGAGCGACTGGTTTACCTCGAACAGCTCAGCCACCTCTCCTATGCTGTAATAAATCTTTTCTATTTTATGTACGGTCCTCAGCATGATACAAGTTTAATCCATGGTCTGCGATGGCTGTTGTGAAAGATCAAGCATCATCTGGAACTGTTCAGGGCTCAGGTCATTGAAGAAAAAGTAGATCGGGTTCAGGGGGATCATGTTCTTGCGGACTTCATAATGCAGGTGGGGAGAAGTAGATTTACCCGTATTGCCCACATAACCTATGATCTGCCCCCTCAGTATCTTCTGCCCGGGCTTGACAAAAATCCTCGAAAGATGGGCGTAAACAGTACGGTAATTATATCCATGGTCGATGACCACCTCGTTTCCGTAACCGCCTTCCCCGTCCCTTGCGGCAAAATCAATGGTGCCGTTCCCTGTAGCATAAACCTCCGTCCCGACTGCCGCAGTAAAATCCATGCCTTCATGAAATTTCCTGACCTTGTAAAACGGGTCAACCCTTGTTCCGAAATAGGAGCCTATCCTCCTCAGATCCTTATTGTTGATAGGTTGTATGGCAGGAATGCTGGCAAGCATCTGTTCCTTGTTCTTGGCCATATTAAACACCTCGTCGAACGACTTTGACTGAACATACAACTGCCCAAGGATCTCATCCATGCGCTTTGAAGTCTCAACCATAAGGTCTTCGTTCGAAAACCCTTTGAGGTTCTCATAGCGGTCAATCCCCCCAATCCCTGCCTCCCTGATGGAAGAAGGTATGGGATCCGCTTCAAAAATCACCCTGTAAATATTGTCGTCCCTGTCCTGAAGGTCCCTGATCACTTTCGTAACACGGTCAAGCTGGTCGTTCAGCATCCTGAACTGAAACTTCATCTGTTCGATTTCCCTTTTTTGTGCTTTCATCTTTGGGGAATCAACAAAGTTGTAAGCCAGCAGCAGCACGGCAACTGCAAATACCACACCGGTCGAAAGATGGGTGAAAAAATACAGCAGCTTCTTCCGGAATGTCGTTTGTACCCGGTCGAACGTAAGTGACTTTTTATTGAATTTGTATTTAACCTTGCTCATTCGCAGCGAATTAAAGAATCGCTCAAAATAGGATGTCTAACTAATGCAAAATTAAGTAAATAATTAACTTTGCCGCTAATTACAAATTCACAAAAATTGTTAAAGCCTGTTAACGAATTGTTAATCTTAGATTTAGATGAATTCAACCGCCATACGACAAGCCTTTCTTGATTTCTTCAGGTCAAAAAGCCACCAGATCGTGCCATCAGCACCCATGGTAATAAAAAATGATCCCACCCTTATGTTTACCAATGCAGGGATGAACCAGTTCAAGGACCTGTTCCTGCGCAATAAGGAAGCTGCTTTCAAAAGGGTGGCCGACACCCAGAAATGCCTCAGGGTTTCGGGTAAACACAATGATCTTGAAGAGGTTGGGATAGACACCTATCACCATACCATGTTCGAGATGCTGGGCAACTGGTCGTTCGGCGATTACTTTAAAAAGGAAGCCATTCAATGGGGGTGGGAGTTCCTGACCGAAGTGCTGAAGATCCAAAAGGACAGGATGTATGTAACTGTGTTCGAAGGCGATCCCAATGAAGGTCTTGAGAAAGATACCGAAGCCTTCGATTACTGGAAAGAGCTTATTCCCGCCGACCGTATCCTGATGGGTTGCAAAAAGGACAATTTCTGGGAAATGGGCGATACAGGCCCCTGCGGCCCCTGTTCCGAGATCCATGTCGACCTTCGTGACGACAATGACCGTAAACTTATACCCGGCCACCAGCTTGTCAACACAGGAAATCCCCTGGTGATCGAGATCTGGAACCTGGTGTTCATCCAGTACAACCGCCAGTCGAACGGTCAGCTCAATGCACTGCCCGCCAGGCATGTGGATACAGGCATGGGCTTTGAACGCTTATGCATGGTCGTACAGGGCAAAAAGTCCAATTACGATACCGACGTCTTTCAACCCCTGATCCATCATATCGCTGAACTTTCAGAAAAAGAGTACGGGAAAGAAATCAAGGCCGATATTGCCATGAGGGTCATTGCCGACCATGTGCGCGCAATCTCTTTTGCCATTGCCGACGGACAGCTGCCTTCGAATGTCAAAGCCGGTTATGTTATCCGCCGCATCCTCCGCAGGGCCGTGAGGTACGGTTACACCTTCCTCGGCTTCAAAGAACCCTTTCTTTATTCAATGGTGACTGTTCTTATAAACCAGATGGGAATCGTCTTCCCGGAACTCACATCGCAAAAAGATCTTATTGTCAATGTGATCAAAGAAGAGGAAGCAGCGTTCCTGAGAACACTTGCGACGGGGATACAGAGGTTTAATTTGTACATTGAATACTCGAATAATCGAATAACGAATTCTAAATTAAGAATTGATGGAGGGTTTGCTTTTGAATTGTTCGATACTTACGGATTTCCGGTTGACTTAACCCGGCTTATGGCTCGCGAGGCGGGATGGGAAGTCGATATGGAAGGCTTTCAGAAAGGCCTGGATGAGCAAAAGTCCAGGTCGAAGCAGGCTGCGGCAGTGCAGACCTCCGACTGGGTTGTTTTGGTCGAAGATGCCGGAATGCCTGAATTTGTTGGCTATGACACTTTGAAAATTGAAACTGAGATCACCAGGTACAGGAAAATCGAAACCAAGGGGCAGGAACTATATCATATAGTGCTGGAACAGACCCCATTTTATGCAGAATCAGGCGGACAGGTGGGCGACAAGGGCCGGCTTAATTGTAATGGTTCAGTGATTGAAGTGATCAATACGGTGAAGGAGAACGAGCTGGTCATTCATATATGTTCCAGACTGCCCGAAAAACCAGGAGAGCCCGTGATTGCAGAAGTCGATGCAGCCAAACGCAGGATGACAGCAAATAACCATTCGGCAACCCATCTCATGCATGCCGCATTGCGTATGGTTCTTGGAACCCATGTCGAACAAAAGGGATCTCTGGTGGACGACGAACACCTGCGTTTCGACTTTACCCATTTTGCAAGGTTGAGCAAAGAGGAGATCGAATCGGTGGAGAAACTGGTCAATGCAAAGATATGGGAGAACATAACACTGCAAGAAGAACGGGCCATGCCTATAGAGGAAGCAAGGAAAATGGGGGCTATGGCGCTGTTCGGCGAGAAATACGGTGATTTTGTAAGAGTTGTAACCTTTGATCCCGTTTTCTCGGTGGAATTCTGCGGAGGGACCCACGTTGCAGCCACCGGCCAGATCGGCCTGTTCAAGATCGTTAGCGAAAGCGCTATTGCAGCAGGGGTAAGGAGGATAGAAGCCATTACCGCCGAAAAGGCCGAAACCTGGTTCTACGAAAAGCTCCATCTGCTTGAGGATATATCCGATACGCTGAAGAACCCCAAAGACGTACTGAGAGGATTGAAAAACCTGGTGGAAGAAAACCAGGTCCTCAGGAAAGACGCAGCTGAACTTGCAAAGATCAAAGGAGGGCAGCTTAAGGAAGGTCTCCTAAATAGCGCAGAAGTCATCAATGGGATTAGTTTTATTTCAGCAAAACTTGATGTGGATGCCGAAATCATGAAAAACCTGGCCTTTGAATTACGCAGTTCCTCAAACCAGGCTTTTGTTGTTCTGGCCAATGAAGCTGAGGGCAAAGCAGGGCTTACAGTAGCCGTTTCCGATGCCCTTGTCAAAGCCGGCAGGCTGAATGCAGGAACCATCATCCGTGAAATTGCAAAAGAAATCCAGGGAGGCGGGGGCGGACAGCCCCATATTGCCAGCGCGGGAGGTAAAAACCCTGCAGGGATCCCTGCAGCGCTTGCCAAGGCCAGAACTTTTCTTGATTTATAACTATTAGTCCATATCCATGATCTCTCCCGATAAAATTTCCGCTGAAACCGAAGCTGTTTGCAAGGCCAATGCCGACCCTGCCATTGTTCTGAAATATTCTAAATATTTCAAGGAAGGGTACGATGCTTACGGGGTAAGTTCAGAGCTGCTCAACGCCAGGGCTGATAAGATCCTTACCATGGCGGGAATGACCAATAAACAGGTCAATTCCATCTGCCTTCAACTTGTAAAATCACCCAAATATGAAATGACCTCGGTTGCAGTCCTCCTGCTCACAAAATCAAAGAAACAATGGGACCAGGAAACCTTTCATGCACTTGAAAACCTGTTTGGTTCAGGCATAAGCAACTGGGGGCATACCGATTTTATATGCGGTGAGATCATCCCTGAACTGATCAAAAAGAAGCTAATAAGCATGGATTCGCTGAAGCCCTGGAGAAAAGCAACCAATAAATTCCAGAGAAGGGCTGCCGTTGTGGGCCTGATCAAACCTATGAAAAAGGCAGACGATTTCAAGCCCTATTTCGAATTCATAGCTCCCATGATGATGGATCCCGAGAGGGTTGTTCACCAGGGGCTTGGATGGTTCCTGAGGGAGGCTTGGAAAAAACAGCCCATACCGGCCGGGAATTTCCTGCTGAAGTGGAAAGATTCTGCAGCACGTCTCATTTTCCAGTATGCCACCGAGAAGATGACGCCCGAAGAGAAGTCAAGGTTCAGGAAAGAAAAGTCGAAGTAAGTATTCTCCTTATCTACAGAAGCAGCCTGGCTTCGTCTTTGATATAATTGAGGGCGGCAGCAGTCGCCAGGTTTTCATTTTCCAGGCTGATATCAAAGATTGCCCTTACAAGGGCCGATACGTCGTCCTGTGAATCAAGCTTTGAGGAGGCCCGGTTGATGATTGAAATGGATTCTTCCCTTGCATTTTTTATCATTTCCCAGGCTGTTGGCGACATATAGACCTGCTGGCTGAGGTTATAATTGAATTCCTCCCTTATGGTCCTTACCAGGGCCAGTTGTAGTTCCCTGGCGCTCATTTCTGATTTCTGGACACGTATGACCAGGTTGGCAGGTTGGATGCGTTCGAGAAAAAGAACTATCCTTTCGTAAGCCTGCAGCCTCAGTGGCAGGGTGATCCTTCTGGATTCCGTAATATCGGTATTTACGGGTGTGAGGGTTTTATTGTAACGGTTTTTCAGCCTCAGGTAATAGGCTATCAGTATCCAGGCTGCAATTGAGCCCAGGCCTATGATCATGAAGGCATGAATTACATCGGTAATTAGGGTGGCCCAGAAGAAATTGTCCATGGGAGTCGGGGTTTTGTGCAAAGGTAAGGGTTTTATTATTGATTGATTGATTGATTGATTGATTGATCGATTGATTGATTCATTCATTCGATGGTTTTTGGCTTCGTGAAAGGCTGCCTGCTTTTTCATGATTTATTTAGAACTTTTTTATTAATTTTGCTCTTTCCCATAATTTCTTAATCCCTCCCTTATGACAGCACTTGCTAACAGGATCAACTACCTGGCCGAATCGGAGACCCTGGCCATGTCACGCAAAAGCCGTGAACTGCGCGCCCTGGGCAATGACGTGATCAACCTTAGCCTTGGTGAACCCGACTTCAACACCCCCGATTACATCAAGAATGCAGCCAAGGAAGCAATAGATCAGAATTTCACATTCTACCCACCGGTTCCGGGTTATGAAGACCTGCGCAAAGCTATCTGCACTAAACTAAAAAGGGATAACAATCTAATCTATGAACCGGCCCAGGTCGTTGTGAGCACTGGGGCAAAGCAGTCCATTGCCAACGTCGTTCTGAGCCTGGTCAATCCGGGAGATGAGGTGCTCATCCCCTCCCCTTACTGGGTCTCTTACAAGGAGATCATCAAGGTTGCCGAGGGCAAAGCTGTGTTCATCCCTGCTAAAATCGAGAATGAATTCAAGGTAAAACCTGAACAGATAGAAGCAGCCATCAGCCCGAAATCGAAACTGATCATCTTCAGTTCTCCATGTAATCCAACCGGGTCGGTATATACGAAAGACGAGCTGGAAGGGATAGCGCGGGTTTTTGCAAAACATCCTGACATCCTTATCGTTGCTGATGAGATTTACGAACATATCAACTTCGTCGGGAAACACGAAAGCATTGCCCAGTTCGATTTTATCAGGGACAGGGTTATCATCGTAAACGGTGTTTCCAAAGCCTTTGCAATGACTGGATGGAGAATAGGGTATATTGCAGCCCCCCTGGAGATAGCAAAAGCTTGTGACAAGCTGCAGGGGCAGTTCACCTCGGGAGCCTGTTCAATCGCCCAGAGGGCTGCTTTGATGGCAGAGATAACTCCTCCTGATACTGTTGAGATGCGTGAAATGCAGAAAGCTTTCCGTGAACGCCGTGACCTGATGCTGAAGCTGCTTGCGGCTATACCGGGTATGATACTGAACCATCCCGACGGTGCTTTTTATATTTTTCCCGATATTTCTTATTACTTTGGTAAATCCGACGGGACGATCAGGGTTGACAATGCCAATGACCTTTGCATGTACCTTCTGAATAAAGTATTTGTTGCGCTTGTACCAGGCGATGCTTTCGGCGACCCCAACTGTATCAGGTTCAGTTATGCTACATCAACTGATAAGCTTACCGAGGCAGTACTGAGAATCAAAGAAGCGCTGGGACAGCTTAAGTAGTGAATTAGCGATTTTATTCAGTCATTCTGTCAATCAATCATTCAATCAATAACAAAGAAACTAAAACAACTATATGACTACGAACAGCAAACTGAAAACATGGGTTGAAGACTGGGCAAAAATCTGCCAGCCTGATAAAATTCATTGGTGTGATGGTTCTGAAGAAGAGAACCAGCGCCTGCTCAACCTTATGGTGGGCACGGGAATGGCTATTAAACTGGATGAAAAGAAACGGCCGAATTCCTATTATTTCCAGAGCGACCCCAGCGATGTGGCCAGGGTTGAGAACCGCACATTCATCTGTTCTGCAAAGCAGGAGGATGCCGGTCCCACGAATAACTGGATGGCTCCCGCCGAAATGAAAAAGATACTTACAGGGATGTTCACGGGTTCGATGCGTGGCAGGACCATGTATGTGATCCCCTTCAGCATGGGCCCCCTGGGCTCAAAGATTGCCCATATCGGTGTTCAGATCACCGATTCCCCATACGTGGTTGCCAATATGCGCATCATGACCAGGATGGGAAAAGCCGTTCTGGATATTCTCGGTGACGATGACTTCGTACCCTGCCTGCATTCGGTGGGCGCCCCACTGGAACCCGGACAAAAAGACGTAAAGTGGCCCTGCGCCCCAATTGAAAAGAAATACATCTCCCATTTCCCCGACACAAACGAGATCTGGTCGTATGGTAGCGGGTACGGCGGGAATGCGCTTCTCGGCAAAAAATGTTTTGCCCTCCGTATTGCTTCGGTCATGGCTAAAAGGCAGGGATGGCTGGCCGAACATATGCTCATCCTGGGGATCACAAATCCCAAAGGAGTAAAAAAATACTTTGCAGCTGCTTTCCCAAGCGCCTGCGGCAAAACGAACCTGGCCATGCTCATCCCCTCTATCCCGGGATGGAAGATCGAAACAGTTGGTGACGATATTGCCTGGATGAAATTCGGTGATGACGGCAGGCTTTATGCCATCAATCCTGAAGCCGGCTTTTTTGGAGTTGCACCTTTCACTTCGATGGAAACCAATCCGAATGCCATGTTATCCTGCCGCGCAAACAGCATTTTTACAAATACAGCCCTCACCCCCGATGGCGACATCTGGTGGGAAGGCATCGGCACTCCTGTTCCCGACGGTTCCATCACCTGGACCAACGAGGTATGGGACCCGGTGAACTGCAAGGTAGCTGCACATCCCAACGCCCGTTTCACGGCACCTGCAAAACAATGCCCGGTAATAGACGAGAACTGGGAAAACCCAAAAGGCGTGCCTATCTCGGCATTCCTTTTCGGAGGCCGCCGCCCTGGCACAGTCCCCCTGGTTTACCAGAGTTTTGACTGGAACCATGGGGTATTCCTGGGGTCTATCGTTGGTTCGGAGGTCACTGCTGCTGCAATCGGGCTTAAAGCCGGTGTACGCCGCGATCCGTTTGCGATGCTTCCTTTCTGCGGATACCATATGGGCGATTACTTCGGCCATTGGATTACTGTTGGACGCACGGCAGCTGTTCCTGAAAACCTGCCAAAAATATTCAATGTTAACTGGTTCAGGAAGGGACCGGATAATAAATTTCTCTGGCCCGGTTACGGCGACAATATCCGTGTTCTTAAATGGATCTTCGAAAGGCTTGAAGGTTCGGCCGATGTTGTGGAAACCCCTATTGGCTGGGTCCCCGGTACCAAGGCTGTTGATGTGAGCGGCTTGCCCGACATGGATGGGAAAATGGAAAAGATACTCGAAGTTGATCCAAGGGAATGGCTTATCGAATGTGAACTGATCTCGGAGCACCAGCATATGTTCGGTGACAGGCTCCCTTCAGAAATGAAGAATGAGTATGAAAAGCTTAAAGCCAGGCTGCTGAAGGCGGTTCTGAAATAAAAACCGGATGTCGAACGGGGACAAGATCTATACAAAAGGTGGTGATAAAGGCGAGACTTCCCTTCTTGGCGGAACACGTGTTCTGAAAAGCCATGAAAGAGTGGAAGCCTACGGCAACCTGGATGAGCTTAACAGCTTTATAGGGCTTATCCGCGACCAGGACATCAATCCTCATTACCGGGAGATTCTTGGCCGGGTGCAGGAAGTCCTGTTCATTTCGGAGGCCCTGGTTGCCCGCGATCCGGAAAAAGAAACGCGGGAGCTGCCGGTTTTCGGGGATGACGACATCCACATACTTGAAAAAGAAATAGATGCCATGAACGATGAGCTTCCCTCCCTTACTCAATTTATTCTCCCGGGAGGCCATACGGTCGTTTCATACTGCCATATTGCAAGAACTGTATGCCGCCGGGCTGAGCGTTCGCTGATCCGGCTTAATACAAACGGACCACTTGATGAAATAATAATACGTTACATCAACCGTTTATCAGATTACCTCTTTGTCCTTGCCCGGAAAACGGGCATGGACCTTGGGGTTGAAGAAAGGCCCTGGGTTACCAGGAGGTAAAAAAAATTGTTCTTGCTTTTCTGATTTTATTTTTTTTACTTTTGCAGCAAATTTCACAAACGCTTGTAGAAATGTATTGGACACTTGAACTGGCCTCTAAACTTGAAGATGCTCCGTGGCCTGCCACGAAGGATGAGCTGATAGATTGGGCTATACGCTCAGGTGCACCACAGGAAGTGGTAGAAAACCTGAGAGAAATTGAGGATGAGGGAGAGACCTACGAGCGTATCGAGGATATCTGGCCTGATTATCCCACTAAGGACGATTTCTTTTTTCACGAGGACGAATATTAGGGAATGTACTATGTACTATGTACCATGTACAAATATTATTGGTACATGGTATATCCTCAGAATCGGGTTTATTTCCTGAAAAAAGTGAAATTGACTTCCCCGTAATTCCGTTGCTGATCAAAGCAGGGAGATTCACTGAAATTATATCTTTTCGGGTGTTCGAGGATGAACAGTCCCCCGGGTACAAGCAGTTCCCCGTTTAAAACAAGCCCAGGCAGGTCTGGCAATTGCGGAAGATCATAGGGAGGGTCGGCAAATACCAGGTCCCAGGTATCCAGTGATTGTTTTAAAAAAGTGAGAACGTTGGCTTTCTGCGGAAAAAGATTGACCATTTTCAGCTCCATGCCCGTACGATGTATGAAACTCAGGCAGCGGGGATCCTTCTCCAGGGATGTGACGCTTTTGCACCCTCTTGAAATAAACTCGTACGAAATACTTCCTGTTCCTGCAAACAGGTCCAGCACCCTGACCGTCTCAAAGTCCACCATGTTGTTCAGGATGTCGAACAGGGCTTCCTTGGCAAAGTCGGTGGTCGGCCGTAACGGAAGGTTGTTTGGCGGATGTATCCTCCGGCCTTTGTAAATGCCGCTTATGATCCGCATGAGTTGAAATTAAGCAATGGATAATAGGACTGTGGTGCAACGATGTCGAACACCGGGCTGTATTTAAAGGTATCATTCCTTCTCCCGAATTCCATATTCTTAACATAACGGTATATCAGCTCAAACAGGTTGGACCCGCGGTCGATATTCCCAAGAAGCACCACTGACGCCTGCTCCGGGTTCATCCCAAGCTGTTCCAAAACGAAGATGAGGAAATACACCACATCCTCGGCAACCATCCAGGTGAAGGTGTTAAAATACCGTATCAGCTTGCCGTCATAGATACAAATATCGAAACTCTTATCCTTGATATGAAGGAAGATCCGGTTTGCACTGATGCGGGTTTTGAAGTTCATCCACACAGTCTGCAGCAGTATTGTCGACAGGCTGGAGATCCTCGCAGCAGGGAACAGCCTGTTGGCCGATTCCTCGAGGTTTTTGGGGATGGAGTAAACGTTGTAATTGTCAAACTGCTGAAGATGGTCGGCCAGCACATGCTCATCGGCCTGTAACGTAAAATTAAGCCTCATGAAATTTTCAGCTTCCTGGGCATCGAATAGCGGTCCCGGGATCAGGGTGCTTTTTTTACCTTCATAGGCAATACGTACACTTTTAAAAGGGCTCTTCAACCAGGGATTTGCGGTGAGCACGCTCCTGAAAAAGTCGTCAAATGACAATTTAAACCCGGGTTTGGCCTTGGGGATAAAATCATTTCGACGGTATTCATGCAGCAGGATGTATTTATTAAGGCGGTGATCCAGCAAACAAAAGGCAATATGGGAATCGTTGAACTGAAGCGAGAGTCCGTAGTTCCTCGTCTCCTGGCTGGAGAATGCAGTATCGGTGCGGTTAGCGACAACTGTGTAAAATTCGGGCATAGGATCAAACGATCAGCAGAAATAAGATATTGACTGCAATAATAATTATAAATCCTGAAACCAGGATGATCCATGCCTTGCGACCGGCAAAGAAACAGCCGTACAGAAGCTTAAGCACATTATTGCTGATAATGGCCTGCAGGGTCGCTAATGCAATGGCATCGATACCTACCCCGAATTTTCCCTGGAAAAGGTTGATCAGGAATGGATCGATATCGGTAAGCCCTACGATAAAGGAAAGGACATTAAGCCCTGTAGTTCCAAAGCGGTTCACCACTGCGTAGGTGATAAAAGTAAATGCAATGTAAAGTGCGGTGAAGATCAGGGCCACTTTGAACTCCAGGGGGTTTTTATCCTCAGCCAGGCCTTCATTTACAACGCTCTCAGCCTTATTCCTGAAGAAAATGAACAGGGCGATTCCTGCTGAAACCAGGGCCAGGATAACAAAAAACATCCAGACCCTGAGGAACAGTTCGTTGTTGAAGATCAGGATGATCAGCAGTATTCTCAGGTACATCATGGCCATTGCAAATACTATGGCTGCCATATACTGTTTCACATGGGCCGGGTCCTCACGGCTTTTCCTGGCAAGAATTATCGTAGTGGCGGTGCTGCTGTACAATCCTCCGAGTATCCCCGATATGATGATGCTGCCCTCCCTGAACACGAACTTTTTGAGAAGGTAAGAGATATAGGATATGGTTGAGATCACTACAACGGCCAGCCAGATCTTATAAGGTGTGAGGCTGATACCCGGGATAAAGGCCTGGTCGGGGACCATAGGCAGTATCAGCCCGGCGATGATGAGGAATTTGCCCAGGGTGAGGAACTCGGTCCGGTTGAATTTCAGGGAGATATTGATAAAAAGGTCCTTAAGCTCCGAAAAGATCAAGCCCGTCACAACGATGAGAAGTACTACCCATTTTGGCTCAAGGAGGATGACGGGTCCCAGGCTGTATGTGATCAGGGCAATGAGAATCGTGGTAATCCCGTAATCCTTGAAATCCCTGATATGATTATAATAGGCTATGGCAAGCAGGGTAATCAGTGCCAGTCCGCCTCCAATAAACAACCTGAACCCGGCCGGGTCAAGCAAGCTAAGCACATAGCCGAGGATCCCGATAAAAGTAAATGTACGATCCGTTCCGAAGGTATGGCTTTCATCATTTTTCTGATGATGGATCTGCCTTTGGGATAAACCTATCAGCAAAGAAAAAACCGTGATGATGAGGAAATCGATCATGGTTTGCGGTATATTCTTCAAGTATTCCATTGCGATCAGGGTTTAATCATGAAACAGTTCATGGAGTTCATCATAGGCAGGAAGATCCTCGAGAAAAGTATAGCTTCCATTTTCAGGGACCATGCGGCAGATATAATGCTGCAGTCCGTTGGTCAGTGCAATGTACGGGACCCTGAGGGTGAAATTATACATGGCCAGCTGGTCAAACGCTTTTTGGGTGATCCCTACCGATGGGGCTTTGCATTCCACCGCCATCAGCGGTTTTCCCTGGGGGGAATAAACCACTATATCACTGCGTTTCGACAGGTGGTTATAGCTGAGGGAAGCTTCAACATGAATAAGGGAAGAAGGATAATTATGATGAGACACGAGAAAATTCAGGAAGTGCTGCCTCACCCACTCCTCAGGCGTCAGGCGGACATACCTGCGGCGGATGGGGTCAAGAATTTCCTGTTTCCCGTCTTTTCTGCTGCGGATACTGGCGGGATATTCTGGGAGTTTCAGTTCAGGCATCATCTTACCACAAATATAAGGATAAAGATGAGAAATGGCTATCTTTGTGAAGCAGGAATTTCTTCCAGCCTGCTTACACTCATGGCCAGGGATAGCGGTTTTGCAAATATCTTATCGGATCTGAAAAATAAAATATACTACCCGGTATACTTTTTATACGGGGAGGAAGCATATTTCATCGACGGCATTTCGGATTTTATTCAGGAAAACGTTTTAAACGAGCAGGAGAAAGAATTCAACCAGACCATTGTTTATGGCAAGGACGTGGATGTGCATACCATAATGAGTTATGCGAAACGCTACCCTATGATGTCGAATTACCAGGTCCTCATCGTTAAAGAAGCACAGGACCTTGATGATCTTGATGATTTTTTGCCTTACATGCAAAACCCGGTAAGCTCAACCATCCTTGTTTTATGTTATAAGTACGGGAAAATCGACAAACGGAAATCCTTTTACAAAGCCATTGAAAAGGCAGGAGTCGTAATGGAATCAGCCTTTCTTTATGACAATAAAATACCTGAATGGATCAACGGCTATATACATGAAAGGGGGTTCTCAATTTCACCCAAGGCAGCGGTGCTACTGGGCGAATTTGTAGGGAATGAGCTTTCAAAAATAGTAAATGAACTAACCAAGCTGTTTATCAATCTCCCGGCAGGTACCGAGATAACCGAAGATCTTATTGAAAGGAACATTGGTATAAGTAAGGATTTTAATGTATTTGAACTACAGAAGGCCCTGGGGCGGAAAGATGTCTACATGTCCAATATGATCATCCGTTATTTTACGGCTAACCCGAAAGATAATCCCCTGGTGAAAATCATTCCTACTCTGTATTCTTATTTTACCAAGGTCCTGATATATCATTACCTCCAGGACAAATCACGCAATAATGCCGCCGCGGCATTGTCGGTGAACCCATTTTTTGTCCAGGATTATCAGATTGCAGCAAAAAACTTCCCGGTTCACAAACTGGTCAGCGTGATCTCAAACCTGAAGGAATACGATCTGAAAGCCAAAGGCCTTGATAACGCCTCAGCCACTGATGGAGAACTGATGAAAGAGCTTGTGTTTAAAATACTCCACTGATCCGGGCTGCGTCGATCTTCCAAATGTAAATTCCCGGCCCGGGTAAACCGGCTGTTCTGATCTGAATTCGAAGCAGTTTATTCTTCCTCCACTTTGTAATTAAATTCCTGGGAGCGGTATGTGTCTTCAATGATCCTGGCATATTTCTCCAGAATAAATTTCCTTCTCAGTTTAAGGGTTGGGGATAATTCACCTGAATCAACACTCCACGGGTTTGAAAGCAGCCTGATTTTTTTGATTTTCTCGGTTTTCCCGAGTTCCATGTTGAAATGTTCAACATCCTCGCGAATGCGTTTGATGATTTTCGAATTCCTTATGGCTTTTTCGGGGCTTACAAATTTAATCTCCTTCACCTTGCACCATCCCCTGAGGTATTCCATGTTAGGAACAATCAGGGCTGCTGCATATTTACGGTTTTCGCCTATTACCATGATATTTTCAATAAAAGGTGATTCCTTGACTTTCTGTTCAATCACCTGGGGAGCAATGTATTTCCCGGTAGAGGTTTTAAATATCTCTTTTTTCCGATCGGTTATCCTCAGGTATTTTCCATCTATGAGAACACCAAGGTCGCCGGTATGGAACCATCCTTCATCATCTATCACTTCCCGGGTACGTTCGGGCCGGTTATAGTACCCCAGCATTACATTGGGCCCCCGGCAAAGAATTTCATGGTCGTCCGCGATACGGATCTCGACCCCGGGTAAAACAGGGCCTACTGTCCCGAACTTCAGTCCGCCTTTTTCAAAGGTCGATACGGCAATCACCGGAGATGTCTCGGTAAGCCCGTAACCTTCCATCAACGGCATGCCCGCAGCCCAGAACACCCTGGCAAGGCGTGGATGCAACGCCGCTCCGCCCGAGACTATCAGCCTCACCCTCCCGCCGAGGGCTTTCTTCCATTTACTGAAGACCAGCAACCTTGCAATAAAAAGCTTGACATCGTAATACAATCCACACTCGTGGTTAAGTTCAAACTTATGCCCCTGGCGCAGAGCCCAAAAGAAAACTGTTTTCCTTATCCCTTTGAGGTTCTTCCCTCTTATTACAACACGGTTATACATTTTTTCGAGCACCCTTGGAACCGCAGCAAAAGTGTCGGGCCTTACTTCCCTGATCTGGTCTCCGATTTTTTCAATGTTTTCGCAATAATAAATTGACATCCCGCAGGACTGGAAAAGGTAATTGAGCATCCTTTCATAAACATGGCATAAAGGGAGAAAACTCAGAACTTTATCCTTGCTCGTGTAATGGGGGATGGCGGCGCAGGCAGTGAAGTTGCTTATAAAATTATTATGTGAAAGCATCACCCCCTTAGGCCTGCCTGTTGTCCCTGAAGTGTAAATGATCGTTGCCAGGTCATCCGGATTGATCCCCTGCTTTATATGATCAAGTATTTGAGGATCCGGGTGGTTGAGCCCGAGTTCAAGAAGTTCTTTCCAATGCCTTAAACCTTTTACCTTTTCAATGCTGAAGATTCCCTTGAGACTTGCAATATTCGGACATATGTTCTTAACCCTCTGGTAAACCTCGTTATTTGAAACGATAAGGTATTCCGAATTGGAATCATTGAGTATGTAACAATAATTATCTTCGCTCACGGTGGGATAAATCGGGACCTGAACCGCCCCGGTCTGCATGATCCCCATATCAAAAAAATTCCATTCAGGACTGTTGACAAATACTGTAGCGATCTTTGTACCCTTGCCAACCCCCAATGAAAGGAAGCCGAGACTGATCGTCCTGGCATAATTAATATAATCCCGGGAGGAATACGCATGCCATTTGCCTGCTTTTCGTTTAAGCAGAGCATCGGGCTTGGATGAGTAATTTTCACTGTACACATCCAGCAGGTCGAAAAGCCGTGTTACCTGTTGCGTCTTCATGTGCAGCGTATTGACTATTTGAACAAACGGTCGATTTGTTCCTTGTATTTCAAATGCAGAAATTTACGTTTCAGCTTCAGGGTCGGTGTGATCTCGCCTGATTCAAGCGTCCATTCATGGTCAAGAAGATCCCAGGACCTGATCTGTTCAGTTTCACCGAACAACTTGTTGTATTTTTTTATCTCGGCCTGGAAACGTTTCCTGATCCTTTCATTTGCTATCATTTCTGAAGAAGTTGTAAACTCCATGTCTTTTTCTCTGCACCATTCTTTCAGGAATGCAAAGTCAGGGACTATCAGTGCCCCGGCAAATTTTTGGTGCTCCCCAACGACCAGGATCTCTTCAATAAAGAGGGACTCCTTGAATTTATCCTCGATAGGCTGAGGACTTACATACTTGCCGAAAGAAGTCTTGAATAATTCTTTTTTACGGCCGGTTATTTTCAACTGCCCTTCAGGTTCAATATGACCCAGGTCGCCGGTATGGAACCAGCCTTCTTCATCAACGGCTTCTTTTGTCATAACAGCTTCCTTGTAGTAGCCGATCATGACCCCCGGCCCTTTCACGCAGATCTCTCCGTCCCCGGCTATTTTGACTTCGGTATTCTTTAACACCGGACCTACAGTACCGAATTTGATACCGTTTTCGCTGAAGTCACAAACGGATATCACAGGCGAAGTTTCAGTAAGCCCGTATCCTTCGAGGATATGTATGCCTGCACAGGTGAACATCCGCCCAAGCCTTGGCTGCAAGGCAGCGCCTCCCGACACGATGATTTTTATCTCTCCGCCCATGGCTTCCCTCCATTTGCAGTATACCAGGCGGTCGTATAGTTTACGTTTAAGCTCATAGAACCATCCGTTGGCGCCATTCACTTCATAACGGGCCGACAGGTGGAAGGCCCACCAGAAAATCCAGCTTTTTATCCCTTTCTGCTTATGCCCTGTAGAAACCAGCCTGTCATAAATTTTTTCAAGCAAACGGGGCACAGTGGTAAGGATTTGCGGACGGACATCCTTCATGTTATCGGTAATTGTGCCGATGTTTTCGGCATAGTATACCGAGATCCCGTCGTATTGGTAAAGGTAATTCAACATGCGTTCGTACACATGGCAGAGGGGCAGGTAGCTTACAGCCCTCGCTTCCTCACCGAAAGGAGGGATATGCGCACAGGCTTTGAAGTTGGAGATGATATTGCTGTGCGAGAGCATGACACCTTTTGGATTTCCCGTTGTTCCTGATGTATAGATAATGGTTGCCAGATCTCCTGGTTGTACTGAAGCTTTACGCTGTTCAAGCAAAACCTGGTTCACATTGGCCCTGCCAAGGTCCACCAGTTCACTCAAATGTTTCAGTTCGTTGTTGTCCTTGTATGTGTAAATGTCCTTCAAGCTTGGAACTTCGGGCAGGATATGCTGAATTTTCCGGAGGAGTTCCGCACCGGAAACGAATACATACTTAACCTCGGAATGGTTGAGTATATACATATAATCCGATTCGCTGATGGTGGGATAAATCGGGACATGTACTGCCCCCACCTGTAAAATGGCCATGTCAAGGATATTCCATTCGACCCTGTTCGAGCTGATCTGGGCAATTTTATCGCCCGGTTGAACACCCAGGGCCAGGAAGCCGTAGCTTATGTTATCGGCCATTTCACGGTACTGCCTGATGCTGTATTTAACCCATTGCCCGTTTTCTTTTGAGGCGATGACATCATCCTTAGGTTTGTATTTCTGCTCATAATAAGGAAGAAGGTCAAAAATTCGGATTACTTCCATTGCTGAAACTGTTTGACGTGAGTAAGCGGGATTAGAGGTGCAATGTTAATGAAAAAGAACTATACTTTGTGAAAATGCATGGATGAGGCCTGGGCCGTGGGCATCAGCACAAGGTCGTTCACATTGACATGATCAGGCAAGGTGGTAACGTAATAGACCGTATCGGCTACATCTTCGGCCGAAAGGGGTTTGAATCCCTTGTAAACAGTATCGGCCCTTTGCTGGTCGCCTTTGAACCTGACAAGCGAAAATTCGGTATTGGCTGCCCCCGGGGCGATCTGGGTCACTTTGATGTTGTGCTGTACAAGGTCGATACGCGTACCTTTGGTTATTGCATCCACCCCGAACTTTGATCCGCAGTACACATTCCCGTTTGGGTACACTTCCCTGCCTGCAATGGACCCGATATTGATGATATGACCTTTTTTGCGGGCTACCATCAGGGGTGCCACAAACCTTGTCATATACAGCAAGCCTTTCATATTGGTGTCGATCATCCGCTCCCAGTCATCAAGCACACCCTCCTGCACAGGGCCCATACCAACAGCCAGTCCGGCATTATTCACCATCACATCTATGGTTTTCCATCTTTCAGGAAGTGATTGAATGCTGATTTCAACTTCAGCGGCTTTTCTGACATCAAAACAAAGAGGCAAAACTTCAACTTTAAATTCCTTCTCAAGTTTCATTTTCAGGTCCTGAAGCCGGTCGTTCCTTCGGCCGGTAATTATTAGGTCATGTCCTTCACCAGCAAATTTGATTGCAATGGCTTTGCCAAACCCTGAAGTTGCGCCCGTAACAAGTATTATTTTTTTCATAAGCATTTTTTAACGATTGACGAGGTATGTGTCAATAGGAATCTTCAAAGTTAGGAATTTTTAGTATTTTAGAGTTTCGTTTTGAACTCCTTTTCCGATGAAAAACAGATTCCCGGGAACTTATATTTTACTGACCCTGCTCCTGGCTTTGCCAGGTTTTTGTTTGTCGCAATCATCCTTCCTTATCACACATTTCAACAATCAGGATTATCATGCCGGCAACCAGAACTGGTCAATTGACTCGGATCCGGATGGTTTTATCTACGCAGCCAACAATGACGGACTTTTAATCTTCGACGGCACCGACTGGAGCCTTTTCAGGAATCCCGACCAGACCATAGTCCGGTCGGTACATGCCTCTGCCAACGGCCGCATTTACACCGGCTCCTATGAAGAATGCGGATACTGGCAAAAAGACAGGAATGGTGAATTGTTTTATCATTCCCTGAAGCCCCTTATGAAAAACCTCAACCTTCATAATGACGAAATCTGGAGAATCATCTCTTTCAAGGATAAAATATACTTCCAGAGTTTTACTTCCCTTTTCGTATATGATCATACAAGCATCAGGTCCATCCCCGTTCCGGGTACCATAATATTCCTTCTTAAAGCACATGACCGCCTTTTCGTGCAGTCTGTTACCGGCATTCTTTATGAAGTTAACGATGAAACCCTGAGCCCGGTGGATACTGAAGGGATTCTGAAAAAAACTGAAGTCAAGACCATTCTGCCTATGCCCGGCGGAAAATTCCTGATCGGTACAACCTCACATGGTTTTTTCCAGTACGACGGAAAATCGATCCGGCCATGGGAAGCCGATGCCAATAAACTCCTCGGTGAATTCCAGATCAATAATGCGATCAATACCGGTAAATACCTTGTGGTTGGAACTATTGTCAGGGGAATATTTATTCTGGATTTTAAGGGAAATGTCATATCCAACCTGAATACCGAGAACTACCTGCAGAACAATACTGTTCTTTCACTTTGCGCCGATGCGAACGGGACCATATGGGCCGCTCTTGATAAAGGGATTGACAGGATCTCGCTGGACCAGGGGGTCGGGATTTACCAGGAGAAGCTTGAACAGCTCGGTGCCGTTTACACTGCAGCCCTGATGGGGAATACACTGTACGTGGGGACCAACAGGGGGATCTTTACTTATAGTTATGATGCGGCTGTTTCCGATTTCCGTTTGACCGGATTTATAAAGAACTCCCAGGGCCAGGTATGGGATCTTAAGATTGTTGACGGCAGCCTGCTCTGCGGGCATACCGCAGGGACTTTCCTGGTGAAAGGAAATACGATGAAGCAGGTTTCCGGTGTGAGCGGTGGTTACGCTTTGAGGAAATTCAGCAGCAAAGACGGGGAACACCTGATCCAGAGCACGTATTCCCCGCTGGTGATCTACAGCAAAAAAGGCCATGATTGGGTTTACCGTTCCGAAGTCCGGGGATACCAGGAGCCATCCCGCTTTCTGGAAACCGACCACCTTGGCAATTTCTGGATAGGACAGTCTGTCAAAGGTTTATACAAAGTCAGGCTTAATGGTACGCTTGACAGTATTAGCGACATCCGTTGTTTTGGAAAGGCCGATGGTTTTCCCTCCGATTTCAACATACATATATTCAAAGTTGAAAACAGGGTTGTCTTCACCAGCGGGAAGCTTTTATATACCTGGGATGACCTGAACAACAAAATCATGCCGTATTCGGAGCTCAATCAACAGCTTTCGGGCTTTGAAGCATCCACCTGTATTGTCGACATTACAGATAACCGTTACTGGTTTGTCAAAAAAGATAACATTGCCCTGTTTGATATCCGGGATGGAAAAGCCCTTATGCTTGCCCAGATCAACCTCTCTTCATACAGGATTCATATGGTTGAAGGATATGAAAACATTATCTGCCTCGACCAGAACCGAAGCCTGGTATGCCTTGACAACGGGTTTGCGATATTAAACCTGAAACAGCTGTTATCAGCAAAAACAGGCAAGGCAAAACTGATTTTCAGGGATATTTTCTGCCTCGATTCAAAAGGCGAACCCAGGCGCCTTTATCCCGGAACAACACCATTTTCGGTGCCCCATACCCGGAACTCGATTACAATCCATTACACCTATATCAACAGCAATAACATCAGGAACTTATACCAGTTCAGGCTTGCAGCCATTGATACCGACTGGAGTCCCTTGACCGAGAATGCAGTGGTTACATATACCCGTCTTCCAAAGGGAAGTTACAGCTTTATTGTAAGGACACTCGATGAAAGGGGGATGTTTACCCAGCCAATCACCCTGCGCTTTAAAGTATTTCCTGCCTGGTATGAAAGTTCCCTGGCCTATTTAATCTATGTCCTGATTATTATATTGGCCTTTATTTTCAGCACATATCTTTTCAGGAGAAGATTTATCCGCCGCCAGGAAAAACTACGCTCCCAGGCCGAAATAAGAGTGCTCGATGAAAAACAAAAATCAGAAAAGGAGATTATAAAACTTCAGAACGAGAAACTGCAATCGGAGATCCAGCATAAAACAATGCAGCTGGCCGACTCCACCATGTCGATTATCAAAAAGAATGAACTTCTTATCGAGATCCGCAAAGAACTGGACCAGCAAAAAAAGCTTCTTGGAAATCAATACCCCTCGTATTTATTCGAACGTATCCATTCGCTTATCCGGAAAAATATGACAACCAACCAGGACTGGCAGATTTTTGAGGAACTGTTTGACCAGGCGCACCAGGATTTCTTTAAACGCTTAAAATTGTCCTATCCCGGGCTTACCCAAAGTGATTTAAAACTTTGTGCCTATTTAAAACTAAATCTGTCGTCAAAGGAAATTGCTCCCTTGCTGAATATCAGTTTCCGTGGAGTTGAAACCCGGAGGTACCGGCTCAGGAAAAGGCTTGACCTGTCACTTGACAGTAACCTTGTAGAATTCATTATGCAGTTTTGATTCATGGAATGAACACTTCAGTCGGATTATTATCAGCTTGTTGAAATAATAATTTTAATGCTGTATATCATATTGTTAAATCATTTTTTAAGTGATTGGCGTAATAATGACGTAATCCTATATTAGCCTCTTCACTCGGGTGGTGTATTAGTGCGGGTGAAAGAGGTGAACATTTTAATCAAGTCCGTTGTATCTTGGTCCTGAGATTTATTACAAATCGCATTTGTCTGATTTCGTGCAACTTAATAATATTTTTTGTTTTTTTCACACAATACTAAATCAAACAACGGCCTATGATTAAATCATTTACGCTATTACAAAAGGTAGTTTCCAAACGGGCAATAGTTTCAGTAATCCTGCTGTTGTCTGTTACGTCTATTGCTTTTGCACAGGTTAGGACTGTTAAAGGGACGGTCACTGCTTCTGATTCCCGGGAAACTCTTCCCGGAACTACAGTCAGGCTGAAAGACAGTCCTACGGGTACCGTTACCGATATTGACGGGAAATACAGCATACAAGTAAAACAGGATAAGGCAATACTGGTGTTTTCTTTTATCGGTTATACCACCCAGGAGATTGAGGTAAAGACCCAGAAAATACTGGATGTGGTACTTGAGCCGGCGAAAATTTCCTTGCAGGAGGTGGTGGTTGTCGGGTACGGCACACTGAGAAAGAGCGATCTGACTGGTTCTGTCGGTTCTTTAAAATCAGAAGATATTACAAAAATCACGGCTCTTGACCCTGTGCAAAGCCTGCAGGGGAAAGTGGCTGGTGTTCAGGTAGCAAGTTTATCGGGAACACCAGGGGAAAGCCCCATGGTCCTTATCAGAGGTGTAGGTACCTTTAATAATTCCTCCCCAATTTACGTGGTTGACGGAAATATCCTGGATGACATATCTTTCCTGAACTCGGCCGATATAAAATCGATGGAAGTTCTGAAGGATGCTTCCGCAACGGCTATGTACGGTTCCAGGGGCGCCAACGGGGTAATCATTGTTACAACGAAAAGCGGCTCGGCTGTTGAAGGCAAGACCACTTTCAGTGTAACAGGGGAATATGGGCTGCAGAGTGTTGTAAAAGACATTAAATTGTTAAACGGGCATGACTTTGCAGTAATTGCAAACCGTATATCCCCGGGCACCTATAACAATGTTGATGCTGTGTCCAGTACCGACTGGCAGAAACTCATCTTTCACGTTGCCCCTGTTTATAATTTCCAGGTTTCAGCGACCGGGGCCTCAAAAGCCGTGCAATACTACCTTGGGTTGGGTTATTTTAAACAGGATGGTATAATTGATAAATCTAATTACCAGAGATTTACGGTTAAATTTGACAATACCTTCAATTTAGCACCATGGTTCAAGTTCGGTACTAATATTACACTGACACCATTCTCCCAACAGATCGCCCCGGATGTTACCTACCAGGCTTACAGGGCAATTCCTACAATTGCACCGTATTATTCCAACGGGCAATTCGCGGCCCTTGACGGTGTTGGCAACCCCTTGGCCGATCTTGAAAATTCCAACAATTTCCGTAAAGGAGTCAGGGGGGTCGGAAATATGTTTGCCGAGCTTACTTTCCTGAAATCCATAACGTTAAAATCGAGTATTGGCATTGATGGGGAGTATGACAAAGCCGAAAGTTTCACCCCCAAATTCACTGTCTTTGAACCAAACGGATCGCCTTCCCAGCAATACAACCAGTATCCTACCCTGAGCAAGGCCTGGAGCGACAACCTTACCTGGCTTTGGGAAAACACCATTTCCTATGTAAAAGACATTAAAAAGCATTCTGTAAATGCGGTTGTTGGATACACCATGCAGAACACAACTTCCGAGAGTGTAGGCCTTACCGGGAAGAATATTATCCGTGATGGCCCGAATTACTGGTACATCAATCCCAATTACATTTATGACGCTGCAAACGGGGTGAATACAATCAGTTCTATTTATAATTCAGTCAATCCTGACCAATATTATTCAATGATCTCCTTTCTTGGCCGTATCAATTATACCTTCGACAGGAGATATATTTTAACAGTCACTTTCCGTGGCGACGGTTCATCCAAATTCATACAGCAGAACCGCTGGGGATATTTTCCCTCAGTCGCTGCCGGATGGAACATCACCTCCGAGAAATTCATGAAGAATATCAGCTTCCTTTCAAACCTTAAGCTCAGGGCCAGTTGGGGCCAGGTTGGGAATGACAAGATCCCATATACAGGACGCTATTCACAGGTCGATAATAGCCTGATTACGATTTTTGGAGCCACATCCTCTTCTAATCCGGCCGCTTCCTATGGTCTGCTTGGAAACCCGAACCTGAAATGGGAAGTGACTTCACAAACCGATATCGGGCTTGAAACTGGATTTCTCAATAACAGGCTTACCGGTGAATTTGATTTTTATTATAAAAAAACCGACAATATCTTGGTTCCCTTGTCCATCCCGGGATATTTCGGGAATGGAGCCGGACAGCAGGAGTGGTTTAATGCCGCATCAATATTGAACAGGGGGTTCGAGTTTAATGTAAGCTGGAAGGATAAAATCGGGCAACTCAAGTACGGGCTTGGTTTTCTTGGTACTATAAACCATAACGAAGTGCTCAGTATTGGGGGAAACAGCGGAGTTGATTCTGTGTTATTAGGAGGTTATCTTGGGAACGGTATCCCTGTGACCCGGAGCAAAGTCGGTTTGCCGGTAGGAGCCTTTTATGGATATGAGACTGACGGTATATTCCAGACGCAAGCCGAGCTGAATGCCTACCCGCATATGTCGGGGGCAGGCGTTGGAGACCTCCGCTTCGTGGATGTGAACCATGATGGAAAAATCGACGGCAAGGACCGTACATTCATAGGGTCGCCTATCCCCACTTTTATCTTTGGGTTTAACCTCGATCTTGAATACAAGGGGTTTGATTTTTCGGTGAACATCCAGGGACAAACAGGCAATAAAATCTTTAACGCAAAGGATGCAGTCAGACCTGATCCTTATAATTTCGAAACCAATGTCATGAGCGGTTGGTATGCAGCAGGCACAAGTTACACCGAACCGCGAGCTTCATACGGAGGGTATAACTACATACCATCCGACAGGTTTATACAGGACGGTTCCTTTGTGAGAATTCGCAACCTGATCCTTGGATACACTCTTCCACAGAAACTCAGTACAAAGATCTGTATGCAAAAACTGCGTTTCTATTTAAAAGTGGATAACCTGTACACGTTTTCCAAGTTCACAGGATACTCTCCCGAAATAGGGAGTTCGAATGTCCTTTCCAGCGGTATTGATAACGGCGGATATCCTATTACTGCTTTATATGCGTTTGGTATTAATATTTCAATGTAAAGACCATGAAAGCGAAAACATCAATATTATTCATACTTGCAATTTCAGGGCTCCTTGCTGTTCCAGGCTGTAAAAAATTTCTGCAGAAAGATTTGCAGGGAACAATGACACAGGAGTCATTCCCGGTATCTGCATCAGATGCCCTTCTCGCAACCAACGCGGTTTATACCACAACCCGGGAATGGTATTATCATTCAGGCGGGTATCCTATCCTTGACATCATGTCGGACGATGCCCGCAAAGGAAGCAATCCATCGGACCAGTTGAATACCGTAGGGCCATATGACAACTTCAAGATTACCACGACCCAGGACGGCCTTGACCGCTGGTGGTCCGAAATGTATGTAGGTATTAAACGTGCAAATGTGGTTATAGAGAAGGTTCCTTTGATTTCTATGGATACTGCCCTTCAGAACCGATACCTGGCTGAGGCTCATTTCCTGAGGGGGCTCTTTTATTTCGACATGGTACGTGCCTGGGGAGGAGTACCTCTTGTTACCACCACCACTCCTCCTCTTAAGCTCTCAAGATCATCGGAGACGGAAACCTTTGCTCTTGTCATGGCCGACCTCCTTTATGCCGAAAGCCATTTGCCTTTACGTAACAGTTATTCCTCTACCGATCTGGGAAGAGCGACAAAGGGAGCCGCAGATGCATTACTGGCAAGGGTTTATCTTTTCAGGAAAGATTTTCCAAATGCTGAAAAATATGCCAAACTGGTCATCAGTTCCAACCAGTATTCACTTGAGCCCGATTTTATAGACGCTAACGGGGTGAACGGTAATAACGGCCCGGAATCAATTTTTGAAGTCGGAGCGATACAAAATGAAGGGACAGAAGGCGGGGGCGACCAGTATGCAAATACCCAGGGAGTAAGGGGAACCCCAAACCGCGGATGGGGTTTCAACCGACCGACTCCCTCCCTTACAAATTCATTTGAAGCAGGAGATCCCCGACTGAAAGGGACTGTGATCAGTCTGAAAGACACTATTGACGGAGTTATTATCATAGGGGATGGTTCAACACCGGCTGTAACTAAAGATTCAGCCGGAAACATTCTGGAAGTCCAGTGCTATAACAGGAAAGTCTGGGTTCCGGGGACTAGCACTGCCAGCCAATGGGCCCATCACAGAAGGCTGATCAGGTATGCTGATGTGCTTTTAATGGCAGCAGAAGCCCTGAATGAGGACAATAATCCGACAGAAGCGCTGTTATATCTTAACATGGTCAGGGCAAGGGCCAGGAACGGGAACCCCGGCATTCTCCCGGATATCACAACAACCAGCCAAAGTGAACTACGTGACATTATCTTTAATGAGAGAAGGCATGAACTGGCGATGGAAGGCTGGAGATTCTGGGACCTCATCAGGACAGGGAGGGCACCCGCTGTTCTTGGTCCCCTGGGCTTTATTACCGGGACCCACGAACACCTTCCCATTCCCCAGAGCGAAATTGATATTTCACAAGGAAGTTTAACACAAAATCCAGGATATTAAAATCTTTATTGTTTAATTTAAAAATCACACGTTTATGAGAAAACAAATTATCGCGTTAAATGTTTTACTTCTTGCACTGGTGGTGTTCATCGGTGTCATCAGTTGTAAAAAATCGAGTGACAACACTGTCACTTTCGGACTGTCCTCCATTAAGGCTGGTACCATAGATCTGAACGGAGCCACACCCCCGGTCAATGTACCGCCCAACGCTGTCATTACTGCCGCTTTTTCTGTCGCAGTCAACCCGGCAACCGCAACCTCAACAACTATCAAATTGTTACGTGGTTTTGATACAGTTTACGTATCTTCAACAATTACTGTGACCGGAAGCGTAATAACGATCACCCCATCGACCGATCTTGGGAACGGAACTGCATACCAGCTCAGTTTCTCAGGCCTGATGTCAACCGATGGACAGGGTTTAGCCCCTTTTACAAGGGCATTTGTAACAATCGGGACCTTTGCACCCAGCGGAGCTGTCGCTTATTATAATTTTGAAGGCAACGCCAACGACCAGGTAGGCACATGGAATCCATCCCCAACCGGGATTGTTGACCTTACTTATGCAGCTTCTTATTCTACAGCAGCCGGTCAGTGCGCAGCTTTTAACGGAACATCCACTATCATTGAAATCCCCAATGGCGACCAGCTGGATAACACAACCGATTTCACTATCGCTTTCTGGGTTAAAGCCAATTCAGTAGGTCATGTTGACTCATTAGGAAATCCCAAAGGCCAGTTTGTTTTTGGTCTTGGAGCTTTCAAAGGATTCGAGTTTGAAATGTCGGGAGATTACAGTTCATGCAAACTCTCAGCTTCATATCGTCTTGCCAATGATTCCACTTCTTCCGAAGACCTCTGGTTTGCTGGTGACGGCAATCTCGGCTGGCAGGGATGGACCTATTGCAGGGACCTCACCCAGTCGGGTGGTGTTGCAGGCCTGTTAAAAGACAAATGGGCATTCGTGACCTGTGTCTATAACAGCACTTCGAAGATCGGAGCCATGTATATCAATGGGCAGATCATGAAAACACAGGACTTTAACCTCTGGCCGGCTGGCGATCCCAAGACAGGTGTCAAGGGCCTGAAGTATGGCGGCGTTACTCCCGATGTATATCCTATTCTTGCCCTTGGTCATATCTTTTCAAGGAATTCAACCATGTGGTCCGATCAATCCTGGGCCAGATACTCTTCACAATATGCCAATCATTTCGGTGGCTGGCTTGATGATCTCAGAATTTACCACAGGCCACTTTCAGCTAACGAAATTGTCCTGATGTACAATTCTGCAAAACCATAATAAGAAGTTTCTTTCAGATCCTTTGGGAGGGTTCCGGTTAATTACCGGCCCTCCCTTTTTATCCTGATAATTTTCATCTCACGGATGTTTGTATGAATAACCGGAATAATATTTTATTGCTTGTTTTTATCTTACTTTTATTAATTACTTCCTGCCGTAAACAGTCTGATACTTCTTCTTCAAATGTTCTCCAGATTAAAAATGTTACTGCAGGAACAACTCCCATTACATTGCAGGGGCCGAATAAAAATATTCCGGCCGACAGTACAATCAGCCTGTACTTTGATCATAAGCTCGACACATCAACGGTCTCAAAAAGCATAATAATTTCAGGTCCCGATAAGCTTCCCGTAGATTTTATAAGCGGGTTTTCTCCTGATTTCACCGTGGCGCTGATCCGTCCGCGCCTGTCACTGAATGTACTCAGCGATTACACCCTCAGTATATCTTCAGGCATAAAGGGGGCTGCAGGTGAATCCTACCCAGGGGCAGTTTATTCTTTTACGACCGCCACTGGCAAACTTAAACTTGAAACCATTACTGTCAACAGCATACCGTTTCCCTCAAACGTCCATCTGCGGGAAGTAAACCGCAACAATGTAAACATTCAGCTGAGATTCTCCCAACCTCTCGACACCGCAAATTCCAGGGTCATCTTTTCCCTATCGGGCAACCAGGTAGTAAAAATATTCTTTTCGGCCGATTTCAAATCCGTTACAATTAATAATTCGACAGCACTGAGGGGATATTCCAGGTACTACTTTACCGTCATGAACAGCCTGAAAGGTAAAAACGGCTTTTCATATGACGGGTACTATAATTATTTTTTTTCATCTCTTGATTCGACTCAGAAATTCCCTACCATTTCGGATGACGAGTTGCTCACCCTCATCCAGCAAAAAACCTTCAGCTATTTTTATGATTTTGCCCATCCAGCCTGTGGTATGGCCAGGGAGAGAAATTCTTCGGGAGATGTTGTTACAACCGGAGGTTCAGGTTTCGGGATCATGGCGCTGGTTGTGGGGATGAACAGGAACTTCATTACAAGGGAACAGGGGATGACAAGGCTTTCAAAGATACTTGGGTTCCTCGAAACCTGCGATCGCTTTCATGGAGCCTGGCCGCACTGGATGGATGGCACTACAGGGAAAACTGTACCATTTACAGTAAAAGATGATGGAGGGGATCTTGTGGAAACGTCCTATATGGTCGAAGGCCTTATTACAATGCGACAATACCTGAATGCCGCCGATGTGACTGAAAGTGCTCTGATTGGCAGGATAGATGCACTTACCAATGCAGTGGAATATGACTGGTTTACCAGGGGAGAGAATGTGCTTTACTGGCACTGGTCGCCTGATTACGGCTGGGCTATGAATATGCAGATCCGCGGATATGATGAAACTCTTATAACCTATATTATTGCAGGAACATCAACAACACACCCGATAAGTGCATCCGTGTATCAGCAGGGATATGCCCAGAACGGTTCAATAAAAAACGGGAAAAGCTTTTACGGTTATGTGCTGGCTCTTGGAGAGGATTACGGAGGCCCTTTATTTTTCACACATTATTCTTACCTGGGGCTGGACCCGAGAAATCTGACAGACCAGTACGCAAATTACTGGCAGCAGAATGTCAACCAGTCAATGATCAATTACTCATACTGCGTGGCCAACCCTCATCATTATTCCTGTTATAGTGCAAACTCCTGGGGCCTCACGGCCAGTGACACTCCCGATGGCTATGGCGCCCAGTCTCCGACTAACGACGTTGGGGTGATCACACCAACTGCCGCTGTTTCGGCACTTCCTTACACCCCGGTCCAGTCCATGAATGCTATCAGGTTCTATTATTATATACTGGGCGACAGGTTATGGGGAACTTATGGTTTTTATGATGCATTTGATGTTACCGACGAATGGTGGGCCGATTCCTACCTTGCTATTGACGAGGGCCCCATTGTGAGCATGATAGAAAACTACCGGTCCCAGTTGCTATGGAACCTGTTCATGAGCAATCCTCAAGTAAATGCATCCCTGACAAAACTTGGTTTTACATATAAAAAGTAATCCCTGTATATTAAATTTATACACTCATGCATTGCATCACCGGATTTCCGAAGTCCTTCCTTCTGTCGTTCGTCCTTTGCCTTCTGATCGGGACTGCAATTGCACAGGAAACATCTTTTGGAAGGATTTCTCAGTCCGACAGCATGAAAATTGAGGCCTTGCTTAAACAAATGACAGTGGACGAAAAATCAGGCCAGCTGTCGATGTTTGCCTCGGACTGGGGAGTTACAGGCCCGACACAGAATTCGGCTTACAAAAAGTTTATCAGGGATGGCAAGGCAGGAGCTATCCTGAATGCCAACACCGTAGACTCGGTTAAGTCCCTGCAAAGAGTGGCGGTGGAGGAATCACGTTTGAAAATACCCCTGCTTTTTGGTTTTGACGTGATCCATGGTTACCGTACTGTTTTCCCTATTCCACTCGGACAGGCGGCCAGCTGGGACCTGGATGCCATTGAAAAGGCAGAACAGGTAGCGGCTATGGAGGCCTCTGCCGAAGGGATCAACTGGACCTTTGCACCCATGGTGGATATTGCGAGGGATCCGCGCTGGGGAAGGGTTTCGGAGGGTGCAGGAGAAGACACCTGGCTTGGATGCCAGATCGCTAAAGCCAGGGTAAGGGGTTTCCAGGGTAAGGGGTTTGCTGATGGCAGGCATATCCTGGCCTGTGCAAAGCATTTTGCCGCCTATGGGGCCCCCGTGGCAGGCCGGGATTACAACGTTGTTGACATCTCCCCTCTTTCACTGTACGAATATTATCTGCCAACGTATGAGGCCTGTGTTAATGCAGGGGTGGCCACTGTAATGACTTCATTCAACGAAATCAATGGAATTCCATCTACTTCTAACCATTGGCTGCTTACAGATATCCTCCGCAGGGACTGGGGATTTACTGGTTTTGTGGTTACCGATTATACGGCCATCAATGAACTGCTAAGCCATGGTGTGGCCGCAGACCTGAAGTCAGCAGCAGAACTGGCTCTGAATGCGGGCGTTGACATGGATATGATGGGAGGTGCTTTCCTGGAACATATTCCAGGACTGCTTAAAGACAATAAAGTAAGCCTTAGCGCCATAGATGAGAGTGTTCGCCGCATCCTGCGCCTTAAAATTCAATTGGGTTTATTTGATGACCCTTACCGTTACTGCAATAAACAACGGGAACAAACCGAGATCATGACGAAAGAAAGCCTGGATTTTGCAAGGAAGCTGGTTTCGGAAAGTTGTGTGCTTTTAAAGAATAATAATCATACGCTTCCGGTTCCTTCAACTGTAAAGACCCTTGCAGTTATCGGCCCGCTTGCTAATGCCAGGGAAGAAATGCAGGGGAACTGGTCTGCGGCCGGGGAAGCGAAGAAGTGCGTTACTTTGCTGGATGGGATCAGGAACAAATGCGGAGGATCGGTCAGGGTTGTTTATCGAAAAGGATGTAATATCAACGATAACGAACTGTCGGGGATCGATTCAGCAGTGCAGCTTGCCCGGCAAGCCGATTATGTGATTTTAGCCCTTGGTGAAAGCGGCGAGATGACAGGGGAAGCCGCATCAAAGTCAAACCTTGATCTGCCGGGCGTGCAGAACCAGCTGGCCGAAGCTGTGATCAAAGCCGGCAAACCTGCCGCCGTAGTTCTTTTTAATGGCCGCCCCCTGACCATCTCAGGTTTGAATGAAATTGCCCCGGCCATACTTGAAGCATGGTTCGGGGGAACACAGGCCGGCAACGGCATTGCTGACGTTTTATTCGGTGATGTTAACCCCTCGGGAAAGATCACCATGAGTTTTCCAAGAAATACCGGGCAAATACCGGTGTTCTACAATTCAAAAAATACCGGAAGGCCGGTTCGCCCTGATGAGCCTGACGAGAAATATGTCTCAAGATATCTTGATTGCCCGAATACACCCTTGTATCCTTTTGGATACGGCCTGAGCTACACGAATTTCAGGTATTCCGGCATTACAACCGTAGTCAGCGGGAATACAATCACAGTCACTTCAGATGTCACCAATACCGGGGATCGCGACGGGGAGGAGATTGTACAATTATACATACAGGACAAAGTAGGAAGCATTACCCGCCCCCTTAAAGAACTTAAAGGCTTCAAAAAACTATTAATCAGAAAAGGGAAAACTATTAAGGTGTCATTCACATTGACAAGCAGGGATCTGTCCTTTTATCATCCTGATCTGAAGAAATATTGGGAACCCGGTGAATTCAATGCATTTGTGGGAGGGAATTCCGAAGAGGTGATTTCAGCCTCCTTTAAACTCTGAGACAGCCTGCCTGCTCTGGATCAGGCTGTAAGGGAGTTGTTCATGATGCAGCAGTTCTTTAAAAGCAGGATCATTATCAGAAAGTAAGACCGCATAAGTGTTACAAAATTAAATGAGAAACCAAATGAAGATCAGCAAAGTTTCGTTGTTTTTGCTTTTAATATTGACCCTGAGTTGCGCAAAGGCCCAGGATATCCTATTCAAATCGCAGGGAAGAGTTAATTATCCTTTAAGCCCCGGCGATGAAAAAATGCTGGATTCCATTCAGCATAAAACCTTTCTTTTCTTCATGAATGAACAACATCCCGAAAAGGGAATTGTCAAAGACCGGACCTTGACCAAGGCTCCCTGCAGTATAGCAGCGACAGGTTTTGGGATACCATCTTTTGCGATCGGGGCCGAAAGGAACTGGATCAGCCGTGAACAGGCTGCCTCGATCACCCTCAAAATCCTGAAATTCTTTATCAATTCGGTACAAAACACCGCAAAAGATGTTACAGGTTATAAGGGATTTTATTACCACTTCCTGAAAATGGATTCAGGCACAAGGGAATGGAATTGCGAACTTTCGTCGGTAGATACAGGACTTCTGATGATGGGGATTATCTTTGCCCGGAACTATTACAACAAAAACACTGAATCTGAGAAACAGATCCGCCTGCTTTCAGCAAAACTGCTGGATAGAATTGACTGGAATTTTATGCAGCTACCGGCTTCGGGGGAGTCGGCATATCAAATTTCCATGGCATGGTCTCCTGATAATGGTTTGGAAAAAATGGGTTGGAGCGGGTATAATGAAGCTCTTTTCCTATACATCCTGGCTGCGGGCAGCGGAATGAACAATGCAGAACAAAGCTACAGTTCATGGCTGAAAACCTATAAATGGTACACTCCATACAAAGGACTTTCACATTTAGCTTTTCCTCCTCTTTTTGGTCATCAGTTTTCCCAGGCATTCATAGACTTCAGGGGTATTGCTGATAAATACATGAGGGAAAAAGGGATTGACTACTTTGAAAACTCCCGCATTGCAACTTATGTTCAGAGGCAATATGCCTCAGACAATCCTGGTGGCTGGATTGGTTATGATTCACTCTGCTGGGGAGTGACGGCAAGTGACGGACCGCCCGACAAATATAATTTTGACGGTAAAAAATTCCTGGGTTATGCAGGCAGGGGTACCAGCGGACCAGGGTTTAACTACTTTGATGATGGAACGATTGCACCTTACGCCTCACTTTCATCCCTGCCTTTTGCGCCGGAAATAGTATTGCCAACCATTAAATCTCTGAATAAAAAGTTTGGGAATAAACTTTGGGGGAAATATGGTTATTATGACGCTTTTAATTCGACCGCCAAGTGGATCGACGATGATTTCTTAGGCATAGACGAGGGTCCTATGCTTATAATGATTGAAAATTTCAGGACAGGACTGGTGTGGAATTATGTGATGAAAGACCCGATAATCCAGAAAGGATTAAATAAACTGGGCTATCAATATTTGAAACGTAAGTAGTGCTGGTTATGAAAAACCATATCAGTAAAAGAGTCGCATTATTATTACTTCAGGTCCTTTTTGCGACAATAGTCAACTCCCAGGTCAGTACCCTTGATAATTTTGAAAACAAGGATGGCTGGACATTCATCAGGTCCGATGGAGTCAATCTTGCATTAACCAATGAAAAAGGATTGACGGGCAATGCCATCCGCTTTGATTATGATTTTAAAAATGGAACCGGTTACGGCGGAATACAGAAGTTGTTCCCGATTGATCTCCCCGATAATTATGAATTCACCTTTTATATCAGGGCCGAATCTCCTGCCAATAATTTTGAAATAAAATTTATTGACAGTACAGGGAACAACGTGTGGTGGGTCAACAACCACAATTATGATTTCCCTGTTGAATGGAAAAAAATCAGGATCAAAAAAAGACATATTAATTTTGCCTGGGGGCCGGCAACAAATCATGATCTGAAACGCATTGACCGGATTGAATTCACCATTTCATCCTTTGTTGGCGGCAAAGGCACGATCTGGATTGACGACCTGAAATTTGAACCCCTTCCCTCTGAAACGGATACCTATCCAACTCCTTTACTGAAAGCTTCTTCCTCCCAACAGGATCATCCGGCTTTCCTGGCGATAGATGATTCGGATAAGACTTACTGGCAGAGTAAAGGATCGAAAGACCAGAATATGATTATTGATTTCAAGACCCGCAGGGAATTCGGAGGTGTGCGGATTAACTGGCATAAAGGCATGTCGGCCGCTAAATTTAATATTATGCTTTCGGATGACGGGGTGAAATGGGAACAGGCATACTCCGTTTCGGCGAATAAGGCTGATGTAAGTTTCATAAGGATGCCCGAAGCCGAGACAAGGTATCTTAAACTGAACCTGGCCGGGTCCAATTCCAATGAAGGATTCGGTATCAGCGAGATCAGCTTCCTGAAGATAAAAAATTCAATGACAGCTAATGACTTCCTGATCTATACGGCCGAACATTCCACGGCAGGAGATTACCCAAGGTACTTCTCAGAGCAGGCATCATACTGGACGATCACCGGTGTTAACAATGATGTAAAGGAAGCCCTGATCAATGAAGATGGAATGGTTGAAACGGATAAAGCCAGGTTTTCAATCGAGCCCATGATAAAAACAGGGGATACACTCTATAACTGGCACAACGTTAAAGCTGTTCAATCACTGGGATCCTATGAAGACAGTAAGGAATTTAATTTTGTGCCTTCTGTAACATGGCAATGCAGCGGCATTAAATTCATTACCGGGGTCACGGCCGGGGGAGAGGCAAATAAAGACTCCAGGCTTGATATCAGCTATTCGTTTGAAAATCTCAGTACCGGGACTAAGGATTTTGAGTTCTACCTGCTGATCCGACCATACCAGGTCAACCCATATTACCAGTTTCTGAATCTTATGGGAGGGGCCGGTAAAATAAATTCGATAAAGGAAGCTGAAGGGGGGTCATTGCTTATCGATGGTAAAGTACTTCTTTCGGGGAAAAAATATGATTCTTTCGGTGCATCAGTCTTCGATTATGGAAATATTGTTGATCTTGTCAGCAAAGGCAAAGTTCCCCCGGATAAATTTGCTGATGACCCAGGCGGGCTTGCCAATGGAGTAATAAAATATTCGTTTCACTTAAAACCCGGCGAACAAACCCTGTTCTTTGTGGTCGTCCCTTTTTACGGTAATCAAATCCCTGCTAAAAAGTTAAGCAATGATGTTATCGCTGAAGAATCAAAGCAGGCGAGCGATTTCTGGAGAAAGAAAACAGGGCATATCCGGTTTAATTTACCTGAGTCGGCAAACAGTATTGTAAATACATACAGGTCAAATCTTGCATATATCCTTATCAACAGGGATAATGCAGGCATTCAGCCCGGCTCGCGTTCATACGAACGCAGTTGGATACGCGACGGAGCCCTAACTTCATCTGCACTTTTAAAATCAGGTATTGTTGCCGAAGTGAAGGATTTCATCGAATGGTATACAGCCCACCAGTTCGAAAACGGCAAGGTTCCATGCGTAGTCGATTCCAGGGGCCCCGATCCGGTTCCCGAAAACGACAGCCACGGGGAAATGATTTACCTGATCCGCGAATATTTCAACTTTACAAAGGATACTGTTTTTCTCAGGTCAAAAAACAACAATGTCTTAAAGGCAGCCGGGTATATAGAATCGCTGATCGCACAAAGATCAACAGACTATTTTAAATATGGAAACGACAGTATTCGTGCATGCTACGGCCTGGTTACTGAATCGATCAGCCATGAGGGATATTCCTCAAAACCGATGCACTCTTACTGGGATGACTTTTTTACAATGAAGGGATTGAAAGATGCCGCGGAGATACAAAAGATACTGGGCGAGAAAGAATCTTATGAAAGGATAATAAAAATACGGGATACATTCAGGGAAAATCTTTACAACTCGATTCAGCTCGCAATGAAGACAAAAAGGATTGATTACATCCCGGGTTGTGCCGAGCTTGGCGATTTTGATGCAACATCAACAACCATATCCCTGACGCCCTGCAACGAATTGAATAACCTGCCAAAGCCGCAGGTTTATAACACCTTTGACAGGTATTATGAATTTTTCAAAAACCGCAGGGACGGCAAGTCTGAGTGGGTGAATTACACTCCTTATGAAAACCGCCTGATCGGTTCATTCATACTTCTTGATCAACCCGCAAGGGCACATGAGCTAATAGAATTCTTTTTGCATGACCAACGACCCCAGGGATGGAACGACTGGGCAGAAGTCGTCTGGAAAGATTACAGGGCTCCTAAATATATAGGGGATATGCCGCATACCTGGGTCGGGAGCGATTTTATTAATGCAATAAGGACTATGTTTGTTTATGAGAACGAGTATGACCAATCTCTTGTTTTAGCCTCTGCCCTTTATCAGGATTGGATCGATTCGCCGGCGGGAATGTCGGTAGAACATCTTCCGACTTATTATGGAGAAATCTCCTATTCAATAAAAAAAGACAAAGACAGATACATCTTTTCAATTTCCGGTGATCTGAAACTTCCTCCCAATGGAATAAAGATCAAAAACTTTAACGGCTCGAAGCTGCCTCTCAGTGTCACCATTAACGGTAAAGGGCAAACCGGTTTTACAGATAAGGAGATTTCAGTAAAAACTTGTCCTGCAGAGGTGGTGATTTATTATTAAATGTGTAGTGCCGTATTGAAATACATTAGCCTTAAGCGATATCTATGATGGAACAAGAATCAGTAAAGGACAAGGAAGCAAAGCCGGAACACCAGATTCATTTTTCACAGTTGGCTGCCTATGGGGCCGGGGGTATTATTCCCATTGCACTCTTCAACATTACGGGAATACTTGTAGGGTTGATGGGGAATATCAGTTTAGGGTTAAGCGCCTTTTGGCTTGGAGCTATTTTAATCGTTCCCCGTTTGTGGGATGCCCTTTCTGATCCTTTTATCGGCCATCTTTCTGATAATACCCGGACCCTCTGGGGGCGCCGGCGTCCCTATTTGCTGATTGGCGGAATACTCGTTGCGGTTTTTTTTGTGGTTATCTGGTGGATCCCCAAGGGAGATATGATACGCACCTGGTTTCCATCTGATACGGGTTTTCAATGGTTTCAGCTGAGCTATATTCTTTTTTCCCTTTTGCTGTTTTTCACTGCCGTTAATCTGTTCGAGATTCCTCACGGAGCCCTTGGCATGGAGATGACCACAAACTACCACGAACGCACCCGTCTTTTTAGCGCGAAGAGTTTTGTTGGCAATCTTTTTGCGATGAGCACCCCCTGGCTTTTTGCACTTGCCAGCATGGAAATCTTCAAAGGTCCGGGAGGAAATGAAGCCGATGGCATGCGTTATGTTTCTTTGATGATCGCTGCTTTCCTCATCCCGCTTTCATTCTGGTGGTTCTTCAAGCTGAAGGAGCCGGGTTTTGTCAAGGCTGCAAAGCATGAAAAAACGCCCTTCTGGAAAGACATGAAACGCACGGCCGGCAACCGGAACTTTATCATGCTAACGTTGACGATCTTCACACTGGCCATGGGTTTTAATTTCGTCCAACTGCTGGGGTCATACATTCCTATTTTTTATGTTTTCGGGGGTGACAAAGTTGCAGGAGCCTACTTGCTTGGAATTAACGGCACCATATGGGCCATCACTGGGGTATTGGCAGTATTTCCCCTCAACTGGATCAGCCCGAAATTGGGGAAACGTAATACCCTCACCATTGCTATTTTACTCATGTGCATGGCACAAATTTCCAAGATTGTCTGTTACAATCCTTCACATCCCTATTTGATCATCATCCCCACCATGCTCCTTTCTGTGGGCATGCTTTTTTTCTTTACCCTTGGATCTTCCATGGTTGGAGATATATGTGATGAAGAAGAATTAAAGACTGGTTATCGCACTGAAGGTAGTTATTACTCTGTTTTCTGGTGGTTTATAAAAATGGGATCCGCTTTAGCCAGCTTTGTGGCAGGTGCACTGATCGTGTTTACGATGTTTGACGAAACCCAGGTCACAAAAGTCGATAAAATACAGGGCAGTGTGAGGGAAATGCGCAGCACCGTTCAGTTCTGGAAAGGCTACCATGGCATTGCCAGCGCAAATAAGGTATGGCTTGAAAACACTAAAACCCGGAATGCTGAAGCGCTCAAAGAGTCAAAAGAATATCTCACTTACCTGGGAAAAGAATCACTTAAAAATCATTCTAAGGCGAACCTGAATCTGCATGAATATCCGAACCAGAAGAAAAATGAATTATTAAACGCCATCTCTACTACAAAAGCAACCATTGGTTCACTGGAACAGCTGCAATGGAGTTTTGAAAAACCAGAGGCCGGCGCCCAGTCCTCCAGGCTTGACAGCCTCATCAAAGAAGCAATCCCGCTTACACTGCAAACGAAGATCGTAAAAGCAAGGATGAACTCGTTTGAACTTAGGTCGCGGCTGGAAGATAAATCCCTGGTAACAAAGAACAGCAAAGAACACTATAAGAAGCTTATGGAGGAGGTAACAGGGGTTAATACCCGCCTTCTAAACCTGGACATAAATTCATCACCCGATTCTCTCGAAAAAGAGCTCGGCTCAATCGAAAGCAGCATCATGCCGCTCACCCAGCAAACCCCATATACACTTTTAATGATGCGTGTGGTTGAGATCGGGCTTCCTTTGCTTCTAAGCATTTTTTCGATTTTCTTTGTACTCCGTTACTCACTGACCGAAAAACGAAGCCATGAGATCAAGGAACTTCTCAGACAAAGAAACTTGGCAAAAACGTGACGGGATGCGGGATGCATGATGCGGGATGCATGATGCGGGATGCATGATGACGAGTGTTAAATAAGAAGCGACGAATGAATTTCTTTATTAAAGAAGGTAATTTTTATCTTAACGATAAAAAAGTATTTCTTAATTCGGGAGAGATCCATTATTTCAGGATCAGGCGCGATCTGTGGAACAAGCACCTGGCAGCAGCCAGGGAAGCCGGGCTAACCACGATCAGTACTTATGTTCCATGGGCCTGGCACGAATCAGAGGAAACGATTTTTGATTTTGACGGAGCCAGCTGTCCCGAACGGGACCTAAAAGGCTGGCTGGAGCTTTGCCAGTCCCACGGATTGAACTGTATCGTAAAACCGGGGCCATTTATCCTTGCTGAGTTCAGGGGGGCAGGACTGCCCGATTGGTTTATGGAACAGCATCGCGATGAGGTTAAAATGCGTAACAACAAAGGCGAGATATTTCCAAGTGACGGGGTCAGCCTGTTTAATAAGACATACCTCGAGAAAGTATCGCTATGGTATGATCAGATCATGCCGTTCATCGCTGAGCGCGAAGTCACAGCCGGCGGACCAATAATAATGATGCAGGTTTGCAATGAGATCGGCGTATTCTCGTGGCTGGCGCACCAGGCCGATTACAGTAATGTTGTAAAGGATCATTTCATCAAATACCTTGAACAAAAATTCACCGGCATTAAAGAAGTGAACAGCTTATGGGGAACAGCTTACAAGGATTTTATTCATGTTGAACTTCCTCCCGACGGCAGGCTCCCCTATGCATCCAAAGGCGACCGCAGCCGTGACCATGAATGGCATCTCTTCTGGAGAAAATATTACGGGGACTACCTGAGAATGCTCAGCGGCATGGCCAGGGAGAGAGGCGTCAGCCTTCCCCTGTATCACAACCTGCCCGGCTGGATCTATGGAAACGGCTATGAATTCCCGGTTAACATCAGCATGTATGAAGATCTGTTCGGAGATAAGAGCGAGATCATGTTCGGGGTGGATCATATTCCCGAATTCCTCTCGTACCGTAACATGCATGACGACAGGATCATTAATGATATAAGCTCTGCCATGCAGGGCAATAAACCGATGTTTGCTGCCGAGCTCCAATGCGGTTCCCGTGAATATCACGTGGTGACAAACCCGCGTGAGATGGAACTCTTCTACAAGGCAAGCGTTGCCAACGGTTTAACCGGCTGGAACTACTATATGTTCTCACAGGGCCTCAACCCCGCACGCAAGGGCTATTCTGGGGACACATTTTACTGGTTCAACCCCCTCAATGCAGAAGGTGAGCGGGGCAGCGCTTTTCCGTTGGTTAAACGGATGAGCAAACTAATTAAAACATCCGAAAACCTTATCGTCAACGCAAAGCGTAAAGCCGGGATCTGCATCCTTTTCTATCCGCCGTATTACGCCACAGAGCTGGAAAGGCCGCTTGACGTGAGGTGTGAACTTAAGTTTACCCCTTCGGCCATCCGCAGACCAGCATACTTTGACGGATTACTGAAAGCTTTGCTGATCCTCAATATCGATTATGACATGCTCGATCTCAGCCAGGTTTCAGCTGATGAGCTGCTTCACTATAAACAGGTATGGTGCTTCAGCACTGATGAAATGAATGCAAGGGAGCAGCAAACCATTGTGGATTATACAAAAGCCGGAGGCAACAGTGTTCTTTTCCCATACCTGCCCGACCGGGAGATGTCGCAAAAACCCTGTACCATCATTCGCGACGCAATCTCTATATCACCATCGGGAGTTGAGAACATTGATTCACCCCTGGTCGACATCTTTGAATTCAAAGATATCAAGTGCTCGAATCCTCAGATCATTTATTCAGAAGTATCGGTTTCGGGAGCCGAAGTAATTGCCAGGACTATTAATGGGAATGTCTGCGGATTTCTGAAATCGGTTGGAAACGGGTCCCTGCTTCAGCTGGGAACCTGGATCGGGTTTGATACCGAAGGGCATAAACCGGTGTATGAAGCGATCCTTAATAAGTCAGGAGCTAGACTAAGGCAGGCCTCGGCCGGGAATGCCGGTTTAGCTTTGAGAGAAAGATTCACAGAGGGTTCTGCTGTGCTTTTTATAGGGAATTATTACAATGAAGAGCAGGCCGGGAAAGTAAGCTATACCCATCCCCTCACCGGTGAAGCCATGAATATTCCTTACTCAAAGGATGAGATCTTATGGCCGGCCTTATATGGCGTACTTACCCCTGTATGCCTGGAAATTTCTGACGGAATACAGATTCTGCACAGCACTTCCGATATCCTGGGGGTGGAAGAGATTTACGGACAGATAGAGATCACTTTGTACGGCAACCGCGACCTGGCCGGGGAAATAGTGTTCGAAGGAGCCAATGTGAATAAAATCATATCTGCTACCCTGAGGGGTAAAACCGTTAAAATGGTCCGTGACGAAAAACGCATCGCATTTTTATACAGCCATAAGCACAAGAGTGAAATGGTTCTTAACATTGTCATTAGCTGAATTACCTGAATCAATTCCATCAAGATGTCAGTGAACAACACTAAGGATAATCACAGGGATGAACCCCCGGGTAAACCCCGGCATGATGTTCCAACTCAGGCTGAAGGGAATTTTCCGGGAGAGATCAGAAATTCGGAAGGACTTTCCATCAGGTTCCTCGAAAATGGCTCTCTTAAGTGCATTGAAGCCGGTCCTGTAAGGATCAGCCTGAAAGCTGCAACGGCATTTTCGGGACCCGGAGCAAACATTTACCTCAGAAAAAGGACAAAACCTTGTGAATTCACAGTTCTTTCAGGTCCGGAAAGCGATAGCCGTTTCATTGTAAAAGAGGATGCCTTTATTGCTGAAGGCAGCTGGGGAGGCCTGGACTATACCTGTGTTCTTAAGCTTTCGAAAAAAAGTCTGAGCTGGGCCTGGAGCATTGATATTACAAATTCATCTGAGGATACAGTTGAACTCGATCTGATCTGTATGCAGGATGCCGGGCTCAAGCAGGCGACCGACGGTCTCATCAATGAGTATTATGTAAGCCAGTATCTTGAACGCAGGATCCTTAAAGACCCGAACTATGGTTCAGTGGTATGCTGCCGGCAGAATATGAAAGAACCGGCAGGCAATCCATGGCTTATGATGGCTTGCAAAAACTCTGCAATAGCCGCTAGTGTTGACGGCATGCAGTTTTATGGTCAAACATACCGTGAAACGGGAATCCCGGAAGGCCTACTTTCAGAAAAGTTGGGGGGCGAATATTCCGGCGAATCTTCTGTGCTTGCCTTGCAGGAGAAACCCTTTAAACTGCCTGCGGAACACCATCATAAAAGTGTGTTTTTTGCCACTTATCTGCCTGACCATGCCCGCGCAACCTCAGATGATGACCTGAAACTATTGCCCGGTCTTATTTCTGAATTTGATGATGAAGTTCTATCTGGGGTTTCAAGCGGGTTGCGGAATGCTCAAGTAAACATATTCAAAACCTCTGGTTTTTTACCGGTTGATGACCTGAACGGGGATGACCTTAATGGCTTTTTCGGTAGGGAAAGACGGCATGCCGAATATAAGAACGGAAGGCTGCTTTCATTTTTCTGCGGACAAAACGAGCATGTTGTGCTGCGTACGAAGGAAGTGCTGGCCGACCGTCCGCATGCCCACATCATGCAAGCGAAGGCAGGTTATGCTCCCGATGAAAACATCGTTTCTACCACATCTTTTGCTTTTGGCGTTTTTAATTCACACCTCAGCCAGGGCAATACAAATTTCAACATCTTCCTTTCAGTATGTACGACAGCATTCAACCAGTCCCCTGAAACCGGGCAGAGGATCTTTGTCGTCATCAAGGGGAGGCGATATCTCCTTGGAGTTCCTTCGGTTTTTGAGATGGGCTTAAACCATTGCCGGTGGATTTATAAACATGGAGACCATTGCTTCCAGGTCCGAAGCTGGACATCTAAAACCAGCCCCCGGGTCAATATGGACTTCAAGGTGCTTCAAGGAGGAGATGTGGACCTTTTAATTACACATCATTTTGACCGGCTTAACGGCTGGAAAATCAGCCCGGGAACCAATGTTGGTGAGTACACGGGCAGGCCTGAGGCAGGCAGCATGATTGCCTGCAAATTTCCCCAGGCACAATTCAAAATGCTTGTCAACAGCACCGATTGTGAATTCAAAGCATGCGGTGATGAAGCGCTTTACAGCGACAATACAAGCCATGGAGATCCTTTTTTCGTTCTCGACGTAAAGGAGACATCCGATTTCTGCTTGAGCTTTATCGCCGAGGTTTGTTCTGTCGTCAAGGCTGTTAAAATTGAGAATGCCGATGAACAGTGGCTGGCTGATTGCCGCGATGCCCGCTCGGCCTGGCAGGAACTTAGCCTGAACATTTCAATAAAAGGAGAGCAGGAAGATATTGCCGCAATCGGGGAGATCCTTCCCTGGTATGGAATGAATGCGCTCACCCATTTTTTAACGCCTTACGGGCTTGAACAATTCAGCGGAGCCGCCTGGGGAACCCGAGATATTGCACAGGGCCCGTTTGACCTGCTGCTGTGCATGGAAAAATTTGCAGAAGCCCGCCAGGTAATATGCATCATTTTCTCAAATCAGAATGCCGACGGTGGCTGGCCTCAATGGTGGATGTTCGACAGTTATTCCAACATAAGGGCCGACAGTTCGCATGGAGATGTTTTTTACTGGTGTATTATTGCCCTCAGCAACTATATCAAAGTTACAGGCGACCTGAAGATTCTGGATGAGATCCTCCCCTACTATCATGAGAATGGTGCCAACCATGCCGAAAAAACTGCCCTGAGCGAACATGTTGACAGGCTGGTTAAAATGATCATTAATTCATTTATCCCGGGTACTTCCCTGGTCCCGTTTGGAGGCGGTGACTGGAATGATTCCCTTCAGCCGGTAAGCAGGGAGCTCGCTCAACGAATGATATCGAGCTGGACCGTTGAAATGAATTACCAGGCTTTTCACCAGTACCGCCTGGTGTATGAGCAAACCGATGCCAAAAGAGCTGATGAATTAAAAGAAATCTGCGAAAAGATCAAAGCAGATTTCAACTTGCACCTGGTCAGGGACGGGGTGGTTGCAGGGTACGGGCTGCTTGAAGAGGACCGCAGCATCAGTCTGCTGCTGCATCCAGTTGATGACAGAACCGGCATCCGTTACAGCATACTGCCGATGAACCGCGGCATCATCAGTGGAATTTTCACGAAAGAACAGGCTCTGCAGCATCTTGACCTGGTTGAGAAGAAGCTAAAAGGCCCTGATGGCGCCCGTTTGATGGACCGTCCGCTCAAATACAAAGGCGGAGTTCAAACCCTGTTCCAGAGAGCCGAAAGCAGTACCTTCTTTGGCCGGGAAATCGGCCTGATGTATGTGCATGAACATATACGTTATGCCGAATCACAGGCCCGTACCGGTAGGGCCGATGCTTTTATCAAAGCCCTGCGGCAGGCAATCCCGGTGGCTTACAGGGATATTGTGCCCTGCGGGGATATAAGGCAATCGAATTGTTATTACAGCAGTTCGGATGTCACATTCAGGAACCGTTATGAAGCAGATGAGCTGTACCAAGAAATAAAAACGGGAAAGATCACCCTTAAAGGGGGCTGGAGGGTTTATTCCAGTGGGCCGGGCATCTACATTGGCATCGTAGTTTCCCGCCTGCTTGGTTTGCGCCTGGAATCAGGAAATGTAATTCTTGACCCCGTACTTCCCTTTTCGATGGATGGCTTATCGGCTACATTGGATTTTATGGGCCATTCCTTAACAATCAGGTATGCTGTAAAGGAAAACAATTTTGCTCCTAAAGCTGTTTCAGTTAACGGAAAACCTGTTCGGTTTACTTATGAAGACAACAACTATCGCCAGGGCGGGGCTGTTATCCCCAAAGCAATATTTTCAGCTTTGCTGGACCTGGAGGAGAATGTTGCAGATATAGAACTATAGAGGGGAGAAGCCAGGGAACCTCACGACCTGATTTTTCTCTTCGGGAATCTGCTTTATGGGAACCTGCTTTATTTCAGGTTATTCAGAACAGAACCGTCTTTCAAATACAAATCCATTTCCCGAAAAGACAGTTTCCATGTAAAAGAGAAGTCCATAACCTGGATCACATGCGGAAATGCAAAGTAATCATCAACAACAATATTTAACATCCCGCTTCTTAAATAAAAGTTTCCCAGCAAACTATCTTTTACTTCCGATAGTTTAAATGATTTTTCATAAGTCTCCTTATCCCCGAATGCATCAATCCATTCGCTTTCGGAATACGTTTTTTTGTGTTCATCTAATTTTTGCCCGATCAGGATTTTCATTTTGCTTTTCAATGCCGGCAATTTGGAAGGATCAATTTCATTCAGAAGCGAAATTTCCTTATTTTTCGTTAAATCAAATGTGTGATAAACCTTCCCGGCAGACAAATAAGGGCCCATATACTCCCATTCAAACGAGGTGCTCAGAATATTCTTTTCGGCAAGGAGGAAAACCAGTTTTGGCTTTTTGCCGCCCTCATTTGTATATTCTGCAAGTTCATCGTTCAGCGTTTTGCCGTTTGATAAAATAAGCCTGGCAGCATCAGGTATCCTCGCATAGGTTTTAAAGGAAACATCTGTTTTGTACAATTTCACCGATGAAAATTTCGTGCTGTTGGGTTTATTCCAGTTCCCTGTAATGCTGTCGCCGAAATTTGTACAGTTAAAGATGCCCGTACAAATCCCGTCTTTGTTCATTTCATTGAGGATTATCTGTTTAGCCTTGACTGTTCCCGACAATGGAATGATCCCTCCGTCTTTTTTATAGAAGTAAGTACCTGAAAATGGACCGTCGGTTGAAGGGATGTTCAATTCGACCCAAACGGGTAAATTTCCCGCGATATAGCCCTCATAGGATTGGGCCACCGATACTTTCAAACAACCCAGGATGAAAAGACAGCCCAGGAGCAAGGTTTTCTTCTTCATATGCCGGTATTAAGCTGCAACGCCATTTTATCTTCTATCCATTTCCTTGCATTCACGAAAGCCTCGATCCATGGGGCAACCTCATCCGCCTTGCGGTCTTCGGGATAATAAGCCCATTGCCAGGGCAGAACAGCATCTTCAATATGCGGCATGATTGCCAGGTGGCGGCCGTCGGCCGAAGAGATGCAGGCCGCATCATACTGTGAACCGTTGGGATTTGCAGGATACCCGTGGTAGCTGAATTTAGCAGGGATATGGTAATTCTCTTCGGTGAGCGGGAAATTGAACTTTCCTTCACCGTGTGCAGTCCACACTCCCAGCCTTGCCCCGGCAAGTGAATGAAGCATCACCGAATGATTTTCCTGTACGCTGAGGTTGATAAACGCGCATTCGTATTTATGCGAATCGTTCCACGACATCTTTGGGTGCAGCTGATGTTCAGGACAGATCAGGCCAAGCTCGACCAGCAGCTGGCAGCCGTTGCAAACGCCCAGGCTCAGGGTGTCTTCGCGGGCAAAGAAATTGCCGAGCGCTTTCCTGGCTTTTTCATTGTACAGGAAAGAACCCGCCCAGCCTTTGGCCGAGCCAAGCACGTCGGAATTGCTGAAACCTCCCACAAAGGCAATCATATTTACATCTTCCAGCGTTTCCCTTCCCGAGATGAGATCGGTCATATGAATATCCTTCACATCCATACCGGCCATATACATAGCCCAGGCCATGTCGCGGTCACGGTTTACTCCCTGCTCGCGGATGATGGCAGTCTTCACGCCGGTGGGCTTGCGGCGTTCAAGGTCTATGCCGTACTGTTGAGCATTTCCCTGGAATTTTTCAGGGAAACGGAATTTTATGGGCTGGTTCTTGTAATTGGTATAGCGATCAAGGGCCAGTTTTTCGCCGCATTGTTTACGGTCGAGGAGGTAAGAGGTTTTAAACCAAATATCCCTGTAATGGTCTGTATCAAGTGAATAATACTGTTCATGAAGGCGGATGAGGACTCTCCGTTCATCCGACGGGCGGCCGATGCTGTGAACTTTCAGGCCTGAGGATGTTTCCATATCCGACATCAATTTCCCTGCTTCATTTTCCTTTACCTGTAAAACCAGTCCGGGATTCTCAGAGAACAGTAGCTTTACCAGGTCTGTTTCACCTATGCCTCCCAGGTCAATATCAAGGCCCAGGCCGGTATGGGGGAAGGTCATTTCCAGCAAGGTAGTGATGAGCCCTCCGGCCGAAATATCATGCCCTGCAAGCACCCTGCTTTTGTTGATCCATTCCTGGACGACGGCAAAGGCAGCAGCAAACGCCCTTGGATTCTTTATATCCGGGGCAGAGTCACCCAAACGGTTCATCACCTGGGCAAAACTGCTGCCGCCCAGGGAGTACTCATCCGCAGACAAATTAATATATAATAAAACGGTGCCCTTTTGTTCGGAGAGCAGGGGGCTTACCACTTTGCTGACCTCCGAAACCTCGCCCACGGCTGAAATGATGACGGTGCCGGGGCTATAAACCACCTTGCCGTCGGGGTATTTCTGGGTCATCGAAAGACTGTCCTTCCCTGTAGGGATATTGATCCCAAGGCTGATGGCAAATTCGCTTACCGCCTGCACTGCGGTGTAAAGCCGGGCATCCTCGCCTTTGTTTTTACAGGGCCACATCCAGTTTGCACTCAGCGAGACGCCTTTTAGTCCGTGGCTCAGGGGCGCCCATACAATATTGGTGAGAGCTTCGGCAATTGAGATCCTTGAACCGGCTGCGGGGTCGATCAGGGCAACAGCCGGAGCATGTCCGAGAGATGTTGCGATCCCTTTTTTGCCCTGGTAATCAAGGGCCACGACCCCGGTGTTGTTTAACGGGAGCTGAACAGGGCCGCAGGTTTGCTGCATGGCGATTTTACCTGAAACAGCACGGTCAACCTTGTTGGTGAGCCAGTCCTTGCAGGCGACGGCTTCGATTTGCAGAACCTGGGTCAGCAGCTTATACAAATCGGGATGCGAGATGCGAGATGCAGGATATTCAAGATCCTGCATCCTGTATCCTGCATCCGTAGTATCGTTCATGATGGTCTTGGGCGGTTGTCCGAAGAAGTCATCCACATTCAGATCAATGGGGCTGGTTCCGTTGCGGCGGTCGGTAAATGTAAGCTGGTGGTCGCCGGTGGCTTTACCTGCCACATACATTGGAGCCCGTTCACGTTTTGCAACTTCCCCGAGCAGGCTGATATCCTTTTCCCTCATCAGCAGCCCCATTCTTTCCTGGGACTCATTGCCGATGATCTCCTTGTCGGAAAGTGTAGGGTCTCCAACCGGTAAAGCATCAATATAAATCTCCCCTCCTGTGGCTTCGACCAGCTCGGATATGGAATTCAAATGCCCGCCGGCTCCGTGGTCATGAATTGACACGATAGGATTTTCCTCCATTTCAACCATGGCACGGATGGCATTGAAGACCCTTTTCTGCATTTCGGGATTCGAACGCTGAACTGCATTCAGTTCGATGGCATTTCCGTATTCCCCGGTGGCAACTGATGAAACAGCTCCCCCGCCCATGCCTATGCGGTAGTTATCGCCACCCAGGATGATTACATCTTCTCCGCCTTCTGGTATTTCCTTCAGGCTGTCCTCGCTCTTTCCAAACCCAATGCCGCCGGCCATCATGATCACTTTATCGTAACCAAAGACCTTGTTGTTTTCGGCATGTTCAAATGTGAGTACCGAACCGCAGATAAGGGCTTGTCCGAATTTGTTTCCGAAATCGCTTGCCCCGTTGGAGGCTTTTATCAGCAGATCTTCGGGATTTTTATATAACCATTTACGGGCGGGAAAAGTTTTTTCCCATTCACGCCCTCCGTCCAGCCTTGGATAGGAAGTCATATAAACCGCTGTACCTGCCAGGGGGATACTTCCCTTTCCGCCGGCCATTCGGTCGCGGATTTCCCCCCCGCTGCCGGTGGCAGCCCCGTTGAAAGGCTCTACCGTTGTAGGGAAGTTATGTGTTTCGGCTTTCAGCGAGATCACCGAGCTGATATCGCGGATTGTAAAAAAATCGGCCTGCCATGGGTTGCCGGGTGCGAACTGTTCAATCAGCGGACCGCTGATGAAAGCAACATTGTCTTTGTATGCTGAAACAAGGAAATTCGGATTTTTATTAGACGTCTTTTTGATTAGGGCAAAGAGGGATTCTGTCATCTCTTTCCCATCGATGATGAAGGTACCGTTAAAGATTTTATGACGGCAATGTTCTGAGTTGACCTGTGAAAAGCCGAAGACTTCGCTGTCGGTAAGTTTACGGCCGATCTTTTTGCTTAATCCCTTTAAATATTCAATTTCTTCACCGCTAAGCGCAAGGCCTTCAGAAAGGTTGTACGATTCAATATCGTCAATGAAGAGAATGGGATCGGGTTCATGGATGATGTGAAAACTATGCTGATTCAGGCCGTTGTATATGTTCTGGAGCATGGGATCGAAGCTTGGATGCGGGATGCGGGATGCAGGCGTCGGGATGTCGGATTTTTCATCCTGAATACTGTATCCTGCATCCAGTACAAACTCTTCTATTCTCCTGATCCCGGCTATCCCCATGTTCTGGGTTATCTCAACGGCATTGGTACTCCAGGGGGTGATCATTTCCTTCCTGGGCCCTACGAAAGTCCCCTGTAAAGCAGGTTCGGCGATGCATTCTGCATCGCCGAACAGCCAGTTTAGTTTTTCGATATCCGTTGAAACCAGTGGATCCTGATGCTCCACGGCGTAGTATTTGTCGATGTTTTTAAAAAAAGTCAGCATGTTTGCTTTTAAAATTATTCGATCTCAACATTCGTTGATCAATATTCGGTATTCATCAGGACGTCAAAAATCTCTCTGCTTCAATTGCTGCCATGCAGCCTGATCCGGCAGCAGTCACGGCCTGGCGGTAATGATGATCCTGAACGTCACCGGCCGCAAACACTCCATCCACACTGGTTCTTGTTGACCCCGGGATGGTTTTTATATAATGCAAATCATCAAGTTCAAGTTTTCCCTCGAAAATATCGGTATTCGGTTTATGACCTATGGCCACAAAGAAACCGTGCACATCTATATCGCGTGATTCGCCCGACAGTATGTTACGCACACGTATGCCTGTAACCCCGCTCTCATCGCCCAGGACTTCTTCGGGGACCGAGTCCCATACCAGTTCTATATTGGCTGTGTTCAATACCTTATGCTGCATGGCTTTGGAAGCACGTAATTCATGCCTGCGATGAACCAGGTAAACTTTTTTGCAGAGTTTGGCAAGATAGGTAGCTTCTTCAGCAGCGGTATCTCCACCCCCTACGATTGCCACATCCTTGCCCCTGTAAAAAAATCCGTCGCAGGTTGCACAACCCGACACGCCCATGCCCATGAACTTTTTTTCAGATTCCAGCCCAAGCCATTTGGCCGATGCACCGGTGGCGATGATGAGTGTTTCAGCTTTAACCGTTTTTCCGTCATCCGCAGTCAATATAAAAGGACGGGTCGAAAGATCAACAGAAGTAACCACTCCGTACCTTACCTGGGTTCCGAAGCGTTCGGCCTGTTGTTTGAACTCTTCCATCATTTCGGGGCCTGTAATTCCTTTAGGGTAACCGGGAAAATTTTCAACCTCGGTCGTTATGGTAAGTTGTCCGCCCGGCTGCATTCCCTGGTAGATGACGGGTTTAAGATCGGCTCTTGCAGCATAAATGGCTGCCGTATATCCAGCAGGCCCTGAGCCTATGATCAGGCACCTTACAGTTTCTATTGTTTCATTCATATTTCCGGTAATTTTTCTTTCGGCAAAGTTAGGGAAAATAAGGAAATTCCGGGTCCGGACTTGTGAACAATGAGCGGGTATAGTGAAGGGGAACGGGAAATCCCTAATTTTACTGTTTAATCAACTCCCCCGATGAAACGATTTATTTTGATCCTGCTTTTTTTCTGTGCTTTCCTGTCCCCTGTTTTGGCATCCCAGCCTGCGGAAGGAAGAAAACTCAAAATTGGCATTACTTATGCACCCCCTTACATTATTATACAGAAAGGGATAGTATCGGGTGTTTGTGTTGACCTGTGGAGGCTGATCTCTGACTCACTGAAACTTTCGTACGAATACAAGGTATACAGTTCCTCCGACAGCCTGATGCATGGTTTGCATAAAGGAGATATCGACCTTACCATCCTTCCGCTCACAGCAACGAGCGAACGTCTTACGAAGTTGCGGTTGTCAATTCCTTTTTATATATCCACTATGGGAATTGCAAGCCGAATCGAGAAGCAGTCCCCCCTGTTGCAGCTGGTTAAAAATATTTTTTCCTGGAAGATCTTGCGGTCGGGGATTATCATTTTGCTTATAGCCACCGTTTTTGCTGTTTTTCTCTGGCTGGCCGAACGAAAAAAGAACTCAAAGCAGTTCCGGCCCGGGATAATGGGTGTAACCGACGGCATCTGGTGGGCTTTTGTTACCATGACGACTGTAGGATACGGGGATATGATTCCAAAAACGGTAATTGGAAGAACGCTTGCCATTTTCTGGATGTTTTTCGCAATCGGCATGTTTTTTATAGCATCGGGGGTGATCTCATCCGAGCTTACCGTTACAAAGCTTCAATCTCAGATCAAGGATCCGAACGACCTGAAATCTTGTAAGGTTGGTGTGGTTTACCGGACAGGGTATGCCGAGACCCTGAGCCGGCACAATATCCATTACACTACGTTTAAGTCCATACCCGACGGACTAAAAGCAGTGGATGCAGGCTTGATTGATGCTTTTGTTTACGACCAGGCTATCCTTCAGTTTGTGATTGACAAGTTGAACCTGAAAGACAAGATTGTGATCATTCCCAGCGGATTGAATCTTCAATACTTCTCATACATGACCGGTAAAAACAATCTTGAGCTGATGGATAACATAAACCTTGCCATGTTAAATGTTATTGACAGTGATTCCTGGGATGATATTTTATCGAGGTACGGTATTGAGCATTAGAGGATATTGAAACATTTGGGTGGATTCATGCGGACAGCATGCAGGCACCCTGCATAAATTTACGATTGAAATATCAATAATCTTTTCTATATTTGCACTCCCAATTTGGGTATCGGGGCGTGGCGCAGTTGGCTAGCGTACTTGCATGGGGTGCAAGGGGTCGGAAGTTCGAGTCTTCTCGCCCCGACAAAAAAAGAGGCAGTTTCAATATGAAGCCGCCTCTTTTTATTTATTGCTGTTCGCTTAATGTTGTACTATAATCGACCTGGTTATCTTGGTATCACCTGAAGTAACCACGAGGTAATAAATTCCACTGGGCAGATCGGCTGTTGAGATAGAATGCTCATAACCTTCATCCATATTTGCAGATTTTGTTACAACCTGGTCACCGAATCTGTTATATAGTACCATGTCATAGGTACCTGTGCTTGAATCATCGAAAGATAAGGATAATGTATTATTGGCCGGGTTGGGGAATGCACCAAACTTATAAATTGCGATTGTGAAATTGTTGGCGCTTTGGTCAAGAATGGAATTATCAAGAACACTCATAATTTTAATCTTGTAATCAGATCCCGCCTCAAGCATACTGGAAGCATACCATTCACAGGATAATCCATACTGTGAAGTTTTGATAAGAGTGTTGAAAGCACCACCCTTCCATAATTCAACCCTGACATTTTCGGGAAATGTTTTTGTCCAGGTGATCGTTGTTGTTGATCCTCTGTGGATGATAATTCCAGCTGCATCGGGATAAGTTAAAGAACAGGTGCCTCCTGTACTCAGAATAATATTAAAAGCGGCAGAAAGACTGTATACCGTGGGATCACCCATTTTTATTACTTTAATTTTATATTGACCGGCGTCGGTATTTGCAGGAATAAACCAATTGCAAGCCGTACCGTATACATATGACCTGAGCAGGGTGACTTTATGGTCTCCACCTAAGGTTGACCAAAGTTCCAGATCAATTCTGTCACCGAAATTTTTAGTCCAGCTGAGCGTATGCAGGGTTCCTCTAAGCCAGTTTTCGCCTCCAGCAGGTGATGTAACCGTGACTGTTTCAGCAGCGCCCCCGGGAACAGAAGTAATAGTAAATGCTGCGGAAAATCCGTATACAGAAGCGTCATTCGTTTTTATTACTTTAATCTTATACTGACCGGCAGCAGTGCTTGTAGGCACATACCAGTTACAAGCCGTACCATAAGCATAAGTACGAAGTGTGCTTACCTTATGATCACCGCCTAAAGTTGCCCAAAGTTCAAGATCGACCCTGTCAACAAAATTCTTAGTCCATGCAATTGCATGAGTTGTTCCTCTTTGCCATGAATCGGTAACGATAGGAGCGGTGACTGTAACGGATTCGGTGAGACCTCCCCCGGTTGCCGTGATATTGAATGCGCTGGCCGAGATTGCTACCTTATCCCCCGGAGGGGTTGCGCCCGGATATAAAACACTTCTCACCATGATTTTATAAGAGCCAAGCGGCAGGAAATTAGCAGGAATCGCCCAGGTCGTCGATTGACCGTATGCATTGTTCCCTATTAGTGACACTATTGCGTTCGTCACTCCGTTACACAAATATATATTAACATTTTCGCTGAAGGTTTTAACCCAGTGAATCGGCATTGCAGTTCCCCTTGTAAAAGTTCCACCGCTGGGAGTGACGCCTGTAACAGTTCCATCGGTATTGGCACTGATGTGAATGGTGGAAGTTCCCAGGTCGAATAAACTAAGGTTGTTTAAATTTGACACCTTGATCTTATAATCTCCCACAGCAAGTAAGGCCGGTATGTTCCAGTTAACGGAAAGGCCGGTTGCCCAGCTGTCTATTGTTGAAATATAAGTACCTGTTGCATCGCACAAATCTATTTTCACATTGGAAGAAAGGTTATCGTCCCAGGTGATCGATTGGGTGGTTCCCCTTTGCCAGACTTCACCCCCGTTGGGTGATATCAGTGTAAGGAAAGGCAGGGCAGTAGTCACTATCTGGAAATCTGCACTGATAGCAAAGACACTCCAGGAGGGAGTCTGTCCCCATGCGAAAATCCTGATCTGGTAAGTACCATCAGCAAGTCCTGCGGGTACATCATAAGCATATGTTAAGCCTGTTGTATTCGCAATAATAGTACCATTAGGACCAGGCAGCTGAGCACCACCTTGCCATAACTCGATATCGACATTATCAGTGAATCCCAGTTTGGTCCAGGAAATTATACGTGTTGTACCTTTTTCCCATTGCGCCGCTCCGTCCGGGGCATTAATTGTTATGGATCCCGCACCAATAGCACTGACATTAAATGCGAGCAGGATGATACCCAGGAAAAGAGTATTGAGAACGTAACGTACTTTTTTCATATGCCTTATTTTTTATATTTCTAGATAATATTTCTACTAATTTACAAAGATAAACAACAAATCATTTAAAACAAGTTAACGTGGATATAAAATAAGTAAGTGTAGCTTTTTTTCTGGTAAATGTAACATCCGGCATTTTCATCATAAAAAAATCAGTCATGAAATTGTTAAGTTTTTACATTCATCAATCGTATTTGTATTAAATTTGTTTTCACGGTTTTTGCTTGCTGCGGTTTAAATATTACTGCTTTTCATTTTCATTCGATAATGAGGGTAAAATAAATTAAAAATGAAAACAAAGTCTCTGATTTTCTCCTTATTTTTCTATGTCGGCTGTATTAACAGCCTTTTTTCAGGAAATCCCACCTGGCTCAACTATACTAGCGGAAACATTGTAGGCTCCGCAGCAATAGAGGGGAATATTATCTGGCTGGGGACAAACGGGGGCCTGGTCAGGTTTGACATTTCCCAGGGGTCATCTCAATATTACAATAAGGCGAACTCAGCCCTGCCTGAGAATACCATTTCAGCAATATGCATCACGATCCAGGGAGTAAAATGGATTGGGACTGAGCAGTCGGGATTGGCTAAATTTGACGGGACCAACTGGCAGGTTTACAATACTTCCAATTCAGGGTTACCCGGGAACCGCATCGGGGCCCTTGCCATTGATCCCTCAGGAAATCTGGTGGCAGGAACCCTTGACAAGGGGTTTGCCATTTTCAACGGAACCACCTGGACAGTATACAATAAATCCAATTCGGGTTTGCCATCTAACGTGATCTATTCCATTATGGTCGACAATAACGGGAATTACTGGATTGGCACTGATTCAGGCCTCGCTTTGTTTGACGGGACCACCTGGACGGTATACAATAAATCCAATTCGGGCCTGCCCGATAACAATATCCATGCAATTGCCATTGACTCCCTGCAAAGGATACTGCTTGGCACCGTTCAGGGTTTTGCGACCTACGACGGGATAAACTGGAATGTTTACGATACTTTGAATTCAGGGATACCCGACAATTATGTAAACAGTATCACCCTGGCCCAGCAAAATTATTTCTGGATAGGCACCCAAAATGGACTAGCCGGTTTTAACGGGACCAAATGGAGCGTTTACAATACAAAAAACTCGGGAATCCCGGGGAACATTATCGGAGCGACTGTTGTTGATGCCAATAATAATCCCTGGATGGGGACCGAGAACGGCTTAGCCCTTTTTGATGGCATCAACTGGGACACTTATGCAACCTCTAATTCCTCCTTACCCAGTAACTGGTGCAAGGCCATTGCCATCGATCAAAAGGGAAACAAATGGATAGGAACCGAAGAAGGCCTGTCAGAAAATTATGGTTCCGGCTGGACCATGTATAACAAGATAAATTCGGGCTTACTGGTAAGTACAATAAACACATTATGTGTTGGTTCCCAAAATAACATTTGGATGGGTACCAGCGAATATGATATTTTTTTCGGTGGGCTCACAAGATTCGACGGGAATCTGTGGACACGATACGGCACAAATAATTCGAACATACCTGCCGATGAAGTGCTGGCAATAGCCCTTGATGCTTCAGGAAATAAATGGATAGGAACGGCGGGAGGCCTGGCCAAATTTGACGGGGTGAACTGGACTGTTTACAATACTTCAAATTCACCGCTTCCTTCAGATCGCGTTGAAGCTGTTGCATTCGACTCCAAGGGAAACAGGTGGATAGGGACCTATGCAGGCCTGGCCAAATTTGACGGGACCAACTGGGTGATTTACACCACTTCAAATTCAGGTCTCCCGTATAATGATGTTTATCTTGTTTCCATCGACTCAAAAGACAACATCTGGCTCGGGTCAAGGGCCAACACCATACTTTACTCAGGCCTGACCAGGTTTAACCAGGGTGTTTGGACCACGTTCAACACATCAAATTCAGGGATCCCGGGAAATGAAGTCAGCGCAATTGCCAGGGATTCGGTGGACAATCTATGGGTGGGGACCCTGAATAACGGGATGGCGGAGTTTGACGGGAATAACTGGAGCATTTTCAACCAATCCAATTCCGGCCTGCCCGATAACGACCTAAGGGCTATTGCAGTGGATGCCAACGACAATAAATGGATAGGGACCTATAGCGGGGGCACTGCTGTTTTCAATAAAAACGGGATCTCGAATGTGGGTATAGCTGAGCTGAACAGAACAAGAAGCGTCTTGCATATTTCAGCTTATCCAAATCCCTTTAAAGGCTCAACTACCTTTTCGTTTAACCTGCCGCAAAACTCATCTGTAAAAATCTGTATACTAAATAGTTATGGGCAATTGCTTGGAGAGGCCCTGGATGAATACCGGCAAAAAGGGGAGCAAAAGACAATTTGGAATGCCGGGAACCTGACTGCAGGCATTTATTTTTATACGGTGGAAGCCGGAACAGATCATGAAACCGGGAAGATCATCGTACTGAGATAAACTGTTATTAGTTACCTGCAATGGAATAAGACCACCCGTTCATATTCAGGAAACCTGCTGGCTGAAGCCCTTTTTAGGTCTGTTGCGGGATGCAAATAATCTTTGAAATGTAAACAAATAAATCAGCCTGAATACCAGGAGGATTCTTGAAAAAATCGCACCAGAGTGAAGGTTCCAGATAAGCTGCTTCAATGAGAGTTCAACCTCAGGATAATTTGCTGCCGAACCAAGGATGTAATTCAGAAGTCCGGGGTAATACAATAACTTTTGCAGGCTGAGGTGGAAGCGAAATTCATTCTTCATCCTCCTGTATATTTCAGCATCATAGGCCTTGTTGGCAGCCCCTGAAAAATCAGCGGACTTAAAACACCTGATGATATGTTTACCCGCGACTCTCCCGCTCCTGATTGCATTACCAACTCCTTCGCCTGTAATGGGGTCAACCAGGGATGCCGCATCACCGGTGAGGATAAACCGGTTACCCGAAATATCCCTCTTTTGGCCACCCATCGGGATTATACGCCCCCTCACTGCGTCCGTTCGCTCTGCCCCGGCCAGCCGGCTTTTCAGGGGCTCCGACATCAGCAGTCCTTCAAAACATTTTTTAAGCTTGATCCCTTTACGTTTGATCACTTTGGCCGGCATCCCCAAACCAACATTTGAACTGCCGTCGGCAAGGTGAAATATCCATAAATACCCCGGCAGTATCTCTTTGGCAAGGTACATTTCAATGGCGCTGCCCTCACTCAGGGGTTTAAGGCCCCGGTAATATGTTCGCAATGCCACGCATTGCTGTTCCTTTGTTATATGCTTAACCCCCATTTCCCTGGCCACAAAGGAATTCACCCCATCGGCCCCTACCAGGATACTGCCTTCGAACCGGCCTTGATTCGTATCGAGAATAATACTGTCGCCGGCATGAATGATTTTTAATGGGATGCAGTTCTCAAAAGTGCAAACATTTTCATATTGCTTCAGCTCACCGAACATGAAATCATCAAAATCGATCCGCCTGCATGTAAACATCGGTTTCTTCTCACTGTCGGGCCTCACACCCAGGCTGAAACGGTCCAAGGAAGGCGAAAAGATCTCAGCCCCGGAGCAGGGCAGTTTGGAATTAAAATCCATGAAAGCTGCGTACAGCCGGGGCGAGATGAGAAACAACTGGTTAATGACATCCAGGGTGAGGCCGTCGCCGCAGATCTTTTCCCTGGGAAAGCAGGCCTTATCAATCACGGCGACCTTCAGTCCTGAATTTCCAAGGCATATGGCGGTCGTGACGCCTGCCGGGCCAGCTCCCACGATCAGTACATCAAATTTTCCACTCACATGCCAGGGGTGTTAAAACCAAAGGATTTTTTTAGCTTTGCGCAAAAATTACCAACAGACAAATATATGAAAATCCATATTCGGGGATTCTGCTTCTTCGCTATCCTCTCGGCCTTCCTGGTATCATGCCAGGGCGGCACTGACAAAAAAAACGCAGACCTTGCGCCTAATGCCCACCAGGTCAGGGCCGAAGAAGTCATACAAACCAGCTCATACACTTATGCCAGGGTTTCGGCCGACGGAAGGGATTACTGGATAGCCGTGGCCAGGATGGACGTTAAGCCCGGTGAAACATATTACTGGTCGGAAGGATCCGAAATGCGTGAATTCACAAGCAAGGAGCTGAAAAGGACTTTCCGCAGCATTTTCTTTATCCAGGACTTTTCGGCCGAACCCATAACCCTGGCAAAGCAGGAACCTGCCAGTCCCGGGACGGGGCAAACGGACAAGTCGGGCAGTATGGGTAAAACACCTGCCGTGGAACACCAGGGTCTTTCAGTTCCTAAACTTGCAGGAGGCGTAAGCGTTGCCGAGCTCTACTCAAAACGCAAAACCTATGAGGGAAAAACGGTTAAAATAAGGGCCGAGGTGGTGAAATTTGCAAGCGGTATCATGAACAGGAACTGGGTGCATGTCCAGGACGGAACAAAGGACGGGGAACATTTTGATCTCACCATCACCACCCAGGATTCTGTAAAGGTGGGCGACATCGTGATCTTTGATGGCAAGGTATTTCTTGATCAGGATTTTGGTGCAGGCTACTTTTACGAAGTAATTCTTGAGGATGCCATATTGAAGAAGTAAACCCACAGGCAACAGTACTTTAAATAAAAAGCCCCGGCCAAAGACCAGGGCTTTTTTATTCCAGGTATCTGAAATTACTTCTTTTCAGGAGTTGTGGTTTTTTTATCCTTATCGCAGCATTTTCCACCATCCTTATGCATGGTGCAACCAGGCTTGCAAGCGTCCTTCTTATCGCTTGATGCGGGAGTCTTTGCATCAGCTTTAGCAGGAGTTGTCTGGGTTGTTGCGGGTTTGGTATCTTTTGCCTTATCCTGGGCAACAGCGGTAGTTGACAAGAATGCTGCCATGGCAATCATTCCTACAAATAATGTTACTTTTTTCATTGATTGTTCGATTTTATGATTTAACATTGGTAAAACGTATGAAATATAATTATAGTACAAAATTACATCTTTTTCTTTAGGGCGGATGACATCTCCCATAATTTTTTACCGTTGTCGAAGTTCAAGGCTTTGGAATCCACATCTTTACGGTTCATAAGAAAAAGGTAGTCGAAAGATTTCCCTTCCACATCTTTCGAAACCGAAAAATAGATCACGGGAGCCGAAGCGTCTTTCGGCGACCTGAAAAACATCCTGAACACCAGTCTCAAAAGAGGTTGGAAGATCTTTGGCGACTCACGGGCGATGTTTGAGTTGACCGGTCCGGGGCAGAGGGCGAATACCGAACAGGCATTATGGCTGTTGGGATTGAGCCTTCTCGACAATTCCACGGCAAAGGTCGTAAGCAGCAGCTTGTTGTGCCCGTAATGTTCCATAGCCTGCTTTATACTGTACGGAGTGAACCTCCCAAAATCATCCCATTTGATCATTGAAGGGTTACGGTGCGATTCGGACGAAACAAAGATGATCCTGGGGATGTTCATGCCATGCTGCCCTTCGAGGCTCAGCTTCCCGAAACTTCCGTTTTCGATCAGGCTGGTCACATAGCAGAACTTCGAAAAATAATTCACCACGAACATCTCTTCCAGGCCCTGGGGAGTTTTCCTCGACTTATTCGGGACCACTCCTGCATTGCTTATCAGTACATCGATGGGAGCAAACCCGGATTTCAGCTCCAGGCAAACCTTTTCAATGCTTCTCAAATCGGAGAAATCCACCTGCAGCATATGTACATCGGGGTTCCCGCTGAGCCTTTTAACTTCCTCCCCTTTCGAAGGGATACCGCTGCGGCAGACCATCACGGTTTTTGCACCCCTCGATGCCACCTCAATTGCTACGGCAAACCCAAGGCCTGAACTGGCCCCGTCAACAACCACCGTTTTGCCGTCGAGGCGGTCCGAATCGCTTATCGTACCCACAGGCACCTGCTTTTTGAACAGGTCCATAATACCTGTAAGCGTTGCCCTGAAAGGATCCTTGTATTTTTCCTGTTTATTTTCTTCCATAATGTGCTTTCATAAATTCCTGGTAATGCGATGTGTGTTTGTCGATGTCGGCTTCGGTGAGCCCGAAATCACCCAGCGAATACTGGTGAATGCCGTGTTTGCGGTGGGGATTTTCCAGCTCATGCTGCCTGAAACGCTCAACCAGCACATCGTTCAACCCCCCGTCCATGGAATAGATCCTGCCCAGTTCACGCATCGAATCCCCTATGAGATCCTTGTAATATATATCGAGAAATTTGTCGTTATTATTCCCCTTCAGCCTGTAATCCAGGGCCTGTTCGAGCATATACCCCGTTTTTCTCACCCAGTGAGCCGCAATCTTACGTTCATCCACAGCATCGCTGAACATCATATAATTGTAAGTAAGCATACTGAGGTACGAAGGCACCGATTCATAAATGTTCCGGTGGGGCCAGATGAACTTCACATCCCCGAAATGTTTTGTTATCAGGTGAGGGAACTCAAGATGGTGGGGTGTTTTAAGCAACCAGCGTTTTGCAGGTTTCGCCCATTGCAGGAATTTCAGCAGCTTCACGGCATATTCGTAAGCCGGCGACTGGTCAGTCGTTTCCAGCCAGGCTGCATAGGAAGGCACATTCATCATTGCCTCGGTGGTTGTGCTTAAAAAACTTACATCCAGCATCAGAATATCTTCTTCAGGCTGAATGGCATCGATGGGATGTATGGCAAAAAAGCCGGGCGACATGAGCTCCACGGCCTTCACCGAGGTACGGGCCACCCTGATCCGTTTCGGATCTTCATGCACCTCCGAAGGCCTGAAATCGAGGTTTAAAGGCATTGGATTGATCACCTCCCAGCTCGGGATCACCCTGTGGTTGGGATCCACGGCAAGCAGTCGGTGAAGTTTGGTCGTCCCGGTCCTCTGCAGCCCTACAATGATCCAGGCGGGATACAGCTCCTGTTCAAGGATCCCGGGGTGTTTCTTAAAGAAATACTCAGCCCTCAGCCTGATGCTGATCAGGCTCGACAGCCTTTCCCTTGTTATAAACCTTCCGATTGGATGAAGGTTTGCTTCCTCGTTGATGGATCTCAGCATCCGTTCAACAGGTTCATCCTGGAAATCCTTCCCGAGATCGCTCAGGCCCGTCATCTTTCTTGCCTTGCCTATCAGCTCGTCCTTATCCAGTTTTATCCTGCTGCCCAAAAAGTATATGTTCTTCCATGCCGAATTGATGCCCCGGAATAAAAGGGGTCTTTTTGAGAAACTTTTATTACTCATTACTTACATTTTCATGTTTATTATTACTGCGGATGGCGGAGCGGGATCACCCTGCATTGAGGTTCAGGGGCCAGGACTCCGGGTTTAAGCCGGTACCACCTCCAGAGCATGGTGCCTTCGTAATGCCCGCATGTGTTGATCCAGTTTGGCATCCCGGGATCTGAATGCGCCACAATTACCTTTACAGAACCGTCCGGTTCATATTTTGCTGAAGCTTTATTTATACATATTGTAAAATACCTGTAATCAAGTGATTCCATCCAGTAGTTGTTCAGCTGGAAATTCCAGGAATCACAGCCGGGAGGCATCACTTCGATCAGCAGGGCCTCTTCTTTGGCAAGTTTCCAGTATGAATGGTAATAAATGATGGAAGCATCCCCGCCTGCATCATTCGACTTTTTCGGATCAAACAAGGGCAGCTTATTGGCATGTTCCCTGAAACCGTTGGCCCAGCGTGAGAATAAAAGCGCTGCACCTCCCACGAACATGGAGGCTGTAGTAAGCCCTTCGTCAAGCATGGCCGGGCTGATATTTTCAGGGGCCTTTCGGCCGTCAAGGTTTTCAATCCTGATCTCTGCCGGGGTTTCGGCAAAACGGTCGTTAAAGGTCTGCCTTACCATGAGCATGCTGGTGGTTTTTTCAATCTTAAGCCAGTTCTTTCCTTTCCTTTCCCTGCTAAGGATGACCTCGAAACTGCCGTCCTCCTCGTACAGTATATCATTATGCTCAAGCACGGCGCAGGGAGCCATTCCGCCGGTCGTCCCGTAATTCCCGTTCTGGGTGAACAGCCCGAAGTAATGGACTGTATTCCTTTTCCCGCTCAGGCGGTATTCATATTTCCCGCTGACCTGGGCGTTGAAATAATAATTATCGGGGTTGTCGGCCCCCAGTTTGATTGTTTCGTGGGCGGTTCTCCTCAATACCGGGAACGAAGGGTCGCTGTATTCAATAAATGCTTCCAGCCCTCCCCTGGTAAGCCTGCTGAGGTAGCGGATCCCTTCGGCCTGGTTAAAGGCATCGCGGGGAGCTCCCGGCATTCCGAGAGCAGCTCCTGCGGCTTTAAGGTTGTCGCAGAACTCATCCCATGCCTTACCCGAAACGATACGTTCCTGGTGGATGTCATCCGCAGTCTTACCTTTAAGTTTTAACAGAAAGGCCTGCCAGGACTTCATCATCCTGAGGAAGAAAAACAGAAGCTTAGGCATTCGTAAAAAATTAAGTATTATTGCAGGCCGCAAATTTAGGAAATATCATGGAAGAAGGGCAATGGGCTCTGATCGCAGGATCGGCCGAGGGATTGGGAGAGGCATTCACCGAAAGCCTTGCTGCGCAAGGGGTTAACCTCATACTGCTTGATCGTAAGGAAGATGCCTTAAATGAGATCGTGAAGGAGGTCGTGAGGAAGCACGGGATTAAAATTGTTCCGTTATGCATTGACCTGGCCGATGAGAATGCGTGGAAGGTGTGCATGGATGCGATGCGGGATGCAGGATGCAGGTTATTGGTGTATTGTGCAGCCATGTCGGAAGTGAAACCGTTTCTGGAACATTCTCCCGGGACCCTTGATCGTTTTATCGATGTGAACAACCGCAGCCTGATCCTTCTTGTCCATGCTTTTGCCGGGTATCTGAAAGAACAGGGGAAAACAGGAAAAATTCTCCTGGTCTCGTCCCTGGCTGGTTTGCTGGCGCCGGTATATATTGCGCCCTATGCTGCAAGCAAAGCATTCCTGGTAGCACTTGCACGCTCCCTTTTTTACGAGTTCAAACCTTATGGCATCGGCATCAGCGTTTGCGTTGCGGGCATCATCAAGACCCCTAAATTTCTTGAAAGCAGGGCCGAAGGCAGGATTGCCATGGCTGATCCATACAGCGTAGCCGCTTATGCTTTGAGCCGTTGCGGAAAAAAGGCGGTCTGCATCCACGGATGGAAGAACCGCCTTAATTATTTTATTCTGTCAAAAATGCTGCCTGCTTCACTTGCTTCATATTTCGTGAACAGGGCTATGCGTATAATGTATCCTACTTTCTCTCGCTGACCGGGATATATTTATGGTCAGGTTCAACGGCCTTGTAGGCCGGACGGATGATCCTGCGACCGCTGATCAGTTCCTCGAGACGGTGCGCACACCATCCGGAGATACGTGAAATAGCAAAAAGCGGGGTAAAGAGTTCCTTGGGTATCTTGAGACATTCGTAAACGAAACCACTGTAGAAGTCCACGTTCGGGGAGATCAGTTTCTCCTTTGTTCCCTTGAATTCATAATAGATCTCAGGTCCTATGCGCTCGATGGCTTCGTAAAGCCCCATCTCCTTTTCGCGTCCTTTTTCTTTTGAAAGCAGCCTTGCCTTTTCCTTTAAAAGGATGGCACGGGGATCGGAAACTGTGTAAACTGCATGCCCGAAACCGTAAATTTTTCCGCTCTTGTCATAGGCTTCTTTCTTCAGGATCTTGCGCAGGTAGTCCGTCACCTCGTCATCATTGCCCCAGTTCTTTATATTGGCCTTGATGTTGTCCATCATGTCGATGACTTCTATGTTGGCCCCGCCATGGAGAGGACCTTTAAGCGATCCAATGGCTGCAACGATGGCCGAATACGTATCGGTGCCGCTCGAACTTACAACCCTTGTCGTAAAGGTGGAGTTGTTACCGCCTCCATGCTCGGCATGAAGCATCAGGCAAAGATCAAGAAGTTCGGCTTCCAGAGGGGTGTAGTCCTGCCCCTTGAGCATATACAGGAAATTCTCGGCCGTACCTAATTTCTTGTCGGGGTATCGCACACTCAGCGTATCATAATAGATGAGGTGCCTCATGGCATGATAGGAGTAAACTGCGATGGTCGGGAATTTTGCGATGAGGCTGATCGACTGCCTGATGATGTTCTGGACCGTTGTATCGTCGGCCTGTTCGTCGAGGGTGTATAAGGCCAGGATGGACCTTGCCATCATGTTCATGATATCCTTTCCTTTCATGGTAAGGATCATATCCCGGTTGAAATTCTCGGGTAACGCCCTCTGCTCAGCCAAACCTTCAGAGAAAATCTTCAATTCTTCCTCTTTGGGAAGACGCCCAAAAAGGAGGAGGAACACGGTTTCGTCAAACCCTGCACGTTTCCCGGCCTGGTTGCCCCTGACCAGATCGCTGATCTCAATCCCGCGGTAAATAAGCTTGCCATCGATCGCAACAAGCTTGCCATCAATTTTTTCATATCCTACCACGCTTCCAACCCGTGTAAGCCCGACAAGTACGCCCGTATGGTCTGCATTGCGCAGTCCCCGCTTTACATCAAACTGCCTGAACAGCTGTTCGTCAATAGTGCATGAATCCTTGGTCTCCGGGGCATGCTCCTCAATGAATTTCTGAATATCCATAAAATGTGGTTGTTACGTATGCAAATGTAATTATTTTTCTTTCATGTAATTAAGAGCACTGCCGGCTTTGAACCAGTTAATCTGCAGATCACTGTATGTGTGGTTCAGGAGGATGACATCCGAACTGCCGCCGGCATGATGGATCTTTAATGTAAGAGGCTTGCCGGGTGAGAATGTTTCCAGTCCTTCCAGGTCAAACGTGTCATCTTCGAGTATCCTTTCGTAATCTGCGGGATTAGCGAAAGTCAGGGCCAGCATCCCCTGCTTTTTAAGGTTGGTTTCGTGAATCCTGGCAAAGGACCTTACCAGTACGACTCTTACTCCAAGATACCGGGGTTCCATTGCGGCATGTTCACGGGAGGAGCCTTCGCCATAATTTTCATCCCCTACCACAATCGAGGGAAGACAGTTGGCCTTATAATACCTGGCTGTTTTTGACACTTCGGCATATTCTCCGGTAATGGCATTCTTTACCGAATTGGTCTTGCCGTTGAAGGCATTCACTGCACCCATCAGCAGGTTATCGGAGATCTTGTCGAGATGGCCGCGGAATTTAAGCCATGGGCCTGCCATGGAAATGTGGTCGGTGGTGCACTTGCCCCTGGCTTTGATAAGCAGTCGCATTCCCCTGATGTCTTTCCCGTTCCAAACCTCGAACGGTTCCAGCAGCTGAAGCCTGCCCGATGCGGGATCCACCTTAACGCTGATCCCTTCGCTGTTTGCGGGAGCTGCGATGAATCCGGGATCCTTCACATCGAAACCCATGGGCGGCAGTTCGTACCCCCGGGGCTCGTCGAGTTTCACCTCAATGCCATCAGCATTCATAATGGTATCCTTTACCGGGTTGAATGACAGCTTTCCGGCAAGAGCCATGGCCGTCACCATCTCGGGGGAAGCAATGAAAGTATGTGTCCCGGCATTGCCGTCGTTACGCTTTGCGAAATTCCTGTTAAAGGAAGTGACGATTGAATTTTTCCTTTCGGGATCATCCATCTTTCTCGACCACTGGCCTATGCAGGGGCCGCAGGCATTGGCCATGATCACCCCTCCTATTTCACCGAAGGCATCCAGCAGTCCGTCCCTTTCGGCAGTAAACCTGATCTGCTCCGAACCCGGGGTGATGATAAACCCTGCTTTTACATTCAGCTTCTTGGCCTTGGCCTGTTTTGCAATGAACGCAGCCCGGGAAAGGTCTTCATAGGATGAGTTGGTACATGAACCTATAAGCCCTACCTCCAGGGTATCGGGATAATTGTTTTCCTTAAGGAAAGCCGGAAGGGCCGAAACAGGGTTTGCCGTGTCGGGAGTAAACGGACCGTTTACATAGGGTTCCAGTTCCGAGAGGTTGATGCGGATTACCTGCTCATAATATTTCGACGGGTCCGATGCGACCTCGGGATCGGCTTTGAGGAAGCCGGCATACCGATCGGCAGTTTCGGCCACAGCATTACGGCCTGTGGCTTCAAGATACCGTTTCATGCTTAGATCGTATGGGAACACCGAACAGGTTGCCCCTACTTCGGCGCCCATATTGCAGATAGTGCCTTTGCCGGTACAGGAAAGCGATTCGGCGCCTTCTCCGAAATACTCAATAATAAAACCTGTGCCGCCTTTTACAGTGAGCAAACCAGAAATTACCAGGATGATATCTTTGGGCGAAACCCAGCCGCTGAGTTTGCCTGTAAGTTCAACGCCCATTATCTTCGGCATTTTCAGTTCAAGGGGTATACCCGACATCACATCCACTGCATCGGCCCCGCCTACACCTATAGCCAGCATTCCCAGCCCCCCGGCATTCGGGGTATGTGAATCCGTTCCTATCATCATCTGCCCGGGGAAGGCGTAATTCTCAAAAACGACCTGGTGGATGATCCCGGCTCCCGGTTTCCAGAAACCTATGCCGTATTTTGCCGAAACCGATTGTAAAAAATCATATACTTCGGCATTCTGCGACAAAGCAGACTGAAGGTCGGCACTAACGCCTTCCTTTGCGAGGATAAGGTGATCGCAATGAACCGTGGCGGGAACTGCCGATGTGGGCCTCCCGGCCGTCATGAACTGAAGCAGGGCCATCTGAGCCGTGGCATCCTGCATGGCCACCCTGTCGATCCTGAAATTCACATAATCCCTTCCCCGTTGATACGGTTTTGAAGGAACTTCATCATATAAATGCCCGTACAAAAGCTTTTCAGTAAGGCTTAAGGGCCGGTTCAGAACCTTTCTTGCTTTTTCCACAGATGTACTGATCTTCTGATAGATGGCTTCTATGTTTTCCAATTTAAGCAACATGGTATAAAATATCTTTAATTCGAATTCAAAATTAACAATTTGAATCGATAAATTTGCATTTCCGGTTTAATGATTCTATTTAAATTTTAAAATAATGCTGGCAGAATTACTTGGGTCCTGGAAAAATACAAAAGACAAACAGAGGCAAGCCATCGCACTTAAGGTCCTGGCTGAGGCTGAGGCCTGCCTTGCAAAGCAGGGACCGGCCAATGCGGTTTCACGTAAGACCGGGAAAGCCCGTTCTGCCGTAGAACCTTCAGAAGGAAAGCCAGACGGGAAAGCCCGTTCTGCCGTAAGCCCTGCACAGGAAAATCCAGGACGAAAAACCTGGTTTGAATTTCTGGATGAAACCTCCAGGCCACTCTTCCTGAATGTCCTGGATACAGAAGCACGAAACCGTTGGGCGGAAATTGTTTTCAGGGTTCTTCAGCTAACTCAATACTCCCTCGATGACCTGATGAGGCAAAGGGTTGAAGAGCACCCTCAGCAACTGCTGTTCAAAGACATGTCGGTTTCACCCACAGTGGACTGGACTTATGAACAGATCTACCGACATCTCAGGGAGATTGCAGCGGTCATCCGCCTGTCGGTACAGGACGAACCACGGGTCGCCCTGTACACCGAGAACTGCGTGGAAGGGGCATGTACCGACCTCTCATGCCTTTGTTCCGGTATATTCATCTCGCCATTCAACACCCATTTCGGGGCCGAGATCCTCGCCCCCCTGTTTGACAAGCTTTCTGTCAACATAGCCATCGCCGACACCCCCCAGAGAGTTGCCGTGCTTGAAAAAGTCAGGGGCATGACGGCACTCCAGTTCAGGATCTTTTCATTGAATCCGCTTGCCAGGAAGGCAAGCTCAATCGCTTTCCTGCAGGAAGAATGCAAAAAGATCTCCCGAACCGAGATTGAAAAAATTCTCTCATCCAGGCCCCCGAAACCAAGCAATACCGTTGCCACAACGATGTTTACTTCGGGAAGCACCGGGCTGCCCAAAGGGGTTTCCTTTTCGGTATATAACATTGTTTCAAAACGCTTTGCTCGGGCCGCCGCTCTGCCGGAAGTAGGCAATGAGACTTTTTTATGCTACCTGCCGCTGTTTCATACATTCGGCCGTTATCTCGAGATGACAGGCTCGATTTTCTGGCACGGCACGTATGTTTTTGCCGGCAATAATTCGGCGGAAACCTTGTTTGCCCTTTTTCCGAAAATAAACCCCAGCGGGTTCATCAGCATTCCCTTACGCTGGCAGGAACTGTATGAAAAATGCCAGGAAAAGATCAACGGGATAATGAATCCCGGGCTCAGGGACAGGGCCATTGAAGAAGTATTGGGCAACCGCCTCAAATGGGGGCTGAGTGCAGCCGGTTATCTTGATCCCGCGGTGTTCCGGTTCTTTAACGACCATGGAGTTGCCTTATGCAGCGGGTTTGGAATGACCGAGGCCACAGGAGGCATAACCATGACCCCTCCTTTCCGGTACCAGGATTTTAAAGTCGGCATCCCTTTGCCCGGTGTGCTCACCAGGCTCAACGGTAACCGCGAACTGGAAATCAGCGGCCATTATATTGCGAGGTATCTTGAAGATGCCCCCCCGGGAGGCATTATCCCTTATCCTGAATCTGAAACGAAAGACTACTGGCTCAGGACAGGGGATGTCTTCGTCATCAATAAAGACCAATACCACGAAATTGTTGACCGTGTAAAGGATATTTATAAAAATAACCGTGGACAAACGGTTGCCCCCCAGGTGATAGAAAAGAAATTTCACCGTGTGCCGGGCATTAAAAGCACTTTTGTGGTTGGGGATAACAGGCCGTACAATGTACTTCTGATCGTTCCCGATAAATCCGATTCACTGTTCACATCCTGCAAGGGCGACAACCTCCGGGAGTATTTCCACCAGATTGTAATGTCGGCCAATAATGATGTGGCACCCTATGAAAGGGTGGTGAATTTCGCCCTTCTCGACAGGGAATTCAGCGCCGAAAAAGGAGAGCTTACCTCCAAGGGATCCTTCAACAGGAAAGCCATTGAAAGCAGCTTCTCAAAACTTATTGATTCTCTTTACCTGAGCAATTCGGTGCAGCTTGAACGTGCTGATGCCACGGTTGTGATACCGAAGTGGTTTTACAGGGACCTGGGCATACTTGAAACAGATGTTGTTTTAAACAAAGATGGACTCGAGAACAATAGGACCAAGCAAAAACTGAGGGTTAAAAAACGCAAAGGCCCGGGCTGGATCATAGGCGACCTGGTTTACGGGATTAGCGGCAAGACAATCGACCTGGGGTTATTTACGCGATCGCCTAAACTCTGGGCCGGCAATCCCGCCCTGATCTCATTCTGTCCCGTGAAGGAAGGCTGGGACGTTCCGATCAAAGGGATGACCGAAAGCATATACCTCGCCCGGCCCGGTCTTGCAAACGGGGCTGAGTTCAAGTCCCCGAAGAACATCAGGGACCAGTTCCTGGCCAATGCAAATATGTTGCTGTTCCAGGCTTTGTACTCAGCTGAACCCGACGCAATAAATGCGATAGAAAAGATCGGGGAAATTTTCGCCGAATCGGAGTCAAGGCTGGCTGAAGTGATGAGGCTGAGGCTGGAAGCCCTTGCTTTTCATCCCGCCGAAGAGATCCGATGCATGGCATACAGGACCATACTATTGCACTCTCCCCAGCCCGAGACCATTTCCAACCTTCCCATGTTCATGGAATCGGGCTTGTCGTTCCTGAACGAAAAATCTATCCGTGCGATAGCCTCTTCAAGGATCGGCAAACACAGGCTTGACGCCCTGAAACAAAGGCTTTATTTTTACCGGACCCATTTCAGTTGGCCTGCCCCGGTAAAGATGCGCCACCAGTTGGAGGATGTGCTCAGGATGCTTTATAACTTCGCACTACAGCATCTCGATTTTTATGTACCCGTAAGGGCTGAACTATCGAGGTGGATACTTCACCGGCAGGATCCATGGCTTTCGAAAAAAGCAGAGGATTATTTTTACAGGCTGGCCCAGGTCTTTGAAAATCACATGGAAGGCAGCCGTTCAAAATACCCACTTGCCACCTGGAAATCGAAACTGGTTTTCGAGCATGGGATACAGGAAACTGATAAAGAAAGGATACTGAAGATTTTCCAGACCACTAAATTTCTCGAAGAAAGCATTGTACTTACCTTCAACGAATGGAATTTTGACCTTAAGGATGTCCCGCCCGGGGGGATATGGATACTTCGGCTTCTTGCATACAAGGAATTCAAACACTACCGTCTGAGTGTGAATACGAAGGCAGAAAAACATTTTGACCTACATATCGTGATCAGTAACAATCCTGAATTCAGACCGAATCCTGACACATTCTACTGGCAGGCATCTCTGGCAGGTTTCCCGTTCGGGGCAGCGGTGGCCTCGCTGATGGGCAGCAGCAGGCCTAAGCTGGGCCTGCTAAGCACCCAGTACATTGGCGGTCTCACGGCCTGGGATAAAATCAGGGAGTATGCCGAGATCCACCGTTCATCGGGTTACGTAAAACCCAACGCCTGGAAAAAAGTCTTTATCCGTTCCCTGGCCACGGTATTTAAGGCCTGGCATCATAGCGGTTACCAGATAGTTCCCGGGGCGATCACCCCTACCAATATTTCCATCCCCGAAATGGATTTCAGGGAATCGGCCGTGATACTTACCCTTACGGGATGGTCGGAATACCGCAGTCCGCTTTCACTCGTAATCCCGATGGTGCAGGATTACTATTGTAAAACAACGGCTCTGTATCCCTGGGTGAAAAAGCAGATTGACATCAACTGGATATTCGATGCCTGCATCGAAGCCCTCGGCAAGGATGAAGCCCTGGATTTCCTTTCAAAACTCAAAAACGAACTGCTTAAACACAAACTTGTTTGTCACGACCAGACCAGCTTAAAAGACCAGCTGAATAAATACCTGACCGAAAACATCCGGCGTTTCCACCTACCGCTTTCATTGTATGCAGCCATTGATCAGTACATCGACTGGTACCGCATGAATCCTTTGACTACGGCTGCCGCCAAGGAACAAACCATTACCGAGCTCATGGAACTTTTCAGGCTGAATTCATGGCCCGATCTCGTCAGGTATTCTTTTTACAGGCATACTTATTTTATGGATTCCAGTGCCGGGGTCACAGGATCATTTGACATCCTGCTTGAGAAAATGCAGGAGAACCATGAAACGCTCCCTGTCCAGCTGATAGAGCTTTCCGACATGCAATCTGCCTTAACGGAAGAAGAAGATAAAACCATCTTCAGCCATATGGTCTTTCCGCGTTTACAGACTGACCAGCACATCGACCTGCTGAAGATAGGAGAGCTTTCGAAAGAACATGTAGTGGTACGCTTCGACATCCATGACAGGGAAGGCAGGCAGTATACCCAGTATGAGCCGCTGGGGCCGAGGGAGATAGGGCAGCTGTACCAGATGTTCTTCAGGGAGAATTACCCCAAGGAGATCAGCAAGAACGACCACCAGCATGTGGTTGCGGATGAAAATTCGAGGATCATAGGCGGGCTTACCTGGCATTACCTCGACGAGCACACGGTACTGTTTGACGGAATCGTTGTAACTTCGGCCCTGCAGGGAAAAGGGATTGCCGCAGCAATGATAGCCAATTTCTTTGTCAGCATGTCGGCTTACGGGATTAAAATGATCAAGGCACATTTCCTTTTCGGAAACTATTATATGAAACATTTCTTTGAGATCGACCAGAAATGGGGAGCCCTGGTGAAGGTCCTTTAATGTACAATGTACAATGTACAAATTAACTTTGAATACCGAATGATGAACCGGGAATGAAGAAATCACTCATGGCTTAGGGCTTAGGGCTGACAACTCATCTCCAATCGTTTAAACAAATTAATATATAAATTTATGGGAGAAAAAATCACATTGTCGAATGGCCGGCTTATCGTTCCTGAGAACCCGGTGATACCGTTTATTGAAGGAGACGGCACAGGGCCGGATATCTGGAATGCGAGCGTTAGAGTGTTCGATGCTGCAGTTGAAAAAGCATATGTAGGTAAACGGAAGATCGAATGGAAAGAAGTACTGGCTGGAGAAAAGGCTTTCAAACAGACCGGGGAATGGCTGCCGCAGTCAACCCTGGATGAGATCCGCGAATACCTGGTGGCTATAAAAGGCCCTTTGACCACTCCGGTGGGTGGAGGGATCCGTTCGCTCAATGTCGCCCTCAGGCAGATTCTTGATCTTTATGTATGCCTCAGGCCTGTGAGATATTTCAAGGGTGTTCCATCGCCGGTTAAAAAGCCGGAACTTACGAACATGGTCATCTTTCGTGAAAATTCAGAAGACATTTATGCAGGTATTGAATGGATGGCAGGAACCCCCGAGGTAAAGAAAGTCCTGGATTTCCTGATCAGTGAGATGGGGGTTAAAAAGATCCGTTTCCCCGAAAGTTCATCCATCGGCATCAAGCCTGTTTCCAAGGACGGCACAGAGCGTCTTGTAAGGGCGGCCATTTTGTATACCATTGAGAAAAACCTTCCATCGCTTACCCTGGTTCATAAGGGCAATATTATGAAGTTTACCGAAGGGCAATTCAAGAACTGGGGTTATGCCCTGGCCGAAAAAGAGTTCAGTGCGAAAGTCTTTACCTGGGCTGAATATGAACGGATCAAAGAGAAGGAAGATGAAGCCGGAGCCGATGAAGCCCAGAAGAAAGCTGTTTCCGAAGGCCGCATTATTATAAAGGATGTGATTGCCGATGCCTTCCTTCAGCAGATACTCACACGTCCGGCCGAATATTCAGTGATCGCAACCCTGAACCTTAACGGTGATTACATTTCTGACGCCCTTGCTGCCATTGTTGGCGGGATTGGCATTGCACCGGGAGCCAATATCAATTATGAGACCGGTCATGCGGTTTTTGAGGCGACTCATGGCACTGCCCCCAAATATGCCAATAAAGACCAGGTCAATCCTGGCTCTGTGATACTTTCGGGAGGGATGATGTTCGAATATATGGGATGGAATGAAGCTGCAGCCCTCATCCTCAAAGGGCTTGAAGGGGCCATCGCGAAAAAGAGGGTGACCTATGATTTTGAGCGGCAAATGGAAGGAGCCACCAAACTCAAATGCTCTGAGTTCGGCAACGAGATCATTGCAAACATGTAGATACTAAAGAAGCCGGGTTTGATGCCCGGCTTCTTTAGTTAAATAGTGAAACTCTCTGCTAATAAAAGCTTGGACATTCCATTGGTCCGCCATACCTTCTTGAACTGCCGCCGGTACCACCCGGAAGGGATCCGCCTCCGCCGCCTCCGCCGAATACCGAAAGTTTGTCAAATTCGAGGATCAGGCTGATCTCATGAGCCCCTCCTGTACCCTGCAAGGCACCGCTGACCTGGATATCATATGAATACATGAACTTTATGCTCATGTTTTCGTAGAAATTGTACTTATAGCCTGCCACCACGGCACAGGAACTGTTAACCACACCGGTAAGCGTGCTTTTGTACCAGCAACCCAGATAGATATTGTACTTTAACAGGTTCAGCCCGAATTGCAGTGAATTCAGGTTTGACTGGTTCATGTATATAGCGCCCACATCGATCTTGAGGGGTTCTACCGCACTGGAGTTTATGGCATTTGGAGCTCCCCCCGGCCCAGTTGAAAACACCAGGTCAAGGTGCCCCGTCCATTTGCGCGGATATTGTGAAGAACCCACGGAAAGGAAGGATACGTCGGGTTTGAAAATATGATCCACTGCAAAACCAAAATTACCGGTGATATTCCCTTCACTGGAAGAGAATTGCAGTAAACCACCTGCCCCGAAATCAGGAACCACCCTTTTACTGGCGTTGAAATCGGTAAAACCGCTCTGGTATATATTTCCATACCTGGGATCCAGGCTGCTGGTAAAAACGAGGTCGTTATACGAGATCTGCCTTTGCATAATGCCAGCTTTTATACCAACCTGGGCAACTAAAAACCCGGTAATCGGAATGCGAACACCAATGGTAAGGGCGGCATTCAGGTTGTTGATCAAACCTGCACCGGGATTATCCGATTCAACGACCAAACCTAATCCACCAGCCCCAGGCAAAGCGCGGTCACCAAGATCGGCCGAGAAGTAATAGGACTTGTAGGCAATCGGGGCCGAAGGCCATTGATCCCTGAACAGAAACCTGGCACGAACCCCGGTATTGATCCCTGTAAAGGCGGGGTTCACATAAAGTGGTGTGCTGAAGTACTGTGTGTAATTCATGTCCTGTCCCCGGGCGGACGTTAGAGGCAAAATCCACCCAAGAACCAACAGGCAAAGAATACATGAGAGCTTTTTCATCGAGCTATAAGTTAGATTGATTTATCTTAATAAAATTAACGTTCCCATGGTTCCACCACTGCCTTTCACACCGGTATCGGAACCAGTCCACGGGGAATCGTCTACAAAGGTCGCCGTCGCTTTCCAGAAATAATTCCCCTGCGGCATCAGCTGACCATTAAAGGTCCCATCCCAACCTTCAAGCGGTGCACCGTTATTATCCAGTTTGTTTGATTCCCACATCAAATGCCCCCAGCTATCAAACACCGTGATATTGTATGTCTTCAGATTCAGACCTACAGGTTTGAACAGCCTTACGGCCATGTTTCCGCTGTTTGGAGCAAATGCATTCGGAACAAAAAGCCCGCGGAACAGGATCTTGTATTCATAATAAGATGTATCATTACATCCGAAGGTGTTGGTCGATATCAGCCTGATGGTATAAGTCCCATCTTCGGTATACGTGGCAACCGGATTGGTGTCGTTGCTGGATTTTCCGTTCCCGAAATCCCAGCTATAGGCCGTTGCTCCTGTAGTCTGGTTATTCAACTTGACTTTACCCACTGTTCCATCGTAACCGTTGATAAGGGTAAAGGCAGCTACAGGGGTCACATGAACAGCGACTGTTGAATCAATCGTATCCTTGCATCCGAAGTGGTCCCTGACTATAAGGCGAACAAGGTAATTGCCCGGTGTTTTATACTTGAAACTCGGATCTTTAACCAGCGAAGAATCTTTCCCTGCGCCAGGGTCTCCAAAGTTCCAGTGCCAGAAACCAATAGTGGTATCGGCAATGGAGGAGGTATCCCTGAACATGGTAGGATCTCCGGAACAGGCTGCAATATATTTGAAACTGGCTACAGGCAAACCATATACCCTGAGTTGCTTGGTAAGAGAGTCCTTGCAACCAAACCTGTTCATAGTAACCAATTTCACGTTGAAGGTATCCCGGCTTGCATAGGTATGCTTCGGGTTGAAAATTAATGATGTGTCATTCCTGCCTGAAGATGGTTCACCAAATATCCATTTCCATGCCGAGACGGGCTCCCCGTTAGTGAGTGAGGTATCCGTGAAGACCGACTGCTGGTGCAGGCAAACATTCAAATCCGAGAACAAGGTTTGAGGGGTCGGGTGGATCACTACCAGCTGGGTCATACTGTCGGGTACGTTGACCGAATTCACAACAGCGTTGATCCATAACTTCACATGGTATGTCCCTGCAATGGAATATATATGTTTAACATTGGTCACATACTGAGTATATGCCGTATCCTTTCCGTCATCCCATGTCCATTTCCACTGGCTTATCCTGTATACCGGGACAGATGTGTCGTGGAATGTCACCATATAATTCATACACCTCAGCGTATCCTGGAAAGTATAATTAGCCCTGATACACGGGAGCCGTGTTACATCCTGGGTTATGCTGTCGGTACACCCGTTTGAGTTGGTTATGATGAGTGTGACATTGTAATTACCTGTTGCGCTGTAAATATGCGAAGTATCGCCAGGGCCCGGTGATGGTATGACCAGGGGAGGCGTGCCATCTCCGAAACGCCATTCCCAGCTGGCAATTGTGCCGGTACCGTAATTGCTGGTCGTGTCGATGAAATGAAGCGTACTGTCACATTGGGGCGCCGTGTATTTAAAATGAGGTTTGGGCAAGGCAAATACCTGCACCGTTTTGAATATGCTGTCGACACAGTTGTCGGTGTTGAAGCATCTCAGTTTCACATAATACAATCCCGGGGCTGTAAATAAATGCGATGTATTGAAGAGTGTTGAGTTGTTTGAAGGACCGGAGTTCGGGTCACCGAAGTCCCAGTTCGGAGAGTATAACGAATCGCCCTGGGCCAGGTCAACCGGGTGGAAATGCATCGGGTAGCCGAAGCATACCGTATCGTGGGTGTAAGTGAAATGGAAGGCAGGTTTCACCCTTACACTATCCACTATTGTATCCATACAACCATTGCCATCGGTAACAATAAGCGTTACCGGGTAAATTGTATCATAAACAGTATACGTATAGGTCGGGTTTGCAACAGTAGAAGTTGCCCCGGCTTCGAATATCCACAAACGGCTGGTAATGACTGTGCCGGATGCAGAAGACTGATCCTGGAAAGTAACCTGTCCTTTCGGGCAGAATTTACTCGAGTACTGGAATGCTGCACTGGGCTTCGGATGGACGAGTACCGACTGGCTTATCGAGTCCATACATCCGCTCAGGTTGGTTACAACTTCCTTGACAAGGAAGGTGCCGGAATTGGCATATGCATGCTTCGGGTTCTGGACCGTTGCAGTGCCTCCATCACCAAAGTCCCATAACCATGCTACAAGCTGGCTGTTAGGTGCAGTAGAAAGATCGGTGAAAGAGGTTGAATCCTTCACACAGGCTGCGCTATACGAGAACAAGGCCACAGGTTTCGGGCTTACGTTGACCTGTTTTACTGTATCCTTGGTACAGTTATTTGTTGTTGTGACACTCAGAGTTACCATATAAGCCCCTGAAACCGAATAATTATGGGTCGGGTTCTGCAAAGTTGAAGTGTTAAGCGTACCGGATGAAGGATCGCCGAAGTTCCATAACCAGGCATTGATTGTTCCGCTCGACGAGGTCGAATTGTCGTGGAACTGCGTGGGGCTGGCCATGCAAGCGGTATCAAACGTGAACAACGGCACCGGGGCTGCATTTACAGTGATCGGTTTTGTAAGTGTATCGGTGCAACCGGTCGCATTGGTAATCAATATGTTTACCGAGAATGTCCCGCCGGCAGAGAATGCATGCGTGGGATTTTTCAGGATCGAAGTGTTATTTGAACCGGTGGAAGGATCACCGAAATTCCATAACCAGGTGACAATAGGTGTTCCCCCGTTGGCCTGGGAAAGGTCGGTGAACTGATTCTCCATAGCCGCGCAGGCGCCTGGGGCATTCGTGAAGTTGGCAATGGGTTCAAAAGCAACAGGAACCGGGATCATGATATTGTTCTTGCAACTGTCGGTTGTCGTGATGGCCAGGTTCACGTTGAAAGTACCTCCGTTCGGGAATTTATGTTTAATGTTCGGTGTGGCAGGGAAAACAATATGAACATCGGCTGAACCATCTCCGAAAGACCAGTACCAGTCATGGATACTGCCGTGGGCTGTGGTCGAAAGATTGGTGAATTGTACCGAGTCGCTCGCACAGGTTTGTGATGTAAAACTGAACTGGGCCGTAGGCTGTCCGTAAACCTGGACTGTTTTGGTTACTGTGCCATGACATCCCCCGGCTGTTGTAACTACAAGCACCACATTATAGATCCCTGCATTGGGATAAGTATAGGTAGGATTCTGGTTGGTTGCCGTACTCCCGTCGCCAAAGCTCCATGCCCAGCTCACAATGGGTCCGCCTGTTGAATTATCGGTGAATGTTGTAGCATTGCCCTGGCAGGCGCTTGTTGCTGTGAAGCTTGCTGTAGGATTTGCAGCAATAACCACCGTGGCGCTGCTGTCTTTATAACATCCGCTTGCATTGGTAACTTTCAGATGAACAGTAAAGGAGCCGGCAGCTGAAAAACTATGAGTCGGGTTTTCCTGTGAAGAAATATTATTTCCGCCTGATCCGGGATCACCGAAGGTCCATGCCCAGGTAGTGATCTGCCCTCCCCCGTTCTGCTGGGAATTATCATAGAAATTAACCAATGATAAAACGCAGAGACCAGATGTTGACCAGCTGAATCCTGAGATTGGGTTATACTGAATCTGCACAGGAATAGTGGCAGAGTTTGTACAGCCGTCGGAAGTGGTAATTGTAAGTATTACCTGGTAAGGTCCTCCGGAAGTATAAACATGCGAAACACTTGGTCCTGGTGCTGTTTGTGTATTGCCATCTCCAAAATCCCAGGCCCTGGTGGTAACATAACCATGAGATGTTGTCGAGATGTCGGTAAAGGTAACCGAACTGCCGGCGCAGGTGGGAGAGGTATAGCTGAACATGACATTGGGCTTGGTCCATACCTGCACCTGCTTGGTTACAGTATTTACACATCCGTTGGAAGTTGTCACAACGAGTGTCACAGGGAATGTCCCTCCCGAGGAATAAGTGTATGTAGGATTCTGAGCCAATGAATTGCCACCGTCGCCAAAAGTCCAGGCCCATGCAACAATTGTACCTGCAGTTGATGTTGAAATGTCGGTAAACGTTGTAACGTTCCCCTGGCAGGCATTGGTTGCCGTGAAATTGGCCACAGGATTTGCGAAAATAGTAACCTGCATCGAGTCTCTTCCAACACAACCATCGGCATTGGAAACAGACATGTGAACCCAGTAAGTCCCCGGGCCGCTGAAATTATGGACCGGGTTCTCCTGGGCTGAACCGTTGTTGCCACCCGAGCTGGGGTCGCCAAAGGTCCAGGTCCATTGAGTGAGGGCTCCTCCCCCGTTAGGTTGGGAGAGGTCGTTGAACTGAACAGGGGAAAGTGAACAAAGTGAGTTGGTCACGGAAAAGTCTGCAATGGGGGCAAACTGTATGTTTACCGGGATTGTCGTTGTTCCTGTACAGGAGTCGGAAGTCTTTACGGTAAGAATAACACTATACGGTCCTCCGTTTACATACTGATGAACAATGGAAGCAGAAGTGGTATATCCGAATATGCCGTCACCGAAATTCCATATTCTTCTTACAATATAGCCATGGCCTGTAGTCGACATATCTGTAAAGGTCACGTTATTGCCGGCACAGGTTGGGGAAGTAAAGCTGAAAGCAGTGACAGGAGTAGGATAAACTTCCACCGGGATTGTTATATTATCGGTGCAGCCATTTGAATTTGTAACGGTCAGTTTCACATAATGTATCCCTGATGTGCTAAAAAGCCATGAGGGGTTCTGAATATTGTCCGTTCCTCCGTCACCAAAATCCCAGGCCCAGGTAACGATAGTGCCGGTGGGAGATGTTGATGCATCTGTAAATACCGTGAGGTTTCCCAGGCAGCTGTTTGCAGCGGAAAATGCAGCTACAGGTTTAGGATTGATAGTTACATCAATCGTCTTTGGGGAAGAACATCCGTTGGCATTGGTAACGGTAAGGGTAACATGGTGAACACCGGTGCTTGTAAAGCTGTGGGTCGGATTCTTAAGAGGGGAAGTGTTGTTAGGACCTGAACCCGGGTCATCAAAGTTCCATGCCCACTGGGTGATGGTGCCGCCCCCGTTGGTCTGGGAATTATCATAAAAATTAAGGGCCTGGTTTAAACAGCCTATGCCGATATAGGTAAAATCGGCAAGAGGTGCAGGTATGCCCGTAACAATCTTGGTAATCGAATCAACACATCCGTCGGATGTGGTTGCGATGAGTGTGACGGGATGAGAAAGCTGGACATCGAGGAACGTATGGACAACCACCGGCCCGGTTTGATTGGGAGTTCCGTCATTGAATTCCCAGACCCAGCTGTTGATAAAGCTGGTAAATCCTGCCGGCACATAGGCCTGGCTTGTAAAAGTAACCTGGGCATGCTGGCAGAAAGGTGTGGTTTGTATAAAATCAACAACAGGTTTCGGATTAACGATTACTGTTTTGGTTATGGTATTCGTACAACCATTTGAGTTAACCACGACCAGTGTAACCGGATGTAATCCTGCTGTTAAAAACAGATGCTGGGGGTTCTGCAATGGGGAACCTCCCGTTCCGTCGCCAAAATCCCATGCCCATGAAAGAATGCCCGGGGAATTGGGATTGGTGGCATCTGTAAACAAAGTATTATTTCCAAGACATGGAGTGGTGAAAGTAAAATCAGGCGCCGGCAATGCATTAACCGTGATGGTTTTTATAATTGTGTCGGTACAGCTGCTGGTATTGGTAACAACGAGGGTGACTGTTTTATTTCCTGAAGTATTGTAAATATGGAAAGGATTCTGTGCATGGTCGATGTTACTCCCTCCCGAGGCAGGGTCTCCAAAGTTCCATGACCAGGTCATAAGGTTACCTCCGCCGTTGGTTTGCGAAAGATCGGTGAAATGCACCGACTGAGGTGAAACACAGGAATAACTTCCTGCCGTTACCTGGAAATCGGCCACAGGTGCAGCAATCTGGGTTACATTGATCGTTTTGGTTTGTGAACAGCCCCGGTTCGTAGTAACCGTAAGGATCACATTCCAGCCTGTGGCGCTGTAGACCGAATATACGTGCGATGGATTTTGTATGGTGGAATGAGGCATTGTACCGTCGCCGAAATCCCAGTCCCAGGCCACGATAATATCATTGTATGGCAAAGGAACAACCGAAAGATCCGTAAACTGTATGGCAGTACCGAAACAGCTGGGTGATGTGAAGCTGAAATTAGCAATTGGCTGGGGAATTATGCTCACCACATGCTGAATTGATTTTGTACAGCCGCTGGTATCAGTAAGTGTAAGTGTAACCGTATAATTTCCGACCGAAAGATAAAGTTTGGATACGCTTCCCGGGTTGGTAGAATTGGTGCCGTCGCCGAAGTCCCATAACCAGGTATAATTGGCAGGGGGCAGGGTAACAGCATCCGTTGTAAAGTTCACTGTCTGGTTAAGGCATACGTTATTATTGTATGAGAACTGAACAGGAATGGGGGTGTTGATGGTTACCGGGATGGTTACAACAGGGCTTGGACAATTTTCAAGGTTTTCCCATGATTGCAAAGTAACATTAAAGGTCGTTTTGTTAGTGATAAAAGTGTGCGTAGGGTTTTGCAGGTTTGAAGTATTTGACGGTCCCGAACCGGGGTCGTCGAAGTTCCATGACCATTGGTAGATCGTTCCCGGGGGAGTTGTGTTGGCGTAGGATTCATCCTGGAAATAAACAGTCTGCCCATCGCAGGCCTGTCCCTGGTGCAGGTGGGCGGGATCGCTGAACCATATAAAATTGGCAGTGGGAGCGTCATAAATCGTAATCCACAAACCGAAAGTTGCTTCAAGCGGGGTTCCCTGGTTCAATATCCTTTGCACATAAAAAGGACCCGGTGTAGTATAAGTATGTGTTGGTGAGGCCGGTACATTGGGGGCAACGAAATGCTGAACTGGTGAACCGTCGCCAAAATCCCAGTCTTCGGTAGTGATGAGACCGCCCGGGGGACAGGGAACGAAAAGAACAGCTACGTTCTGGCACTGGTTCGGGGGATTTGCAGTAAAGCAGGGCGCAGGGGGTGAGCCCAACATAATGCTGTGAGTAACGGTATTGGAACATCCTGTTACCATGTCGGTGGCCGTGCAGATGATATTGTACAGGCCCGGTCCCGGGTAATTATGGGTTATGGGGGATCCGTAACCGCTCTGTCCGTCGCCGAACTGCCAGTTCACGTTGTTCCCTACATTCTGGCTTGCATTGACCTGGGCAGTAAAAGTCTGCTCATAGGAGGTAGCCCCCTGTGCCGAGGTAAAATCAATATCAGGATGGGGACTTACAACAAGCGGGTTAGTTGTCAGTGTCTTGGTATTGGCACATCCGCTCAGGTTGGTAACCGTTAGCGATATATGATAGGTTCCGGGTCCTGAGAAAAGATGGGATGGGTTAGGATCGCTTGAAGTATTGTTTGCAGAAGTGGGATCATCGAAAGTCCATAAATATGTACCAATTGCACTGCCTGTAAGCGGGGAACTCTTATCGGTAAACTGAACAATATCCCCTGTACAGATAACTGTGGGATACGAAAAATCAGCCTGGGGAGAAGGAGCTGCCTGAACCGGTACCTGGACGGATGTAGCCTGGCAACCATTGGTATTCATTACTCTCAGTGTCACATTGTGTGAATTGAGGTCGGTAAATGTATGGGTGAGGGGGCTTGGAGGAGGGTTGGTCCCTGCAATGTAATGATCAGTGGATCCGTCACCCCATGTCCACCACCAGTCGCTCATCGTTCCTGTATTGGCCAGGGACTGGTCGGTAAATGTGGTAGGTTCGTTTACGCAGGCCTGGGCATATATAAAGCCTGCAGAAGGAACGGTGTTGCCTACAAGGAGTGAGGATGTTGTTGTATTGGTGCAGTTGATGGTGTTGGTAACTGTAAGGCTTATAGTGTAGGTACCAGGAGATAAAAAGGTGTAGTTTGCCGTCATGGCACAGGGAATCGTCAACCCGTCGCCAGTATGTATGGTTGTATCAAGACCACCGCTGCTGTTGTATATCTTCCAGTCGCAGTATTTTATTTTGATGGTATTGTCAGGATTGCTTGGAGGCTTTGCCTGACTACCCGTACCTGAGAAAGTATACGAGTTGTACAAACAGTTTGGTATAGGTGCCGTGATGGAAGTTATATCGGCTGCGGGTTTGAATTTATCGGGATCCACATATACATAATCGATAAGCGAATCTTTCTGACCTGCGGGATTCTGAATGATCAGGGTTACAGGGAAAGTATGAGGCGGAAGATAAGCCCCGGTAATCGGAAAAGTATGCTGTTGGGCCTGTGTGCCAATCTGATATCCGGCACCGTCGCCAAAATTCCATGTATAGGTAACCGTGGGGTCGTTCGGGTGAGTCGAAACATTAGGGTCGGCCGTAAAGTTGACAATGTTATAATAACATCCGCCCGTGGGATCGAACTGGTAGTAAAAATATGCGTGCAATAATGGCTGTAATGTAACGGTCTTCTGTGCCGTAACCCCGGTACAGCCGGCTACTGTTGTATTTACTTCAGTAACCGAAAGCAATGCTGTTGTCGGGGTGCCACCCCAAACAATCGTAACCTGGTTCGAGGTGTTTGAACCTGAAATTGTCCCGCTTCCTGCAACAGTCCAGAGGTAGGTATGGCTGGGTATTGCATTGGTGAGATAAGTCACGGTTTGCCCCGCCCTGACTACATCAGGGCCTATTACAACCGGTTGTGTGTCTGGACATGTTTGAGCAAGAAGTGAGGCATGACAGAGTAGCAGGAACCCGGAAATAAAAATAAGGCGCAACGTTAAATTCCGCATAGGGTTAGGATTAGAAGACGTTTACAATAATTAACTTATAATTGATTTAGATGACAATGTTTGCAGTTGTATGGTTGCCTGAAATTGATATTTTTTCAGATTCTACAAATTTAAAACTTATTTTTAATTTTTAATGCTTTCCCGTACAACCCTAACAAATTAATTCTGTCTGTTAATATAATCGGCTGTCATTTTGATATTAATTAATTCCTTGTAAATTTGCAAGGCGAAGATTTTCACTATGAAAAAAAACCTCCTGATCCTGGCCGCACTGATATTTAGTTCAGTGTTTGTTTCAACGTCCTGTAAAAAGAGCTCAAGTTCATTGCCCTGCGATGGTGTCGGGACTATCTGCTTTGAAAATAAAAGAGATTCCCTGCTTGTTATTACCATAGTTCAAAGCCATGTTACCCTCAACCTTCAGCATGATAATATTATGTGCCAGGGGTTTTCGGGCGGAACCACTTATACGATCAAATACTCAGGCCCTGCCTATACTTCCAACCTTAAAGATACAACAATACTTGTTCAGAACTGCGATAACAAGATCATCATTATCCAGCCTCCGGTAAAAAAATAGCGTTACTCCCCGTATTTTACCTTGGTTAAATAGAATACAAACCTTTTATTGTTGCTCTCCAGGGCAACATTTTTTATTTCCTGGAACCCTGAACAAAGGAAAAAATTATCGTACCAGGGGATAAGCCCGCTCCTGGTTTCCGCAATGATCACGTCGTCGGGGTATTTTAACTCCAGTGGGCTGAATTCAAGTTTACCAGTTGTTTCTTCATTGCGGATAAGCTTTGAACCAATCTTCCCCCCGGCACTGTATGCTAAAAGAATCTGATTGCCCTGCAGCCTGGCAAGCACTTTGGGGCTTAGTTCCGAACTTACCAGGTCCCTCACTTCCACAACATTATCCCACTTTAGCTGTCCCTCGGGGCTGAAAGAAGTGATTATTGCCCCTGTAAACCTGTACCCATCGAAAACCGAATATGAATTCGTAAACGGTCTTCCGTAAAAATCAAAATCCGTGAAATTTTCAACATGGTATTGGTGAGTATAAACTTCCGATACCTGGATGAAATCCCCATTCCGTTCGGCAGGATCATCCAGAAGTACACTGAAATCAACAGAATACTCGCTCACATTTTTGCTTTTCTTTAAGGCTTTCTTTTTCAGATCAAGAATATCTTTGGCAGTAAGAAGAGTATTGATGCTCTTAAGTTCCAGGAAATTATTAAAGTTCAGATTTTTCTGAATTCCCTGAACGATCAGGCTGGTGAAAATTCCGGATGATTCATCCGGTTCCTTGTTTTTAGCCGATGATCCTTTTTTAGTAAGCCTGTATGTGCCGATTACCAGCTCCTCCCCTTTCTGAGTTGTAACAGCCCTGAACGCGGTAAACTCCCTGTCCTGGTTAATGGCGCTGATTTTTACCGACATCATTACTTTCCCGGTCGTGTCGAAGACCTCGAACCAGTGTTCAGTTTCCTTTTTGCTCACAGCCTTGCTTATAATGGCTTTCAAACTGTAGGAAAGAGTATCAGCCTTAAACCAGCGGAATGCTGCAGGGGTTTGACGGTCGATAAGAAAACCCTTGCTGTGATTCGATTTCAGGTCCAGGATTTCAACCGCCGACTGCCCGTTCTTATGATTCAGCGCCAGGTATGCATTTCGTCCAAGTACCTGGAAAAAGACAGGTTCAGAATTAGCCGGGACTTTAGTCAGGTTTGGGATAAAATTTCCCGCCTTCAGCGCTATCCTCACAATTTCAAGAGGCTGGTCCTCGCTATTCTGTTTACCTTTATAGACAAATACCAGCAAAAGGGTATCTCCCGAAAAGCTTTTAAAACTGTAATCAAGGTCGGAAAGAAGCGGAAAACTCTTCACCCACACCTGTTTCAGATCAAGGTCGTAAAACGAAAAATACCATTTAACCCTCTGGGCATCCGAGGCTTCAACACTTTTAAAGAAAATCATCGCTCCCTGCCTTCCGCATTCAATTACACGGTAAGATTCCTTGTCGCTTTTGACAGGGATCTCAATTCTTGCAGCTTCCAGGTCCTTTCCCGAGTTACTTTTCTGAGCCGGGACCAAAGCCGGGATAAGACAAAGTGAGAGTGCAAAAATGGCCAGTCTTCGCATTTGAGAATGTTTACCCGGCAAAAATAGCGAAAAAGCATCCTCAGTGCAGTATCAATTTCCCTGTACTTATTATCTTATTTTCATTATCACTGAGGATGGCGACGTACAAACCCCCAGGGCAATCGTCCAGAAGCAAGTCGAGCTCCGGCCCTGTAAATCTCAGCTCCCTGACCGGTTTTCCCTCCATTGAAATAAGCCTGAGGTCCTTTTCTCCTTGTGAATGGCAGCTCAGCCTTAGCTGTTTCCCGTTGCATACAAAACCTGCCCCCTGCTGCCCCAAACCTTCAGCTGCAATGTCTCCGCCGGTACCCATGCCTGTTTCATAAGAAGTCCAGAATATATTGTCAATGCAAACCTGCCCTGAATTAAGACTGTCGGCCTGCCTGAATTCCATAACAAAATCGCCCGGGAGATTAAGTACAATGCTGTCAGAAGAATACAGAACAGCGGTATCAGCATTTCCTCCGGCACTCGTTACATTTTTAACCACTTCCCCGTTTACCAGCAGGTTAAGGTTTACTGCAGTCGAGAATGCCTGGCGGTAAGAAAATATAATCGTATGGCAGCCCCTGGCCAGTGTACCCGAAAGCAGTTTAGCCGAAGGATTCCTTTTCTTTCCAAGGCATGGGGTGGGCAATTCGATGGACTTGTCGCCCCTGCATTGTACATACGTCCATCCCGATCCGTCCATTCCGGGGAAGCTACCGCTGGTGTAGCTTCCTGTTGTAGAGGGAAAATTTTCAAAAGTCTCAAGGCCCTGTGACTGAGCAGGCGTAATAAACAGCAGGACAGGGCAAACAAAAAGAAGCAGAGTTTTCATGGCAATTATAATTGATCTGCTCCTTAATCCGGCGAAGCCGAAAAAGTGATACCCTTTTTTCATTTTTTAACAAAAAAAGGCTGCCCCGGGGTTCGGGGCAGCCTCCTGATTAACATCAGTGTAAGCTGATTACTTATCCTTGACTTCTTCGAAGTCTACATCGGTTACTTCATCATTACCTGAGCCCTTCTGGCTTTGGTTATGTTCCTGGCCGGGTTGAGGGCCGGGTTGAGGACCCTGCTGAGCGCCTTGGGTGTTCTTGTACATTTCTTCGCTGGCTGTTTGCCAGATTGCGTTCAGGTTTGCAAGTGCGCTGTCGATTGCAGCCACATCCCTGTTCTTATGAGCGGTTTTCAGAGCTTCGAGTGCAGTTTCTATGCCGCCTTTCTTGTCGGCAGGGATCTTGTCGCCGAACTCCTTAAGCTGTTTTTCGGTCTGGAAGATCAGGGTGTCGGCCTGGTTTATCTTGTCGACTTCCTCCTTCATTTTCTTGTCGGTGTCGGCATTTCGCTGGGCTTCCTCTTTCATCTTTTTGATATCATCCTCAGAAAGGCCTGACGAAGCTTCAATCCTGATCTGCTGAGATTTGCCTGTAGCTTTGTCCTTGGCTGTAACATGCAGTATACCGTTGGCATCGATGTCGAATATGACTTCGACCTGGGGGATTCCTCTTGGTGCAGGAGGAATTCCGTCGAGATGGAACCTGCCAATGCTCTTGTTCTGGGTGGCCATTGGGCGTTCACCCTGAAGAACATGGATCTCGACTGATGTCTGGCTGTCGGCAGCGGTTGAAAACACCTCGGATTTCTTTGTAGGAATGGTGGTGTTTGATTCTATCAGTTTCGTCATCACGCCTCCCAGGGTTTCAATACCCAGTGAAAGAGGGGTGATGTCGAGAAGCAGAACATCTTTTACCTCGCCTGTGAGAACACCGCCCTGTATAGCTGCGCCAACTGCTACCACTTCGTCGGGGTTTACACCTTTGGAAGGTTCTCTGCCGAAGAAGTCCTTTACTATCTTCTGTATCGCCGGGATCCTTGTTGATCCGCCGACCAGGATGACTTCGTCAACATCCGAAGCTTTCATTCCTGCATCTTTCAGTGCCTGCTGGCAGGGAGGAATGGTCGACTGCATGAGTTTGTCGACAAGCTGTTCGAATTTAGACCTTGTAAGTTTTTTCACCAGGTGCTTGGGGACCCCGTCAACCGGCATGATATACGGCAGGTTGATCTCGGTTTCCATGGAACTGGAGAGTTCTATCTTTGCCTTCTCGGCAGCTTCCTTAAGGCGCTGTAAGGCCATAGGGTCTTTGCGAAGGTCGATGCCTTCGTCTTTAAGAAACTCATCGGCCAGCCAGTCGATCACGATCTGGTCAAAATCGTCGCCTCCAAGGTGTGTATTCCCGTTGGTCGACTTCACTTCAAACACTCCGTCGCCAAGTTCGAGAATTGAAATGTCAAATGTGCCTCCACCGAGATCGTAAACAGCAACCTTTATATCCTTATGCTTCTTATCCAGGCCATAAGCCAGGGCAGCAGCAGTGGGTTCATTTATAATACGCTTTACTGTAAGACCGGCTATTTCGCCTGCCTCTTTTGTTGCCTGCCTCTGCGAATCGCTGAAATAAGCAGGAACAGTGATTACGGCTTCCTTGATTTCCTGTCCAAGATAATCTTCGGCAGTCTTCTTCATTTTCTGAAGAACCATGGCCGATATTTCCTGGGGGGTATAAAGCTTTCCGCTGATATCCACCCTTGGGGTATTGTTTTCACCCTTGACTACCTTGTAAGGCACCCGTTTGGTTTCAACAGTAACCTGGTCAAAGGTCTCACCCATAAACCGCTTGATCGAAAACACCGTGTTCCTTGGGTTAGTGATTGCCTGGCGTTTGGCAGGATCCCCAACCTTTCTTTCACCATTGTCGGTAAAAGCCACGATCGAAGGCGTTGTTCTTCTTCCTTCGCTGTTTGCAATAACAACAGGCTCATTGCCTTCCATCACTGCAACACATGAATTTGTAGTTCCAAGATCTATTCCTATTATTTTTCCCATAATTATAATCTCCTTTTGTTGTAAATTTTGAGAATCAACTCACTTATGTCAATCATTGTGCCAAATGGAAAAACCCTGACAAAAAATGACAAAAAGACAGAAAATGGAAAAGGGAATTTAAAAGCCCAGGTTCTTTGTATGTACGTTGGTCTTGATCTCGGCGAGAGTGTTCACGCTGAAATCCAGCGAATCTACCGCTTGAACAGTACGGGCCGAAAACAGCCCGATACCGTTCGTGATATCGGTAAAGGCCGGCCTCTCCTGGATGATGGTCATGGAAGGCGAGGTAACATCCATATAAGTGCTCAGGTCTTCGGAACCCACTGTGAAAATAAAATCGCAGCTCCTGAGGGCACGGGTAACCACATGCCCGTTGACAGTGTCACTTTTAAGCTGTGAACCCATGAAAGTGTAGAATCCGTCGCCGTTGATAAAATAATCCATTGTTTGACCTCCTTTGGAGGATATGGACTTGATATCGGTGAGGGCAAGCCAGTCAAGGGATTTGATGACAGTTGAATTCGGGACATCTACCTGGGTTTCGGCATAGCGTATCCTGATATCAACCTGGTAGCGGATGCCCCCGGTAGCAGAGGACCATTTTACTTCGGTGTTTTTGCCCGACTGGAAACTGGCCTTTGCAACCGAAATGGGTATTGCTATATCCATCTGGCCGATCAGGTCTGCATAACCTTCCACCTCCTTCTGGGCTACCCCGTTCTTTATGACTTTTATTATCAGATGATATGTCAGGCCGGCGCTCAGCTTGGCAGTTGTATAATACACCCTCTGGGTAGGGAAATAAAATACACCGCTGTCTTTATTGGTGATCATGGTATCACGAAGGGCAATGGTGCGCAGTAAAATTGAACTGTTATACTCTTCCATCGAAACCTGGAGGGTATCGTAATTGCTCGAATCGGCGATCTGTGCAAACTGCAGGGCATCCCCCGGGCCCAGGAAGGCTTTGGTTATTTTTACATAATGCACAGGTTCATTCTGGTCGAGGAGCCCGTAAACAACCGTAACATCTTTCCAGTCGGCATTGACATTAAGGCTTTTTTTGCAGGATGACAGGGATAGCAAGGCTAAGGCCAGGATCAGCAGGGAGCAGTATTTTTTCATTTAGCTTGCAATAATGATAGTTGTGCAAAGATAATTATTCTGTTGCAAATATTTCAAATAAACCATACGGTCGGAAACATATTTTATTGTAATACCTTTGCAATCAAATTCTGAGCTTATGTCGGCTTCGTATTCGTTTCGCAATGTCACAAAAGTGACCACCCATGTATTGCAGGAAATGAAAGTTAAAGGAGAGAAAATTGCCATGCTCACGGCATATGACTTTTCTTTCGCAAAGATCCTGGAGAGTACGGGTATTGATATCATACTGGTTGGGGACTCAGCTTCCAATGTAATGGCAGGCTACACTTCCACCCTCCCGATCACTCTCAACGAAATGATCTACCATGCCTCTTCGGTGGTAAGGGCCGTAAAACGGGCGTTGGTCGTGGTGGATCTTCCTTTTGGCACTTACCAGGGCAATTCCAAGGAAGCGCTTAATTCGGCGATCAGGATCATGAAAGAAAGCGGGGCCGATGCCGTAAAGATGGAAGGAGGCAAGGAGATCATAGAATCGGTCGACAGGATTTTATCGGCCGGGATCCCTGTAATGGGGCACCTGGGCCTTACACCCCAGTCGATCCATAAGTTCGGGACCTATGTGGTTCGTGCAACAACCGAGCCCGAGGCTGCAAAACTTCTCGAAGACGCCCACCTGCTTGAAAACGCCGGCTGTTTTGCGATAGTGCTGGAGAAAATCCCCGCCAAACTCGGGGGTAGGGTTACCGGGGAGCTTAAAATCCCCCTGATAGGGATTGGTGCGGGAGGCGAGGTTGACGGACAGGTGCTTGTTTTGCACGACATGCTGGGTATTACCATGGAATTTTCGCCCCGTTTCCTGAGGCGTTATCATAATCTTTCGGAAGAAATAAAAGGAGCCGTAGACACTTATATCAACGATATCAAATCGCTCAATTTCCCTAATGAACGAGAGCAATATTGAGAACCGGATATTGTACGAGGACAATCACCTCCTGGTTGTCAATAAGCTTCCCTCCGAAATTGTACAGGGGGATAAAACAGGAGATGAACCTCTGAGCGAGAAAATCAAGGCCTATATCAAGGTTAAGTACAATAAGCCCGGCGAGGTTTTCCTGGGAGTTGTGCACCGAATCGACAGGCCCGTGAGCGGTGCGGTAATCTTTGCGCGTACCTCAAAATCGCTGAGCAGGCTCAATGAATTGCTTAAAGCAGGCAGTATCAGTAAAACATACTGGGCTGTAGTTAAAAACCAACCGCCCCGTGAAAACGACCGCCTGATAAATTACCTCCGGAGGGATGAGGTTAAAAATAAATCGTTTGTGTGCCTGCAAAATGAGGATCATACCCAGCTCGCCGAACTCACTTACAGCCTGATAGGTAAAAGTAAAGATTATTACCTGCTTGAGGTCAACCTCATTACAGGACGTCACCACCAGATAAGAGCCCAGCTTTCGTACATCGGATGCCCTATCAGGGGCGATCTGAAGTACGGTTACCCCAGGTCAAATGCCGACGGCTCCATTCATCTTCATGCCCGCAATATCTCATTTATTCACCCGGTAAAACAAACAGCCCTTGAGATCATTGCACCTCCTCCATACGATGCCCTCTGGAACCATTTCACTGGCAAACCGAATACCCCAGGCATTTGAGCATTCATTCATATTCACCGGACACTACCTTCACCTTGCAGAGCATCTGCAGGCCTGAACCCGGATATGAGAAATCCCTGTTCAGCGAACATCAGCTTCATGCAGTAAAATTCAATAACATACCCTACCGGCATAATCCTTCCGACTGGGTCGTCCTCTCTTTTCTTGCCAGCCTGATCATCGTTGCCTGGCTGCAGGTCTTCTATTTCAAACGGCTGCGGCAGATCTTTTACGCCCCTCTTTCACAGCGATTTCTGAACATCCTGACAAAGGAGGGCAGCCTGTTCAATGAACGGATCACTATTGCCCTTTCCCTGATTTACATTTTTACTTTCAGCCTGCTGCTTAGCCTTTTGCTGAAAAATTTCATGCCGGGAACATTTTCAAGGCTCAGCGACAGCCAGGTTTTCACCATTTGTGCCGGGGGCCTGCTGCTTTTCTGGCTAATAAAAATTTCGTTCATCTGGTTCCTGGGTGTAGTCTTCCGAACCATACCAACAACACAGGATTACCTGCAGAATATCCTCGCCTTTTCATTTATCACAGGGATCTTCCTTCTCCCGCTTTTAATCCTCACTACCTTCCTGCACTCCAATATTATTGCCTATATCACCCTGATATCTATCGGTTTACTGTATTTTTTTAGGGTGATGAGAGGTTTTTTTATAGGAATTTCACTGAAGAAGTTTTCCTATTTATTTTTATTTGTTTATCTTTGCAGCCTCGAAATTCTGCCCCTGCTGGTCATCCTTAAAGGGCTTTATCTCATCAGTAAGGGATATTGATTTTATTAATTGTCTGACTAAACACAATTTGAAATTGAAGATCAGGAATATCCTCGTTTCTCAGCCCCAACCGTCCGATTTTGAAAAATCTCCGTATGGAGAGATTGCCAGGAAATTCAGTGTGTGCTTCACTTTCAAACAGTTAATCCAGATCGAGGGGATCCCGGCAAAAGAATTCAGGAAAGACCGGGTGAATATCCTTGATTATACCGCTATCATTTTCACATCCAAAAATGCGGTCGATCATTTTTTCAGGATATGTAAGGAATTGCGTGTTGAGGTTCCCGAAACACTGAAGTATTTCAGCATCTCGGAGTCAACGGCATATTATCTCCAGAAATATGTTCAGTTCAGGAAGAGAAAGATATTCCACAGCAAGGAGAGTTTTTCCTTGTTTGTTGAGCTGATTAAAAAGCATAAAAGCGAAAAATTCCTGCTTCCGTGTTCAGATGTTCATAAGCAGGATGTACCGAAGATGCTTGAAGAGAGCAAGGTGGTTTATAAAAAGGCAATTATTTACAAGACCCTTGCACGTGACATGTCCGATACTGATATCACAAAATTCGACATGCTGGTGTTTTTCAGCCCTGCGGGAATCAAATCCCTGTTCAAAAATTACCCTGAATTCAAACAGGGCCATACTATCATCGCTGCCCTGGGCCCCAGCGTCGCTAAAGCCATCAAAGATGCCGGCCTGAAGCTCGACATAGAGGCTCCCACAAAGGATGCCCCTTCTATTACATCTGCAATAGAACAATTTCTTTCCAGGGAAAGCAGGAAAAAGTAAACCCCGCCGGGAAATCCCTTTCATGCCTTAAAAACCGGGTCAATTCTCCAGGAAATGTATCTTACCTTCTCAAAAAACGAACGTCTTTGCGAATTACACAGTATCCGCATGCTTTTCAGCGGGGGAAGGGTCTTTTCCATGCCTCCCTTAAAGGTCACCTGGCTTAAATTCAGTGAAAACACGGGAACTTTGCACCAGGTGATGATCAGCGTTCCAAAAGCGATCCAGAAAAGATCGGCCGACCGCAATATCATAAAGCGACGTATAAGGGAAGCTTACCGTCTTAATAAATCCATTCTTTACGGGAGCGCTGGGGTTCCTGAATTTCGGCTTGCCTTCTGCATTACCTATACTTCGAAAGAAATCCTGACTTATAGGGCAATACAAGATAAAATAATCTTACTTTTGCGACGTTTAAAAGAAGAGTGTGAAAAAGATTTTTAGCGGGTTTTTCATTCTTCTGATAAGGATCTACCAGGGAGCAATCTCCCCCTATCTTATGCCTTCCTGCCGTTTTACGCCTAGCTGCTCCGAATTTGGCGTTGAAGCCATACGTAAATACGGTCCGTTTAAAGGTGGGTGGATGACATTAAAGCGTATCGGCCGGTGTCACCCGTGGGGAGGGCAAGGATACGATCCTGTACCCTAAGGAATTTGAATATTGAATATTGAACAACGAGTTTTGAATTAAGAAAAAGAAAAGTGCAGAATTAAGTAAGAAAGTTTAAAGGGCGAAGTGAATATTACGAATATATAGTTTCGAATATGAGAATTGTGAGATTAGCGATATTACTTATAATAATCGGGGCAGGATTCCCGGTTTTTTCCCAGGACAAGCCTGCAACGGAGGGGACGAAAACCAATATAGGCTTTGAATTGATGAAAAACCTGGATATTTATTCCAGTATGCTGAAAGAGCTGAGCACCGATTATGTGGATGTGATCAACCCGGGTCAAATTACAGAAACCGGTATAGATGCAATTTTTGAATCACTTGATCCTTACACAAATTTTATTCCCGAAAACCAGGTTGAAGATTACCGTTTTATTACCACCGGTCAATATGGAGGCATAGGAGCCCTCATCCACCAGCAGGGAAAATATGTGGTGATCTCCGAACCCTATGAAGGATCACCTGCCCAGAAATCGGGCCTTAAAGCAGGAGACAAAATCATCAGGATCAACGGACAGGCTGCGGTTAACAAAACCTATGACGAAGTAAGCGCTGTATTGAAAGGGCAGGCAGGAACTCCTGTAAATCTTGTTGTGGAACGCAAAAATCCTTCCGACACCCTGATAAAGGATATTATCCGCGAAAATATTAAAATTGACAACGTCCCCTATGCCGGCATTCTCCGCGACGGCATCGCATACATCAAGCTCACAGGCTTTACCCAAAATGCATCGAAGGAGTTTCGCCAGGCCTTCATCAGCCTGCGCGAAAGCACCAGCCTGAAAGGACTTATCATCGACATCAGGGGAAACGGAGGTGGTTTGCTTAACGAGGCCGTTGACATAGCAAATATTTTCGTTGAAAAGGGGCAGGAAATAGTCTCGACCAAAGGACAAAAGGCCGACAAAAACCAGCAGCATTATACTTCTTCGGCACCGGTCGACCTTGAAATACCGATTATTATCCTGGTCGACAGCCAGAGCGCCTCGGCTTCGGAGATTCTCGCCGGGTCACTCCAGGACCTTGACCGTGCAGTGGTGCTGGGCCAGCGTACTTTCGGGAAGGGCCTTGTGCAGAACGTTGTCCCTCTCAGCTACAACGCCCAAATGAAAATCACCGTTGCAAAATACTATATCCCCAGCGGAAGATGCATACAGGCCATCGATTATTCCCATAAAAACAAACAGGGAACCTTTGATAAAATTCCCGATTCGCTGATCAGGGAGTTCAAAACAAAACATGGCCGTAAAGTATATGACGGGGGTGGAATAAGTCCCGATGTTAAAGCCAGTGAACGCCAGATCAGCAATATCGCCCTGGCCCTGTACAACAAGTTCCTGATCTTTGATTACGCGACGCTTTTTGAGCAATCGCACAACAGTATTTTACTTCCCGATCAGTTTGAGATCACCGACTCAATCTATAACGACTTCCTTAACTTCCTTAAAGACAAAGAATTCAAATACACCACCCGAAGCGAACTGGCCCTTGAAAAATTGCGGAAGGAAGCAGAGAAAGAACAATATTACAATGCAATCAAGAACGAACTTGACCGTTTGCAAACCGGCATGGACAATGATAAGAAGGAGGACATGAACAAATACAGGGACCAGGTGAAGGAACTCCTTAAAATGGATATATTGTCAAGATACTATTATCAGAAAGGCAAGATCATTGGTTCCCTTAAAACAGATCCTGTTCTTAACGAAGCAATAAACGTTCTGAAGGATTCGTCGCGTTATTCAGGAATACTTGCAGGCAAATTCTCTCAGCCCGATAACAGCCTGCCTGGCTCGGTAGAAGAAGAACTACATTCAAAAGATTCTCAGTAAAACACAAGATTCATATGAAAAAATTCACCTTACTTACTTGCTTATTGTTAAGCAGTTTTGTCTTCAGCGGATACAGCTCCAATAAACCTGCATACAAAATTTTCACATCCAAAGGCAAAGCAGTCCATTACAGCGATATGGTTAAAACGGCCAGGTCGTCCGAAATAATTTTTTTCGGCGAACTGCACGATAATCCGATCTGCCACTGGATGGAACTGCAAATGGCAAAAGAGCTGGTGAAAGTCCCCGGGAAGAAACTTGTTCTAGGTGCCGAGATGTTCGAAACCGATAACCAGCTTTTGCTTAACGAATATATTACAAGGCAGTTCATCCGGAAAAAGGATTTTGATGCCGAAGCAAAATTATGGCCGAATTATAAAACCGATTACTCCCCCCTGGTCGAATTTGCCAGGGATAATGATATAAAATTTGTGGCAACCAGCATTCCCAGGAGATTTGCTGCCATTGTGAACCTGGGCGGTTTTGAAGGCCTCGACGACATACTGGCCGTTGAAAGGGGTTTTATGGCATCACGCCCAATCCCGTATGATTCCAGCCTGAACTGTTACAAAAATATTGCTGCCGCAGCCATGGGTGCTCCCCATATGAGCGTTAACCTGGCCCAGGCCCAGGCCATGAAAGATGCCACGATGGCCACGTTTATTCTGAAGAACTTTCTTGCCGACAGCATGATCTTCCTTCATTTCAGCGGAGCCTACCATATCGAGAATTACGAAGGTGTGGTGTGGATGACGAAAATGTACCTTCGCAAAGGGAGTACATCTCCAAAAATAATGACCATTAGCTGTGTTGAACAGGATGATCTGGATGATCTTGAAAAATCCAATGAAGGAAAAGCTGACTACATCATCGTTATTCCGTCGGATATGACAAAAACTTATGCCACCGACCCTATGTTTACGGCAGCAAAGCCATCCAAAGACAATCAAAAGGAAAAGGCCGCCAAACCCAAGCCAAAAGCCCAGCAGGCAGGTGAAGAGGATGATGACGACGATTAGTCCTCAGGCAAAGGTAAAATAAGCATTGATGAGGAAATTCCAGACGGTCACCAGCAGGGTTGCCACCAGTTTGGAAACATAAAAATTCACTTTGAATTTTCCTGTCATAGTCCAGATAATCAGCAGGTTTATTCCCAGCCCGATCAGTGCAATCAGGAAAAACCTCGTGAATTCAAGGCCCACATGGGGATTATGACTGTGAAAAGTCCAGATTCGGTTCATCATATAATTCGTTGTAGCTGCAATTGTAAAGCCAAGAGCATTTGAAACATACTTCTGGATTTTCAGAAATTCCTTGCAGATGAAAGTGATGCCGAAATCAACAAATACTCCTGTAAATCCCACCATGCAGAATTTGATGAATTTCAGGATGAAGGTTTCATTAAAGATCTGTTCGTAGTCCATAAGCTGGGTTCTGGGTTCTGGGTTCTGGGTTCTGGGGACTGGGGACTGGGTTCTGGGGACTGGGGACTGGGGACTGGGTTCTGGGGACCTCTTACTGGTACTTTATACCCGGTACCCAGTGCCCAGCCCCCAGAACCCAGTGCCTAGTGCCCAGTGCCTATAACTGTATTATCAATATTTCAACTTTTCCGTTCCTCAGCACTTCCACATTTACTGTCATTCCCGACTTCAGCTTGTTCAGCCTCGCCATATAGTCATAAATGTTTTCGACTTTCATACCATGAACAGTAATAATGATATCGCCTTTGAGCATCCCGCCCTTGTATGCCGGACCGTCTTTCGTAACACCGTCGACCCTCAGTCCTTTTTTCTCCGAGCCTGCAAAATCGGGCATGATGCCAAGTGTAACCTTGTACCGGCGGCCGCTTCTCACCGCGTTTTCCTTCTTCCCCGATTCCCTGAATGTAAGGTCCTTCGGGAGGTTGTCGATATCTGTGATAAGTGCCGTGCTGAAATCCCCGATCTTCTTTTCGGCATTATAATCGAGTTTATCGGCATCATCCGAAGGGGTATGGTAGTCCATATGAACACCTGTCGTAAAGAAGAAAACAGGTATGTTGGAAGAGTAGAACGATGCATGATCCGAGGGGCCGTAACCGTCGGGCGAATGAGTGACGGCAAACGGCAGTCCTTTTTCGTAAATTTTTAAAATACTGTCGCCTTCGGCGGATGTCCCTGTACCGCTTATCGAAATTGAATTCTTTTCCTTGTCAAAACGTCCCACCATGTCGAAGTTGAACATGGCTTTAATTTGCTTGATATTCACTGTTGGGTTATTCACAAAATATTTTGAACCGAGCAAACCCATTTCTTCGCCCGAAAAGCATATAAAAATTATGCTCCTTTTGAATTTTGCTTTTTGAGCGCCCAGTGTTTTTGCCAGTTCCATTACCATAGCCGAGCCGGAGGCATTATCATCGGCCCCGTTATGAATGGCAATGGTATCGGGAACACGTGAACCTGAATTCGGCCCGCCGAAACCCAGGTGGTCATAATGCCCACCAATTACAATATATTCATCTTTTAAAACCTTGTCGCTGCCCTCAAGAACACCGATCACATTTGCGGTTTTAGCATGCTTCTGGACCACTTCAACCTTGCAGTCAAGCAGGGTGCCCGTTTCAAAGCTATGCGGCCTTTTCTTTGCAATAATGAGGTTTTCGAGGCTGTCGGCCGAAATGCCTTTTGCCGCGAGGATTCGGTCGGCAATCTGGTGTTTGATGTTTACAACGGGTATCCCGCTGGTAACTTCATTGTTCTCAACAATGACCGGCATCAGTTTATCATCCTTGTCAAGCCCTTTGGGGGTAACGAGTAAAACACCCGCAGCGCCCTTGTCTTTAGCCGCCAGCACTTTACTGCGGGTATCGCTGAACGGGATGAACCTGCTGTCGGTATTTTCCAGGTCAGGATCAGCCCTGAAGATCATCACCCACTTGCCTTTTACGTCAATGCCTGAATAATCGCTCCATTTCAGGCTGTCCAGATCGAGGTCAAAACCATATCCGGCAAAAACAACGGGAGCCTTTAGTTCGCCTCCGGATGAGAAAGCCAGGGGAATGAATTCCTTCCTGAACGCGGCATCATACCCGTCAACCGAAAGCCTGTTTCCTTCGCCCAGGGTGACATCGGTAACGATTTCAAAATACTGGAACCCGTTATCGGCCATAGGCTTCAGACCTGCCGCCTTAAAATGGTCCTGGATGTACCGGGCCGCCACATTCATCTCAGGTGTGCCTGGCTTTCTTCCCTTCAGGGAATCGGATGCTAAAAAATACACGTAGGCTTTCAGGTCTTTGGCCGACATCTCAGCTTTCTGCGCGAAAACCGGCAGGGTAAAAACCGTCAAGATTAAATAAATCAGGCATCTCTTCATAATTTATGATTGATTTTAAATTTTTAAATCAGAACATTTTTAATAACTCCACCGCCCAGTACCACATCCCCCTCATAAAACACCGCACTCTGACCGGGAGTTATGGAATCGTTAGGATGAAAGTAAGTGGCTTTAACAAGGCCATTCTCCATGGGTTCTATTAATGCATCTTTTTCTTTTTGTGCCGAGCGTATTTTAATGCTTACGTCCATTGGGCCTTTTAAGCCTTCAATCCCTATCCAGTTCAGGTCGTTTACCAGGAAACTGGTATTGAAGGTCTCTTCCCTGCTGCCAACTACAACGGTATTGGTTTCCTTATCGATCCTGATAACGTACAGGGGCTCCGACCAGGCAATACCCATGCCTTTCCTTTGCCCTATCGTGTGATTCCATATCCCCTGGTGGGTTCCAAGAACTTTTCCGCTGGTATGCACTACATTTCCCGGCATGGGTTCATGCTCCAGCAAGTCCTTGTAATTCCCGCTGTAGAAATCCTGGCTTTCGTCCTTATCGTAAACAGGCAATGAGGCTGCCTTGGCTATCTCTTTTATTTTCGTCTTAGTATAAATACCTATGGGCAACATTGCCCTGGACAATTGCTTCTGGGTGAGCCTGTAAATAAAATAGGTCTGATCTTTTTTTGAGTCAATCCCTTTTTTAAGGATGAACCTGCCGCTGGAAGCATCCTGTTCAACCCTGGCATAATGACCCGTAGCGAAAAAATCATAGTGAAATCCCCGCTTCTCGGCCATTTCAGGCAGGAGCCCGAATTTTATATGCTGGTTGCATTGTATGCATGGATTTGGCGTTCTTCCTGCGTAATATTCACTCCTGAAATAATCAAGAACCGCCATTTTATACTCTGCTGAGCAATCAAAAACCTCGTAGGGTATCTTTAATATTTCGGCTATCTCCCTGGCTTCCCTGATCTCCTCTTCCTCGTCGGGCCCGTAACAGGCATGTTTCCCTCCCGAAGTCGGGGGGAGTTTTTTCCCGTCCCAGATAGCCATTGTAACCCCGATTACCCTGAAGCCTTCCTGCTGTAAAATATATGCAGCAACGGAGGAATCTACTCCTCCGCTCAATCCCACAAGGACAGTTTTATCTTTATTCAAAACCAGATTATTGAGATGAAAATTCCGGCTGCAAAGTTAATATTTATTTACATGGACCATGCTGATGAATTCGTGAAATCTGATGTGGTAAGCCTTACAGTATATCCACGGAACTATGAACCGGCAGCAGTAAAATAAATCGGTATTAACCCCAGAGAAGAGCCCCGGACCCGGATTCCGCTCCAAGAAGTGAAGGATTTTCCATGAGCAATCAAATATTGATAATATAATTTCGTACTTTTATTAGCCGGATATTGTGAAGATTGTATCCTGGGCGGAGATAAAAGCAAGATACGTTTCCTAAGGAATTCATACAGTTTCATAGGATTTAATATACAGTTACATATTACAACTTGACACAGAAAGATAAATTCAATATTTTTACATCGAATAATAGTGTTCAGGCATTATAACAAATATTAAGTATTATGCAAAAGATCAAACAGGGACTCATCCCGGGCTTTTTCTTTATATTGCTTTTATCAGGCGCATTATTAACGCAGACCGCCTGTCATAAGCAAAATTCAAGCACGCCATCCGGTCCGACCAAATTCACCCAGCTCCAGGTAAGCCAGGGCTTCAAATTCAATACGTATAACGATATAGATGTTAACATCGATGTTAGCCAGACAGGTACATTTAAAATGTTCGTGATCCAGTTGTTCAACGGGAATCCTGCCAATGGCGGGAAGCTTATCGGGACCGGTGCAACGGACGCAAACAGCCAGTACAAGACAAAAATCCGCATGCCATCGGCATTAACATCGGTTTATATAGGCAAAATCTCGGCCGACGGCAGCACTGTTTATATTTCCGCAACGATCAGCGGGAATGTACTCAACTACTCATTCACCAAGAGCAGTGGGGTTAAATCCCTGTATGGTACAGAAGGAGTGCCTGATTGCTCTACGGGATGCACACAAACCCTGTCATCAGGCACCTATAACAACCTGAATATTGCCTCGGGTGCAGTAGTCTGTGTTCCCCAGGGAACTTCAGTAACACTTAACACCCCTGTCCTCAACACCGGGGGTACTGTAAGAATCTGCGGTACCGTTACCTGGAACAATATCAACGGAAGCGGGGGCACTATCATGATCTCTGCCACCGGGACAATGAACGGGAATTATGCTCTTTCGGGGAGGGTCCTGAACAACTACAGCACCACCTATGTGATGCCGAACAACAACTTTGACGGAACACTGAATAATTACGGCACATTGAACGTGGCATCCGGCGGAACTTTCCAGATCAACAGTAATGCCCTGGTCCACAACTACGGAACGATGACCGTACCATCTACATTCAACGTAAACGGCACACTTATCAACGACGGCCCATTTACGGTTAATGGCAAACTTACCAATAACGGGAACGGGATTATAACAAACTCCTGCGCCCTTACTGTTACCGGTTCCAATGATTTTCAGAATAACGGCGCAGTTACAAATAATGGGTACATCAATGTTACAGGCCAATTCAGCACCCAGGGCAGCGCAACTAACACTCTTGGTCTGCAGAGCCTGATCCAATGTAATACTTTTGATATTGAAGGAAACCTTACAGGACCCGGCCAGCAGGGAGCCCAGATCAAGGCAAGCGGCAGCGGGCAGAGTAAAACCTCAGGCGGATGCACTATTTCAGGCTATGTTGACCTCTGTGCTCCTGCGGGGATACAGCCCGACAACGGAAATTATGGTGCTCATGGCAGCAAATGTGCTTATACCATACCTGTCCCCAGTTGCAGCGCCCCTACCGCGCCTGCTATTACAAGTGCGCTTACTGCAGGAGGCATGGTGGGACAGTCATTCACTTATACCATTACTGCGACGGGCACCTCCCCCATTACCTTCAATGCCACGAACCTTCCAGCCGGGCTTACTTTCAGCGGGAATACCATCAGCGGAACTCCAACAACGGCTGCAACAACCAATGTAACTTTAACAGCCGACAATAATTTTGGCACCGACACCAAAACCCTGGTCATCACCATAGCCCCGGCCGGGACACCCCCGACCATCACCAGTTCTCTCACTGCAACAGCTACTGCAGGACAGGCATTCAGCTATAACATTACCGCTTCAGGCAGTGCACCCATCACATACAGCGCCACAGGTTTACCTGCAGGGCTTACCCTTAATCCGACTACCGGGCTGATCAGCGGAGCTCCTTCAGCAGCCGGCACCTATACCATCCCGATGACTGCCACGAACACATACGGGCATGACACGAAGAACCTCGTTCTTACTGTGAACCCCGCAGGCAATCCGCCGGTAATTACCAGCGCACTTACTGCATCAGGTACAACCACTTCACAGTTTACCTATAATATTACGGCCAGCGGAACCTCACCCATTACTTACAATGCCACCGGCCTGCCGGCGGGATTGTTCTTCAGCGGTTCAACCATCAGCGGCACACCTACCAATGCCGGGGTTTCCAATATTACCCTCACGGCAACCAACTCTTTTGGCAATGATTCGAAAATTCTTGTTCTGACTGTAGCTCAAGGGCTTGTGGCGCCGGTTATTACCAGTCCGCTTACTGCAAGCGGTGTCAAGAACCAGTCATTCAGTTATACAATTTCTGCCTCGGGCAGCACACCAATTACCTATACTGCAACGAACCTTCCTGCCGGACTGACTTTCAGCGGCAATACCATTTCGGGCATACCAACTGCCTCGGGCAACACCAGTGTAAACCTCACGGCCAGCAATGCCGCAGGTACCGATAACAAGGTCCTTGTTATCACCATAACGAATCCTGTTATCGTGGATACCGACGGTGACGGTGTGCCCGACAGCCAGGACGCATATCCCCTGGATCCAACAAGGGCTTTCAATTCATATTATCCCAACCAGGTGGATTACGGCACGGTTGCGTTTGAAGACCTATGGCCTTCTTACGGCGACTACGACATGAACGACCTTGTGATGAATTTCAACTACAAGATCGTCACCAATGCCCAGAACCAGGTTGTGGATATCATTGTGAGCTACAAGATCAAAGCTGCCGGTGCTTCGATGAACAACGGCTTTGGGATCATCCTGAACACTCCGCCTTCCAACATTGCCAGCGTAACAGGATGCATCAAGGTTGGTTCGGCAGTGACACTCGATCCCAAAGGCTATGAAGCAGGTCATACCAATGAAACTGTTATCATACCTGTAGATGCCGTGAACACTTTACTGGGAAGCGGAATGGTCAACACAATTCATGGCGGACCTACCGTTCAGACAAGCCTTCAAACTGTGACCGTACATTTTTCAAACCCGCAGGCCAGTATTGGAACGGCCCCGTATAATCCCTTCATGTTTGTGAACCAGGAAAGAGGGAAGGAAATACATCTGAAAGACCAGCCTCCTTCAGAACTTGTAAACCAGATCTATTTTGGTTTAAATGATGATGCGAGCGTTCCGTCCCAGGGTAAATACTACCATTCGAAAACCGGCTTGTGCTGGGCTATCGAGATCCCGATTGACTGGTCTTACCCCCAGGAAACAATCGATATCGTACAAACTCACCTGCATTTTGCCGACTGGGCCCAGTCGAACGGAACAACATACCAGGATTGGTATGTATTGCAGCCCGGCTACCAGAATGTGAATAATTTATATTAAGGAATTTATCTGAGCTAAAAACAGGGCCGCCCGGGATTCCCCGGGCGGCCCTGTTTTTATTCCTGAACCAGCTTCTTTGATATGACAAGAAAATAAATCCCTGCCATCAGCACTCCGGCCCCTGAGATCATAAACATCACCTTCATCCCGAAGGCAAACCATAAGACTCCTGCAATACTGCTGGCAAGCAGGGAAAATATACTGGCAAAACTGGTATAAAACCCAATGGCGGTAGCAGTATCCCGCTTATCCGAAATATTGCTGATCAAAGCTTTGGAGATCCCTTCGGTGCTGGCTGCATATATTCCGTAAAAGAAGAAAAGCAAAACGAAACCCGGTATGGCCGAGATAAAACCGAAACAAATATAAACACCGGCAAATAAGAACAATCCGGCGATCAGCATGGTTTTCAGACCGATCTTATCGGCAATTGCACCAAGAGGATATGAGGCCAGTGCATACACCAGGTTATAAAAAATATACATGGAGATCATACCTGTATCTGAAATATGCCTGCTCTTGATGGCAAGCAACAGAAACGCATCCGAACTGTTGAATAATGCAAACACCAGTAAGCCCGCAACAAGGTAACGGTATGGAACAGCAGAACGCTTCCAGTACTTCAGGAACGATAAAAAACCGGGTTTTACAATTTCGGCCGATGGCCTGTTCTTCCTGTCTTTTAGAAAAAAAGTAAGCCCAATGGCAATCAGTCCAGGAAAAAATGCCAGGTAAAACAATATCTTATATTGCCCCGGGTAAAACCACAGGAACAGCAGGGCAAGCATTGGGCCAATGGCAGCCCCCACAGTATCCATGCTGCGGTGGAAACCAAAAACCCTTCCCTTGTTTTCCGGTATGGTTTCATCGCTCAGTATCGCGTCCCTTGCCCCCGTGCGCACTCCTTTTCCAAGCCTGTCGATGGTGCGGGCCATAAAGATCCACCAGGGGAAGGTAAACAAAGCCATCATGGGTTTCGAAACAGCGCTCAGAGCATATCCCGCCCTCACAAAAGGCACCCTTTTTTGCAATACATCCGAACTCTGCTCGAAAAACCCCTTGCTCAGGCCGGCTACTGCTTCGGCTATTCCTTCCAGTATGCCGATCAGTAAAACCGAAAACCCAATCGAAGTCAGATATACAGGCATTACCGGGTATAACATCTCTGAAGCCACATCGGTAAAAAGGCTTACAAAGGAAACCAGTAAAATAGTCCGTGTAAGGATGCGGGTTTTCATTTTAGTGCAATCTTAAAGTAAGCCAGATAGGCTTTCGCAGCGGCAGCAAGCTTGTAGTTCCAATGCTTTGAAGCAGCCTGGGCATATCCGGTCGTCACAGGATCGGAATAATTCAGCTTCTGCAATACCGAGAAGGCATTCATACGTGTTTCAAACTCATATCCGGGTCCGCAATACGGGATAAGTTCTTTCATAAATTCGTATTTCCCGCTCCTGACGGCGATTTCAAGCCAGGCCATCCGTATATTCCTGCCTCTCCAGCCTTCCATATGGCTGGTCAGGTCAAGATAATGTTCAATCCCGGCCGGGAAGGCACTGCAAAGGCGCTCAAGTGCAAGCTGTATATTAAGATAAGAAGAATCACCCAGGCAGCTCTCAGCCTCAGGCTTTAGTGCTAGGGGGATGGTGTCGAGTACAACCAGGGCAGCCTTCCTCACATTGGCATTTTCATCAAGCAGGGCTTTCCCGAACAGGGAAACCACTGCATCAGACCTGTCCCTGCCCATCTGCTCCAGGATGCCTGATCGGATCAGGTGGAAACGGTTTTTGTCCCAGGCCGAGAGAAGCAGATCCTTTTTCTTCGCCAAAGGAATGGCCTTCAGGGCCTGCAGTGCATCATACCTGTCGAGCATCTCGGGGGCTTTCAGCAAAACCGATGCAAGCTCTTCGTACGATCTGTCGAACTTTAGTTTCCTGAGTATTCTCCGGCCGGGGTCGAATAGCACAAAATCAAGCGCGGCCTTGCCCGGGTTGGGCACCCTTACCTTCTGCTCTTTCTTTTCAATCCAGGAAGTAAGGCTGTCGCATGAACCATTCTTATAATACACCTTCATCTCAACAGGCATCCTGAACAGGGGTTTCAGTTCGTTCACTTCCTGCATCTGTTCCACGCTGATCTCAGTATAAGCCTTGCCAAGGGAGTCAACAAACGGGACGTAGCTCACTTTGTACTCGGGTTCCCCACCCCTCAGTATCCACTCGTCGAAAAACCAGTTGTACGACTTCCCTGTCACATCGTAAGTGCAACGTATAAAATCGCAGGTCTGGGCATAGTTGAAAAGGTATCTCTGGGCATACAGCTTTATCGCATCCCTGAATTCCCTTTCCCCCATTACGTTTCTTAGCATCTCAAGCACCAGCGAGCCTTTCTGGTATATCCTCTGCACCCCTCCCTGGCTTCCGCCTACGGGATAATCGTTTTTCTTCGAAGCCTCAAATACCATGTTCATCTCGTCATTCCTGATGTTCCCGTAATAGTCATCGCCATATACCGACCGCTCGAAGATCTTGGCGTAATAGGTTGCAAAGCTTTCGGTGAGCCATACATCCTTGTTGACCAGGTGGGCAATGCCGTCGCCAAACCACTGGTGGGCCAGTTCATGGGCGTTTACGTTAACAAAATTTCTCTGCCACCAGGCATGGGGGTCAATCAGCATATAATCGCCAAAGACTGTGGAGGTCGTGGTTTCCATGCCCCCGTACATATAATCGATAACCGGGGCTTCGCGGTACTGCGTATACGGGTAATTCACCCCTATCTCCTGTTCGAAAAACTCAAACATCCTTTCGGTATATTTATAGGTAACAGGGACCTTGTCGTCCATACCTGTATAATACCAGAATTCCAGGGGGACACCCCGCTTTGTAACAGAGCTTTTATAGCTATAATCGCCTATGACCAGGGAAGTGGAAAAATACGGATGGTCTTTAACCATGGCATAATGCCAGGTTTTGGTCCCGTCGGGATTTGCGACCACGCCAATGCGTTCGCCATTGGAAAAGATTTTGTACCTGCCGTCAAATGTAAAGAACATATCGGTGGTTACACGGGCATCCATATAAGGCAGCCAGTTATGCGGACGATGGGCCCAGATTACCTTTCGCTTGCCAGCTTCTTCGGGCCTCCAGCCGATGAAATATATAGGTCCGGCCATGGGCCTGGCTTCATAGGAAATGCTGATGATGTATTTGCTGCCTTTGGTAAGGAAAGCTGATGCTGACTGAGGATGGATCACCAGGTTGGGACCTTCGAGTTTCCATGTTACAGGGATGAGGGCGGATGACATCCTGAAAGGACCATTCGCGACGGGGTCTGGAGCTCCTTCATCAGCAGTCATTAAAATTACTTTGCTGATCACGAAATCGGGGGCGAGAAGGGTGATTGAATCGGTACGATAACGGTTTGCGACAACGCTGAGTTCGACATTCCCGATCACCAGGTTCTCCGACGGTCTGAAGCGCAGATTGGCCTTCACATGCTTCAATGAAACGATAAGATCGGGGGGAACAGATGCCGGATCCTGGTAATACGTGGAGGTTTTTTCCTGCGAAAAAAGCTGGGCCGAAGATAAAACCAGGGCCAGGATGCTGATAAACTTTCGTAAACTCATGAGGTGCTATTTTTTTACCTTTGTGGCCCTGATATATTCCTGATCCTATGGCCGCCCCCAAAAGTAGCAAAAAGTCAAGAATGTCGCACATACTTTCGGTGATCGACGGACAGGAGCTTGAACGCCAGCGCTTGTCGCGGGAATTGCATGACGGCATAGGGCAGTCGATGGTCGCCATCAAAATGAAGCTCGAAAGCCTGAGTTATATCCCCGAACCGGAGATCAAACCGCAGCTTGAAGGCATCAAGCGGCAGTTCGACCAGATCGTTGACGAGATCCGCAGGATCACTACCGACCTTATGCCGCCTGTTCTTGAGGAGTTCGGACTTGTTATCGCCCTGTTCAACTTATGCGAGGACACCGGGAGGCATTCATCGGTGAGAATAAAATTTGAACATAAAGTGAGCACCGATGAGTGGAATAAAAAAATTCAGACTTATCTTTACAGGATAGTCCAGGAAGCGCTGAACAATATCATCAAGCATTCCAATGCCGACCAGGCTTATATTAAGCTGACGAACGACCATGACTTTATCTACCTCAGCATACAGGATAACGGGAAAGGTTTCAGGCCGCATGATTCGGGAAGCCAGGGAGGGCATGGGCTGCATAATATGCAGGAAAGGGTCAAACTGCTCGGGGGCCTTATCGACCTTAACTCTGCAACGGGGAAAGGAACCCTTATACAGATCAAAGTTCCAAGATTTATATGATGGATGCTATCAGGATTTTTCTTGTTGAGGATCATGACCTGGTGCGTGACGGGCTTAAGGCCCTGCTTGCATCCATCCCTGATATCTCCATCATAGGAGAAGCTTCAACGGGTAAGAGCCTGTTTGAGAAGCTGAAAATCGTTCAGCCCGATATTATCGTTCTGGATATTTCCTTACCTGATATTTCAGGCATCGAGATCACCAAACGCCTGCGCCAGGAATATCCCCAGATCAGGGTGCTCATACTCTCGATGTACACTCATGAGGACTTCGTAACTGGAGCGATCCGTTCGGGGGCCAAGGGATACCTTCCCAAAAACACTTCGAGGGACGAACTGGTTAAAGCCATTTATGCCATTTACAGGGGGGAGGAGTTTTTCGGAGAGACCATTTCAAAGATCCTTTTAAAAAGTTTCATACGTACCGCCACGGAAGAAGGGGAACAGGAAGAAAAGCCTGCTTACAACCTGTCGGCCAGGGAGCTTGAAATCCTTAAGCTGTATTCTGAAGGCCTGAATAATAAGGAAATCGGGATGAAACTCAATATCTCCATTCGCACTGTTGAAACTCATAAAAATCATATAATGAAAAAACTGGGCCTCAAATCCCCGGTTGAAATGGTGAAATTTGCAATCCGCAATAAGATCATAAACCTCTAATGCAGGACATGAAAGAGATCAGCACTATCAAAGAGGCAAAACAATGGCTTAAACCATACCAGAAGAAGAACCTGAAGATAGGGTTTGTACCGACCATGGGTGCCCTTCATGAAGGGCACCTGAGGCTTATCAGGCAATCGGAGAACGAGAATGACATCACCGTTTGCAGCATTTTTGTGAATCCGATACAGTTCAACAACCCCGATGACCTTGCAAAATATCCCCGGAACATATCCCTGGATGCCCGACTCCTCACAGGCAACGGCTGTGATATGCTTTTTTGCCCCGGGCTTGAGGAGATGTACCCCGAAGGCAAAACTGAGAATGTAGACCTGGAGTTTGGATTGCTCGATAAGGTAATGGAAGGAAAATTCCGCCCCGGGCATTTCAAAGGTGTGGTGATCGTGGTGAAAAAGCTTCTGGATATTATCAATCCTACAAACGCTTACTTTGGAAAGAAAGACTTCCAGCAACTGATGGTCATAACGAGAATGAAAAAAGAGCTGGGCCTGAAGGCAAACATCATTGACTGTGAAACAGTAAGGGAGGATGACGGGCTGGCGATGAGTTCGAGGAACCTGAGGCTAACCATAGGTGAAAGGCAGGTTGCCCGGAGGATCTTCGAGGTATTGTGCAAGGTGAGGGAGAAGGGGACTAAAACACCGGTTTGGGAATTAAGGGAATGGGCCATTAAAAAGATACAGGAAGATTCAAGGTTCAGGGTGGAGTATTTTGAGATTGCCGACAGGGAAACCCTGGTACCCCTCGAGAACTGGGGACAGGCCTCGCAGGCTGTAGCCCTTACAGCGGTTTTCCTTGGGGATGTAAGGCTTATAGACAATGTGGAACTTTTTTTGTAATTTTGCCGCATGATGCAGATTGAAGTACTTAAATCCAAGATTCATCGCGCTACGGTTACCGATGCCAACATCAATTATGTGGGCAGTGTCACCATAGATGAAAATCTGATGAAGGAGGCAAACCTGATCGAATTTGAGAAGGTGCAGGTGCTTAACATTAATAATGGTGAACGTATTGAAACGTACGTGATTAAAGGTAAAAAAGGCAGCGGGGTGATTTGCCTCAACGGCGCGGCTGCCCGTAAATTCCTCAAAGGAGACCTTGTTATCATCGTTTCTTATGCTATCATGGATTTCGAAGCTGCAAAATCATTCAAGCCTTCCATAGCATTCCCTGACGAAAAGAATAAACTCATTTCGAGAAAAAAGAAATAATACATGACGCGATCCGTGCCAGGGGCTTCCTCCTCAAGGAAGAAGATATTTACCGCATTGAAATTTTCTTTTTTCCTGGGCCTGGGTTTATTGATAATCTGGCTTTCACTGAAAGATCTCACTTTTGAAGAAAGGGCACAGATCCTTCATTCCTTCAAAACAGCCAATTACTACTGGGTTATCCTGGCCGTTATACTGGGTATTTTCAGCCATATTCTTCGTGCCGCCCGTTGGGTCTTGTTTTTTGAGCCCCTGGGCTTCAAACCCAAGCTCAAAACCACTTTTTATGCCGTCATGGTCGGGTATTTTGCCAACATGGCTTTTCCCAGGCTGGGCGAAGTTACCCGTTGCGGGATCATGTCGAAATACGAAAAAGTTCCTTTCCAGAAAGCACTTGGCACGGTTGTTACTGAGCGTGCCATCGACATGCTCATTTTTTTCCTGCTTTTCCTGCTGATGTTTTTTACCCAGCTCGGGACCATAAGGGATTATCTCGACCAGAACATCTACCCCAAGCTGGTTGCTAAATTCGGCGCACTGCATTATTCACGCATGATTTTTCTGTTTCTTGGCTCGGTGCTGATTATAATTATCGGGATATGGTTTGCTGTTCGCAAACGGGTAAAGTCTTCCGGATTTTACCACAAGCTCAGGGGGCTGGTCATCGGTTTCTGGGAAGGTCTCAAATCGCTGAGCCAGGTAAGGAAACCGGGTCTCTTTGTATTTTATTCCATCGCCATCTGGGTGCTGTACTTTTTCATGCTGTATGTCATCTTCTTCTGTTTTGCTGAAACGGCGGGAATCGGACCGGGTGCAGGCCTTTCTTCGCTGGTCCTCGGGAGCGTTGGGATCATGATCACACCGGGTGGTATCGGCCTGTATCCTGCCATCGTGCAGGAGACCCTTCTGCTGTATGGCATTGCAAAACCTACCGGCCTGGCGCTGGGCTGGATCGCTTGGACCGCACAAACCCTGATGATCCTTGTTGTAGGTGGTATTTCTTTATTACTTTTATCGATTAATAGGCCCGAGAATGGAAAAGCTTAAAGTAATAAAATCAAAGATCTTTGACTGGGATGACCTTCAGAGGCAACTTGCCGTTTGGAGGTTTAAGGATAAGAAAATTGTATTCACAAACGGCTGTTTCGACATACTGCATCTTGGCCATATCGAACTTCTGGGAAAAGCCAGGGAACTGGGCGACGTTCTGATTGTCGGGATGAACTCCGACGAAAGCATTCACCGTATCAAGGGGCCCAACCGCCCCGTAAACAGCCATCATGCCCGCGCTTTTACGCTTGCATCCCTCCTTTTCGTTGATGCTGTGGTAATGTTCGAGGAAGATACCCCCTTCGAACTTATAAAGTTCATTCAACCCGATGTACTGGTTAAAGGGAAGGATTACGACGGTAAAGAAATCGTAGGCAGCGACATAGTAATAGCCAGGGGAGGCGAGGTGGTCACAATAGAGCTTACCAGGGGATATTCCACAACCCATACGATAGAAAAGGCGCGTAAGGTTCATCTTTAAAATCCCGCCATGGCTAAGGTCAAGACCGCATTTTTCTGCAGCAGTTGCGGAGCGCAACAGAGCAAATGGATGGGAAAATGTCCCGCCTGCGGGGAATGGAATACCCTTGTTGAAGAGGTAATCCTGAGAGAAGAAAAACGTTCCGGCTATGCCAGGCCCAACGACCAGAGGCCCGGTCCCAAAAAGATCTCAGATGTGACTTTTGAGCATGAACAACGTATCAACACCCGGGATGCGGAACTCAACCGTGTGCTGGGTGGCGGGCTGGTCGCCGGCTCTCTTGTACTGATCGGAGGGGAACCGGGGATAGGGAAATCAACCCTTATGCTACAGGTTGCATTAAAATGCACCAGCCTTAAAATACTGTATATCAGTGGTGAAGAAAGCGACCAGCAGCTCCGGATGAGGGCCGAAAGGCTTGGCATTGAGAATGAAAACTGCTTTGTCCTTACCGAAACAAACACACAGGCTATATTCCAGCATCTTGAGCAAATACAGCCGGGCATTGTGATCATTGATTCCATTCAAACCCTGCAAACCGACAGTATAGAGTCATCTGCAGGAAGCATAAGCCAGATCAAGGAATGCGCAGGCGAGATGCAGAAATACTCCAAGATCACCCATGTTCCTGTGTTCCTTATCGGGCATATCACCAAGGATGGGAGCCTCGCAGGCCCGAAGATCCTCGAGCATATGGTTGATACGGTCCTTCAGTTTGAAGGCGACAGAAATTACGGCTACCGCATCCTGAGGTCCCTTAAGAACCGCTTCGGTTCGACTTCCGAACTGGGAATCTATGAAATGCATGATGCAGGCATGAGAGAAGTATCCAACCCTTCGGAGATCCTGCTTAGCCAGCATGATGAGAAAGTCAGCGGCATTGCCATTGCTGCAATGGTTGAAGGCATGCGCCCGATGCTTATCGAAACCCAGGCCCTTGTCTCCACTGCGGTATATGGCACCCCCCAGAGATCCACAACAGGATTCAATGTTCGCCGCCTGAACATGCTGCTTGCCGTGCTGGAGAAACGAAGCGGGTTCAGGCTTGGCCACAAAGACGTTTTCCTGAATATCGCGGGAGGCATTGAAGTGGATGACCCCGCAATCGACCTGGCTATCGTTGCGGCTATTCTTTCTTCGAACCAGGATGAGCATATCGACACCAAGACCTGTTTTGCCGCTGAAGTAGGCCTTAGCGGGGAAATCCGGCCGATCAACCGCATTGAACAAAGGGTGTCGGAGGCTGAAAAACTGGGATTTGAGCGTATCTTTATTTCCAAATATAATTCCCGTGCCCTCGAAAAAGGAAGGTACTCCATTGAAGTCGTGCCGGTGAGCAAGGTCCAGGAATTATACAGTGCATTGTTCCGTTAAACCAAACTCAAATGCGCCAGCGCGAGATAAACATTGAAGCTGAACTTCTTGATGTCATAAAACGTTGTAAGTGGTGCCACCTGGCTATGGTGGATCCCGACGGCAATCCTTACGTGATCCCGATGAATTTCGGTTTCAGGGAACAGCTGATCTACATGCATGGCGCACAGCATGGTAAAAAGATTTCCATCCTCAGGCAGAACCCTGCGGTCTGTATCAATTTCAGCACCGATCATCTCCTTCGTTACCAGAATGAAGAGGTGGCCTGCTCATGGAGCATGAAGTACAGGTCGGTTCTGGCTTACGGCAAAGCTGAATTCATCAACGAAGCCCAGGATAAGATGGCCGCCCTGGATATTATCATGGCGCAATACAGTGAAAAGACGTTTAAATTCAACCCTCCATCCGTCAGGGAAGTGAATGTGTGGAAGATAAAAATTGATAAAATTGAAGGCCGTGCATTCGGATATTAGGCTGGTTAGAAAATATTTGTTATTTGAATAAACATATTACTTTTGCCCGTCAATATTACTTCTGATGAAAGCTAGGGAAAGGCTGAGCACCACCGAAAGGATCAGGAAAGTTTTCGTAGGTAATGCGCGGGATCTCAAGGATCAAAACATCTTTGAGAAAGTAACCCTGGTCGCATTGATGGCCTGGATAGGCCTTGGTTCCGACGGACTCTCATCCTCCTGCTATGGTCCTGAAGAAGCTTACCGCGCCCTGGGCAATTACCACGGGATGACAATTTTTATTGCGCTGGCCGTTGTGCTTACCATTGCCATTATCAGCAGCAGCTACTCCCAGATCATAAAACTGTTCCCTTCGGGAGGGGGAGGATACCAGGTTGCAGCCAAATTGTTGTCGCCCCGTATCGGGATGATCTCAGGTTGCTCGCTCATCGTGGACTACATCCTCACCATCTCCATAAGCGTAGCCAGCGGGGTGGATGCCATTTTCAGCAACTTCCCCGCATCTTTCCAGGTTTACAAGTTATGGACAACCCTGGGCATAATCCTTATACTCTTATTACTCAACTTGAGGGGTGTTAAGGAATCGGTAATGTCACTCATGCCGATCTTTATAATTTTCCTGCTTACCCATGCCTTTGCCATCATTTATCCCATATTCTTTTATACCAGTGACTTCGTGAATCTTGTACCTGAAGCCGGCAGGGAATTCCACCAGGCCAGCAGCCAGATGGGAACTTTTGCCGTTCTTCTGATCCTTGCAAGGGCTTACAGCATGGGTGCCGGTACTTATACCGGTATCGAAGCAGTATCCAATTCCATGGCCATCCTGAAAGAACCCAGGGTAAAAACGGGCATCCGGACCATGCGTTTAATGGCGTTTTCATTGGGGATCACGGTGCTCGGATTAATGGCAGCCTACTCTCTCTTTCACCTGCATCATATTCCAGGCAAGACCATGAATGCCAACCTGCTTGAAGCAATGACGGCAGGGTGGAACAGGTGGGTTGGCCAGACCTTTGTTATCATTACCCTGCTTTCTGAAGCGGCCCTGCTGTTTGTGGGCTCTCAAACGGGTTTTCTTGGAGGTCCCCGCATTATCTCAAACATGGCCCAGGACAGCTGGTTCCCAAGACGTTTTTCAGTTCTTTCCGACCGCCTGGTGACTCAGAATGGCCTGGTGCTCATGGCAATCGCAGCTTCTTTCGTACTCCTTGTAACAGGAGGCAAAGTAACTACTCTTGTGGTATTGTACAGTATCAATGTGTTCATAACCTTTACCCTTTCCCAGGCCGGTATGGTCCGGCACTGGTGGCAGGTAAAGACAAAAGAAGGTCACTGGATTCCTAAACTGCTGATCAATGGCCTTGGCCTGATCCTGACTGCAAGCATATTGTGCACCGTGCTTTTTGTGAAATTTACCGAAGGCGGATGGCTTACCGTTCTCATTACATCCAGCCTTATTTTCTTTGTTGTAAGGGTAAGAAGCCATTACGACCGCGCCGCCAGGCTGCTGAGCCGGCTCGACCATAAAATGTTCCGTCAGATCGAAGGAGCTATGGCAAGCTGGGAAAAAGATAACCGAACCTATCCTGAATTTGACCAGGAATCTCATACTGCTTGCATATGCGTGACCAGTTTCAACGGTGTAGGCATAAACACCTTCCTGAAAATACGTGAGGATTTTGAAAATTATAAAAACTTTTTATTCATCTCGGTTGGCATGGTTGATACAGGAAATTTCAAGGGTGAAGAGGAGCTCCTGAACCTGGGAGACAACGTTATAGACACTCTTAAAAAGTATGAAGATCTTGCCCGTGCCTATGGCTGTTTTGCTGATAGTTATTATGCACTGGGCACCGATGTGGCCGACGAGGTAAAGGAATTATCAAAAAAAGTAGTGCATAAATATCACCGGGTGATCTTCTTCGTGGGGAATGCAATTTTTGCCAGGCCTTCATCCCTTACCCGCATGCTTCATAACCAGACACAGATCACCCTTCAAAACCGTCTTGCCCATAAAGGATTTATGATGGTTCTCATCCCTGTAAAGCTCACCATGACAGATTAGTTTCATGGTTTGATTAAACATCGTATTTTTGCCGGTCTATTTATTTTACAATGAAACCACGAGAAAGGTTAAGCACTACCGAAAGGGTCCGAAAGGCCTTCGTGGGGAAAGCCAGGGATCTCAAGGATGAGAATATCTTCGAGAAAGTCACCCTTGTTGCGATCCTGGCCTGGGTAGGACTTGGTTCCGACGGCTTATCCTCTTCATGCTACGGGCCTGAAGAATCCTATCGCGCCCTGGGGATATACCATGGGATGACTATCTTCATTGCCCTTGCCGTTGTGTTTACAATTTCAATAATAAGCAGCAGTTACTCCCAGATCATCAAGCTGTTTCCTTCGGGAGGAGGAGGATATAAAGTGGCCACAAAACTGCTCAACCCCAGGCTTGGAATGATCTCGGGCTGCGCACTTATCGTAGATTATGTGCTCACCATTGCCATCAGCGTTGCCAGCGGGGTGGATGCAATATTCAGCAACTTCCCCCCAGTTTATCAGCATTATAAACTGACTGTCACCGTATTCTTTATCCTCCTGCTTTTACTGGTGAATCTAAGGGGCATCAAGGAATCTGTTTTTTCCCTGATGCCTATTTTTATTATTTTCCTTCTGACCCATGCATTTACCATCGTTTATCCCATTATTTTTCATACCAGGGATTTTATAAACCTGGTCCCAAATGCCACCCGTGAATTTCACCAGGCCAGCAGCAATATAGGAACTTTTGCTGTACTCATAATTCTTGCCAGGGCTTACAGCATGGGGGCAGGAACTTATACCGGTATCGAAGCGGTATCGAATTCCATGGTGATACTGAAGGAACCCAGGGTTAAAACCGGGATTGCCACGATGCGGCTTATGGCATTTTCACTTGGGATAACGGTATTGGGACTTCTGGCCGCCTATTCTCTTTTTCACCTTAAACACGTCCCGGGCAAGACCATGAACGCCAACCTCCTTGAAGCAATGACAGCAGGATGGTACAAATGGATAGGCCAGCCATTTGTGATCATCACCCTTCTTTCTGAAGCAGCCCTGCTGTTTGTTGGAGCTCAAACCGGTTTCCTGGATGGGCCAAGGGTAATATCAAATATGGCTCAGGACAACTGGTTCCCGAGAAGGTTTTCGGTACTCTCCGACCGCCTGGTGACCCAGAACGGACTGGTGCTGATGGCTGTTTCCTCTTCGTTCATCCTGCTGATCACCGGTGGTGATGTAACCACCCTGATCGTATTATACAGTATCAACGTATTTGTAACTTTTTCCCTGTCCCAGGCAGGCATGGTACGGCACTGGTGGCAGGTAAAAAACAATGAAAAATCCTGGATCCCGAAACTTCTGATCAACGGGCTTGGCTTTCTGATGACCATGAGCATCCTTTTCACCGTGGTATTTATCAAATTCGGTGAGGGCGGCTGGCTTACAATACTGATAACATCAAGCCTTGTTTATTTTGTCATGATGGTAAGACGTCATTATGATAAAGCCGCCATGATGATAAGCAAACTCGACCTCAAGATGTTCAGGCAGGTCGAAGGAGCCATGCTGGGATTTGAGCGTTCCCACAGGGAGGCCCCCGATTTTAATCCTGAAGCCCATACCGCCTGTATTTGCGTCCAGGATTTCAACGGGGTTGGCATTCATACATTTTTAAAGATAAGAGAAGACTTTGAAAGGTATAAAAACTTTATTTTTATATCGGTGGGGATGGTCGATGCCGGCAGTTTCAAAGGTGAGGCCGAACTTCAGAACCTGGAGGAAGATGTGAAGTATAATCTCCGTAAATATGAAGACCTGGCGCGGGCTTACGGATGTTTTGCCGACTCTTATTATTCAATTGGGACTGATATAGCAGATGAAGTGAAAGAGCTTTCGAAAAAAGTCGTCAGTCAATATAACAAGGTCATATTTTTCATTGGCAATGCGATCTTTGCAAGTCCCAACTCACTTACCCGTATGCTTCACAGCCAGACCCAGCTCACCTTGCAGAACCGCCTTGCCCATAAGGGATTTGTGCTGGTCATGATCCCAATCAAATTAAACCCGACTGATTAAAGCCAAATATGGATTTCAAAGATTATTACAGCTTGCTGGGTATTTCAAAAACTGCCAGCCCTGAAGAGATCAAAAAAGCTTACCGTAAACTGGCTGTGAAATACCATCCCGATAAAAATCCCGGGAATAAACAGGCCGAGGAGAAATTTAAAGCGATGGGTGAAGCCTATGAGGTACTGAAAGATCCTGAGAAGAGGAAGAAGTACGACACCCTGGGGTCCAACTGGAAACAATACGAACAATCCTCGGGCGGAGGGGCCGATTTCAGCCAGTGGGCGCGGCAGGGAGCAGGGAAAGACTATTCACGTACATACAGTCCTGAAGATTTTGGAGGATCTGATTTCTCGGATTTCTTCAACTCGTTTTTCGGAGGGGCATACGGCCCTGATTATGGAGGAGGAGCCGGAGGACAGGGAAGGGGACGGTCGGGCGGAAGGCCATCGAAGGGCCAGGATTATGAAGCCACTCTTGAGGTTACTCTTGAAGGAGCCTATAATGGGTCAAAACGGACGATCACCCTTGGTGAGGAGCAGATCAACGCTACCATTCCACAGGGTGTTTACGACGGCCAGGTTCTGCGGGTTAAAGGCAAGGGTGCGCAGGGCCGCAGGGGCGGTGAACCCGGGGACCTGTATATGCATGTAAAGATCCTGCCAGATCCTGTATTCGAAATAAAGGACCATGACCTCTATTGCGATATGCATGTTCCCTTGTATGTGGCAGTGCTCGGAGGTGAGGTGAATGTTCATCCGCCGAAAGGCAATATTGCCATGAAAATCCCGAAGGAAACCCAGAACGGGAAAGTTCTGCGAATGAAAGGACTCGGCATGCCGGTGTACAGGAAGAAAAATGAATTCGGTGATCTTTACCTGAAGATCATTGTCGACATACCCCAGAACCTGAGCCCCAGGGAGATTGAACTTTTCGGCCAGCTTGCCTCTTTAAGGCATTAAAATTTCAGCATACTATTTCTTTTAAGGCTTCGTTTCTGATCTTATACATCATAAAACGAACAGCTAACTCAAAATAATGAACTTAAAGAGACGTCTCATCCGGATTATTATAATCAGCATCGGTGTTTTCTGTTTAAATATCTCCGTTCAGGCCCAGAATGGCCCTGTAAGCCCCATGAAAGAAGATTCATGGCTTTTAAATGCAGGCTTCGGAGCCGGTACTCCGTTTTTTGGCAACGGTAACGGCCTTGGCCCGGCTGCAAAATTCTCGTTTGAAAAAGGGATGTGGAAAGTGGGTCCCGGGGTGATTACCCTGGGAGCTGAAGCCACGTTTTCATATTTCTGGCACAGCTACGGAAACAGCTGGCACGAAAACTGGTTTAATTTCATAGCCGGGGCCAAGAGCGCTTACCATTATGGCTGGGGCGTGAATGGGCTTGACACCTATGCCGGCCTTCCATTGGGGTTCGGCCTGTGCATTAATAGTCATGATAACAATGAGGGCTATCACAGCCCTGTCCCTTTATACCCGTATTTTGGAGTTTTCTTCGGAGCCTCCTGGTTTTTCACACCCGAAATAGGTGTTTACGGGGAGTTCGGATACAGCTCAACCTATGGAAATATAGGCTTGGTGTTTAAACTTGACTGATACCCTGCCCTTGCAGGGAGAGTATCCAGATTGTAATCCTGGCCGCAAACCATCCCAGCAGGCAGCCCACGACTGCCCCGCTCAGGACATCCAGGGGATAATGAATGCCAAGGTAGATCCTGGTATAGCTCATAAGGGCAGCCCATACTGTCAATAAAACATACAGGTATCTGTAACGCTTCTGAAACAGTACGATCAGGAAAACGGCCAGGGCGAATGTGTTTGAAGCATGCGCTGAGTAGAACCCATACCCTCCTCCCTTGTATTCCTTCACTGTGTGAACGCTTGCTGCGATAGAGGGTTCATGAGTAGGCCTTGGTCGTTTTGTATCATCTTTCACCATATTCGATAACTGGTCCGAAACAGTTATCATCACCGCCACCGCAGCAAGAATGGTAAGTGTTTTCCAGCGGAAAGTGTCGATGAGAAGGATCAGGATGAAAATAAAAAGGGGCAGCCACACCAGGCCGTTACTGGCCCAGAACATCACGTAATCAAGCCAGCCGGTATGATGCCCGTTGAGGAAGAGGAACAGGGAGCGGTCGAATGTCAGAAGTTTCTCAAGCATCCTAATCAAAAATATGTACAATGTACCATTTACAATGTACAAATAATATTAAAATCAATATACTGACATTTGTACATGGTACATGGTACATGGCACATCATACATTCAGGGCTTCCCACAGCATTCCCTTGAGCTTCATCAGCCCGGTTTTCTTATGGGATGAAATAAATACACAAGGAATATCTTCGGGAAGTTCTTTTTTCAGTTCACTTACGATCTCCTCATCGGCAAGATCGCATTTGGTGATCGCAAGAAGTCTTGATTTATCCAGCAATTCGGGGTTAAACATCTCAAGTTCCCTGAGCAGGATCCGGTATTCATTGCGGATATCATTGCTGTCGGCAGGAATCATGAACAGAAGCACCGAATTACGTTCGATATGCCTGAGGAACCTTAAACCGATTCCTTTCCCTTCGTGAGCACCTTCAATAATTCCCGGTATGTCGGCCATTACGAAAGACTTATTGTCATGGTATTTCACAATCCCGAGGTTGGGTATCAGGGTGGTAAAGGGGTAGTCGGCTATTTCGGGCTTTGCAGCCGAAATGACCGATAACAATGTGGATTTCCCTGCATTTGGAAAGCCAACGAGCCCCACATCGGCAAGCAGTTTCAATTCGAGGATCTTCCAGCTTTCAATTCCAGGTTCGCCCGGCTGGGCAAACCTGGGCGCCTGGTGGGTGGCCGATTTGAAATGATCGTTTCCCAGCCCTCCCCTTCCGCCCGGCACCAGGATATGGGTTTGGCCATCCTCGGTGATTTCGCATTCGAAAGCCATGGTTTCGGCATCCCTTGCGACAGTTCCAAGCGGGACGTCAATGTAAATGTCTTTTCCGTAAGCACCGGTTTGCAGGCTCTTGGCTCCGTTAACACCATGCCCGGCCCGGATGTGCTTGGTAAACTTGAGATGCAGCAGTGTCCATAGCTGGCTGTTCCCTTTGAGAATAACATGGCCTCCCCTGCCCCCGTCACCCCCGTCAGGGCCTCCCCTGGCTGTGAGACGGGTTCTCAGGAAATGCTTCGATCCGGCGCCCCCGTTACCGGAAGCACAGAAGATCTTTACATAATCGACAAAGTTTGATTCGGACATGAAATCCTGATTTAGATTGTTTATTTCCTGATGGCCTTGCAAAGGCTTTCAAAGATATCGTCAATGCCTCCTACCCCATGAACCTCGGTATAGATGCCTTTGCCCTGGTAATATTGCTGCAGGGGTTTGGTATGCTTGTGGTATTGCACAAGCCTGTTCTTGATCACCTCTTCGGTATCATCCACCCGGCCCTGTTCCATGGCCCTTTTAAGGAGGCGTTTTACCAGTTCTTCCTCATCCACTTCAAGCGAAACTACCTGTTTAACCGAATGATTCAGCCGGCACAGCAGCTTGTCGAGTTCCTGGGCCTGGTTGAGGGTACGCGGAAATCCGTCGAAAACGAAACCTTCGGCGCTCTCATTTTTCAGAAAAACCGATTTCATTATTTCTATCAGAAGTTCATCGGAGACCAGGTGCCCGGCCTCCATAACTGCTTTCACCTGCAGGCCAAGCGGGCTTGCCTGGCTAACTTCGGCGCGGAGTATATCGCCTGTTGAAACATGTTTCCAGTTGTATTTCTGAGCAATTTTCACCGCCTGTGTTCCTTTTCCAGCCCCCGGGGGCCCGAATAAAATCAGATTAAACATTTTTCCTTTGAGTTTTTAAGATTATAACAAAGTTTTATCCAGTTGGTAAATATCAGGAAAATTTCTGCCCGAACCATCATAATCCAGGCCATATCCCACAACAAAAAGATCCGGGATCACTAATCCGCAGTAATCAATAGCAAAATTTTCCCTGAAAGCCTCCTTTTTAAAGCAGAAGCAGGCAATCCTGAGGCTTGAGGGTTCAAACTGCTTCAGGTCGTCCAGGAGCTTTGCCATGGTATTGCCTGTGTCGACGATATCCTCAACAATGATCACATCGCGGCTGCGAATGTTTTCGCTGAGGCCTATCAGCCTGTTGATCTTCCCGCTGCTTTCCATTCCGTGGTAAGAAGAATATTTCACGAATGATATCTCGCAGGGGGTTTCAAGTTTCCTCACGAGATCGGAGGCAAAGATAAATGCCCCGTTCAGTATGCACAGCAATAGCGGGGTCTTCCCGGCATAATCATGATCTATTAGGCGGGCAATGCCGCTAACTGTCTCATCAATCCTTTCCTTTGAAATGTATAGGCTGAAGAATTTATCCCTGACCCTGATACGCTCCTGTGGTTTAAGTGGTTTTAGCATCAAACAAATTTAGCAATGATTTTTCATTGCTCATTATTTTTATGGATTTATGATTTTCTGGCTAATTTTGCAGAAAATCAAAAACTATGCAAGCATTGGTAAGTATTATCATGGGCAGCACCTCCGACCTCCCAATCATGGAAGCTGCGGCAAAGTTCCTGAACGACATGCAGATCCCATTTGAAATCAATGCCCTTTCGGCGCACCGTACCCCCGAAAAAGTTGAAGAATTTGCAAAAGGCGCACATGCAAGAGGTATACGGGTGATCATTGCAGCCGCCGGGATGGCGGCCCATCTCCCGGGGGTTATTGCCGCCATGACATCAATCCCCGTGATTGGCGTGCCTGTGAAAGCATCCCTTGAGGGAATCGACTCCCTGCTTGCCATTGTGCAGATGCCTCCGGGTATCCCCGTAGCTACAGTGGGCATCAATGCAGCACAGAATGCCTCAATTCTTGCCGCGGAAATACTTGCAGTTGCCGATCCGGCAATCTACCAGAAATTAATAAAATTCAAGGAAGACCTGAAGAAGAAGATCGTCAAAGCCAATGAAGAACTGGCCCAGGTGAAATTCGATTATAAAGTAGGCTAAAGCTTCCTGGCAATCATCAAACCGTCGCGAAAGGGAAGAAGCAGGTTCTCAACCCTTTCATCGTTCTGTACAAATTCATTGTATTCAATGATTCCCAGGGTCTCTTTGTCCGCAGTTTCCTTCGACAACACTTTGCCGTCCCATAACGCATTGTCGGCAACTATCCAGCCTCCCTGCCTCAGCATCGGAAAAACCATGTTGTAATACTTGAGATAATTTGGTTTGTCGGCATCAATATAGACCAGGTCCCAGGTCTCCTGTAAGCGGGGTATGATCTTCAGCGCTTCGCCTATATGCAGAATGATTTTGTTCTGAATCCCGGCTTCCATAATAAATTTCCTGATCATCGTTTCCAGTTCCGGGTTCACTTCAATGGTATGGACCGTGCCCCCGCATCCCAAGGCAAGGTTGATGGCTGAATAGCCTGTAAAGGTGCCTATTTCAAGAACCTTTTGCGGTTTGATCATGTTGCAGAGGAAACGTAAAAGCGTTCCCTGCATAGGCCCCGAGATCATCCTTGGATAGACCTGGGTAAGATGCGTTTCACGGTTGAGCCTGGCAAGGAAAGGAAATTCGGGGCTTGAATGCAAACCGCAATACTGTTCTATTTCTTCGGGAATCATGGCAAAGCCGTTTATTTCCTGCTTTCAATCAGTATATCCAGCAACTTCACGGCAGCGTCGGAGATCACCGTACCGGGTCCGAAGATGGCCGCGGTGCCGGCCTTGTAGAGGAAGTCATAATCCTGGGGAGGTATCACTCCTCCCACGATCACCAGTATATCCTCCCTCCCAAGCAGGGAAAGTTCGTGGATAACCTGAGGTACCAGGGTTTTATGGCCGGCAGCAAGGCTCGACACCCCAAGTATGTGAACATCGTTTTCAACAGCCTGCTTTGCAGCTTCAGCCGGGGTTTGGAACAAGGGTCCTATATCCACGTCGAAGCCGATATCGGCATAGCCTGTTGATACCACTTTGGCCCCCCGGTCGTGGCCGTCCTGCCCCATTTTTGCGATCATGATCCTTGGCCGGCGTCCTTCCAGTTCAGCAAATTTATCAGCCAGAGCCCTTGCCTTTTTAAAGGATTCACTGTCGCCCGACTCCGAGGAATATACTCCTGAAATACTACGGATCACAGCTTTATACCTCCCATATACTTTTTCCAGTGCAAATGATATTTCACCCAGCGTGGCACGCTTGCGGGCAGCATCAACCGACAGTTCCAGGAGGTTCCCCTCCCCTGTTTCGGCCGAGCGGGTAAGGGCATCCAGGGCAGACTGGACTTGAGCATTGTTCCTCGAAGCCTTGATCTGCTCCAGTCTTTTGATCTGTGATTCCCTAACAGCCGTATTGTCAATATTAAGGATATCCATGGGGGCTTCCTTGTCGAGGCGGTAAAGGTTCACCCCGATTATTTTATCCTTTCCTGAATCGATACGGGCCTGTTTTCTTGCCGAAGCCTCTTCTATCCTCATTTTAGGGATACCTGTTTCGATAGCTTTAGCCATCCCCCCCAGTTCCTCAACTTCCATGATCAGCTTCCATGCCTTATGTGCAATCTCGTGCGTGAGAGATTCCACGTAATAGGATCCGGCCCAGGGGTCGAGCGAGCGGCAAACCTGGGTTTCTTCCTGAATGTATAACTGGGTATTTCTTGCAATACGGGCCGAAAAATCGGTGGGCAGAGCAATCGCCTCATCCAGGGAGTTAGTATGCAGCGACTGGGTATGGCCAAGGGCCGCGGCCAAAGCTTCAATACATGTCCTTGCCACATTGTTGAAAGGATCCTGCTCGGTAAGGCTCCAGCCGGAGGTCTGGGTATGAGTACGAAGGGCCATTGACTTCGGATTCTTCGGGTTGAACTGTTTCACCAGTTTGGCCCAGAGCATGCGGCCTGCCCTCATCTTTGCAATTTCCATAAAATGGTTCATCCCGGCTGCCCAGAAGAAAGAGAGCCTAGGTGCAAAAGCATCTATATCCATACCCGAATTGATCCCGGTCCTGAGATATTCAAGTCCGTCGGCCAGAGTGTATGCGAGTTCTATATCACAGGTCGCCCCGGCCTCCTGCATATGGTAACCGCTGATGGAGATCGAATTGAACTTCGGCATGTTCCTTGCCGAAAATCCAAAAATATCAGCAATGATCCTCATGGAGGGAGTCGGGGGGTATATGTATGTATTCCTCACCATGAACTCCTTGAGGATGTCATTCTGAATGGTCCCGTTGAGTTCCGAAAGGGGAATGCCCTGCTCTTCGGCAGCGATGATATAAAAAGCCAGTACAGGCAGAACGGCACCGTTCATGGTCATTGAGACGGACATTTTCCCGAGAGGGATCTGGTCAAACAATATCTTCATGTCCTCCACGCTGTCAATGGCAACGCCGGCTTTCCCCACATCCCCTACCACCCTTGGGTGGTCGGAGTCATACCCGCGATGGGTGGCCAGGTCAAAAGCCACCGACAAACCCTTCTGGCCTGCGGCCAGATTCCTGCGATAGAAGGCATTGGATTCTTCGGCAGTTGAGAACCCTGCGTACTGCCTGATGGTCCATGGGCTCATAACATACATTGTAGAGTATGGCCCACGAAGGAAAGGGGGAAGGCCTGCTGCATAATTCAGATGTTCCATCTCTGCCAGGTCTTCGGCGGTATACCGGGTTTTGACCGGGATCTGTTCCGGGGTCATCCAAAACCCCGGGGCCGTTTCTTCCATGCCAGGGACCTCAGCACTTTTGATCTTCAGCGGAGATCTGAAATCCGTGTCCTTAAAGTCAATTCTCATTATAGCAAGTATAGTTTTAATAGTTTTAAAATGAAATTCCGAAAACCAGGAAAACCTTCTGGGCAGCCGGGTTTGTTATAAGGGAAGCCTGAATGGGCAATCCGTATGATTTTGTTATAGGGATGGCTCTTTTGGCTGTGATCCCTACATTGGTAAACCCTGCTTTAGGTCCGTACCAGCTCCCCCCGAAAGGAGTGCCGCCGGCAAAGAAATTAATATCCACTTTATGGAACTTGACAGGGTATGAGAGTTCCAGGTAAGTGGAAAAGTTATTCTTGTTCGGGTTACTGTAAAACCCTAAAGAATCCTTGGCTTTATCATCCCCGTATACAAGTGTCCCAACATAGAATTTGATCGGGAACTGATCAGGTCCGGCAAAGGTCAGTGAAACCTCGAATGTATGTCCTGTTGTCTTTTTATCATAAGTAAAATACTGAAACCTCTCGATGCCTGTGTAATTAGGATCCAGGCTGTTCGGAATGAAATAATCGAAAAACATCAGGGTAAACCATTTCAGGGTATAGGAAACGTACATATCCATTTCGGTATAATTGCCCATATTCACCGAAACCGTATCATTGAGCATCCTGTGGTAGGACGTAAATGAATACGAGCCCCAGGCCCCAACATTCAGGCCCCTCCAGCTAAGATATAAGGTTGGCTGTATAGCTGGCGAGTTGCCGAAGTCGATCCCCCTCCAGATATAACGGCTCATGACATCAGCCCCGAAATTCAAGGTAACAGACTTATCACTCACCGATTCTTCAGCTTCCTTGATCACCTGTTCGTCCTGGGCAAGAAGGGCATGCATTGAAATAAAACAAAAAATCAAGAGTAAAAACAGTTTTTTCATAGTTTGAGATTATAGGTTCAGAGCACGTGCAAGTTCCGATTGCCTGAATGGCTTGCTTATATAATCATCCATGCCCGATGCGATACATCTTTCCCTGTCCTCCTTGGTAGTAGATGCAGTAAGCGCAACTATTTTGATCCTTTTACCGGTTATTCCGCCTGAGAGCAGACCTTCCTGCTCCATTTTCCGTATCATCCTTGTAGCCTCTATACCGTCAAGTTCGGGCATCTCCACATCCATTAATACAATATCATATTCCGCTTTCTTTAGCTTGTCAAGAGCCTGGTTCCCGTTTTCGGCCAGTACAACATTATGCCCGAAACTTTCAAGGGTCTTGATCGCAACTTTCTGGTTTATCTTGTTATCCTCTGCAAGCAGGATATTCAGTATTCTCTGTCGCCTGAACTCCCTTTTGCCTGCATATTTTGTGATAACCCTGACCAATTCCTCGGGCTGGAAAGGTTTTGCGATGTAATCATCCATGCCTGAATCCAGGAAACGCTCCTTATCGCCTTCAACCGCGTAAGCCGTGAATGCAACAATATACGAAGGCCTCCTCTGCGGTAAGCTTCGTTCCATCTCGCGGATCTTTTCGGTAGCCTCAAGCCCGTCCATAACCGGCATCCTGATATCCATCAGGATAAGTTCATATTCCTTCTTTTCAAACATCCGGATGGCAACCCTGCCGTTTTCGGCAATTTCAAGGTTTGTAAAGCCGTCCTTTTCAAGAGAAGTCCTGGCTACCCTCTGGCTGATATAATTGTCTTCGACCAGCAGGATGGGGATGTTTTTAACATCGTCTTTCTGCTTTTCCTTCTCAATTTCTTCAATCTCGGCCTTTAACATTTTTCCAAACAGGGCAGTGAACCAAAAAACTGAGCCCTTCCCCTCTTCGCTTTCAACACCGATTTCACCTCCCATCAGCCTTACGAGATCGTAGGCAATTTTAAGCCCAAGGCCGGTTCCTCCATATTTCCTCGATGTTGAAACATCAGTTTGCGAGAATTCCTTGAATAATTTTTCTCGTCCCTTCTCAGAAATACCCAAGCCGGTATCAGCCACCCGGCACTTCACCATCATCTGGACCTCATTCTGCCATACCGGCTCAATTTCCACACTAACGCTGCCTTCGGTTGTGAACTTGATGGCATTATTTGCCAGGTTCATAACGATTTGTTTCAGCCTTACAGGATCGCCTTTAATAAGATCAGGCAATTCAGAAGAAATGGTCAGGAAAAGTTTAAGTCCTTTCCCCTCGGCCCTTATATGTAGCATCTTCACCACCTCTTCCAGGTTATGCCTGAGGTTAAATGCTATGCTCTCAAGCTCAACCTGCCCTGCTTCGATCTTCGAAAAATCCAGGATGTCGTTTATGATGGAGAGCAGGTTGGTCCCTGATATTTCAATAATTTCCAGGTATTCTTTCTGTTCCTCGGTGAGCTGCGTCTCCTTTAAAATGTTTGTCATGCCGATCACACCGTTCATCGGTGTCCTTATCTCATGGCTCATGTTCGCAAGGAATATGGATTTTGCACGGCTCTCCTTGACCGCAATTTCCTTTGCAAGCTGGAGTTCCTCCGACATCAGCTTTCTCTCCTTTACTTCCTGCTGCAGTTGTTCGGTCCTTGCCTGTACTATCTCTTCAAGATTGGCTTTATAATCTTCAAGTTGTTTTTCAATGCGGTTTCTTTCATGGATTTCCGATTCAAGCACCATCGTATTCTTCCTGTAATATTTTGTAAGGAAATAAAAGAATGGCGAAACAATGAGCAGGAAGAACAATGCACGCATGACAACGTAGGGAATTCGCGAAAGTATATGGGCATTAATATAACTTATATCAATGTCGGCCCCCACGAGATAGCGGTTCCCTCCGGGTGAAGTCTGGCAAATGATCGCACTTTCGAATCTTCCCCATCGATCCTCGGAGGTTTCAAAGGTAGGCTTGTCGGAATGTATGGTTTGTATAAACTCGGGAGTAGCTTCGGGGTATACCTGCCAGTAGGTAGGCAGTTTATGTTTCAGGAATTCTTCATCCTTGGCGCTCGAGGCAATAAAATAAACCTTGCCGTTTTTTATCACTGTGGCATACAGATAAGTCAGTCCTGCTGTTTTGGCATTGAATGAAAGCTGAATGATGTTTTTCAGATGCTCTTCGTTACTGATCTTTCCGGAATCGGTCGCCCTGTCGAAGAAAGACGGACCAAGAATGCTTGTAATATTGGCAGCTGCCGTAACAAGCCGCTGGTCCACTTCGGCAATAATTCTGTCCCTTTCGGAATAACTTGTGAAAAATATATAAATAACCACCATTACAAAGTATGTAACAGTTGGGATGATGATTACCTTTAGAAAGTAGTTCCTGTTCACTCAATAAGTCTTTTCAGGATTAGTTTGCTATAACTGGAGAATCCTGTTCAATTCCTCAATTTCTATGGGTTTGTTCATGTAAAAATCCATTCCGCTTTCGAAAAACTTATTACGGTCATCTTCAAACGCATTAGCAGTAATGGCAATGATCTTGACCCGTTTTCCCTGGAATGAACTCCTTGATGCTTCAAGTTTCCTTATCTCCCTTGTTGCTGTGAGCCCGTCCATAACCGGCATCATGATATCCATCAAAATAGCATCATAGAAATTTTCCCTGAATTTATCCATCGCGATCTGGCCGTCGGTGGCAGTATCCACTTTGTGGCCTACCCTTGTAAGTGCTGCAGTGATGAGCCTCAGGTTAATTGCATTGTCTTCTACAACGAGAATCGACAGTGTCTTTTCCTGTGATGGGTCCTTTCCTTTCATCGTCTGATTCTGATCCATAAAATTCATGAAATTAAGATTATTATTTTAACGGAATACCTATCCGGTTACTGAACGTTTTCAGGCTTTCAAGCAGATTGCTGCGAACATGAACAAAATCATCAACACCGGCTTTCGTCAATATTTCTGTTTTTTCTTTCGGGTACCCTGCAACTGCAATAATAAGGTTTTTCATTGCGGTTTTCAGCTCCGGGATGGCTTTTGCCGCGAGTTCTTCATATTCTTCATCAGAACTGCAGAATACCAGGATATCAGGTCTGTTAACGATTGCCGATGCCACTCCCTCCTCAACAGTCTCGAACCCAGGGTTATCGCTTACAGAAAAGCCTGCACATCCAAAGAAATTCGTTGCAAAACCAGCTCGTGCACGCATCATTGCAAGGTTGCCGTATGTAAAAAGAAAAACCTCCGGCCTGCGGTTTCCGTTTCTGACAAACTCTTCAGTTGAAAGCCTCAACAATTCAATTTTTTCTGAAACCCTGAAAGGATGCAGCTTTTTGTACTTACTTTCAGTATGCCCTCCATCATTCCATGGGTCCTGCACTTTATCCATCATCATCTCCTTTAATTCAGGAAACTGGTTGGTGCCGATGAGGACAGATTTCCGCTGAGCAAGGTCTTCCTCCTTTTTCCGGCTGTTCTTTTCAATCTCATCCTGCACAAACCCGGCTTTAACGGCTTCTATCATACCTCCCATTCCTTCGACTTTCCTGAAAAGGTCCCAGGCATTTTGTGCAAGGCTGTTGGTAAGGCTTTCAATATAATACGCTCCCGAGGCCGGATCATTGATCCTGTTAAGGTAGGATTCTTCCTTGAATATGAGCTGCTGATTCCTGGCAATCCTCGATGAAAACTCATCCGGTTGCCTGTAAGGCATATCGAAAGGATAAATTGACAGGGAGTCTGTTTGTCCGATTGCGGCAGACATCCCCTCGGTCGTGGTTCTCAGCATATTAACATGAGAATCGTAAATGGTCTTGTTCCATTTTGCAGTGGAGGCATGGATGAACATTCTCAGTGAAGCGGGAACCTCAGGCTTGTACCTGTCAATTATTTTTGCCCATAAAATTCTGGCTGCCCTCAGTTTGGCAATTTCCAGGAAATAATTCGGGCCACAGGCAAAATGAAACAATATTTTCGGCGAAAGAAAATCAACTGCAAATCCTTTCGAAGTAAGAGATGTAAGATATTCATTGGCCGATGCCAGGCTGAAAGCAAGTTCCTGGACCAGGGTGGAACCGGAATCCTGGAAATAATGGCCGTTAATACTTAATGACCTGAACAATGGCAGGCGTTTGCTGATGGTATTCAGGAGATATTCGGCTTCTTCAAGGTTGTTGCTGAAATTGATATAAAAATCGCCGTGAAGGAGCAGGTAAGTCAGTGGGTCAAAGTTGATCCCGCCTTTCAGGCTCTCTGTTTTCAGGCCCCTGGCGCTGACTTCGTAAAAGAAAAGTTCAAGTGTAAGGGGATAGGATTTTGAGCTTGTAAAATAGATCCATGTTTTGGCAAGATCCATCCCGGCCAGCAGCTGTGATATTTGCTTGTGTGTGGTGATTTCCTGCGCATTAAGGCCGATTGCATCTGCCCCATGCCCTATGGCATCAAGCGCCAGCCGGTTTGCCTCCCCGATATCCGAAGGCAGGATGTCCTGACGCACGATCCAGTCATTGCTGATACCGGTCCTGAAAATACCAGGCTGTTCTTTTTTCAGCTTGCTGATGTATTCCAGATCGTTCAGATCTTCAGCACGGTAATATGGTTTAACCTGAAATCCTTCCCCGGTATTCCATACAAGTTTCTTTTCATAATCAGCTCCTTTCAGGTCTGAAAGGATTTTCTTTTCCCACTCAGCAGTGGAAATTGGAGGGAATTCGTTGAATAATTTGCCGTCCTGTTCTTTGTCACTCATACACTCATTCTGTTCAGTTTCCCGTTTGATGGGTTTAATCACTCATAGCAGATTCCCCGCCCCTTTACGGGGGAACCCGGGTCCGGCTTGCACTGGGGTTAAAACCGGTTTTTTTCATAGTAAAGGTAAGCAAATTTATATAATTATTAGAAGCATACATTCTGTTTGTAAAAATATTAGCCTGTATGTTCAGCTACATTCTTTATTAACTTTACAAAAAAAATGCTATGATAGTTTCCATCAGTGGTGCAGGCGGATTTATCGGCAAAGCCCTCACGAATGCTTTTTATGCAAAAGGATGGTCTGTTAAACCCATCAGCCGGGAATCGTTAAGCATGACAGATGAGGACTTCAGAAATTCAAAAATAGAGGGTTGTGATATGGTCATTAACCTTGCCGGAGCGAATATCTCAAAGCGATGGACCAAGGATTACAAAAAGGAGATCCTCGAAAGCCGGGTCCATGCGACACGAAAAATTGTTTCTTCCATACTTGCCTGTTCACAACCCCCTAAACTGTTTATCTCTGTTTCAGGAACCGATATTTACGACAGCATAAATACCCATGACGAAAACAGCACTTCCTTTGCCGGAAATTTTCTTGGAAATGTATGCAGGGAGTGGGAAACAGAGGCATTAAAGGCTTCCTCTAAGCTAAGGGTTGTTATTCCGAGAATGGGCATGGTACTGGGTGATGGAGGAGCATTGGATAAAATGTATCCCGCTTTCAGCCTCGGACTCGGTGCGAAAATCGGCAAAGGCAATCAGGTAATTTCCTTTATCCATATCAAGGACCTGGTGAATGCTTTCATCTTCATTATTGAACAGGAGTCCCTCAAGGGCCCGGTAAATCTTGTGAGTCCGTACCCTGTCACAAACGCCGAATTCAGTTCGACCCTTGGCAAGGCCCTCAAACAGCCTGTTTTCCTGGCTATCCCTGGAAAAATCCTGAAATTGCTATACGGCGAAGGCTCCGTTCTTCTACTCGAAAGCCACAAAGTCCTTCCCGGAAAACTTAATTCCACCGGCTTCCGTTTCAATTACCCTACCATTACGAACGCCCTCTCCAACCTGTTCGGTTAATCCCTTGCGAACAGAACCTTACTTAAGCAGTTTCATTTCATTGATAAGCCTTTGGGCCCCCGCAAACCGATCAATGATAAACAGACAGTACCTGATATCCAGAACAATATTCCTGCATTGGTCAGGATCATACTGAAGGTCACTCATCGTCCCTTCCCAGTTCCTGTCGAAATTCAGGCCTATCAGGCTGCCGTTACCATCAAGGACAGGGCTTCCCGAATTGCCTCCCGTGGTATGGTTTGAGGCTGTATATGCCACATGCATTGTCCCGTCCTTATCGGCATACTGCCCGAAATCCCTATTGATAATCAGCTCCTTAAGCCTGGGTTCCACAACATAATCATAAATGTCGGGATTTTCTTTCTGAAGTATCCCCTTTACCGTGGTATAATATTGATAATTTACCGCATCGGCCGGGCTGTAATCATCCACTTTTCCATAGGCAATGCGCAGGGATGAGTTTGCATCGGGATAAAAGGTTTTACCGGCCTGGTAAAGCATCAGGCCTTCAGTGTATACTCTTTGCAGGCTGTCGATAGTCCTGCTTATCTCAAGGTTCACGGGGCTCACCTTTTTATCCATGACAGCTGCTGCGGATGCAGACAGAAGGAATGCCGGGTCATTGCCAAGTTTTTTAATGTTTTTTGCCCTGGGGTCCGAAAGTATCTTCAGTATCTTTGAACAGTCGGCAAACACCGACGTTTCATACAGCCTGCTCACATATCCTTCCCAGTTCCCGTGATACTTTGACTCCACCTGCGTAAAATAGCCAGGTTTAAACGCCGGATCCATGTCGCTGGATATCATCGAAAGCAGCTCAGCAGCAACCCTGCAGTCAACTTTCTGCTGATAGTCCTTGAAAAATGAAAGTGTTGCAGCTTTCAGTTTCATCGCACTTGCTTCAAGATCGGCTTCCTTTACATCTTTTTGTGCCGATAGCTTTACAATATCCTTGAACCCGCCCGAAAATTTAAGCAGTTCTATCCCCTGGAAGCCTTCTGTAATGTAAATGCCTGCAAGGTCATACGGATAGTACCGCTTGTATGCAGCCTCAGAAACCTGTATGAGGTTTCCGTATTTTTTGGCCCTGTCCGGGTTAGCATTGGCCCAGGCAATAAACCCCTTCTCCAGTTCCTGCTTCAGGCCCAGGGTGTTGAGGCGCTTCACACCTTTGCTTTCGCCTATCATTTTTTTCCAGCCATTGGCTATCCCGGCCCGCTTTGAGGCATACTGTATCCTTGTCCTGGTGTCGGAGGACATTGCTGCCTCTATAATATCAAGCCTTCTCTGCCTGAATGCCACTTTCACCGGGTTCTCCTTGAATGCGATCAGGTCTGTACCAAAGGATGTGAGATATTCTTTCGTAGTCCCCGGGAAACCGAAAACCATAGTAAAGTCACCTTTTTCCACTCCCCTGATGGAAACCGAAAGGAACTTTCTGGGTTTATATGGAACATTGTCTTTTGAGTAATCCGCGGGTTTATTATCCCTGGAGGCATAGATCCTGAAAATGGAAAAATCGCCCGTATGCCTGGGCCAGGCCCAGTTATCCGTATCGCCCCCGAAACTTCCTATATTGGCAGGAGGAGCGCCAACAAGCCGTATATCCTTAAATACCTCATTGATAAAGAGGAAATACTGGTTGCCGTAATAAAAGGGTTTGATTTTTGCTTCATAGCCCGTACCTTTCACTGCATCTTTTTCAATTCTGTCGGTGTTCTTTTTTATCATAGCCGCACGTTCCTGCTCACTCATGGCAGGGGTAACATTTTCAAGGACTTTATTGCTCACGTCTTCCATCCTGATAAGAAAAGTAACGGTAAGTCCCGGGTTCGGCAGTTCCTCTTCCATGGAACCCGACCAGAAACCTTTGGTCAGGTAGTCATGCTCCAGGCTGCTTTGCCTTTGGATAGAGCCAAAACCGCAGTGGTGGTTTGTAAGAAGCAGGCCGCTCTCCGATACCAGCACCCCCGTACATCCTCCTCCGAACTGAACCACGGCATCTTTCAGGGAAGAGTGATTTATACTGTAAATATCGTCGGCGCCCAGTTTCAATCCCTTCTTCTGCATTTCACTGATGATGCTGTTGAGGACGACAGGCGGCCATAATCCTTCTTCGGCCATCATTACCAATGGCAACAGGCTCATAAGGGCCAGGATTAACAGTATGGATTTTCTCATAAGGTGTTTATTTGCTGTTTTTAAAACTGAACCTGAGGTAACAGATCTTTTTACCCATTTCCAGCCACATTTGTTCGTAATAGGTCTGAATTGTAATCACATCTTCGGTTGTACCTGAATGGTAAAGGTCGTCTGTTTTAAACCCAAGCTCATGGCCGTTTTCATGAATACCATTCAGTGTGAAATCAAAGAAATCCCTGCTGTCGGTTTTCAGGAAGACCTGGCCATTGGGGCTGATGACATTCATATATTTTCCGAGGAAACGGTTGGATGTGAGGCGCTGATTCTTTTTCTTCGGCTGGGGGTCGGGGAAAGTGATCCATATACCTGAGACCTCCCCACTATCGAAAAAATATTCGATATGATCGACCATGCTCCTGATAAATGCCACATTCCCCAGTTTCTCCTCCATGACTGTCTTGCACCCTCTCCAAAGGCGGGCGCCTTTCACATCTATTCCTATAAAGTTTATTTCGGGATGAGCTTTTGCAAGTCCGACTGTGTATTCACCTTTTCCGCAACCAAGCTCCAGGATGATCGGGTTGGAGTTAAGGAAGAACTTTTCATTCCAGTGGCCTTTTAGGGCAAATGCATTGCCGAGTTCATGATACCTGAATTGGAAAAGAAACGGGAAGGTGAGATTTTCCTTAAAATGGATCAGCTTTTTTTTAGGCACGTCGAAGTACTATTTTGCGAGCAGCCAGGCGCCAGAGAATCCATTGGACCTGGCTTCACTGAGAAGACTTTCGGCGGATTTCTGCTTGCCGGCCGAGGTGATTGCAACCCTGTAAAGACCGGTCCTGGAACGATCGTAAATTCCTGCATTCAGACCTTTGGAAGTGGCATCCTGAACACATTTCAAAGCATTTTCACGCACTTTAAAAGCCCCGATGATAATGGCTATTCCATCGCTCTTATTAATGGGGGCAAGCGATTCAGACGAATGGGTTACCGAAGCATGGGTTGCTGAAGCATGAATTTCCGGGGCATGGGTTTCGGAAAACGAGGTCAGTGATTTCTCATCAATATCGGGAACCATCAATGGGTTCGCCGTTTTATTATCGCCGGTGAGGGAGTTATTGTCTGAAATCCTGTCGGCCGTCTGCTTTGCTGAATTCACAAGCATGTCCATATCCGGGTCAGTTGAAGGCCTTGCCACAGGGACGGAAGATGCTGCAGTTTCGCTGAACATCGAAGGGATTGCTCCGAAATCGTAATTGATCTCGGGCCCGTGTGCAGGCGCTTCCTTTTTTTCAACCAGCGAGGATGCAGAGAAACGTGAGAAGACCGAACTGAGAATACCTGCATTGTTTACCGAGGGATTCCTGAGCTTGTCGTACTGGGTTATTCCGATGATAGCCGCCGCCCCTATAGGGATTGCAAGCATGGCAGCCCATTTAAGCGAGCGTGGAAATTGTTTCCTGGGAGCCGAAATATCCCTCTGCTGGGGAACGAGAACTTTTTCGAACCTGTCGGAGTATGAATTCCTGCTTACGGGAGGTGATACAAAGGACTGAAGGCCGAATGCATCGGGTAAAAGATTGTGGTCTTTTGCCTGTTCGAACTGTAGCGTCCCTTCCCTGCCGGCAAACAGCCTGCCAACTTCGGGAATGATAAAGGACTTGCCGCTTTTCAGGTTATGCCTGATGTTTGTTACCAGCTCATTCACAAGAGCCAGTGCATCGGCATAGGAAACCCCTTCATCGGTCACTAAACGGTTACACAGCAAACCGTCGTTCTGCTTAAGGTTTATATTGAACAGAATTTTCTTTGACGGAGGGATAAATGTATGGCTAACCGGATCAATCCTTGCAGGGGCATAATTGCCTATAAAACCTCCATAACCGGGAAGTATTACACAATCATGTTCTTCCAATAAACGGGAAATCATTATCCGCACATCCATAATTACAAAAATGCTTGCTGCGAAGATACGTAAATGGGGCTTGCCCCTTTATTTCCTGTTAGTAAGTTTTAATAAATCGGCAGGAGTGTCAACGGCAATACTTTCAAAACCGGTTTCCTTCAGGATCACTTCATACCCGTTCTCAAGCCACCTGAGCTGTTCAAGGGATTCTGCCGCCTCAAGGGCCGAAGGGGGCAACTGCACGATCTTCATCAGGACATCGGGCCTGTAACCATATATACCGATATGTTTAAAGAAACTGAAATGTTCAGTCCATGTCGCCGCTTCCCTGTCCCTGATAAAAGGAATTGCAGCACGGCTGAAGCATAAAGCCCTTCCACCGGCAGCGGTGAGCACTTTAACCACGTTGGGATTGAACAGCTCATCCCCGGAACTTATCTTTTTCATCAGTGAGGCAATCATTGTTCCCGCTGAATCAAAACAGCTTATCAACTGGGTGATCTGCCCAGGTTGAATATAAGGCTCATCGCCCTGTATGTTTACAATCACATCGAATTCCCGGCGGTTCTCCCTGAATTCCCGGCAGACTTCGCTGCACCTTTCCGTTCCGCTTTTATGATGCCCCGATGTCATCATGGCCCTGCCTCCGAAAGCCAGTACATGTTTTTCAATTCTCTGGTCATCGGTGGCAACAACGACTTCATCAAGCCCGGGGCATGATGTGGCCTGTTCGTAAACCCTGAGTATCATGCTTTTTCCGTCGATTACAGCCAGGGGCTTGCCCGGGAACCTCGTCGAAGAATAGCGTGCCGGTATAACACCAAGAACTTTCATATGAACCAGGATCTAAAACAATCCATGAAGTTCGGCATTGACCTTGTCGATGACAACGTCAAGATGCTCGGTGTTTTCATTGACTTTCAGATTGTCGACATCGATAAAAAGGATTTTCGAGAGATTGTAACTTTCCACCCATTCCTCGTACATGTCGTTGAGGTTTTTAAGGTAATCTATGCGGATGGCACTCTCGTATTCCCTTCCCCGTTTCTGGATCTGGCTTACCAGTGTGGGCACACTTGCCCTAAGGTAAATGATCAGATCGGGAGGTTTTATCAGGGAACTTATAAGTTCGAACAAAGATTTGTAGTTCTCAAAATCCCGGGTGCTCATCAGGTTCATTGAATGCAGGTTTGGAGCGAAGATGTATGCATCTTCATAAATGGTGCGGTCCTGGATTATCGTTTTTCCCGACTTCCTGATCTCAATGATATGTCTGAAACGGCTATTAAGGAAATAAACCTGAAGATTAAACGACCATCTTTGCATATCTTCATAAAAACTATGAAGGTAAGGATTGGTATCAACGTCCTCATAATGTGCTTCCCATTTCAGGTTTTTGGCCAGAAGGCTGGTCAGCGTTGTTTTTCCTGAACCTATATTTCCAGCAATGGCAATATGCATAAATCGGAATTTACTGTCAAACCTACATGAATTTTATGAACTGGACAAATACAATGATAAATTTCGAAAAGCCTGTCAATTTATTAAACCCGGGGGATGTTCCGGGGCCCGGGTACGATTATCCTTTAAAAGGATGTTTAAGGGGACTTATAATCACTGCTGTCAACCGATACCAATGCAAGTATCTCCTCCACATAAGTCCTGTCATTCGCAAGACGCGGAACTTTATTTTGTCCTCCAAGTTTTCCTTTCAGCTTCAGCCATTTGTAAAATGTGCCTGCAGGAATAATATGGATCTGTGGTTCACCGAGTAAAAGATCATGGTACCTCTTGGCCTCGTAATCGGAATTCAGGGATTTTAATGCGTTATCGAGTGTTTCGGTGAAGAACCCGAGATCCTCGGGCTTTTTCTCAAACTCTATCAGCCATTGGTGAGCCCCTCTTTGCTCATTGTAATAAACCGGGGCTGCGGTGAATTCAAATATTTGCGCATTACACTTTTTGCATGCAACTGACAGTGCTTTTTCAGCATTATCAATGATGAGCTCCTCGCCGAATGCATTGATGAAGTTCTTTGTACGACCCGTTATCTGTATACGGTAGGGGCTTACCGAGGTGAATTTCACGGTATCGCCCAGCATATACCTCCATAAACCCGCGTTGGTTGTAATAACAACAGCATAATTAACACCGGGTTTCACCTCGTTCAGGGCGATCACTTTTGAGGTATCAAAACTGCCGTCTTCAAGAGGAATAAATTCATAAAAGATCCCGTAGTCAAGCATCAAAAGCATGTCATCTGCCCCAATCCTGTCCTGTATCCCGAAAAATCCTTCGGAGGCATTGTACGTTTCGAGGTAATTAACCTTATCTGAAGGAAGAATTCTATTGAATTGTTCACGGTAAGGGATAAAATTCACACCCCCGTGTATGTAGAGTTCAAAATTAGGCCATACTTCAGTCAGGTTTGGTTTCCCGGTAAGTTCAAGTATTTTACGGAACAGTAACAACGTCCATGAAGGGACCCCCGAAATATTTGTGACATCATGCTGTAAGGTTGCAGCCGCCATTTTTTCAATTTTAGACTCCCATTCATCCATCAGCGCTATCGAAAGACCCGGTGTCCTTAGGTATTCAACCCAAACAGGCAAATGCTGTATAAGGATAGCCGAAAGATCACCGAGATAATAGGATTCATTATTCACCTCCACGATCTGGTGGGTCCCGCCCATAGCAATAGCCTTACCTGCAAAGAGATTGGTCTCGGGATGATTGTTGCAATAGATCGAGAGCAGGTCCTTGCCTCCTTTGAAATGACATTCCTCAAGCGCTTCCTGGCTCACAGGGATGAATTTGCTTTTATCGTTTGTAGTCCCGGATGATTTGGCAAAGCATTTAATCTCGGTCGGCCAGAGGATATTGTTTTCACCCTGCCTTAACCGGTCGACAAAGGGTTTAAGGGATTCATAATCATTCAGCGGCAAACGGCTGCGAAATTCATCATAGGACTGTATCGAACGGAAATCATACCGTTTGCCCCATTCTGTATTTTTGGCAGATACAAGTAGCTTTCTCAGTAACTCCTGCTGAACTTCCAGGGGATATTTCATGAAAAGCTCGATCTGGTGTATCCGCTTTTTCATCAACCATGAAATAACCGAATTGATCAGGGGCATGCGCGCAGAATATTAATTGCAGGAATTTACGGTTCAAAAATACAACCTTAATTGGGAATACCTAAGCTGAAGGTAAAATAACTTGATCTTTAACAATATAACATTCACCATAAAAATTCCTTAATTTTTTTTCGTTTTCTATTTGGAATTATGTATTTTAGTTGTAAGTTTGTACAACCTAACAATTTCGATTTTTCAGGCGCTTGTGGCTTGATAATCAAACTAAAAATTACTATAAAAACTTGTTAAAAACATGAAAATTCTTGTATTAAACTGCGGCAGTTCCTCGATTAAATACAGGTTATTTAATATCGGCGACGAAGCCGAACTCTTAGCCAAAGGCTTGCTTGAAAGGATAGGCCTTGAAAAAAGCGAACTCACTCATCAGGTTACAGATAAAGAAAAAGTGAAGATTGTAAAGCCTATCCCCGATCATCAGGATGGGATTTACCTGATACTTGAAACCCTTAAGCACCCTGAATACGGGCTTATAAAAGATGTGAACGAGATAGATGCCGTTGGCCACAGGGTGGTGAACGGAGGTGAAAAATTCAATACCAGCGTTCTTATCAATGCTGAAGTCAAGGAAGGCATTGAGAAATGCATTGAACTTGCCCCTCTCCACAACCCTGCAAACCTGAAAGGCATATTATCGATGGAAGCTATTCTGCCCCATGTGCCCCAGGTAGCTACATTCGACACATCGTTTCACCAGACCATGCCTTCCTATGCCTATCTGTATCCCCTGCCTTACGAATATTATGAAAAGTACAGGATAAGGCGTTACGGATACCACGGCACCTCGCATCAGTATGTTGGCGAAAAAGCCTGCCGGTATCTTGGAAGAAATTACAAATCCAATAAAATTATCACCTGTCATCTTGGGAATGGTTCATCAATTGCCGCCATCAACCAGGGTAAATCTGTCGACACTTCCATGGGGTTCACTCCGGTTGAAGGACTGATGATGGGCACACGCACCGGTGATGTGGATGTTGGTGTATTATTATACATAGCCGAAAAAGAAAACCTGAGCATCAAGGACACCAACAACCTCTTTAATAAGCAAAGCGGTGTTTGCGGGATATCAGGCATTTCATACGATATGCGGGATGTGGAAATGGCCGCCGCCCAGGGTGTTGAGAGGGCACAGCTAGCCCTGGACATGTACGCTTACAGGGTTAAGAAATATATAGGTTCTTACGCTGCGGCAATGGGAGGCGTTGACCTCATTATTCTTACTGGCGGCATAGGTGAAAATGATTTTGAAACGCGTAAAAGGATACTTCAGGGCCTGGAATTCCTTGGAGTTGATTTTGATCCTGAACGTAACGACGGGATAAGGGGAAGAGAGGCGATTCTGACGAAACCCGGTTCAAAAGTCCTGGCCATGGTAATGCCCACCAATGAAGAACTTGTCATAGCAATCAATACATATAATATTATAGAAAAAGCAGACTTCAGGTTTTAACTTAAACATACATAAATTATGGCACCCATCAGTATTTATATCGTTGAAGATGAGTTGATTATCGCTCATGACCTAAGAGCGAAGTTAACAGAATTCGGTTATGTAATCCTGGGCATTGATACAAAAGGAGAAAATGCAGTCGAAAATATTGCGGGCTTAAAGGAACAAAAGAAAGAACCGGATATTGTGATCATGGATGTTAAACTGGCAGGGAAAATGGATGGGATTGAAGCCGCCAGGGTTCTGACCGAAAACTACAATTGCGGCATTATCTTTCTTACTTCAATGAATAAAAGCGAGGTATTTGCCAAGTCTTTCTCACTAAAACCTTATGCTTACCTGTTCAAACCGGTTGATATTGACCAGATCAGGGCTGCCATTGAAGTTGCCAATTACCAGAGGAACCTTGAAATAACCAATGAGCGCATCATCTCAGAATTGAAAAACGAGATCGAACAGCGGAAGAAAGTCGAGAAAGAACGCAACCAGAGGCTTCAGGAAAGGATCAGGGCCGAGCAGAAAGTGAATCAGCTGTTAAAGCAGAAGCACCAGATGGAACTTGATCTAATCAACCGCGAACTTGCCACCTCGTCAATCTTCATCAGCCAGAAAAATAAAATCATCGGTTTGATCAAGAAGGATATCAACCGCCTGCTGAAAAACGAAAAGATTATAACGAGGAACGAGATCGCAAAGGTGCTGAAGACCATTGACGACAATATCAAATTTGACAACGACTGGTACAGGATCAAGGCTCATTTTGAAAAGATCCATCCCGGGTTTTTCGACCGCCTTCGTAAAGTGTATCCGCAGTTAACTCCCAACGATCATAAATTATGCGCACTGTTGAGGATGAACCTGAATACCAAGGAAATTGCACATATTCTTAAGATCACAGCTCCCAGCACCGAAATCTCACGTATAAGGCTTAGGAAAAAGCTGAACCTGAACAAGGGGACTAACCTCACACAGTATATCTGCGAGGTCTGAGACTTACGAGAGACTGTCGGCCATCTCGTCGCTGATGAGGAGATTGTGAAAGACATTTTGAACGTCTTCGTCCTCTTCGAGAATATCTATCAGCTTAAGCGCTTTACGTGTTGAATCTTCTTCAAGTGTGACATAGGATTTCGGGATCCTTTGCAGGGAGGCGCTTTCAGGTTCTATATTCATGGACTCAAGCTTCTTCATCATTGAACCGAAGTCCTCCATTGCTGTTGTAACCGAAAAAGTATCCTCTTCCACGGAAATATCTTCGGCACCGGCGTCGATCAGTTCCATTTCAAAATCATCCTGAACCAGGTCCCCTTTTGGAATGTCAAAAACGCCCTTGCGGTCGAACAGGTATGCAAGTGAACCGTTGGTCCCTAACTCCCCTCCGTGCTTATTGAAATGTGCCCTGATGTTCGAAACCGTTCTCTGAAGGTTGTCGGTGGTACATTCCACGAAGATTGCTATCCCGTGAGGCCCTTTGCCTTCGTAAGTTGTTTCAAGCAGTATTGCTGAGTCTTTTTCGGTGCCCTTATTAATAGCCCTCTGTATGGTTTCCTTAGGCATTGATGCACCCTTTGCATTGGCAATCGCAAGGCGAAGCCTGGGATTTCCGTCAGGATCAGGGCCGCCTTCTTTTACCGCTATTGTTATATCTTTGATAATTTTCGAAAAGTGCTTAGAACGTTTTGCATCCAAAGCTCCCTTTTTACGCTTTATCGTGGACCATTTATTGTGACCTGACATACTGTAATTGTTTGTAAATTAACAATGAATAATCTGATCTGCCGGAAATTTCACCTCAAAATTAGTAAAAAAAACGCAGATGATACAAAAACGATTGGTAATTTTGGAAGCTAATAAACCCTTACTGCTGTTTCTATGAAACATTCCAGGATTTCTATATCTCTTTTGGTTTTATCCCTGTGTTTGCTGCTGCTTTCTTGTGCCAACCCGGTAGCACCTGAAGGCGGCCCCAAGGATACTAAACCTCCAAAAGTGCTGAAATCAGACCCCCCGGATTTCTCGGCTAACTTTAAAGACAACAGCATTAAAATTGATTTTGATGAATTCATTGCCCTTAAAAACCAGGCCGCCGAAGTCAACGTCTCCCCTCCTCTCAAAACCCTTCCCGACCTTAAACTCAGAGGAAAAAGCCTTATTGTGAAGATTGATGACACCCTTGCCGCCAATACCACCTACAGCATCGACTTTGGCAAATCCATTTCCGATATTACCGAGAACAATATACTTACAGGATTTTCTTATACCTTCAGCACCGGTCCTTACATTGATTCCCTAAGCCTTCGCGGGAATGTTATGAATGCATTTGATCTGACCACTCCTAAGGATGTGTTTGCCTTGCTTTATATCGACCGCTGCGACACTATTCCCATGGATTCACTGCCTATGAAGGTCAAGCCATATTATGTGACAAAAATAAATGAGAAAGGGGAATTCCAGTTTCACAACCTGAGATCTTCGCCCATGAAACTTACAGCCCTGGCCGATCTGAACGGCAACCTGATTTTTGACCAGGCTACCGAGAAAGTTGCGTTCAGCGACAGCCTGGTACATCCGTATTATATCCCTAAACCAAAAATAGATTCTTCTACTCTTAAAAAGGACAGCCTGAAGGCTGGAACAGATACAGTCAGGATTAAAGCAAAGGAAACGGCCAGCCTTAAAAGAAAAATAAAAATTGCAGCGGATACAACGAAAAAGGATACTGCAGCGAAGCCAGCTGCTTTTCCTGATCATCTTTTGCTCTTATTTGATGATGCTGATTCAATACAGAGGATCCAGAAATCCCTGCTTGTAAAAAAAGGGCTTGTCCTCCTGGTCTTCCGTTTTCCAATTAAGGCACCCAAACTTAAGCCATTGAATTGTGACACTGCAAAGCAATGGGCATTAACTGAATATACTCCTCGTAAGGACTCCGTCTACCTCTGGCTGACAGACCCGGAAATGGACTCCCTGATAGTACAGGTTTCAAGTGCAGGCAAAGTACTCGATACGCTTAAAATGGACGTGAGTTCGAAAAATTCCACTTCTTCCAAAAAGAAGGAACCCGTCAAAAGCTATCTTGTGGTAAGTAATAATACCATTGCTGCAACCCTGAACCAGTTTGCAGGGAATTTCACCCTCACTTTCTCCTATCCGATCGCCTCTGCCAAACTGAAGCGGATCCGTCTGTTACAGGAAAAGGATACTCTGAAGCCAAAAGTATATTTTGCCGATAGCCTGAAACGCTTGCTTTATATAGAAGCCAAATGGAAAGAAGATAAAAACTACTCCGTCTTTATTCCTGATTCAGTATTTACAGGTATTAACGGCCTGTCCAATGATACCATAAGGAGTTCCTTCAAAACCAGGCAGGCCAGGGAGTTCGGGAACCTGATCATGGATATCGATATAGTAAAACAACCCGGTGATTACGTTATACAACTTCTGAACGAAAAGGATATAGTGCTGGTTGAAAGGAAAATAAATACCAGCGGAAAAATCAGGTTTGAATACCTGAACCCCGGGAAATTTAAGGTAAAAGCCATCTTTGACCGTAACCATAACGGCCGCTGGGATACAGGCAATTTTAAAAAGATGGTACAACCCGAAAAGGTCTCTTTTCTTCAAAAAACCCTTGAAATAAGAGCAAACTGGGATGTAGAAGAAAAATGGGCCCCTTGAAAAATCATGCGCCTAAGCCTCGACACATTGGTTGATGCAGTCGATCACCTGGGTTAAAGTTGTAATTTTCAGTGAGTAAAATATCATCTTACCATCCCTCTTTGATTCGAGAATACCCTTATTCTTCAGAATGTTCAGATGATGAGAGGCCGATGCCTGTTCAATGTTCAGGTTCTCGTAAATCTCAGTAACCGTAAGTTTCTTGTTATCAGTGAGAAGGTCGATAATAGCAATACGCATTGGATGAGCCATGGCCCTGAGTTTACTGGCGGCTGTTTCCAGCTTCTGGAGGTCTAGTGTAGGTTTCTTCTTCATGGTAATCAAGGTTTTAAATTTCCACGCAAAGATAAAAAGAATATTGCACTCTCCTAAATATGTAGATGTTTTTTTCTGTTAAATTATAAACAGTTCAGTAAAAGCGAAGTTTTTACCATCGAAAAGGCCCCGGTCGCTGAGTTTGAGGCTGGGAATAACAAGCAAGGCCATAAATGAGAGGGTCATAAAAGGAGAGCGTAAACAGCTCCCCAGTGATTTCGCCAGTTTGTCCATCCGCCGGTATTTTTCTGCCACACTATATCCGTCCTCAACTGTCATGATACCTGCAAAAGGCATCGGCAGGACCTCCTCAGTATCACCATCCACCACGGAGATCCCTCCCCTGTTTTTGATGATGAGATTAATCGCCCGTATTATTGATTCGTCATCTGTTCCGGCCGCGACAATATTATGACTGTCATGGGCAACACAGGAAGCTATTGCCCCCCGCTTCAGACCCAGGCCCTTGATAAATCCTATTCCTGCAAGGCTTTCCGAGTACCTGTTTTTAACTGTAAGCTTGAGGATATCCCTGTCGGGATCGCTCACGGTAAAACCATTGACAAGTCGGGGCTCAACTTCAAGGATGCCTGTAATCAGCTGACCGTCATATGCCTCCTGTACGCGGATCCTGCTTCCCCGGGGCCTGAGCTGTATACTTTCAGGTGAAACCGGCCCTATGTTGAAGTTATTGAATGGGATTTCGCTTACGGGCTCTATCAGGGTCTTGCCTGATGCTGCAACCTTGATGCCCTTAACCCAAGTCTCCAAAATATTGAAATCCTTCAGGTTATCAGCAATTATAAAATCCGCATCATCACCTTCCCTCAACAGTCCTACGTCCAGTTTATAATGATTCACAGGATTTAAAGTACACGCCCTGAGAACATTAAATAAATCCAGGCCCATTGCCAGCGCCCTCTTCACCAGCTCATTGATATGTCCTTCGGCAAGATCATCGGGATGCTTGTCGTCACTGCAGAACATCACCATATCGGGAAATTCATCAATAAGTCCCGACAGTTCCCCGAAATTTTTAGCAGCGCTTCCCTCCCTTATAAGGATCTTCATCCCCAGCATTATTTTGCCAAGTGCTTCTTCCTTTGTAAAGCACTCATGATCGGTGTTGATTCCTGCATTAATATACCTGGCTGCATCATCGCCCGTCAGTCCGGGAGCATGGCCGTCGACTGGCTTCCCATATTCAGCGGCAAGCCGGATCTTCTCAATAACCTCTGGATCTTCAAACAACACACCGGGAAAATTCATCATCTCTGAAAGGTATTTCACTTCCTTCATCGATAGCAACTCCTTTAACTCTTTTATACCAAGCCTGGCCCCCGAAGTTTCAAACGATGTGGCAGGCACGCAGGAAGAGGCTCCGAAATTGAATTTAAACGGGACCTTGCTTCCATTCTCTATCATGAATTTTATTCCCGGCACTCCAAGCACATTAGCTATCTCATGGGGGTCCGAAACAGTTGCGACAGTGCCATGGACCACTGCCAGCCTGGCAAATTCCGAAGGAATCAGCATGGAACTCTCGATATGGATGTGGGCATCGATCAGGCCGGGAAGAATATAATGATCCCCGGCTGCCGGGCCTTCGCTGACCTTTTTGATAATACCGTTCTCAACGAGGATACTGCCCCTGAAAATCCTTTTCCCTGCAACATCCACGATGTTGCCGGAGACTGTGAAGTTTGCTGTTCCCATATGTGTTATCCTTAAATGCGCCTTTCGTTATTTATTTTTCCCTGCCAGCTGCCCGCAGGCGGCGTCTATGTCTTTCCCCCGGCTTATACGGATATTGACAACCATGTTTTTCTTCTCAAGAAAACCTGCAAATGCATTCAGTTTCTCAGGTTCTGAACGGTACAGGCCGGTTCCTTCAACTTCATTGTATTCCAGAAGATTGACTTTGACCGGGAAATTCCTGCAGAAAACAGCAAGTTCACTTGCATCGGCCAGGGAATCGTTGACATCCCTGAAAAGAATGTATTCTATGGTAAATCGTTTCCCGGTTTCTTTATAGTAATACTTCAGCGCGTCCTTAAGCTCTTCAACAGTATGCTTCATGTTAAAGGGGACCAGCCTGTTCCTTTTTTCATTGAAGGCAGAATGCAGAGAAAGGGCGAACTGGCATTTCAGCCCTTCATCTGCCATCTGACGTATCATTTTAGGAATCCCCAGGCTTGAAATGGTTACCCTCTGGGGCGACATTCCCATGCCATCGGCAGACGTTACCATTTCAACGGATTTTTTTACATTTTCATAGTTGAGCAAAGGCTCCCCCATTCCCATATAAACGATGTTTGACAGGCCGGCATTGCTGATGCTTTGTTTTAATGCCAGTGAATTCAGGCAGGCAGCCTGGTCAAAGATCTCGCCCGGGCTCAGGTTCCTCTTGAACCCCAGCTGCCCGGTCGCGCAGAAAACACAGCCTAAAGGACATCCCACCTGGGAAGAAACACAGGCTGTAAACCTTCCTCCCGAAGGAATGAGCACCCCTTCGACCATGGTATCATCATGGAGCCTGAACCCGATCTTGATGGTACCATCCCTGCTTTCCTGTGTTTTTTCGGGTATCGCTTTATAAAAAGTAAAATTGCTTTTCAGCAATCCCCGGCAGGTTTTCGGGATATCCGTCATTTCATCGAAGGATGCGCCCTGCTTTTTCCACAGCCAGTCAAAAACCTGGGCACCCCTGAAAGGCTTTTCTTTATGGACGATAAAAAATGACTTTATTTCTTCGGGTGAAAGATCACGGATGTCGGAAATCAGTTTACCACTCATCCTTCTTGACAACAGTTGGTTTCATTTTTTCTTTCAGGGTCGAAACCAGCCTTTGCATGGTGGTATCAACCTGGTAAAGATAAGAATCCCAATTGGAATTATATGCCGGGTCCTCTTTATTCAACCATTTTTCTATAGGGTACCTCGAGGCCATTTTCAGGCTGAAATCTGTAATTGTATAACGGAAACGATTTTCCTTGAACTCTATTTTAATCGTGTACAGCACAATATTGCCTTCCAGTTTACTCCCCGTTTTCGCATCCCCGTTGAAGATCTTAAGCCTGCCAATCCCTTCAACCTTGCCGTTCACCCTGTCCTGGACCGAAAAAACCGAGGCCGGGCTCAGGTAATAGTAATTAAACCACTGTATGGCTTTATCATACAGGTAGCCAGGGGTCCCTTCCTGGGTTACGACATCCTTGTACGTGATCTTCCTGGAATCAGGATCTATTGGCAGACCCGGAGATACAGTTTGCCCGGCTAAAGAAAAAAAACAAGCACAGCCTGCTATTATGCTGAATGTGAACACCGATAATTTCATGTGTATGAGAATTTTAAACCATTCAAAAATTCATTTTCTCAAAACTACAAAAATGGAAATAAAAAAACCCTGCGCTGGCAGGGTTTTTTTTAACAAAGCATTGTGATTATTAGTACATATCACCCATGCCGCCCATTCCCGGGTTCATCGGGGGCATTGCAGGGGCTTTTTCTTCTTTATGGGTAACGATGACACATTCGGTGGTCAGCAGCATGCTGGCTATGGATGCGGCGTTTTCAAGAGCTACGCGGGCTACCTTGGTAGGATCAATAACGCCTGCCTGGAAGAGGTTTTCATATTCTTCGGTATTGGCATTGAAACCAAAGTCATCTTTGCCTTCCTTTACTTTCTGAACAATAACGGAACCTTCAAGGCCTGCGTTTTCAACGATCTGGCGAAGGGGTTCTTCAAGGGCGCGTTTGATGATCTGGATGCCTGTGTTTTCATCATCGTTTGAGCCTTTCAGCTTTTCGATGGCCTTGATAGCGCGGATGAAAGCGACGCCGCCCCCTGGAATGATACCTTCTTCGATGGCTGCACGGGTTGCATGGAGAGCATCGTCAAAACGGTCTTTCTTCTCTTTCATTTCAACTTCGGATGCAGCACCGGCATAGATCACGGCAACACCACCTGAAAGTTTTGCAAGACGTTCCTGCAGTTTCTCACGGTCGTAGTCGCTGGTGGTCTTTTCGATCTGAGATTTGATCTGGCCGATCCTTCCCTGGATGTCGGCTTTCTTACCCTGTCCGTTGATGATGGTAGTGTTTTCCTTGTCAATGGTCATTTTCTCGGCCTGGCCAAGGTACTGCAGGGTTGTATCTTCGAGCTTATACCCTTTTTCTTCGCTGATGACGGTACCACCTGTGAGGATAGCAATATCTTCAAGCATTTCCTTACGGCGGTCGCCGAAACCCGGAGCCTTTATGGCAGCTACTTTAAGTGTGCCACGGATCTTGTTGACAACTAAAGTGGCAAGAGCTTCGCCTTCCATATCCTCAGCAATGATGATGAGGGGGCGGCCAGTCTGAACAACCTTTTCCAATACCGGAAGCAGGTCCTTCATTACGGAGATCTTCTTGTCGTAAATGAGGATGTAAGGATTTTCATAAACTACTTCCATCTTCTCAGTGTCGGTCACAAAGTAAGGACTGATATAACCACGGTCGAACTGCATGCCTTCAACAACCTTTACGGTAGTTTCGATACCTTTAGCTTCTTCGATAGTGATTACGCCTTCTTTCTTTACCTTTTCCATTGCCTCGGCAATCATCTTGCCGATAAATACGTCGTTATTGGCCGAAACGGTTGCAACCTGCTGGATCTTCTCCATGGTGTCGCCAACCTGTTTGGTCTGGGCTTTCAGTGATTTGATGACTTCAATGACGGCCTTGTCAATACCGCGCTTCAGGTCCATAGGATTGGCACCTGCGGTAACGTTCTTGAGACCGGTTGTGAATATCGACTGGGCCAGAACGGTAGCTGTGGTAGTACCGTCACCGGCGAGGTCGCTGGTTTTGGAAGCAACTTCCTTTACCATCTGTGCTCCAACGTTTTCAATAGGGTCCTTTAATTCAACTTCCTTTGCAACGGTAACACCATCTTTGGTTACAACAGGTGAACCATATGATTTTTCAATGATGACATTACGGCCTTTAGGGCCAAGGGTCACCTTCACTGCGTTACAGAGCTCGTCAACACCTTTCTTCAGAGACTCTCTTGCTTTAATATTAAAAATAATATCCTTTGCCATTTCTAATTTTGTTTTAAGGGTTTCAATGTGAATGATTCATTAATGCCAATGATGGTCAGATAACAGCGACGATGTCCGATTCGCGCATGATAAGATAGTTGCCGCCATCAACTGTGATTTCAGTTCCGGAATATTTTCCGTAAAGAACAAGATCACCAACTTTAACTGTCATAGGTTCGTCCTTTTTACCGGGGCCAACAGCCACAACGGTGCCTTTCTGCGGTTTCTCTTTTGCAGTATCAGGGATAATAATCCCGCCTGCAGTTTTTTCTTCTGCCGCGGCTGGCTCAACCAGTACCCGGTCTGCCAGAGGTTTAATCTTTACTTTTGCCATTTTTAAACTATTAAAAGTTAAACATTATGAAATTCACTTGGTTTTTCATCCATTATTGTCAGAAACCATGCCAAAATGATTAAGAGTATAAATAAGGACAATTTTTCAGCAAATCTGCATTACCTAAAATCCCCTTGTCATATTTTCTGACATTCTGACATTATAAGGATAAAAAAAGCTGTTCCATATGTTATGAAACAGCTATGCTTTATTCCGATGTTAAAAACAGGAAACTCCTTATTTTTTCTTTGCTGCGGGATTTGGCTGGAAGTCCTTGATAGGGGTTGTTTTTGACTGGTCGATCTGCTTTTTGATCTCGCTTTCCTGGACCGGGGTGGTACCCTGGTTTTTAGGAATTGAAAAGATGGAGAACAGGCTTAAAACCAGTAAAACAATTGCAAGGGTCCATGTCATCTTTTCAAGAAAATCAGCTGTTTTCCTTACACCCATATACTGGTTCGAAGATGCGAAATTTGAAGCAAGGCCGCCGCCCTTTGAATTCTGGACCAGCACAACCAGCACCATCAGAGCCGATGCGATAAGAATAAGTACTGAAACAACGATGTAAACGCCCATAATTTGTATTTTGTATGATTATTTTATGCTCTCCGGATTAACCGCCGGCTTCTCTGGCCTGGCTGGTATTTCCTTTAAGATTTTCAATTTGGGCCGCAAAGTAACGACTTTTTTCGGAGAATCGCAAGGATAATTTCTCATAAATGTGGATCGCTTTCGGCAAATTACCCTGTTTTGCATATAATTGTGCAAGGGTCTCACTCACAATGTCCTCTTCATCCAGGTTGGATCTTTGCGAGCTTGAGGTCGGGTTGAAGAACTCTTTCTTAGGCCTGGATATCTGGGGTTCCTCTTTAATAAATTTTTCTATCAATTCATCTTTTGACCTGATGAATTCCGCCGCTGGTCTCAGAACAGGCTCTCCCTTTTCAGGTTCTTTCCAGTGTATATCCGGCTCGGGTTTGGGCTCTTTCCCTTTCCTTTCCTCATTGATTTCGGCCAGCCTTTTCCTCACAATTGTAAGCAGGTCGTCCTGGGTCAGCTTTTCAAGTGAAGCTTCGGATTTCCTGTTTACCAAAGGCAGGATGACGGCAGGATGCACAGTTTCCTGTTCCGTTGCAGCCGCCTGGGTGGGAGATGCAAGTGCCAGCTCTTCAGAACTTATCAGGGATTCTTCGATATAGTTTTCCTGCCTGGCTTCTGTTCCCTGGAACGTTAAGGGGGGCTTGATCTCAAGGTTGTGCAGTGCAGGAGTTTCATCGGCAACAGGAGGATGAACCTGGCCGGGGATGACATCAGGACCAGCGGTATAGGGTATAACCTCAGGCACAATTGAGGTTGTGGCAACAGCAGGAAGCAGTTCGGGAATATTTACAGCAGCCACAGCCTCAGCCGGGGTTTCTGTGCTTGCAACAACAGGAGCGGCTGCAGTTTGCTGCATTTTTCCTTCAAGAAGCTCCTTTAACTTTTTACGGTCGCCGGCATAAGCAACCGCTTTCTTTAATTGCGCCTGGTATGAGGAATGGTTTTGCTTAAGCAGGTTAACTGTCAGAAGTACCTGGGCGGTCTGGCAATAAGGATATTGCTTAAGAATAGCCTCCAGCTCCGTAATGCTGCCTTCGCCAAGAGACCGGGGATCTTTAACCAGTTCCGAAAATTGCTGGCGGTTCATACTACAAATATAAGACTGAATTCCTAATTACCAGTTGACGACCGTTTTATTGAAGATATCCTGCACAAGCTGGTCGGTAATCGTTGCAATGAGCCTGTCCTGTACAGTATTTAAATCGGCGACAGGATAATCCTGGTACCTCGAGAATGTTTGTTCGACATTTTGTTTTGTATTCTTCCTGTTGATAAACTTGATGTTCACAGTAATAGTAAGGCGGTTCATTGCGGCCGTTTCATTCCCCTGGATTGCGACAGGCGTCACGGCATACCCGGTGATGTTTCCTGCAACTTCCAGATCCCCGCCCCGGTCTACAACGTGAAGGCTGGTTTGTGAGGTATAATAATCCTTCAGTGCATCGGTAAGGGTCCTGGTCAATGTAGGGACCACCGTCGACGCGCTGTTTGTCATGTAAGGGATGGTCACGGTTTTCACATCGGGCGAGATGGATGCCCCCGTGAAGGAGTAGCTGACCTTGCACGAAACCAGGGGTAGCATGACCATCGCAAGCGTAAGAAAAAGAAAAGAAACCCGGATAAACAAGTCCGTTTTAAATAATATTGTTTTCTGCTCCTTCATGCTTCCCGAAACCTTAGCTGTTTATTCAAGATTATAATCCTTTATCTTCCTGTATAATGTTCTTTCAGAAATCCCCAATTCCCGGGCAGCTTCTTTTCTTCTGCCCTTATATTTTTCAAGTGCCCGTTTAATGTAATCCTTTTCCTTCTTTTCAAGCGAAAGGGATTCCTCAACCTCTTCAGGGTCCTGCACTGTTTCAGTCACAGGCATTGAATTGTCGGCATTGTGCACAATAATAGGACGAGCCTGCTCTTTAACTTCCCCGAAATCCTGGTAAAGCTTCTTGATAAGCTGGTAATTTTCAGACTGGGAATTGCCAATGAGCTGTTCATTCTGAAGAAGGTTCATAACAAGCTGTTTCAGATCGTTCATGTCCTTTTTCATGTCGAAAAGAACCTTGTAAAGCAGTTCCCTTTCCGAAAAATTTGAAGCATCCTGGCCTTTGTAAAGAACCGGCAGGTCGCTAGAATGTGCCAGGGGCATGTATTTGGTAAGGGTAGGGGCATCTATTACCCGGGTCTTTTCAATGATAGAAATCTGTTCGGCAAGGTTCTTCAGCTGCCTGATATTTCCGGGCCAGCGGTAAGCGATCAGTATCTTCTGGGCATCTTCATCCAGTGAGATTGGAGGCATGCGGTATTTATCTGCCGCATCGGCGGCAAACTTCCTGAAAAGGAGGTAGATGTCATCCTGCCTGTCCCTGAGAGCCGGCACGAAAATAGGCACGGTATTCAGCCTGTAATAAAGGTCCTGCCTGAATTTCCCCTGTCCAACAGCATCAGGAATGTTCACATTCGTTGCAGCGACCACCCTGGCGTTTGTTTTCAGCACTTTTGAAGAACCAACGCGGATGAACTCCCCGCTTTCGAGCACCCTGAGCAGGCGGACCTGCGTTCCCAGCGGCAACTCGGCAACTTCATCCAGGAAGATGGTTCCGCCGTTGACCACTTCAAAATAGCCTTTACGGGCTTCGTGAGCGCCGGTAAAAGATCCTTTTTCATGCCCGAAAAGTTCGGAATCGATTGTGCCTTCGGGAATAGCGCCGCAGTTCACCGCAATATAAGATCCATGTTTGCGCGCGCTGAGCTGATGGATGATCTTCGGAAAGAATTCCTTTCCTGTTCCGCTTTCACCCGAGATCAATACGGTAATATCCGTTGCAGCAACCTGGCGTGCTATATCAATAGCCCTGTCGAGCAGCGGGGAATTCCCGATGATGCCGAACCTTTGCTTGATCATTTGAACATCCATAATCCTGATCCGTGAATCGTTATCTGTTAACTCTTAATGTGTATCCCTCATCCCGCATCGGCGCGAAGCGCCTTTATCCCGCATCCTACTTCCTCACTTCCCTCTTCAGCCTTGCCAGATGTCCCCTTCCCAGGGCCTTAACCTCGCAACCCAGCTCAAAGTAACGGCGTATCCTGTCATCATCCAGTATACCAAAAGCATCCACCACCGCAATAGGCCCTCCTGCCCATTTCACTATATCATCAGGATCAAGGTGAAGATACTGGGTATGAGGCACTGCAAGAATGAATGCATCAACCCCCTTCAGTGCTTTTTTAAGGTCTTTTGAGACCACCGAGTTCTTCAGCCCTTCCTGGTTGCGGAAGAACCTCTTCCATGAACTTCCGGGCGAAGGGTATGTATCCTGCTCTTCCAGCTCGTACCAGTGTTCAACATAGGGATCATGAACTTTAATATCGGCGCTCATCTCGGTGAGCTTGCGCACAACCATTTCACTCCCGCTGTACCTGGTATCGCCAACATCCTGCCGGTAAGAAGCGCCGCAAAGGAGCACCTGCGATCCCGCGATATAACGGCCCATGTTACGGAGGGCATCACGCGTAAGCTCAGCCACATGCAAAGCACGGGTATCATTGATGTCAATTGCCGCAGGAGTAATCCTGAAAAGCTTGTCACCATCCTCAAAACCCAGGATATGCTTGTAGGCCCAGTATCCCAGCCCCCCGTCCTTCGGAAGACAATAGCCTCCTACCCCGGGGCCGGGGAAAATGATATTGCTGTGGGTGGGCCTCATCTTGATCGCCTTGACTACCTTGATCAGGTCCACTCCGTTACGTTCAGCGAAAAGGCTCCATTCATGCAGATAGGCAAGAATTGTGGCCCGGTAGGAATTCTCAACTATTTTAGTGGTTTCCGATTCAATCGGCCGATCCATCACGGTGAGGGGAAAATCCTTTGTATTCAGGACTTCGTGCAGGAATTTCTCAACCCGCTTGCGGGCCACTTCTTCGCAGCCTGAACAAACCCTCCAGTAGTCCCTCACCGATGCCACATAATTTTTGCCCGGTGTCACACGTTCAAAACTATGAGCCAAGAGCGGAGTATCTTTTATTCCACGTTTCTGGAATTCCTGCTTCAGTATCGGCCAGGCTACGAATTCGGTAGTGCCCGGGGCAACGGTGGTTTCAATAAGGACCAGGCAGCCAGGGTTAATCTTGTCCCCTATAGTTCTCATCGTATCCTCCAGCGCAGCCATATCCGTTTCACCGCTCCGCATATTGCCCAGCTCCTTCTTTACGAAATCACACTGTACGTCAACCACAACGCAGTTTGCAAACCTCAGGCACTCATTGTTAAAAGTCGCAACCAGTGTTTTGTTTTTATTGACACAGCGGTCAATGATGATATCAACTTCGGGATCTTCGGCCTTGACCGGCGACAGGCCCTTGTTCATCTTTGCAATCTTCCAGAAGCTTCTCTGGCTCGGCAGGTCGCATCCGATAACGAATTTACTGCATTTGCCCTTCTTGTCTTTTGTATCTGCCACGGTTGCAGCCATCACGGACCCGACAAAACCTATGCCCATGACAACGACAATCTCTTTCTTTTCCTTCCTGGCTTTTCCCACAAGTTGTTCCAGTCTCAGGAACTCTTTTTTGTAGTCCTTCTTCAAAGGAAGAGCAAATTTTTCACCGGTTGGGCTTACCGAATAATTCAGGTTCTCTTTTGTTGCCAAAGCTTTGATTTTAATGGTTCCGTTAAGAAGATCTAACGAACCTGTGCATTTAAGTTATCACTGAATGCCTTGATCAGACGATCCATGCATTTATCAATTTCTTTATCCGTAAGTGTTTTTTCATCGTCCCTGAGGAGAAAGTTCAAGGCATAGGATTTCTTTCCTTTAACTATCTTCTCGCCTTCATAAACGTCGAAAAGCCCGACATGTTTCAGGAGTTTCTTCTCGGTACCGTATGCTAGCTTTTCAATTTCCCCGAATTCCACCGCTTCATCAAGAAGCAACGCGAGGTCCCTCCTGACTTCCGGGAACTTCGGAAGTTCCCTGTACCGGGTCTCCTTTACCGGCACGAGTGAAAGTAAAGAAGTCCAGTCCAGCTCGGCATGATACACATCCTGCCTGATGTCAAATAACTTTAAAACGGCTTTTGATAAAAGACCGGCTTTCCCTATAAACCTGCCGTTAAATGAATACATTATCCCGGTCACAAAGGTATGGTCCGAAAATTCTTTTTGGGTCAGACTGCGGATGGCATTTGCAGTTTCATTAACTATCCCCAGTTTAAGCAAAATAGCCTGTATATAGCCTTTCAGCTCAAACCAGTTTACTGCTCCGTCGCCGGCATTCCAGTTTTCGGCCATCGACCTGCCGGTTAACGTAATGGCTAAATGGGTTTCCTCATGATAGCCTTTAACGGGATCCTTAACACCTGAAGCTAAACTGTAAACCGTTCCGAACTCGTACAACCTGAGATCAGCCGATTTACGGTTGAGGTTATAGATGAGGCTTTCGAGGCAGCCGAATAAAAGGGTTTGCCTCATTACGTCAAGGTCACGGCTTATGGGATTCAGTATCTTCACGCAGGCTTCGGAAGGCAGGTCAGGATTCTGCCCGTAATAAAGGGAGCGGGACAATGAGTTGCTCATGATCTCGTTGAACCTGTTTGCCGAAAGGTAGTCCGAAATCATATTCCTCATTTTATCCGGGTCAGGCTTTTTGGTGAATGACATGGAAGACCTGAGTTCAGGGAGTATTTCAACATTATTATAGCCGTAGATCCTCAAAACTTCTTCTATCACATCCACATCCCGGGTCACATCCACTTTAAACGAAGGAATTACAAGGTCAAGGCCCTGAAGCCCGTTTGTGAAATTTTCGCTGACCAGCATCCCGAGATCGGTTAAAATATCTTTTACAACCTGCCTGTTCAGGGTTTTCCCGATAAGGCGGTCAAGGTTGAACCAGGGCAGAACTACCCTTGCCGGCTCAACAGGTTTTGGATAAACGTCGGTAATGGAGGAAGAGATTTCACCTCCGGCAATTTCCCTGATCAGAAGGGCAGCTCGTTTGATGGCATAAACAGTGATATTGACATCGGTCCCTCTTTCGAAACGGAAGGAAGCATCGGTGGAGAGCCCGTGGAACCTTGCGGTTTTTCGTATATGAACAGGATCAAAACAGGCGCTTTCAAGGAAAACAGAAGTCGTTTCAGTAGTAACCCCCGATTTAATTCCACCGAAAACCCCTGCAATGCACATGGGCTCCGATTCGCTGCAGATCATCAGGTCGTCATTACCGAGTTCGCGTTCAATATTGTCGAGGGTGGTGAACCTGGTAGCGGAAGGGTATTTTTTTACCACAACCTTCTTTCCTGCTATCTGCCCCGCATCAAACGCATGCAAAGGCTGCCCAAGCTCCATCAGGATGAAGTTGGTAACATCAACGATGTTATTGATGGGCCTCAGGCCCACGGCAAGAAGCCTGTTTTTTAACCATGAAGGAGATTCCCCGACTTTTATCCCGGAAATTGTAAGGCCGGTGTATCTTAAACAGGCTTCAGGGTTCTCCAGGGTAATACCTATCGGGAGTTTGTCGTTGGCCTGGCTAAAAGCCGATACGTCGGGAAGGTTTATAACAGCCCTGCCGCTCAAAAGGGGTTCCTCCCTCCCGAAGTTGTTGATCACGGAAGCCACATCCCTGGCTACCCCTATATGGGATGCCGCATCGGCCCGGTTTGGAGTAAGACCAATAGTAAACACCCAGTCATGCTCCACTCCGAAATATTCCGAGGCAGGGCTGCCCGGCTTTGCATCGGCCGATAAAACCATGATGCCCGAATGACCGGTTCCAAGCCCAAGTTCATCTTCGGCACAGATCATTCCTTCGGAAACTTCACCCCTGATTTTGGTCTTCTGAAGCGTGAGCTCCTTCTCATTGAAATAAAGATTGGTTCCGACCAAGGCAACAGCCACTTTTTGGGAGGCAGCCACATTCGGCGCCCCGCAGACAATTTTCAAAGGCTCGTCTTTCCCTATGTTCACTGTTGTGAGTGAAAGATGATCAGAACCAGGGTGCTTCACACAGCTCAGAACCTCCCCTATCACGACTCCTTTAAGACCGCCTTTAACGCTATAAAATTCCTCTGCGTTCTCAACTTCAAGACCACAACCGGTTAGCAGCTCTGCCAATTTTTCATGCGGCAGATCAGTGTTGATATATTGCCTGAGCCAGTTACAGGAAATTTTCATAATGCAGCCTTATTTTATGGAACAAAGGTAGAAATTATTGAGCAATAAACTATGAAATAAGCCCCCAATTTTGTTGACGTTCATCAATATGAACGATGTGCTTTGCCAAAATGGCATTCTTTTCAAGCCTGAGGCCGGGGTCTTCATTAAGGATATCGGAGGCAATATTACGGGCAAACTTCAGGATCTTTTCATCCTTGATAATATCCGCTACCCTGAGATTCAGTATGCCGCTTTGCTGTGTACCCTGCAGGTCTCCCGGACCGCGAAGCCTGAGATCTGTTTCGGCTATCTCAAATCCATCGTTTGTCCTCAGCATGGTAGTGATGCGTGTTCGGGCATCGTTTCCAAGTTCTCCGGGGGTCATCAGTATGCAATAGGACTGGGAACTGCCCCTTCCCACTCTTCCCCTGAGCTGGTGAAGTTGTGAAAGACCAAAGCGGTCGGCATTTTCGATGACCATCACAGAGGCTTCGGGCACATCCACACCTACTTCAATAACGGTGGTGGAAACAAGGATCTGGGTTTCCTTTTCGAGAAAGCGCTTCATCTCGGCATCTTTCTGCTGCTGTTTCATCCTGCCGTGAATCATGCCTGCTTTAAAGCCGGGGGGAGGGAACTCCTTTACCACGGTTTGGTACCCCTCGGTTAGGTTTTTGAGATCCAGGGTTTCCGATTCCTCGATGAGGGGATATACAATATAAACCTGGCTTCCCTGGTGGATCTTTTGTTTCAGAAAATTATAGACTTTATAATGGTCCCGGTCATAAACATGTTTCGTGATGATCGGTTTGCGCCCGGGCGGCAGCTCGTCAATAACCGATGAATCCAGGTCCCCGTAAAGCGTCATTGCAAGGGTCCTCGGAATGGGGGTTGCGGTCATGACCAGTACATGGGGGGTCTTTTGGTTTTTCTCCCATAAGGCAGCCCTCTGGGCCACCCCGAAGCGGTGCTGTTCGTCAATTACGACCAGCCCGAGATTCCTGAACTGCACATTTTCTTCTATCAATGCATGGGTCCCGATCAGTATTGTTTGCTGTTCGGTTTCCAGCAACTGAATGATTTCCTTTCGTTCGGCCTGTTTGGTTGAACCTGTAAGCAGCCTTACCTCCACATCGAGGCCTGCAAGCATTCGTGAAATATTGCCGAAGTGCTGGTTTGCGAGGATTTCGGTGGGTGCCATCATGCAGGCCTGGTATTTATTGTCAAGTGCAATAAGCATGCACATTAGCGCCACCATGGTCTTGCCGCTGCCCACATCGCCCTGCAGCAGGCGGTTCATTTGTTTTCCCGATCCCATATCGGCCCTGATCTCCCTGATCACCTTTTTTTGTGCCACTGTAAGCTCAAAAGTGAGGTATTTGTGGTAAAAATCATTCAGGTAAGCGCCAACTGTGGCAAACACATGCCCTTCATTCTTCTGCAGTCGGTTAATCCTTTGTTTAAGAAGCCTGAGCTGAATAAAAAACAGCTCCTCAAACTTCAGCCTCACCTGCGCCTTTTCAAGCAGTTCGGGGCTACGGGGGAAATGAATGTTTAAAAAAGCATCAGCCCGGCCCATCAGCCTCAGCCTTTCGAGTATGCCCGGCGTCAGGTTTTCGGCTATACCGAACTTCTCATGCAGCAGCAGGGTCTTTACCAGCTTTCCAATCCCCTTGTAATCCAGGCCTTTCGACTTCAGCTTTTCAGTGGAACTGTAAATAGGTTGAATGATACTGCTGATTGGCAGAGGTTCTTTTTCGGGAGGCTCCACCTCGGGATGAGGAATATTCCATTGGCCGTTGAACAGCTGAGGTTTCCCGAAAATAATCCATTCCTGTCCGTTAGCGAATTTATCGGCCATCCATTTGACTCCCTGGAACCACACCAGGTCGATCTGTCCGCTTTCGTCTTCAACCGAAACGACCATCCGTTGCGAGCGGGGAGAACCTATCAGTTTCGTTTTAATAACCCTTGCCCTCAGTTGTATGAATGTATTTTCATCATGGATATCGGCAATCCTGTACATTTTCGAACGGTCGACATAACGAAACGGGAAATGGGTGAGCAGGTCGCCGAAAGTTTCAATCTGCAATTCTGTTCGCAGGGCTTCGGCCCTTACCGGGCCAACACCTTTCAGGTATTCGACAGAGGTTTCAAGAAAAGGTTTGAGTGCAACCAAAATGAAGACAATTAGCTTGCTAAAAATAATCAAATATCTGTTAAGCCTGAGGATGAAATCCGCAGTCATTGAAAAAAAAACTGCCCCGGAAAGCCGGGGCAGAAAATCAAAAAAAAAATTCTTTCAGGTTTTAATATTCCCAGAGGCCTGATTCAAACTCAAGGATTTTATTCTTTGCTTTTTCGGATTCCAGGAGGGCATCCACGCCTGTTGCATAGTCGCTGATCTTTCGGTCATAAACATTTTCTTCCTTATAGACATAGCTCGAGAAGATCCTTTTCATGAACACATCGTCATAGGTAAGGCGGCCGGCCACACCATTCCTGAGATTGTATTGTTCGTTGCGTGCGAACAGGTTGCGGCAATCGGGGAAATAAATCCAGAACAGTGGTTTCGGGCCACGGGAAGTACCATCCTCAGCAAAGCTTTCCACCATAGGACAAATCCCAAGTATCCTCACCTCGAGCACCGACCGTTGTTTATCGAAGTACCAGTCTTCTTTAATTCTTAATTGTTTGACATCGGTGGAATAAAAAGGAGTTGAAATAACGGTATCGAACGTTTGATCAGGGTTATCGGGGCGCGGCAGACTCACTTTTTTCTTCTTTTCCAGCTGGTCCATCGTTTCTTTGTAAGTGACAGGAACAAGGAACAGGTCGGTCTCGGCCGAGTATGCCTGTATTGTCCCTTCCTTCATAGCATCCAGGATGATCTGGATAAAACTCTTCCACTGGTTCTGGGGTGCCTCGGGAAAATAAAACGGCTGGTTCATCTTTTCACGCATATCGATGACTCTCCAGATCCTTTTGGTCCATGTGATATCTGCTTCCCGTAAATAAGGATAGGGAATGGGCTGAACCTGGGTGATCACGGTCCTGTCAAAAGCACCATCCCTCGGAGGAGCTTCCAGTACCTGTGCACAGGTGGTCATCCTGACCCCGGCCACGAGTACTGCAACCAATGCGATGAAAACTATCCTTTTCATGATGTGCTGAAATATAATGGTTTAATTAATCTTAAGGTTTATACCAGTGATTGATCGTTCTCCATCCGGACCTTTAACAGTGAGGTTTTCAAGCCAGATACGTTTATTCTTTTTTGCATTGGTAATCAATCTGACCATATTGGGTGAAAGCCTGTTTCCCTGGCATTTTTCTTCATAAAGTTCTCCAGTAATATCTGTGACGAAATTGTATGAAGTAACTACATATTTCAGGTCAAAGTCAAACCCTACCGGCATCTCCGCGATAAGAATCGGGCTGGCCAGGAGGATGCTTTTGGAAATGACGCCCTGGTTTTTTCCACCTATTTTCGCGATGGGGTCAGGCACAGGTTTCAGTCGGGCGACATAACTTCCCATGTTCTTGGATTTGCCCGAGAATACTGCATTAACAGTAATTGTTGCTTCGCGGGTATTTTGCGGAATTCCACTAACGATCCAGTCTTTCCCTTCCTGCCTGATGCTTCCAACCGAGATAGTCGGTGTTACTTTTTCAGGACCACCCGGAACGGAAATGGAGACGGGGTTATCCACACCTATATAAAAGACGTTCATCTTGGTCGGTGAAATGATAAGGGCAGGTTTCGCTACGATAAACTCATCCTTGAAATGAAAGGTCATGGTATCGCCCATCGGGCTTACAATTTTAATAATGCCGGCAAATTTCTTCAGGCCTTCGGATGAACCCCCGAGTTTAAGGGTAACCACCCCGTTTTCGCCCGTTATCGGCGTGGCATTTTTAAAGTTTGCGGCCGTAAGGGTATCAGATCCAAGAACATACCTGACATTTGGGTTTGCTTTTGTATCATAGGCGGCAACAAGTATTTCGGCTTGGTATTCCTCGCCAAGGAATACATAATTGCTTTTGGGGATGACTTTTGCGCGGATAGCATCGAACTTCCAGTCTTCGGCCGAAACAGCTGCAAACAGATTATTTACAACGTCAAACTCGGCATTATAGACATCGGCTTTGATCTGGTTAAGAATGGTTATGGTTGCTGCGAGGATGGTGTGGTAGAAATTATGCATTTCCCAGTTCTGGCCTACCCCATAGGAGTCCTTGAACTTGCCTTCGGTTTTAAGGCCGAGCTTCATGGTACCCTGGTATTTGGCGTCGAGCAAACCGATCATTTGCTTTTTATATTCTTCGATCTTGTTTTTCAGAACCCTTGCCTGCCCGCTGGAGCCATCATGGGAACTACCGATAAAGAAATTGGTAGGCTGGTCATAATTCTCTTTTTTCTCGCAATCGGCAAGTGCGATAACTTTAGCATCTTTAAAAGGGATTCTTTCGGTTTGAGAGATAACTGTGTACTTCAGGCTGTCGATAAAATTCGCCAGGTTTTCGGAAAGCTGGCGGGCTTTCTTAGCCCTGTCCCAGTAAGGCCCGACTTTATTCGGGTTCATTTGATACTGGACCTTGAATTTGGCAATTGTGTTATCTAGCTTTTTATTGAAATTTGAGTTTGTATTCTCCATGGTTTCGTTCACCACGATGAATGCATCAAGCATTTGTTTCGAGACGTTAAGCGCAAGTAATGCAGTGAGAACGAGATACATCATCCCGATCATCTTTTGCCTCGGTGTCTCTTTATATCCAGCCATTTACTTTTTGGTTTTCAGATGAATAATCCGGATTTGTAATTTGCCAGGTTTATTTAATGTTGACGTTCATGGCCGATAACATATTGCCGTAAACCTTATTAAGAGCGGCGATATTGCTGGCCAGTGCATCCACCTGATCCTTGAATCTGGCAGTTTGAGTAACCGATGCATTGAGATTTTCCAGGAAATGCTTCATGCTGTCCTCCATCTGGGACGATGCTTCAACCTGGTTTGAAGACGTCTGAAGTTGTTTTTCAACGACTTTATTCAGGAGATTAAGGTTCTCCTTGTATTTGGCTGTATTTGTGACAGATTCGGTAAGGTTATCTGCAAATTTTCCAAGTATGGAATTGAATTTATTGGTATTTTCCATTTGCTCGTTGGAACCCTGGAGATGCAGTTCATACAATGCATTCAATGCCGAAAGGTTACTTGAAACCCTTTGCATCTGCTTGTTGTAATTTTCATTCTCGGTGGTAGATGACGATAATGTGGAAGCAGTCTTTGCAAGCATTTCAGCCGATTCATTGTATTTCTCCATGAATTTGTTTGCTGAAGCAGTGGCTGCGGAAATGCTTGAAGTCATATCCCGGTTGACCTTGATCTCTTCCTTAAGGGAACTTGCAACCTCTGCATAAGCGCTGGACAGTCCGGCTGCGCTCTTTGCGGCCGACTGCATATGCTGAAGCTGTTCCTGGGAAGTATTCACGCTCTGCTCGAGAACGCTGGCGGTTTTCTTATATGAGTCGCTGAGTTTGGAAGCGCCGTCGGTTGCCTGTCTTACCGAATTTACGAACTGGTCATTTGTAACTGCGGCATCCGACATTTTACCCAATTTCGATGTGGTATCTGTAAGAGTGCGTAAACCTTCACCAAGGCTGTTAATAAGTTCGGGTCCTATCTTGGCTTTTGAAAGCATTTTATCAAGTTCCTGGCTTACCGATTCTCCTGAAGCAAGGGCTTGTGATGCATCCAGGTCAGAATCATGGTACATTCCGGCAAGCTGGGGGTAAACAAGACTCCAGTCCGGTTCAACATGGGGCGGTTCAAAAGCCGAAAAGAAGAATATAAGTGATTCTGTTCCCAAACCAATGATGAGCATGATATCAGCTCCCGTATAGTGATTGATTTTGAACAATGCGCCAATGATAACTACTGATGCACCCCAGCCATACAGCTTGGCCATGAATTGCTTGTACCCTTTAGATTTTACAAAATTCAGAAGACCCATAATTCAGAAGGTTTAAGTTGAGATTGGTTAATTTGATTAAATGCTGTTAATTGTATACTTTGGATGCCCTTGCAGGATTATCATCCTTCTGACGGCCGAGGAAATTCTGCACGCAACGGAATCCAATATAACACTTCGATGTATCCTGGAACTCATAAGCCCGTGTGGAAACACGGAGGTAATATGCAATATCTTTCCAGGAACCGCCGCGCACCACTTTACGTTTTAAAGTGGGAGGATCGCTGTCCTTTGCATTGTAGGTATAATCGGGGTTCAGGTCCCAGGTGAAATTGTACGAAGAAGGATGGAATGCGCTCCTGGTCCATTCGGCAACATTACCGGCCATATCATATAAGCCAAATTCATTAGCCGGGTAATGGGCAACAATGACTGTATGCAAACCGCCATCATCTATGTAATTTCCTCTCAAAGGTTTGAAATTTGCAAGGAAACAGCCTTTATCATTACGGGTGTAAGGTCCGCCCCAGGGATATGAATTGCCGTCATATCCGCCTCTTGCAGCCCATTCCCATTCGGCTTCGGTAGGAAGGCGGAATTCACTGATCGAAGATTCGCCTTTTTTACCGTAGAGAAAACTGTTTTTTAATTGGGTACGCCAGATGCAGAAAGCATTGGCCTGCTTCCAGTTCACACCAACAACAGGATAATTGTCATAAGCCGGATGCCAGAAATATTTTTCTGTTTGCGGATCGTTGAATGAATAAACATAATCATGAATCCAGCAAAGCGTATCGGGATACACGTTAACAACTTCTTTACGAACATACACCGAACGGTCCTTCATGCCCTGGGGGCGATTGGCAAGACCAGCATCTTTCACATCAGCCTGGCCTCCCCATTCCTTGTGAGCTGCGGCTTTAAGGTCAACAAAGTAATATTCGTAATAAAGTTTACGGGAATCGATTTCCTTAACCCTGAAATAACGTTCATTTTCAGGCAGGTACATCTGATTCAATGCATCTCTCACATCCTGTTCCTGCGAATTCCATTCGATTTTGGATTCCCAGTTCAGAAAAGGCGGGTCAAAAGTTTCACCGGTTTTTTTGTTTTCGGAGATAAAATAAAGATCGGGCTTGATTTCACCCAAAAGCCTGCGTGCAATGGAATCCTTCACCCAATACACGAACTGGCGGTACTCATTATTTGTTATTTCTGTCTGATCCATGTAAAATGCCGCAACCGACACTGTACGCGGATTGTTGAGCTGGGCATAAGGAACATCCTCATCGGCCACACCCATTGTGTAGCTACCCATGGGAATGTAAACCATACCGAAAGGATCAGGCTGATAATACCTTTTTCTTCCCTTCACCCCAGTCAGTTCTCCGTTTCCTGAGTTGCTGCAGCTTCCAAGGAAGACCAGCAGGACTAAAAACACGAGCAATTTTTTCATTTTTCGGGCAGTTGGTTGATAAAAATAAACGCTTCTTCTTGAGCTTTATTATGTTATTGTCCGTTTTTTGAATTAAACCGGCAAAGTTAGCAATATAATTTACAAATATCTTGTGTTACGGTAACTTCTTTTCAGTTTCTCAGTTTCGATCTTAAGAACATAATTTAACATTACCTCGAAACTCCCGTTACTGTACTTCATCATTTTCGAAACTCCTATATCATAAGCCAAACCTAGCCTAAAGCCTTTTATCATCATGCCGGCCAGGATCGAAGCTGCATCCTGCAGCCTGTATCCAAGCCCGCCATAAAATTTGTTGTTATACCAGAGGAGCCCGCTTACGCTAAAAGTGAAAGCAGCCCCGTCAAACATAACAATTGCGCTTGGCTGTAACTGGAATGCCGGATGATCCGGGATATCCCACTGATACCCGCCGTTCAGATAAAAGGTTCTCTGAAGCCGGTATTGAGTGTTTTTGCCCTGGGATTGAAGCAGTTGGTCTCCCGACAATCCAACATAGAATTTATCGGGTACGCGATAATAAACCCCGATAGCGATGTCAAAGATCATATCGCTCTTGGCCTGGTCAGCAACAAGCAGGGGGTCGCTGCTGTTCACAGCATGCAACTTGGAATAATCGAACTTACCGTTCTGGAAACCGAGTTGAGCACCCGCCGAAAAATTCCCCGGCCCGATTTCCGCCTTATACGCATATCCGATCTTTACCGTTGTATTTTTAAATGCACCCAGCTTATCCTGGGAAACCATTCCCCCGACACCTCCGTGAATCGCACGTATAGGTGAATCTACGCTAAGAAACATGGTTTCGGGCGAAGATGTTCCGTAACCCTCGCTGTCTTTAAAACCAAACCATTGTTCACGTAACAGCCCTGTTATGGAAATGCCGCCGCTCTGGCCCGCGAAAGCAGGATTGTAAATCATATTGCTGAACATGTAATTGGTTATTACACTGTTCTGCTGCCCCCTGCATTCAGGAACCCATAACAAATACAGAACCATAAATGTAGGTAAAACATACTTACACCATGGTTTTCCGGGTAGTAGAGGCACTTGCATCAGGTTCCGCTTGGGTTACTCGTTAATTTAAGGCGTTAAAAGTACAGCTTTTTTTCAAAACGATAATCATAAACACCCTGGTATAAAGATTAAAAAAACTTTTCAGGCCCGCCGGGGCTAATTGCCGCATTTGGTTATACGGAATTGCTTTTATTTTGTTACCATCAATCTTTTCATCAACTTTGTTTTATGATCCCCGGTCTTTTGGGGTTTTCTTAATTAAACCGATAGTTTATGTCAATCTTTTTCAATAGCGAAAAACCGTTTACGAAAAAATGGTTTTTATCTTACAGCCTGATCATTATAGGCTCATTCATCCTTGCCACCGCTTTTGTTTTTTTCATAGCTCCGTACAAGATCGTTCCCGGCGGAGTCTATGGGATCTCCATCGTTCTGCATTATATATTCGGGACTCCGGTTGGCATGGTGGCCCTCTGCTTCGATATCCCATTGACTATCATAGGGATGAAGGTCCTTGGACCTAGATTCGGGTTTAAAACAGTCCTGGGCTTCTCCCTCACTGCTGTTTTTACCGATACGCTTACCTTCATATGGGGGTTTGAACCCCTGGTCAAGGGCGATGCCCTGCTCTCATCAATTTTCGGAGGATTCCTTTGCGGACTGGGGCTGGGGCTTATTTTCAGATCCAAAGCCACCTCGGGAGGAAGCGATATTATAGCCGCAATCATTGCAAAGTATACAAAACTCCCGATTGGGCAGCTGATGATCATGGTAGATTCGGTGATCGTCCTTTTCGGTCTGTTTATTTTCAGGGACTGGAAGATCCCCTTGTATTCGTGGATCGTGATCTTTATAACAGGGAAAGTGATCGATGGGGTTCTCGAAGGTATAAATTACGAAAAGAGCCTGTTTATCATTTCCGATAAATATGAAGAGATCCGCGATAAAATCATCAACGATCTTAACAGGGGAGGGACGATCATTGACGGCTACGGGATGTTCAATATGGCCGACCGAAAGATAATCTTTACAGTGGTAAGCCGCAGGGAACTTATAATCCTCGAAGAATATATACAGCAGATAGACCCCAAAGCTTTTCTGACCGTGCTGGATGCCTCGGAGATCCTGGGCGAAGGATTCAAGTCATTGAGGGAAAAAGTATCTGATTGAATTTCGAATATTGAACAACGAATTTTGAATATCGAATGATTTTCTTAACCCAATTTAGCATGGTAATTCGATTGAATTACAAAGAATTTGCCGTTCAACATTCAATGTTCAATATTCGATATTTATGTTCATTTCCTGAACAGGTTCATTACATCATTCCCGTTGGCAAAGATAAGAAGGCCGAAAAGCAGCACCATTCCTACAATCTGGGCATACTCGATAAATTTATCGCTGGGTTTGCGCCTGAAAATGATCTCATACAGCAGGAACATTACATGCCCCCCGTCAAGGGCCGGTATTGGTAAGACATTCAGCACTGCAAGCATTATCGATAAAAATGCAGTCAGGTGCCAGAATGCCTCCCAGTCCCAGGTTGATGGGAAAATCGATCCTATGGCAATAAATCCCCCAACCGATTCATAGGCCTTTTCCTGGGAGAAAAGAAGTTTGATGGATTTTATATAATTGCCCACACCTTCAAAGGCTTTAACAACGCCCGCCGGGATGGCTGTAAACCCGTTATAGGATTTCTCTTTGAAATCCAGAAAATCGGTAGGGGGCTTTGAATAAACCCCGATCAGGCCTGTTGAGGGAATATTAACCTTCAATTTCAGGGTGTCTTTTCCCCTCAGTACCGTGACCATCACTTCTTTATTCTTATAAACCTGCTGGGCTTTCCTGAATTCACTGAAATAAGGGCGCAGCGTATCATTTAAACCGATAATCCTGTCATCCTTCATCATTCCCGCCCTACTCGCAGGAGCCCCGGCACTGAAACTTGAAACAACAAACGGAAAACGGAATGAAAGAAAATCCGTCGATTTGTATTTTATGAGTTTGCTGATGAACCCTTTGGGTATATCAATACTGATTCTCTGGCCATCACGGCTAAGCTGTATTGTTTTGGCTTCCTCAAGAACAAGGGTTTTGGGAATCGCAGCGAAATCATCAACGACTTTATTATCAATTGAAACAATATTATCCCCGTTTCTCAGGCCCATCTGGTACCCTGTAGAATCCACCGAAATGCCGTATTTAAGAGATGAGGTGGGCAGGTATTGTTCCCCCCAGGCCATCAGCATTAAAATATAGATAACAATGGCCAGGATGAGGTTTACCGTAACCCCTCCAAGCATGATGATAAGACGCTGCCAGGCTGGTTTTGACCTGAACTCCCAGGGTTGAGGGGCTTGTTTCATCTGTTCGGTATCCATGGATTCATCGATCATCCCTGAAATCTTCACATAGCCTCCAAGGGGGAGCCACCCGATACCATATTCGGTTTCGCCTTTCTTATACTTAAACAGTGAAAACCAGGGATCGAAAAAGAGGTAAAACTTTTCAACCCTGGTTTTAAACAACTTAGCGGCAATAAAATGCCCCATCTCATGAAATATAACCAGAATTGATAAGCTGAGAAGAAGTTGTACTACTTTGATGAATATTTCCATTAAGATTTCCCTTTTTGTTTTAAAATGTTAATAATAAATTCTTCGGCACGTTTGACTGAATCCCTGTGAGTTTCAACGTAATCCTCATATGAAGGATGGGCGATGAAGAATGCCGATTGCATGCAATGTTCAATTACATCGGTCATCTCCATGAACCCGATCTTTTCATTCAGAAAAGCGAAAACAGCGGCTTCGTTTGCAGCGTTCAGGATACAGGGCATATTTCCCCCGGCTTCCAGCGCTTTATAGGCCAGTTCCAGGTTGCGGAAGACTTCCCTGTCGGGAGGTTCAAAAGTAAGCTGCGGATAATCAAGGAAACTGAACCTGGGAAGTGCCGAAGGAAGCCTTCCCGGGAACCCGAGAGCATATAAAATGGGCATCCTCATATCGGGCAATCCCATCTGGGCTTTCATGGAACCGTCGATAAACTGGACCATGGAATGGATGATTGACTGCGGATGAACGATCACATCAATCTGTTCAGGTTTAAGGCCAAATAACCAGCGGGCCTCGATCACTTCAAGACCCTTGTTCATCATTGAAGCCGAGTCGATGGTGATTTTATTTCCCATTTTCCAGTTAGGGTGATTCAGTGCGTCTTCCCTGTTAACGGCCTGCAGCTGTTCCTTCGTTTTTCCCCTGAATGGTCCGCCCGAGGCAGTAAGGTAGATCTTTTCGACACTTCCGGGCTGCTCACCGGCTAAACATTGAAAGATGGCCGAATGCTCGGAGTCAACCGGTACCAGCATGACGTTGTTTGCAATGGCCATTTTTGTCACAAGCTCACCTGCAATAACTAGGGTTTCCTTATTTGCAAGCGCGATATTTTTACCGTATTCGATAGCCCGGAGCGTAGGCCTTAGCCCGGCATAACCGACCAGTGCGCTGATCACCATGTCGACGGACTCCATTTCCATAACCTGGGTGATGGAATCCTCTCCTGAGAATACTTTTATAGGGTAACCTTCCAATGCGGTAGCCACTTTTCTGTAACAGGCCGGATTCCCGATGACGACAACATTGGGGTTATGTTCAAAGGCCTGCCTGATAAGCACATCGCAATTATTCTGGGCCGTAAGTACTTCCACCTCGAACAGCCCGGGATTTGCTTTGATGACATCCAGTGTTTGCCTGCCGATGGAACCGGTGGATCCCAGAAGGGCGAGGCGCTTTTTTGGTAAGGTTGTTTGCTCCATTCAGAACGAAATATAATCTTTGGGGTTTACAGGCTTTCCCTCATACCAAAGCTCAAAATGCAGATGAGGGCCGGTTGTGAATTCCCCGGTTTCCCCGATAATGGCTACCGGTTCTCCGGCATTCACATAATCCCCCGCTTTTGTCAGAATGGCTGAATTATGCTTATAGATGCTTACGATATTTTGCGAATGCTGTATTGCAACAACGTAACCGGTCTCGAGTGTCCAGTTCGCAAATATTACAGTTCCGTCAAGAACCGATTTGATGGCTTCGTTTTCTTTGGCCACTATATCCACCCCGAAATGCTTATTCACAGGATCAAATCCATTTGTTATAATACCTTTAAGCGGTGTGAAGAAAAGCACACCCCCTATCGAGCCCTTTGCCGATGATGAAGTTTCCCCTGATTCCGCTTTATACAGATTGTATTTTGCCCTGCTTTCGACGTCGGCCCGCAGTAAAGAATCATCCTCTGACCTTTTCAGGCGGATATCACCATATTTACGTATGGTATCCCTTACAACAGGCCTGTTGTCGGCAAGATCCTTCCCGTTGATCACATCCCTGAGGTTCTGAAGGTAAAGGTTTTTACGTACCAGGGCTTTTTCGATGGAATCCGTTTTCAGTGTCAGTTCATAAAGCTTTTTCTGAAGCCCCACGCTGGAATAACCGGGGATGTATTCCCTTAAAGGGGTAAATGCTATCAGTATGCTCGTTAAAAAAATAAGAAGTATGGTAAGCACGCCCAGGGCGACAAAAACATTAAGGCGCGAAAGCCTGAAAGTCAGGCGTTCCTCAAGGGTTTCATCGTTCATGAAAACCAGGCGGTATTTATTCCTTAGCCTGTCCTTCCAGTTATGCTTTTTCTTATCTCCTTTTTCAGTAGCCATCCCGATTCAATTATCCTGCATCCATAACGGCTGCAAATATCGTAAAATTATACTAAATTTGCGGTTTAGTAGTTATACCTATATTAATTACCAAAGATTTGATCTCGACGAAGAAATACGCCCTCGCCGGAATTTTTATATTGCTTGCCGGCACAATTTTTTTTAGTGCATGCTCCACCAAGAAAAACACCTGGACAAGACGGGCTTACCATAACCTCACCGCCCATTATAACGTTTACTGGAACGGCATGGACCTGATGCGGCAGGGCATCAAGGATTATGATGCCCAGATGAAAGACAATTTCGCCCTTGTCATTCCGGTATATAACTTCGGAGATAAATCAGGCAATAAAGCTGCACAGTTTTCGGACAACGCAATCAAGAAGGCCTCAAAAACCATACAAAAGCATTCCATGTTCTTCAATCACAAGGAATACTGCAAGTGGATCGACGATTCCTATATGCTTATCGGCAAGGCTTACTTTTACAAGAAGGACTATCCCATGGCCAGGCGGACCTTTGAGTTCGTCATTAAAACGTACAATGATAACGATATCAAATACGATGCTATGCACTGGCTCGCCATGGCAAATATCCAGTTAGGCGATTATAACCGGGGTGAATCCATGCTTGATATGCTGCTGAATAAAATCAACAAAGGTGATGCACCCTCAAAATATGAGGAAGAAGCTAACCTGGCTTATGCAAACTCTTATATTCTCCAGAAAAACTATGACGCATCCCTGCCTTATCTCAACCGGGCGCTGGAGCTGGGGCCAACCGTCAAAATGAAAACAAGGATTTATTTTATCCTCGGACAGATCTACCAGAAACAGGAGGATCCCGACAGGGCGGCAGCCATGTATACCCTGGTGCTTAAGCACAACAACACCTATGAGATGGAGTTCAATGCAAAGATCAACCTGGCACAATGCTATACGAGTAAATCCAATGACCGGGATTATATTGTCAAGAAGCTTAAGAAGATGCTTAAAGACGAGAAAAACAAGGATTACCTCGACCAGATTTATTATGCGCTTGCACAAATCTCACTCACTGATAAAGATACCACCCAGGCTGTTACTTATCTTGGCCAATCGGTAAGTACAAGTAAAACAAATAATTACCAAAGGTCAATCTCTGCCCTTCAGCTGGCCGACATTTATTTTTCGTTCCCGAATTATCCCAAAGCCCAGGCGTATTATGACAGTACGATGCAGTTCCTGCCGGCCGATTTTGCGAATTACAAAGCTATCAAGAAAAAAACAGAAACCCTGACCGATCTTGTTAAACAACTGCAACTGATCCTGAAGGAGGACAGTTTGCAGACTCTTGCAGCAATGAGCGAGGACAGGAGGAATAAAGTCATCGACAGGCTGATCTCAAATTATATTGCCGAAGAGGTCAAAAAGAAGCAGGATGAGCAGACCAGGCAGCAAAACCAGATGTTTGCAGCCCAGGAGGACCTTACGAACACTTCTTCGGCACAGGGCCGCTGGTATTTCTATAATCCCGCTACAATGTCGAACGGGTTTTCCAACTTCGCAAAAAAATGGGGGAGAAGGAAATTTGAGGATAACTGGTTTCTTACCGATAAGGCAGCTACCCTGACCACCAATGAAGCTCCTGCCGATACGGCCAAGGAAATCACACTGGCCGGGGCTGATACTGCGGGCGGAAAAAAGCCGGAGCCGAAGTCGACCAACCCGAAAGACAGGAAATATTACCTCCAGGACATCCCTCTCACCCCTGCAAAGATTACAGCCTCGAATAAAAATATCATGGAGGCTTATTACAAGTCGGGCTTCATTTATATTGAAGGTTTGAATGATTACGGGCATTCCATTGAAAGCTTTGAAACCCTGCTTCACCGTTTTCCTGACTTTCCCCGTAAAGCCCAGGCCTATTATGAACTGTACACCCTCTATAAGGGACTGAAGAATGACCAAAAATCAGATTATTACAGGAACCTGCTGCTAACATCCTATCCCGAATCGGATTATGCCAAGCTCCTTGGCAATCCGAATTATTTCAAAGAAATCGCCTCGCGTAAATCCGAGTCCTCCAAATTATACGAGATAACCTACAATGCTTTCCAGAACCAGCAATACTATATGGTGATCAGCAATGCCGCCGAAGCAAATGCAAAGTATAAAAGCGACACTTCACTGCTTCCCAGGTTCGATTACCTGCGTGCACTTTCACTTGGCAAAATTGAAGTTTCAGACTCCATGATAGTTGCGCTTTTAAAAATCCAGCAGGATTATCCCACCAGCCCGGTCAGCACCCTGGTACAGGATGTGTTAAATTCAATGTCAGGCCCTTCGGGTCAGGGGCCTGCCGGCAAAGCACCGGCCGATTCCAATGCAACGATGCTCAGACTAGCCGAAAGCATCTACAAATTCGATTCAACTGCAGTTCACTTTTATGTAATGATTGTAAATCCCGGCAAGATTGAAGTTAATGCCCTGAAAATTAAAATTGCCGACTTCAATTCCAAATTCCACGATCTGGAAAGCTTCGAGGTAAACAGCCTGATATTCGGCAATAACATGGAAATGATCACAATAAGTCCCTTTGATGATGCCAGGAGCGCAATGAAATACCTTGGCAGTATCAGGGACAGCAGATACATCTTTACAAAACTGGAGACATCAGGAGATTACAGTGATTTTGTGATCTCGGCTGCAAATTATCCTATCCTGTACAAGAATAAAGACATTCCTAAGTATCGGAAATTCTTTGAAAAAAATTACCCGGTAAAATAAACAAAACATGGCGAAGAACAGAGAACCGGAAATGCCTTCGATCAACATCATGGGTCCAGGCACGGTGGTAAAAGGGGAAATCAGTGTGAACGGAGATTTCAGGGTTGACGGAACATTAATCGGGAATATCCATTGCAAAGGGAAAATGGTCGTCGGCCAAACCGGCAGAATAGAAGGAGAGATCATTTGCCAGAGTGCTGATTTTTCGGGGGACGTCACTGCGACTGTAAAAGTCACAGAATTACTGACTCTGAAGGAAACAGCAAGGTACAGCGGTGACATAACCACGGGTAAGCTTGCCATTGAACCGGGAGCGAAATTTTCAGGGACCTGTAAGATGGAGATACCCGCTCCCGCTCCGGAGATGTCAAACCAATGACAAATGGAACCTCAAAATGAGCCCAAAAAGACCCTGAACCAGTATGCAAGGTACTCGGGGATGGCATTCCAGATGATGGTGATCATTGTCGGGGGAGCTTTTGGGGGATTAGGACTCGACCGATGGCTTAAAACGAAGCCGGTTTTTACAGTAATACTTTCCATTGCTGCAGTATTCCTGGCAATTTACTATGTGACCAGGGACCTGCTTAAAAAAAAGTAATTATGAATCCTGTCGTTTCATCATATGCAAAACGTTTGCTGATTGTGACCCTATCTTTTGGGTTACTGTCGCTTGCACTGTATTTCATTCTCCCTAAAATATGGTTTTCACCTTCCCTTCCCTTTTTATTCATTTTTTATTATGCCTGCAGCCTGCTGTCGTTTATATTGCTCAGCAGGTCGCTTGAAGCCAGGTCCAACCGCTTCATTTCTGTCTTTATGCTAACGACAGCCATAAAACTTTTTCTTTTCATAACGGTAATGATCATCTATTCATTTCTTAACAGAAAAGATGCCGTTGCCTTCCTGCTTAACTTTTTTATCCTTTATCTTGTCTATACTGTTTTTGAAGTTGTACAGATCATTTCACTGACCAAATCTTCATCCGCAGTTGAAAAAAGAAATGACGGCTAAGTGGAAAATTATTCCATTGAGTATTACTTTGTTCCTGTTCTGCCTGGAATTCAAATCCCAGGCCCAGGCAAGCGACACGGTTACAGGCCTCGATTCGAGCTATGTTGAGGATTATACAGGGTGGCTCACCACAAGGCTTTTCGCCTTGTACCAGGATGCAGAATTCATTATCAGCACAAATGAAATCGGCAATATCAGTTTTAAACCGAACACGAATATCAAGATTGGCATAGCCGGGTTTTACAAATGGTTCGGACTGGGGTTGTCAGTCACAAATCCATTTTATACGTTTAATGAATCGATCTATGGTAAAACAAAAGCCATTGACCTGAGGTTAAATGGTTTCGGGAGGGCTGTTGCGGCAGAGGTCTTCGTACAGAACTTCCATGGTTTTTATATCAGGAATGTTCATCCGGTCAGTACCAGGTATTATATACTGCCAAACATGAACCTGTTCTCAGTGGGAGCATACGGCTACTGGGTATACAATAGCAGGAGATTTTCGTTAAGGGCGGCATTCCTGCAAAATGAACGCCAGGTTAAAAGCGCCGGATCCTTCATGATAAGACCGGGGTTTTCTTTTTATAAAGTAAGCTCTGATTCAGGGATTGTTCCTAAGGAACTCACGAAAAACTACAAACTGCAAAAGGATGAACTTGTTAAAGGAGGCAGGTTTTATTCGGTGAGCCTCGCCCCTGGGTACTCATACACCTTTGTATTCCTGAAGCATGCCTATTTCAACGCAGCTGCTTTCCCCGGTGTTTCCTGGGTATCCTATTCCTATGAAGGAAAGTATGACAACTATTCAAGGAGTGATTTCGTGTTCCAGTTAGGACTGAGGGTGGCCCTGGGATTTAACACTACAAAATGGTATGTGGGAGGTACCCTGATCACGGGTTTCAATGACCTCAAGTCCCCATGGAGCAGTTCATCATTCTTCTATGATGTTTCGCAGTTCCGGGTCTGGGGCGGGGTGCGATTCGACGTCTTCAGGAAACATAAGAAAAATAATTCGTAACTTTGCCAGGGATTTAAGAAAATAACAATGGTGTATATTACACGTAAAGAACACTTTAGCTCTGCCCACCGGTTGTTTCGTTCCGAGTATTCCAATGAACAGAACCTCAGTGTTTTTGGCAAATGTTCAAATCCCCTCTGGCACGGCCATAATTATATTTTAATGGTCACCGTTAAAGGCGAACCTGATCCCGAAACCGGTTTTGTGATGGATTTAAAAATACTCAGCCGGCTTATTGAGGAGAATATTCTACAAAAGCTTGACCATAAAAACATCAATCTTGAGGTGGATTTCATGAAAGGTAAACTTGCTTCCACCGAGAACCTGGCTATAGGGATATGGGGAGAGATTGAGCCCCTGGTTCGTAATTCCGGAGCAAATCTTCATTCGGTCAGGCTTGAAGAAACAGAAAATAACATCGTTGAATATTTCGGCAATGAATAAGGACAATTTGACATGACAGAAGAAAAGCTCAGTTACGAAAAATTTGAGGATTACGATGCAGCCAAACTTGAGAAGCTAAGTTATCATTACAGGGAGATACTCAGGCTGATAGGTGAAAATCCTGATCGGGAGGGCTTGCTTAAGACCCCCTTGCGGGTAGCGAAATCGATACTGTTCCTGAACCAGGGATACAATCTCAATCCTGAAGATATACTGTTATCGGCACGTTTCCGCGAAGACTATCGCGAGATGGTGATTGTGAAGGACATAGAGATATATTCGATGTGCGAGCACCATATGATTCCGTTTATCGGGAAAGCTCATGTGGCATACATTCCCGATAAGTATATCACAGGCCTCAGTAAAATTGCCAGGGTTGTCGAGATCTTTGCAAGGAGGCTGCAAGTGCAGGAGCGGCTGACCATGCAGATCAAGGATGCAATAAACAATACACTGAAACCCCTGGGTGTGGCAGTTGTAATTGAGGCACAACATTTGTGTATGTCGATGCGTGGCATACAGAAACAGAATTCCGTGACAACCACATCCGATTTTATAGGTGCGTTTGAAAGGGATAAAACCAGGGCGGAGTTTTTGCACCTGATATCCACGAGACTTCATTAAAAATAGCGAAGTAGCGAAATAAAGATAATTTGTAATTAATTAAGGAGATAAAAAAATGTTCGAAGACAATAACAGGAATTATTACGGATCGGCTCAGGGAGCCGATATCGCAATTGTAGCTAAAACTTTCATGTCGCAGGTATTTACCTGGATGACCCTGGCGATGATAATCACCGCAGGAACAGCATACTGGTTTGCTTCATCTGAGTCGGCGATCAAAAGCCTGGTCAATGTTGAAACCGGGGGATTAACCGGTCTGGGATGGATTGTCACCCTGGCCCCCATAGGATTTGTTTTGCTGATGTCGTTCGGGTTTCAGAAACTCTCGGCCCTGGCAATGACGCTGCTGTTCATCGCGTTCTCGGTATTAATGGGTATGAGTCTCAGCTTTATATTGCTGATTTACACTGCAGCATCAGTTTTTAAAACCTTTATAGTAACGGCAGGGATGTTCGGCATCATGGCCGTGGCTGGTTACACCACCAAGACCGACCTCACGAAGTTTGGTTCCATTCTTATGATGGGCCTGATCGGCCTTATGCTGGCCATGCTTGTGAATTTTTTCATGCACAGCAGTTCAATGGAATATATCATAAGCATACTCGGAGTACTGATCTTTACAGGCCTCACTGCCTATGACGTTCAAAGGCTGAAAAGGATTGGTGCAGGTGCCGGGACTTACGGTGATGACAATTCCAGGAAATTGAGCATCCTGGGGGCTCTTACACTTTATCTTGACTTCATCAACCTGTTCCTGTTCCTGATCAGGTTTTTGGGAAACCGAAGGTAATGGACCATGTACCATGTACCATGTACAATGTACAAATGAAGGATTTATTTGTACATCTTGCGTTGTGATTTGAGCACCTTTTTCAATAGAAAATAAAAATTAATCCATCATTCTATGATTGCATACGTATTCCCGGGCCAGGGGGCCCAGTTTACAGGAATGGGCAAAGATTTGTACGACAAATCTGAATCGGCCAAAGCGCTTTTTGAAAAGGCCAACGACATACTGGGCTTCAGGATAACCGAGTTGATGTTTGCCGGAACTGATGAGGACCTGAGGCAGACCAGGGTTACCCAGCCTGCAATCTTTCTTCATTCGGTAATCCTAGCCTCCACGCTTGGCGAAGATTTTAAGCCGGACATGGTTGCCGGGCATTCGCTTGGCGAATTTTCGGCCCTGGTTGCAAACAAGGTGTTATCGTTCGAGGACGGTTTAAGGCTGGTCTTCGCGAGGGCCCGGGCCATGCAGAAGGCTTGTGAGAAAGAGCCTTCGACCATGGCTGCCATTCTGGGCCTCGACGATCAGAAAGTTGAGGAGATATGCAAATCCATTGATGAAATTGTTGTCCCGGCCAATTATAACAGCCCGGGGCAGCTGGTTATTTCGGGAAGTATGAAGGGCATTGAGATCGCCTGCGAAAAACTCAAGGCCGGGGGAGCAAGGCGCGCTTTACCTCTGAAAGTCGGGGGCGCTTTTCATTCACCGCTTATGGAACCTGCAAGGATTGAACTTGCCGACGCGATTAACAGCACTGTTTTTCACCAGCCTGTTTGCCCTATATACCAGAATGCCACCGCCGAAAGAGTCACTGATCCCCTCAGAATAAAGGAAAACCTGATTGCCCAGCTAACGGCCCCGGTTTTATGGACTCAGTTGGTGCAAAGGATGATAGCCGACGGGGCAACTCATTTCATTGAAGTTGGCCCCGGGAATGTTTTACAGGGACTGATCTCGAAAATCGGGAAAGACGTTACTGTAGCCGGCGCATAAAATAAGCGGGTCGTTGGCATTCCCCCGCCCCGCTTATACCTGTTATTATTTCTACCTTTTATTGTACTGGCTGTCGTAATATTTCTGGTACTCGCCGGAGGTTACGTTCTTCATCCACTCGGGATTGGCCAGGTACCAGTCGATGGTCTTCTCAATCCCTTGCTCAAACATCGCACCCGGTTTCCATTTTAAATCCTTCTGTAGCTTGGATGAATCAATGGCATACCTCAGGTCATGGCCGGCACGGTCCTTCACGAATGTGATCAGATGTTCGGAAGTCCCGGCAGTCCTGCGAAGTTTTTTATCCATTATTGTGCACATCAGCCTCAGCAGGTCAATGTTCTTCCATTCATTATTCCCGCCGATATTATAGGTTTCGCCTGTAATCCCTGAATGAAAAATGCGGTCGATGGCTTCAGCATGATCCTCGACAAACAACCAGTCCCTGATGTTTTCGCCTTTACCGTAAACCGGGATAAGCTTGTTATTCTTTATATTATTTATTGAAAGGGGAATCAGCTTCTCGGGGAACTGGTACGGGCCGTAATTGTTGGAACAGTTGGATATCACCATGGGCAGCTTGTAAGTATGGTGATAAGCCCTTACAAGGTGGTCGGAACTGGCTTTCGATGCCGAGTAAGGGCTCTTCGGGTCGTAGGGAGTGGTTTCAACAAAAAGTCCTGAATCACCCAGGGAACCATAAACCTCATCCGTTGAAATATGATAAAAACGCTTGCCGTCTGTTTGCTCCCATATCTCCCGGGCCGCATTCAGAAGGTTCACCGTTCCCACAATGTTAGTATAAATAAATTCGGTGGGATTGGCAATGGACCTGTCGACATGTGATTCGGCGGCAAGGTGGATTACCCCGTCGAACCTGTACTTCTGGAATATCTTCTTGATCATCTCAGCGGCAACAATATCAGCCCTGATAAATTCATAGTTAGGAGCATTCTCAATGTCCTTCAGGTTGGAAAGGTTACCTGCATACGTAAGCTTGTCGAGGTTTACAATTTTATACTGAGGGTAGTTCCTTACAAAACGCCTTACAACATGAGAGCCTATAAAACCTGCTCCCCCGGTGATCAAAATAGTCTTCATCCTGGCTATTGTTTAAATTCCAATCTCAAAGATAAATAAAAAAACATACTATTTACGCTTTTCGGCAAGCGCCTTTTCCCATTTCCAGGCCGAGGCCGTCATCTCATCAAGGCTTTTCCCGGCCTTCCATCCCAGTTCCTTGTTTGCAAGTTCAGTATCGGCCCATACCTGTTCGATATCGCCCGGCCTCCTGTCCATGATACGGCAATCCAGCTTAACCCCCGTGGTACGTTCGAAGGACTCAATCACCTGCATCACCGAAAAACCATTCCCTGTCCCGAGATTAAATACTTCCAATTTCTGTTTCATTTTACCGTTCAGCATCCTTTCGAATGCGATCACATGAGCCAGGGCAAGGTCGGTCACATGCAGGTAATCCCTTATTGCAGTTCCGTCGGGAGTATTGTAGTCATTTCCCCAGACCCTCAGGAATGGCCTTAATCCAATGGCAGTCTGGGTTATATATGGCATCAGGCTGTTGGGAACTCCCAGCGGAAGCTCGCCTATGATTGCAGTTTCATGGGCCCCGATAGGGTTGAAATACCTGAGCAGTATGCTTTGCACCCCTGTGACTTTGCTTGTATCGGTGATGATCTCTTCGGATATCCGTTTGGTGTTACCATAGGGTGACCAGGCCTGCCTCACAGGGGCATCCTCCTTCACCGGCAGTTTATCGGGCTGTCCGTAAACGGTACAGGATGAGGAAAACACAATATTACGGATCTCATGATCGAGCATCCCCTGCAAAATATTGATCAGTGAAACAAGGTTATTACGATAATATTTCAGGGGAAGTTCAACCGACTCACCAACCGCTTTGGAAGCGGCAAAATGAATTATCCCGTTTATGTCCCTGTACTTTTTAAAGAACAGTCTTGTCCTTTCTGCATCGGTAAGGTCAAACTGCTCGAACAAAGGCTTTTTACCGCTGATCCTGGCAATATTATCAAGCACTTCGATGGTGGAATTTGAAAGATCATCCACTATGACCACCTCATATCCCCTGGCCTGGAGTTCAACCACTGTATGGCTCCCGATGTAGCCGATTCCGCCGGTGACTAGGATCTTCATGCTGAATTGATTTTTAATTGTTTATCCCCAATGGGCTTTGAATTTTGAATAACGAACTTCAAAATTCAAAATTCAATGTTCGATATTAATTCTACTTTGGTACATTGAAATTATAATAACGTGCAATATCTCGTTGACGTTGAAGATGTCGTTTCTCTAGTTGTTCAAAGCGTTTGTCATCACTTGCATAATCATCTCCGGAACGTATTTCTTTGGCAATCAGCA